>NZ_BSSF01000017.1:0-161343 GCF_030268985.1 Microbispora sp. NBRC 16548
CGATCTTCACCCAGAAGCTCGGCAACGGCTTCATCGAGGAGGCCTTCCGCGCCGCGCGGGCCGCCGACCCGAACGTCAAGCTGTGCTACAACGACTACAACATCGACAACGCCACCGCCGCCAAGACCCAAGGCGTCTACAACATGGTCAAGGACTTCAAGGCGCGCGGCGTGCCGATCGACTGCGTGGGCCTGCAGTCGCACTTCGGCAACCCCCCGTCGAACTACCAGCAGAACATCGCCCAGTTCGCCGCGCTCGGCGTCGACGTGCAGATCACCGAGCTCGACGTCGGCGGCTCCGGCTCGACCCAGGCCGACGCCTACCGCCGCGTCACCCAGGCATGCACGGCCGTGCCCCGCTGCACCGGCATCACCGTGTGGGGCATCACCGACAAGTACTCCTGGCGCAGCGGTGACACCCCGCTGCTGTTCGACGGCAACTACAACAAGAAGCAGGCGTACACGGCCGTCCTCGACGCCCTCAACGCCGCGACCCCGAACACGAGCCCGTCGCCGAACACGAGCCCGTCTCCGAACACGAGCCCGAACACCAGTCCGTCCCCGCGTACCAGCCCGTCCTCGACGCCGTCTCCGGTGACGGGGGCGTGCTCGGCGACGATCGAGACGACCAACAGCTGGCCGGGCGGGTTCCAGTCGACGGTGACCGTACGGGCGGGCAGCGCGGCGGTCAACGGCTGGACCGTGAAGTGGACCTGGCCGAGCGGGCAGAGCATCAGCAGCCTGTGGAACGGCACGCAGAGCGGGTCCGGGTCCTCCGTGACCGTCCGCAACGCGGACTACAACGGCTCGATCGCGGCCGGGGCGTCCACCACCTTCGGCTTCACCGCCAACGGTAGCGCGGCCACGCCGTCCGTCACCTGCACCAGCCCCTGACGGCCTGTACCAGGAACCCTAGCTCCGGCACCTCCGGTGCGGCGTACCCCGTCGCGCCGGAGGTTCGCCTTCAGTGCTTCGGAGGAGCGGTGCTCTCGCGTACGACGAGGGTCGTGGCGAACTCCTTGCGGTGGTGGGGGAGGGGCTCGCCCCTGGCGAGCGTCACCAGCATGGCGGCCGCCGCCCCCGCCATCTCGGTCAGCGGCTGGTGGATCGTGGTCAGCGGCGGAATGGCCCACCGCACCGGCGGCATGTCGTCGAATCCGACGACGCTGAGGTCCTCAGGGATGCGCAGCCCCATCTGGTGGGCCGCGTGGTAGACCCCGATGGCCTGGCCGTCGTTGGAGGCGAAGACGGCCGTGGGCGGGTCGGACAGACGCAGCAGCCGGTGGGTGTGCGTCAGGCCGTCCTCGATCTGGTAGTCGCCCTGGCAGATCAGATCCGGGTCGACGGGCACCCCGGCCGTGTCGAGCGCGGCGCGGTAGCCGTCGAGACGCGCCCGGCTGGACAGCGCGTGCGACGGCCCGGTGATGATGGCGATCCGCCGGTGACCCAGATCAAGCAGGTGGCGGGTGGCGGTGAGCCCGCCGTTCCAATTGCCCGCGCCCACCGAGGGGACGCGGTGTCCCGGGTCGCCGGTCGGGTCGAGGAGGACGAGGGGGATCTTGTGAGTGGCGAGCCGCTCACGCTGGACGTCGGTCAGGCTGGAGAAGACCGCGATGACGCCGGCGGGGCGGCGGCCGAGCACGTCTTCGAGCCAGTCGGCGCCGGGGACGTGGTTGCCCTGTAACTCGGAGATCGCCACGGCCATGTGATGCTCGCGCGCGACCTGTCCCACCCCCCGGGCGATCTCCGTCGGGTAGTCGCCCGCCAGTTCGTGGAAGACCAGCTCCAGCACGGCGGCGGGGCTGGAGCGCCGCCGCTGCCTGCGGAAGCCGTGCTCACGGATGAGGCCCTCGATGAGGGCGCGCGTCTCCGGCGCCACCGCGGACCTGCCGTTCACCACCTTGGAGACCGTCGCCTTCGACACTCCCGCGAGTTCGGCGAGCTGTGCGAGGGTCAGCGGTTCTGGGTCGGATGCGGGCGGCTCGTCGACAACGGTCACAAGGCGCAGTCTAACGTCGAGTCGCGGGTAAAACTCTGAATGTTTCGGTGATCGGCCGAATAATTTCAGTCGGCGGCCGAGTTCGTCCTGTTGTCGCCCACGAAAGTTTTCGGAAACCGGTTTATCCGGCGAGTGTCGGCGCACCGAGTGCGGTGAGGGACGCGAGGCGTTCGGCGTCCTCGGTGCCGGGCTCGGCCGTGTAGACCATGATGCGCAGGTCGCTGCCCGTCACGGTGAGCACGTCGCAGTCCAATGTCAGGGGACCGACGTCCGGATGGTCGATGGTCTTGCGCCCGGCCTCGTGCCGGTCGACGGCACCGGAATCCCACAGCTCGGCGAACCGCTGGCTGTTCGCGCGCAGATCCGCGACCAGCCGCCGCAGCCGCTGGTCGGCGGGGTAGCGGTCGGCGGTCGCGCGCAGGTCGGCGACCAGGGCCGCCTCGAACGCCCGCAGGGACTCCGGAGTGTGCCGGGTCCGGCTCCCGGGGCCGAGGAAGTGCCGCCACACCGCGTTGCGCTGGTCACCGCGCCACTCCGACGGGTCGCCCATCAACGCGGCGTACGGCGGGTTGGCCAGGAGCAGCGTCCAGCACACGTCGAAGACCGCGACGGGGGTGCCGGCCAGCCGGTCCAGCAGCCGCCGGACGCTCGGCGTGATGTGTGCCGGCACCGTCTCCGGGCCCGGCGGTGCCAGCCCGGCCAGCCGGAACAGGTGCGCGCGCTCGGTGCCCGACAGCCGCAGGGCCCGGGCGAGGGCCTCGACGACCTGGGCCGACGGGTGGGACGCACGGCCCTGTTCGAGCCGGGTGACGTAGTCGACGGAGATCCCGGCCAGCAGGGCCAGCTCCTCACGGCGCAGTCCGGCCGCGCGCCGCTGTCCGGCCGCGGGCAGTCCGGCGGTCTCGGGCGCGACCCGGTCGCGCCAGCGGCGTACCGCCTCGCCGAACGCTCCGGTCATTCCTCCCGTCGCCATGCACACCAGTGTGCACCCGAGCGCTCCCAGGACCGGCCGGAGGACGTCCAATCGAAGACCCCGAGGCCCTCTTGCGTCTCCTGACCGGCTCTGCACCATGTGCGTATGAGAGAGCATGAGGAACCTGGCTGTGTCTTCTGCGCGATCCTCCGCGGTGAGGCCGAGGCGAGCATCCCCTACGCGGACGACCGCGTGATGGTGATCATGACCATCGGGGCGGTGACGCCCGGCCACCTTCTCGTGATTCCCCGCGTTCACGCCGTCGGCCTGGAAGACCTGGACGAGAAGACGAGCGCACACGTCTGGAGGATCGGCCACCGCATGGGGCGGGCTCTGCGGCGCTCGGGCCTTCGATGCGAGGGCGTGAACATCTTCCTGGCGGACGGCAAGGCCGCCTTCCAGGAGGTCTTCCATCTCCACCTGCATGTGTTCCCCCGGTTCAAGGAGGATGGCTTCCGGATAGAGGCCGACTGGGGCACCAGGGACCGAGGCCTGCTCGACCGGGACGCCGAAGCGGTGCGATCCGGCCTGGCGGCCCTGGGATCTCCGGACTGACGACGGACGGGAACTCTGGCCCGAGTCACCGGCGCCGGTCGAGGTCCTCGAACAGGGCCGCCGCCCGTACGGCGGTGTCCTGAGCCCGGCGCCCGGTGCTGAGCAGCGCGAGGGTCAGGATGCCGGCGCCGAGTCCGAGCACCAGCCACCACACGCCGTGCTCCGCGCTGGTGTAGGCCGTGCCGCCGCGGGCCACGGCCGATCCCAGGAGCGTTCCGGCGATCGCGACGCCCAGGGTGGTGCCGGTCTGCCGGCCGGCCGAGGCCAGCGAGGCCGCCACCCCGGCCATCGAGCGGGGCATGCCGGAGACCGCCGTGTTGGTGATCGGCGGGTTGACGGTGCCCAGGAAGACGCCGAACAGCAGATAGGTCGCGAGCACCGCCGGCAGCGGGGTGGCCGGTCCGAGCCAGAGTGACGCGCCGCCGCCCAGCGCCAGCGCGCTCCCGGCGACCACCAGCGGCAGCCGGGGACCGCGGGTGCCGACCAGCCGGCCGGTGAGCGGGGAGAGCAGCACGACCAGCGCGCCGACCGGGAGCAGGCACAGCCCGGCCGCCAGCGCCGGCATGCCGCGCACGTCCTGCAGATACTGGGTGGTCACGAACAGGAACGCCCCGAACCCGCACAGGGCGAACAGCGCCATCAGGATCGCGGCGCCGAACGGCACGCTGCGAAACAGGCGCAGCTCAAGCAGCGGGTCGGCGCGGCGCGGCTCGTAGGCGAGGATGCCCAGCACGGCGACTACGGCGACGGCGAGCAGGCCGAGGATGACCGGCGAGGTCCAGCCCATCGCCCTGGACTCGATGACCGCGTAGACGACGCCGCCCAGCAGCAGGATCATCAGGGCCTGTCCCACCGGGTCGAACCGGCGCGCCCTTGCGGCGCGGGACTCGGGCACGAACAACGCGGTGCACGCGATCGCGGCGGCCGCGATCGGCACATTGATCCAGAAGACCGAGCGCCAGCCGAAGCCGTCGACCAGGGCGCCGCCGAGGATCGGGCCCAGTGCCAGCGCCAGGCCGCTCATGGAGCCGAACACGCCGATGGCCCTGGCCCGCTCGGCCGGTTCGGGGAAGGTGTCGGCGACGATCGCCATCGCCACAGGGTTGAGCATCGTGCCGCCGACGGCCTGCAGCGCACGCGCCGCGATCAGCCAGCCGGTGCTGGGCGCCAGGCCGCAGAGCAGCGAGCCGAGCCCGAAGGCGGCCAGGCCGATCTGGAAGACGCGCCGGCGGCCCACCCGGTCGGCCATGGACCCGGCCAGCACCAGGAAACCGGCCAGCACCAGCGTGTACGCGTCGATCGTCCACTGCAGGCCGGACACCGAGGCGTTCAGGTCGCGGCGAATCGCCGGCAGCGCGACGTTGACGATGGAGATGTCCATCACCACGACGACGATGCTGGCGCAGCAGATGGCGAGCACCAGGAACCGGCGGCGCCGGCTGAGCTCGCCCACGTCGGGCCGTAGCGGGATCGAAGCAGTCATGACCGCGACGCTAGGAATTCGAGCGCGCTCGAGGTCAAGCACAGCGGCGGGCCGTGACCGGCTCCGGCATGATGGCGTGCATGGCTTCGGAATCCAGGCACATCAGCGTGTGGATCGACCGGCACGCGGCCGACGTCTACGAATACGCGTCGAACCCGGCCAACCTCCCGGAATGGGCTCCGGGGCTCGGCAGCTCGGTGGAGAACGTCGAGGGACAGTGGTATGTGGAGACCCCCTCGGGCCGGGTCGGCCTGGCCTTCGCGGAGCGAAACGAGTACGGCGTTCTCGACCACGACGTCACGCTGCCCTCCGGGCAGGTCGTCTACAACCCGATGCGGGTCATTCCCGACGGCGACGCCTGCGAGGTGGTCTTCACCCTGCGCCGCCTTCCGGGTGTGAACGACGAGGACTTCGCCCGCGACGCCGGCCTCGTCCAGGCCGACCTCACCCGGTTGAAGCACATACTGGAATCCGCCGCTCAAGCACAGTAATCCCGCTTTCCTGGTGAGGTGACGGAACCGGCGAGGCGGCGAAGGGCATTTCCTTGCGCCTTCCGCTCGATCGGGATTCATTTCGTAGCATGCGCAGTCGCTTGCTAAAGCTCATAGGCCTGACCGGTTCCGCGGGCGGGTCTCTGGCGCGAAATCGCGAATTCCGCCTGCTGTGGCTCAGCTTCACGATGTCGGTGGCGGCCGACCAGATCTTCCCGGTCACGGTCACCATCGCGGCCCTCAACGCGGGTGGCACCGCTTCGACCGTCGGCGCGATCTTCACCTGCCGGTGGATCGCGTTGATCGTGTTCGCGTTGCTCGGCGGGCTGTGGGCGGACCGGCTGCCACGCCGTACGGTGATGGTCGCCTCACTGGGTTTCCAATCCTGCGTGGCCGCCGTCGGGTTGTGCGGCACCGCCTCCCCGTGGCTTCTCGCGCTCCTGGTCTTCCTCGTCGGAGGGGCGGAGGCGTTCCACCGGCCCGCGTACCAGGCCTGCCTGTCCTCGGTCCTCACCCCCGCCCAGCGTCCGGCCGGCGCCGCGCTGACGGCTGTCTCCTGGCGGCTCGGCGCCGTGATCGGGCCCGGTCTCGGCGCGTACGTGGTGATGGCGTGGTCCGCCAGGATCGGATTCCTCGCCGTGCTGACGGCCTATCTGCTCGGTCTCGTCCTTCTCCTGCCGTTGCGCGAACCCGTCGTCACGCCGGGGCGGCGGGCGTCCGCCGTACGGGAGATCGCGGACGGCCTCTCCGAGGTCGTCCGGCGGCGGTGGGTCCTGGGGGTGATCGTCGCCGTCGCGCTCCAGCAGATGCTCACGATCGCGCCGGCGCAGGTCCTGCTGCCTCTCGTCTCCCGCGAGACCTTCGGCGGCGACGCCGTGTACGGAACCGCCCTCGCTCTTCTGTCGGTCGGCGGCCTGGCGGGCGGGCTCGTCAGCATGAGATGGAAGCCCGGCCGGCCGGGGCTGGCCGCCATCACCGGGCTCGCCCTCTACGGCGTCGTGCCGCTCGCGCTCGCGTGGCCGGTGTCGCCGGAATTCGTGTACGCGTGCTACGTCACGGCGGGCCTGGGGCTGGAGATCTTCGCCGTGCAGTGGGTGGTGAACCTCCAGAGGGAGATCCCTCCGGAGCGGCTCGCCCGGGTCACCTCCGTGGACTGGCTGGCCGCCTCGGTCATGACGCCTCTCGGCCTGACGCTCACCGGTCCGGCCGGCACTGCGATCGGCCGCCCGGTGCTTCTGGCGATCGGCGTGGCGGCCGGATTCGCCGTGCCGCTGGCCACTCTTCTGCTCCGCGGGATGACACGCTTCCAGAGCGGCGTCACGGCGCCCGGCGAGAACAGCACTCCCGAGGCGGCCACCTCGCTGAATTGAGGTCCTGAAGGTGTGCGCTTGGTCGTCTGGTTCGACTGACGGAATCCGGGCCGTGCTCCGAACGCACACCTCCCGCGACCCTGCGGACATGTGGACAGGCCGCGATCCGCGTACGGCGGCCGCGCCACTGCAAGCGAATCTTGCGACGGTTCAGGCGAGGATCTCGACGTACCCGTCGGTTCCGTGAACGCGGATCCGCTGTCCGTCCCGGATCAGCCGGGTGGCCTGCTCCACACCCACGACGGCCGGCAGGCCGTACTCCCGCGCGATCACCGCGCCGTGCGTCATGAGGCCGCCCACCTCCGTCACCAGTCCGGCGACGGAGACGAACAGGGGGGTCCAGCTGGGGTCGGTGTAGGTGGTGACCAGGATGTCGCCCGCCTCAAGGTCGGCCTGAGCCATGTCCAGGACGACACGGGCACGGCCCTCGACGGTCCCGGCCGAGACCGGGAGACCGGCCAGCGCGCCGGGCGGGGCGTCGTCACGCCGATACCGGCCAATGATGGCCTCGCCGTCAGACGTGAGGATGCGGGGAGGTGTGAGCACCTCGTACGACCGGAACGCCTCCCGCCTCTCCAGGATGAGTTCGGCGTCCACGTCGTCGGTGCGCACGACTTCCCGCAACTCCTCGAGCCGGAGGAAGAAGATGTCGTCCTTCTCGCGCAGGATGCCGGACCGGACGAGGCGATCGGCTTCCCGCAGCAACGCCTGCTTGTAGACGAAGTAGCGGCTGACCATGCCGTATTTGGGGTACTCCCGGTATCCGGCGAAGGTGCGGACGCGGTCGATCATCCGCTTGGTCTCCTCGGCCTTCTGCTCTCCGTCGGGTAGGGCGCGCAGGCGCGTCAGCAGTTCCTGTTCTTTACGCCGTGACTCCTGGCGTCCTTGCTCGAAGCGTCGTTTGCCGGCGCCCGGCTCGAAGTTCTTGATGTTGCCGAGGATGGTGGGCACGAGCATGGCGGGTTGCTCGCTCCAGCGCGTTCTGGTGATGTCGATCTCGCCCGCGCAGCGCATGCCGTACTCGTCGAGGTAGCCCCGGATGGCGTCACGCGCTTCCCGCCCGCCGGCCAGCCCGGCCAGCTCGTCGAGGAAGCCGTCACCCTCCCGGCCTTCGTCCACGACGCGTTGCAGGAACGCCACGACCTCCGCGTGCGGCCGGATTGTGTCCGCGACGTCGAGGAGCGCCAGCCCCATCTCCGAGGTGACGTTGTGGGGGACGGATTGCGTGAGCGCGTCGGCCGCGTTCTTCTCGCCCAGCCACGCCTCGATGTGGTCGTTGAGCCACCAGGTCGCCTCCATCCCCGCCATGATCACCTGGGAGCTCCGCGGATCGAACAGGATGCGCTTCAGCTCCGCGATGTCGGCCAGGATGAAGTCGAGCAGCGCCGGCCCGGACAGCCCCTGGATCTCGCGCCGCAGGGTGGCGACGGACGCCTGACTGTTTCGGATCAGCTGGGTGACGACGGCCGGATCGGTCTCGATCGGGGCGGGGGCGTCACCTGCGGGTGCGGGGCCGGAACCATCGTCCGGAAGCGAGCGGAGGAAGTCGCCGCGGTCGAAGACGGTCTGCAGCGCGTCCCGAATCAGCGGGTCGGATCTCCCCAGGGTCCCGAGGAGGCGCGCGCGACCAGCGGGTGTCGCCAGGACGGGGGCCACGTCGACGAACAACCGTCCGCCCGCCTCGTGCATCGGCCGTGGGGTCGTCAGCTGCCACAGAGAGAGTCCCAGCGGTTTCATCGCGTCGGTCATCATCTGCTGGTGACCGACGGAGACGAAGACGTGGTTCTCCTGGTCATCGGTCGCGGGGACGGGAAACAGGGTGGTGATCGCCCGACTCTGGACGATGTGGAAGTCGTCGCCGACCAGGCACCATTCGATGTCCTGGGGCCGGCCGAAGTGTGCTTCGATTCGCCGGCCCAGCCGCACCAGGCGCACGATCTGTGCGTCCGCCAGGGCCGGCTGCGTCTGCCGCCGCTGCTCCACCGGTGCGTCCCGGGTGCCGCCTCCCGGCGACGCCTGGACGAACCGCGGCTTGGTGGCGACCGCTCTGGTGACGACCCGGTCGTCGCGCACCGTGTAGACGTCGCCGGAGACCAGACCGGAGACAAGCGCCTCGCCGAGCCCCCACCCGGCCTCCACGGTGGCGATCTTCCGGTTCGAGGTCACGGGATCCGCGGTGAACAGGATCCCGGCCGCGTCGGGGAACACCATCCGCTGTACGACCACGGCCATCCGCACCTTCCGATGGTCGAAGCCGTTACGGCGCCGGTAGGTCACCGCCCGCTCGGTGAACAGCGAGGCCCAGCACCGCCGGACGTGCCGAAGGATCTCCGCCAGGCCCACGACGTTCAGGTACGAGTCCTGCTGGCCGGCGAAGGACGCGGTCGGCAGATCCTCGGCCGTCGCACTGGAACGCACCGCGTAGGAGGCGTGCTCCCCGAGCCGGGCCAGCGATTCGCCGATCGCCGCCACGAGATCGCCGGGCAGCGCGGCGCCCTCGACGGCCCGGCGGATATCCGCGCTCAGGTCGCGGATCGCCGCACGGTCGTCCGGTTCCACCCGCGACAACAGGTCAAGCCGAGCGTCGATCGACGGCACCTCGGCCACGACCCGCTGGAAGGCGTCCGTCGTGACGCAGAAGCCGTCCGGCACGCGGATGCCGTCGAGTCGCGAGAGCTCGCCCAGGTGCACCCCCTTTCCGCCGACGTCTGCGACATTCGTCGAGTCGATGTGCTCGAAACCCATCACGTAGCGCAATTCGCTTGCTCCATCGTTCGTCGGGCCGGTTCGCAACGGGCAAGTATGAAGCACTTTCCGACGCCTCATGAGGTGCGCGGATCTGCTATAAAGTGAAAGTGGCGGGGTTATCCGGTTGTCCGGCTCGCCTGCGGTTCGCGATGCTCCGCGAAATGAACGTCCCCGGTGGAATCCCGAACGGGACCCGCACCACAACCCTCTGCCATACCGCTCGATCCAGGTGGGCCTGTCCGGCGAAGCCGTCGCCCGATACCTCGATCAGTGGGTCCTGTCGATCACCGACCTGACCGACCAGGTCCGCGACATCCGACAGGCGCTACGCGACGGCCGGGACGTTACGAACATGCTTCCCGTGGAACGCCCGTACCCCCTGCCCATGGAGCTCGCCTGGGCCATCGGTGCCACGAAGAAGGACGCCGGAGCCGGTGAAACCGCCAGGTCAGGGGTGAAACCAGCGTGAAGCCGCGATGAAGCCGGCAACGCGGAAGCTCTTCTCGGACGCCGGGAGGTACCCGGCGGAGAGAGGAGACGCGTCATGGCGGACCTCAGCGCCGTCCGGGCCGACAGTCTGGTCAAGAACTTCGGGGACTTCCGGGCCGTGGACGGCATCGACCTTCACGTACGGCAAGGCGAGATCTTCGGGGTCCTGGGCCCGAACGGAGCGGGTAAGACCACGATGCTCCGGATGCTCGCGACCCTGCTCCCGATCGACGGCGGCCATGCGGAGATCTTCGGCGTCGACGTCCGGCGGGAACCCCACCGCATCCGGCAGCTGGTGGGCGTCACCGGCCAGTACGCCTCGGTGGACGAGGACCTGACCGCCCGGGAGAACCTCTGGCTGTTCGCCCGCCTGCAGGGCCTGACGAGCACCCGAGCCAAGAGCATCGCCGGTGACCTGCTCGAACGCTTCGACCTCCAGGAGGCGGCCGAGCGTCCCCTGTCCCAGTTCAGCGGCGGCATGCGCCGCCGCCTGGACCTGGCGTCGAGCCTGATCACCCGCCCACCCCTGATCTTCCTGGACGAGCCCACGACCGGCCTCGACCCGAGAACCCGAGGCCAGATGTGGGACACCATCCGCGAGCTGGTCACCGACGGTTCCACGATCCTCCTGACCACCCAATATCTGGACGAGGCCGACCAACTGGCCGATCGCATCGCCGTGATCGACCGAGGCCGGAAGGTCGCCGAGGACATCCCCGACGCCCTGAAGACCCAGGTCGGCGACTCGACCCTGCAGCTCAGGCTCGCGGACGGCTCCGACACCGCCCTGGCCGCGGACGTCGTACGCCGGCTGCTGGGTGAGGAGCCGGTCCTGACCCCGGAATCAGGACGAATGAACATCCCCCTTCCCGACCCCGACCGGGCCGCGGACGTCCTGATCGGCCTGCGAGAGGCAGGACTCAGCATCTCCTCGGTGAGCGTCGCCAAGCCGACGCTGGACGAGGTCTTCCTGGCGCTGACCGGCCACGGCGCCGACGAACCCCAGATGGAGGCGGCCCGATGACCACGAGCACCGCGACCTCGACCACCGCGACCCCGACCACCCGCACCCCCCAGCGCGTCGACCCGTCCGCCGTGGTCGCCCGCACCACGTCCCGCAGCTCGCTGCAGGCAACCTGGGTCCAGATCCTGGCGATGGCATGGCGAGCCCTGAAGAAGATGCGCCGCAAGCCCGAGCAGTTCTTCGACGTCCTCATCCAGCCTTTGCTGTTCACGGCGATGTTCGCGTTCATCTTCGGCGGCGCGATCTCCGGCAGTGTGTCGAACTACCTCCCGGTGCTGATCCCCGGCATCCTCGCCCAGACGGCCCTGACCGTATGCATGGCGACAGGCGTGCAGTTGCGTGAGGACATGGACAAGGGGGTCTTCGACCGCTTCAAGTCCCTGCCGATCGCGAGGATCGCTCCCCTGGCCGGCCCGATGATCGCCGACCTGATCCGTTACGGCATCGCGTCGGTGCTGACGCTCGTCACCGGCCTGGTCATCGGTTACCGCCCCGGCGGCGGCGTGCTCGGCTGTATCGGCGGCGTCGCACTCACCGTGTTCGCGGGCTGGTCGCTGGCGTGGATCTTCACCTGGCTGGGCACGATGGCGCGTACGGCGCAGAGCGTCCAGGGGATCTCAATGATGATCATGTTCCCGCTCACCTTCCTGTCCAACGCCTTCGTCCCCGCCGAGACGCTGCCCGGCTGGCTGGAGGCGTTCGTGAAGGTCAACCCGGTGTCACACGTCGTCTCCGCGGTGCGCGACCTGTTCAACGACGGGGCCGTGACGGCCGAGGTCGGCTGGGCGGTCATCGGCTGCGTGGTCGTCGTCGTGATCTTCGCTCCACTGGCGGTCCGCTCGTACTCCCGCAAGATGTAGCGGGCGTCAGAGCACCCGCTCCAGGACGGCGCGAGCCTCGGCCAGCAGGTCGGGACCGCGTCGTTCGCCGTATTCGGCCTCGATCCGGGACATGACGCCGGGGGCGATCCGTTCGGCGTGCGCGGACAGCACCGACCACCGCATGGTCGGGACGAACCGGTTGTAGGCGAACCGGTCGGCGAGCACGAGCAGCCGGATCGCCTCCTCGGCGGGCAGCGCCCCCTTTCGCAGGCCCCAGATGCCCAGCCCGGCGAACACCATCCCCACCAGCGGGAAGTCCCTGAAGGCGTGGTCCGAATCGAACGCGATCAGAACCTTGGCCCGCAGCGACTCGAAGAGGTCCGCGCCGTCGTCGCCCCCGCCGTACTCCGCGAACGCCGAGACCGCGACGACCTCGCCGACGATGGCCCACATCGTGGAACCGCCCGGCGCGCCCGGCATGCGCAGGTTCCGGAGCACCTCGGCCGTCTCGCGGTGCCGCCGCAGCCCCTCGGCGATGTCGCCGTCGACGAGGGCCAGCTGGGCTCTGCCGGCGGCGACCGCCAGGACCTCGCCGTAGGTGCCCTGGGAGGCGAGCGTCTCCAGGTCGTCGAGCATCCGTGCGGCCTCGTCGCGGCGGCCCTCGGCGAGCGCCGCCATGGCGAGGGTGGCGCGGATCTGGACGGCGTCCTCCACCGCCCCGAGGCGTTCGAGCACGGGGAGCGCCTCGGTGGCATGCCGGGAGGCCGACGCGGAGTCACCGAGGTGCGCGTAGAGGCCGGCGAGCTGGATGTGCAGCACCGCCCGGTGCCAGGGACCGCCGTCGTCTCCGACGAGTTCGAGGGCGGCACGGGCCGCTTCGATGGCGCCGACCGGGTCGCCGATGTTCTCCAGGCCGTGGCTCAGCCAGTGCAGCGCGATCCGGCGGGTCAGCGGGTCGGGATCGGCGGCCAGGTCTTCCAGGCCGCTCTCGCGGTCCGACACCATGACGAGCAGCGCGGTCACCAGCGCCCGTACGGCCGGGTTCGCCGAGTCGGCGCCCAGCCCGGACAGCAGCCGCGTCAGTGTCTCGGTCCCTTCGAGGGAGATGACGCTGGTGGTGAACAGCGCGATGCTCAGGGCCAGCCGGGTCCGGTCGAGGAGCCGGGGCGGAGGCGTCCAGTCGCTCAGGGCGGCGGCGACGGCCGGGGTGAGGACGACGGTGCGCGTGTGGTCCCCGCGGATCGTCCAGTAGGCGCCCAGAGCGGAGAACAGCACCACGACCGTCTCCGGGTCGGGGTCGGCGAGGGCCTCGCGCAGGATGTCGGCGAGGTTCGTCTCCTCCGAACGCAGCCGGTCCACCGCGTCGACCTGCTCCGGCGAGTACAGCCGGCCGCCGTGCCGGTCGGCGTGACCGACGGCCCAGGCCCGTACGGCCGCCCGTGCGTCGGCGGTCTCACCGGCCGCTTCCAGCCGCATACGGCCGAACTCGCGCACCGTCTCGAGCATGCGATACCGGACGCCGTCGGCTGTCTCCACGACGGTGAGCAGGGACTGCTCCACGAGCTCCTCGACGTCGCCGAGAGCGCCGTCGCCGAGCACCTCCTCCGCCGCCTCCAGGGTGAAGCCGTCCGGGAAGGCCGAGAGGCAGCGGAGGGCCCGGCGCTCCCGCTCGCCGAGAAGGTTCCAGGACCAGTCGATCACCGCCAGCAGCGTCTGGTGCCGGAAGGGGGCGCTCCGATCGCCGCCGCGCAGCAGCGCGAACCTGTCCTCCAGCCGCCGGGCGATCTCGGCCGGTGACATCACCCTCACCTTGGCGGCGGCCAGTTCGATCGCGAGCGGCAGGCCGTCCAAGCGGGTCACGACGGCGCGTACGTCACGCTCGTCGAGGTGCACACCGGGCCGGGCCGCGGTCGCGCGGTCGCGGAACAGCTCGACGGCGTCACCGGTTCCCAGCTGGGGCAGCGGATAGACGCGTTCGGCGGCGATCGCCAGCGGCGAGCGGGTCGTGGTGAGGACGCGCAGCTCCCGTGTGGTCGCGGTCATATAGGCGACCAGGTCGGCGACCGCCTCCACCAGATGCTCGCAGTTGTCGAGCACCAGCAGCGTCGGGGCCAGATCGAGCTGCTGGGCGATCCGGGCCCTGATGTCGGCGCGTTGCTGCGGCGTGAGCGTGCGGCGCCCTGTCACCGAGTCGCGGACGCCGAGCGCGGACCCGACCTCGCCGACCAGGTCCTCGGGCGCGGTCACGCCGACCAGTTCGACGAAGTGCACCACCGGCTGCGGGGCCTCGCGGGCGACGGCATGGGCGAGCCGGGTCTTGCCGAGCCCGCCGGGGCCGAGGATCGAGACCACCCGTGAGGTGGCGAGCAGCGCCCGCACCCGCCGGAGGTCGTCGTCGCGGCCGAGCAGCGGGGTCGTGTCGAACCGCACGCCGGCGCGTACGGGGCTGTCGAGCGCCAGCAGCCCACGATGGATCCGTCGCAGCTCCGGGCCGACGTCGGCGCCGATCCGGTCGCGCAGGTCCGACCGGTAGCGCTCGAAGCGGTCCAGCGCGGCGCCCGTTCCGCGCACCGCCGCCTCGCTGTGCAGGAGGTCGGCGAGCAGCCCTTCGTCCTCGGGGTGGATCCGCACGGCCTCCTCGAGCTCGGGCAGGGCGAGGCCGTGGTCACCACTCCGGCTACGGGCCCGGGCGAGCACGACCCGCGCGGACGCCAGGTCGCGTTCCGCACGCCGGCGCACCTCGGCCAGCGGGCCGCCGCCCTCGGGCGGCAACGTCCCGATGCCCAGCGCGAGCGCCTCCTCCGCCGCCGTGGCCGCCGTGGCCGGATCCTCGGCGAGCAGCGCCCGCGCGCGGCCCGACAGGCCATGCAGCCGGCCGGCGTCGACCCGGTCGGGCGGAACCTCGAGCCGGTAGCCGCCCCCTTCGGTGACCAGCGCCTCCGACCCCACGACCGCCCTGGTCCGGGACACCAGGACCTGCAGCGCCTTCGCCGGATTGGCCGGTTCGCTGTCCCCCCACACTTCCGCGACGAGCTGGTCCGCGTTCACGGTCCGGCAGGCGAGCGCGAGGGCGGCGAGCAGCGCCTGAGCCCTCTCGCCGACCACCGGCTGCCCCCGCCACCGCACACCGTCGAGCAGGCTCAGGTCGATCGGCATGGCGCAAGTCTAGGCTCCGCCGGGCCAACCACCCGTTTCTCACCTTCGACCCGTGAGGCGCAATGCCGGCCCCGATACCACTGCGCATCCGCGCCTGATGGCCGAAGTTGCCGGCTTATGGGGCAGCGGCAGATCAACAACTTTGATCGTGATCTCCAGACCCGTACGACGCGGCGGAGTGACGATATCCCCCGGACCATGTCGCCCTCCGTGGTGATCAGATCGTCTCTGTCCAGTTCGGCATCGGCAGCCTGATCGAGTCGGGGCGGCAACGACACCTGCTCAGCGAGGAGTTCCCGCAGGGCCTCACCTTTCTTACCGAGGTGGTCCGTGGTCCGGTCACAGAGCGCATCGAACAGTCCCGGCGATCCGGCACCAGCTTCGCCGGCATCGTGGCCGGAACGGTCGTGATCATCGACGCGCGCCGGGGTGCTGTCGACGGAGATGATCTGGTGGCATACCTCGACATCCAGATCGGCGCACCGCTGGCCGCTACCTGATCGCGCAGACTCGAGTGAGGAAAGCCCGCATATACGATCAAGCCCCGGGTCTGAATTCATGTCCTGAGCTGGGCCCCTCGTACGTGGAGCGAGTGACGGGCAGCCACGCCGTCGGGGTTCTGGTTGCACGACTGGATAGCCGGCGCCAGGCGAGGCTTCGACGACAGGTGGACCGAGTGGCGGCCGAACCGTCACGAGCGGATCATGTCTGCCGTGTGGGCTTCGCTCCGATTCTGGGGGACGGCGCTGCTGAGCCTGGCCGCCCTTCCCGTCGTCGTCACGCTGATCGCCGATGGTCCCATCGCCCGCGACGCGCCCGTCTGGGAGGTCTTCCGCGCGGGCGTGATGCTGTTGGCGGGGGCGTGGACAGGCGGCCGGGCCCAAAGCCGGAATATTGGGCGAATTTTCCTGTTCGGCGGGTTGCTGGGCATGGTCCGGCTGGTGTGCGAGCTTCCGGACCTCGTCATCGCGTCCGACGGGATGGCCGCGAGCTGGGAGGAGTGGCTGCACTACTGGATCTGGGTACCGCAGGTCATGGCGCCGCTGTTGCTCGCGACCGCGATCTTCCCTGACGGGCGCTCGGCGCTGCCGATCGCCGTGAAGGTTTCGGCTCTCGCCATCGCGGCGACCTCGGTCACCGTCGCGACCTACAACTGGCCGCGTAGCGACGGCGGCGCCGGCTACAACCGGCGTTGTTGCCGCCGCTCCTTCAAGACCTGCCGGGAGTGATCGCATTCGCCGCCGTCCCGGCGGCGGTCGCCCTCGTGCTCGCCTCCCTGGTCATCCGGTGGAACGCGGGTGAGGCGGCTGTGCGGCGGTCCCTGCTCTATCCTCTCGCCGCACTGCTCCTCGGCATCGCGTACGCGCTACTGCGCCCTGCGTTGCCCGAAGCGGCCGGCGACACGTGGGAGGTGTTCCCCCCGATCTACTGCGCCGTCTTGGCCCTCGTCGCACGCCCTCTCCGCCGCGTCCGCCGTCCAAGGCCGCTGTAGGGAAGGTTGGCCCTGCACGCCGCGAAGATCGGAATCGCGCCCGCGGGGCAATACGTGAATACCCCTTAGGGTTCTCTTGTGACTGAAAAATTTCGCCTTGTGCCTATTAGCCCTGCCAACGTCGAGACGGCTATTGCTGTAAAGGTACGCCCCGACCAAGAACGCTTCGTCTCGCCTGTGGTGAAGTCGCTGGCCGAGGCTTACGTGCATCGGGAGGTGGCTTGGCCACGCCTCATCTTCGACGGCGACCGTCCGGTGGGCTTCCTCATGGCCTTCCTGAATATCGACTGGGACGGCAAGGGGGTTGACTTCCGGTCTGGCTTGTGGCGACTCAATGTGGTGCCTGACGCACAGGGGCGCGGAGTCGGTCGCTTCGCCGTCGAATCAGTGGCCGCCGAAGTGAGGCGCCGTGGCGGCACGCAGATGTATGTCACCTGGGAGCCGGGAGAAAGCGGTCCAGAGGGCTTCTATCGGAAGCTCGGGTTTCAGCTCACAGGTGAGGAGAGCGGAGGCCAGACGGTCGGGGTGCTGGATCTGACGAGCTTTCATAAGAGCACAGTTGACAAGCCAGCCAGATAATTTGATCAAAGCGGCAACGTCGCCTACGAGGTTCCCGTTGCGACTGACATTCGTAGGGTGGGCTCTGATTGCCGCGGTGCTGTCGTGGGTTGCTGCGTTCTTCGCATGGTTCCTGGTCGGCTTCTCGCTAGAGATTGACGAGTGTGGTCTTGACCCACTCACGGAAGATGAGACGGAGAAATGCGCTCCCGTCAGCCAATGGGCAAGCGTCACAGCCTATGCCTGGGTTGCGAGTCACTTGCCTGGCTGCTGGCGGGACTCTTCCTGTGGCTGGCGCCCAGGCGCCTCGTTCGCATCCGACAGTTTGCGGCATGGGTCATGCCTGCGCTGCCGGTCTTTGTCATCGCGGCTCAGGTTCTTGTGTCTTTGCTATACGGGCCGCTTCCTGCTTGAGTGATCAGACGACCGCCGTGCGGCGGACGGCCCGACCGGCGGCCGCGGTCGAGTCGCAGTGACTCCCCGTGCCTTTCTGCTGATCGCCAACCCGAACGGGCACGCTCCTGCGCCAGGTCCCCATCCTCTTTCCTTCGCTCTCTCCCCATAGGAGGAGGCATCGCCTAAAGTGCCAATATGATCACCAGTCGTTCGCTACTCGCCGCTGGTCTCTTATGCGCGGTTCTCCTCGTGCCGGCTCCCGTGATGGCTGAGGGTCCTTCCGGGCCGCCGTCTTCGGATCAACTTAAAGCAGCCCTGCTTGTGCCGGAGGACCTCGGCCCTGGGTTCACACGCAGCACGTACCTGAACAGGGATCCTTTGTACTCCACGGTCCGTCTCTCGAAGGCGTGCACCAGGGCGGTCAAGGGAATCGTTCCGCTCTATCGGGCCAAGTTGGCGACCGCGCTGGAGAATGCAGATGAATGGGAGCGGGTGGACGAGTACATAGTGAGCGGCACTCGTAGCGAGATCGCTGATTTGGAGCGGGCGGCCAAGGCTATGGTCCGGAATTGTGGTCACCTTGCGGTCACCAGGCGCTACACGAAGGACACCATCCGCAAGCTGCAAGTCGGCAAGCTCGGCGACAGTGTCTATGCAATCAAGATCCGCAGCGGGATCCCCGGCAGAAACCTGGACAAGGACTCCATGATTGCGATCGACATCGTGATCATCAGGGTGGGGCACACCATGATCGCGCTTGACCACAGCGTCAACGTAGGCCAGCCCGACTCCGCGCTCACTAGGTCCGCCGCCGAGACGGCCGCGACGCGTCTTCAGAAAGCTCTGGAGGATTCTCCGATCGAGATCCCCTTCTGACGCGGCCTACTGCTTCACCGGAACCGGCGCCTGTGCCACGTCAGCGGTAGTTCGTGAGCTGCCCCGACGAGGTCGATGACCAGCAGCGAAGCGCCGATCGTGCCTTCAACCTCCGGGTTTGTTATGTCGGAGGATTCTGGCTGTTTGAGCCGCCCAGGGCTGATGGCACGCGAAGATCAACGAGCGATCGAACCCGCGCTGTCAGCTTGGGAAGTCGTTCAAGCTAGGCCACCTGAGCTGGGCAAACAGTGACCTGGGCCTGTGGCGGTCGAGTAACCGTGAGTCCCTGCGGTTACCCCTCGCTCGCCGACCGAACGGGCACGCAACGGGCACGCTCTGACCTTCTAATCGTGGCTGGACCGTACAGCCGAACCGCCAGATATTTGGGTGGACGCGTTATCCCAAGGTGGCCGAGAATTCGGCAGATGAGCCCATGCCCCTTTTGTCTCATCGGTGCCGGTGACGTAGACGGGGAGCTCGTCGCCTATCGCACTGCCAACGTCTTCGTCCTGCCCGTCCCTTGGCAGCGAGCAAAGAACCTTGGTCACTGTCTCGTGCTTCCGACTGCTCACGTGACGAGTCTTCATACTGCCCCTCGCGATCTTTCGGCTGAGCTGTTCGATGTGGTCGGCCAAGTGACCGCAGCCGTCCGGGAAGCGTTTGGAGCACCCGGGAACATGGTTCTGCAGAACGACAACATCCCAGGCCAGACGCTTTCTCATCTCCACGTCCACGTGATCCCTCGCTCCCCCGACGACGGATTCATCCTCTCGGACCCAGGCAAGATCGAGGTTCCCTTCGAGGTCCGAGCGCAGCAGGCGGCTCAGCTCCGCAAGGCGCTCAGCAAGCGATAGTCGAGGAACCTCAAGAGCTGACGTTTCCGTCCGGGTTGAGCTCGATGGGCCGGGGTTGAGGAACGAAGCCCCGGACCGTGATCGCCCCTAGCCACGAGCGGTGACCGGCCATGACGGGGCGATCGTGAGGACTGCATCCCGCCGGCAGCCCCCGTGCGGTGGGTTCCCTCGATACGGCGAGGCCAGCAGTTGCGATGGCCCTGAAAACAATCAAGGCCCGGGTCGGGATTCTCTCCCTGACCTGGGCCTTCGTACGTGGAGCGGGTGACGGGAATCGAACCCGCGCTGTCAGCTTGGGAATTGCATGGATCACGGCTTGTAGGGTGCCTGACCTGGGCGTAGGGCCGGTCATGAGTGACCGTGGTTGACCCTTCGTCACCCTGTCTAATTGCACGCTAATTGCACGGTGATCGCGTCGGGATGTGGAGGTGGGACGCTTCTTGGATGGATCCCTCGGAGTTTGCCGCTGTGAAGCAGCAGGTGATGGACGAGTCGTTCCCCAGCTCTGGGGCTGACCTCGACGGCATGGCAATGGACTTCGATGCTTACCTCTGGCACTCGCCATTGATCAGGGAGGTATCAGTTCGCCGTACCGGCGATACGAACAACCTGATCGCGGCTACGTGCTGGACTGTGCCGGGGTCTTCGACCGTGGAGATTGCGGCAGAGCTCGAACGGATCTGGTTGCAGGATCTCAGCTACCGGCACTTCGAGGCTCACATGATCACTGCGGACGAGCGGGCAGTCCGCCTTGATGCGGTGACGCAGATCGCTCCGGACGATTTCTACGTCACGGCCGCCATCGTCGCAGAGACCGCGCGGCCGACAACGGGAGGAGCAACAAGCTGATCACTTTCGACGGGACCTTCTACCGCGTTACGGATCCTGAGTTCGAGATGGTCATTCCAGCCTGGGAGGGGTACGAGCCGGACGCTGCTGACCAGGCAGACGCGACAATCACCTTCCGCGACGGCTCGCGCCGGTATGCGACCTTCATGACCCTGGACGCGATCCAGCACATCATGGACAAGGATGCGCGTACTGGTGAGTGCCTCGATGGCCGGTACTTCTGGTGCTCAGACTTGATCGTCATCAGGGGCGTCGGGTTCGAAGGCATGGCGGCCGCGATCCGAGACCTGGTCTCCTCGGGAGGCATCGAAGGAGCATGTGGCCTGCTCGACCCGATTGGTGATGACGAAGAGAAATCAACGTCTCGGGAGAGCCCGGGGCGAGAGTGGAGCGGGTGACGGGAATCGAACCCGCGCTGTCAGCTTGGGAAGCTGATGTTCTGCCATTGAACTACACCCGCGTGACCGGCTGTGGAGCCCGTCGCTGCCCCTACTGTAGCGGATTCGGGGCGTGCTCCTGCAGTCCCGACGCGAAGATCCCCGATACCCCCCGGTCAGGGGGCCCACTAGCCTTGCATCCGTGCTGCTTTCCGATCGTGACCTCCGTGCCGAGATCGAGTCGGGCAGGGTGAAGCTCGACCCGTACGACCCGGCGATGATCCAGCCGTCCAGTATCGATGTGCGGCTGGACCGCTACTTCCGGGTGTTCGAGAACCACCGCTATCCGCACATCGACCCCGCGACGGAGCAGCCGGACCTCACCCGGCAGGTGGAGCCGGACGGCGACGAGCCGTTCATCCTGCACCCGGGGGAGTTCGTGCTGGCCAGCACGTACGAGGTGATCAGTCTGCCCGACGACATCGCCTCGCGACTGGAGGGCAAGTCGAGCCTGGGCCGGCTGGGCCTGCTGACACACTCGACGGCGGGCTTCATCGACCCCGGCTTCGAGGGGCATGTCACGCTCGAACTGTCCAACGTCGCCACGCTGCCGATCAAGCTGTGGCCGGGCATGAAGATCGGTCAGCTCTGCATGTTCCGGCTCAGCTCGCCCGCAGAGTTCCCGTACGGCTCGGACCGGTACGGCTCGCGCTACCAGGGGCAGCGGGGCCCGACCCCGAGCAGGTCGTTCCTGAACTTCCACCGCACCAAGATCTGAAGCGGCTCAGGCAACAAGTGTGTTACGGGAGACGTTCTGGGCAGCGGGAAGGGGAAGAGTAGGTTACAAGCGGGCTTGCATGGCCTGAACTTCGCATTTCCACTGGTAACCCGTACTCTTCTCTGCGGACCGTCCCCGCACATCTGGAGAAACGACGTGCGCCTGCGTCTCACGCCCCGTGAGGACAGCTACTACGACTTGTTCGCCGACTCGGCGAACAACCTCGTCACCGCATCGCGTCTGCTGGTCGAGATCATCAGCGACGGTTCGGACCGGGAGGGTCTGGCCGAGAAGATGCGTGCCTGCGAACACGCGGGCGACGAGCGCACTCACGCGATCATGAACCGCCTCAATGAGAGCTTCATCACGCCCTTCGACCGCGAGGACATCTACCGCCTCGCGTCGAATCTCGACGACGTGATGGACTACATGGAGGCCGCGGCCGACCTGATTGTCCTCTACCAGATCGACCACCTCCCCAAGGAGGTCGTACGCCAGGTAGAGGTCCTCGAACGGGCCGCCGAGCTGACGGCGGACGCGATGCCGCGTCTGCGTTCGATGCAGCACCTCAACGAGTACTGGATCGAGATCAACCGGCTCGAGAACCAGGCCGACCAGGTCTACCGCAGGCTGCTGGCGAAGCTGTTCAGCGGCGAGTACGACGCCCTGACCGTCATGAAGATGCGAGAGGTCATCGAGCAACTCGAGCTCGCCGCCGATGCCTTCGAGCACGTCGCGAACACGATCGAGACGATCGCGGTCAAGGAAAGCTAAGTGGAGCTCGCGCTTGTAATCGGCGTGATCGTCATCGCGCTGGCGTTCGACTACACGAACGGTTTCCACGACGCGGCGAACGCCATCGCCACCTCCGTCTCCACCCGCGCGCTGACGCCGCGGATCGCACTCCTCCTCGCCGCGGTGATGAACTTCATCGGCGCCCATCTCGGCACCGCGGTGGCCCACACCGTGGGCAAGGGGATCATCGACGCTCCTGATGGCACCCACGGGCTGCTCATCGTGGGCGGCGCCCTCATCGGTGCGATCGTCTGGAACCTCATCACCTGGTACTTCGGCCTGCCGTCGTCGAGCAGTCACGCCCTGATCGGCGGGCTGTGCGGCTCCGCCATCGCCGCCAGCGCGACCGTGCACTGGTCGGGGGTGGTGGAGAAGGTCGTCATCCCCATGATTTTGTCGCCTGTCATCGGGTTCATCCTGGGCGGCATCATCATGACCATTCTTCTCTGGATCTTCCGCAAGTCCAACCCGCACCGCACCAGCCGGGGGTTCCGGTACGTGCAGCCCGTGTCGGCGGCCGCCATCGCGCTCGGCCACGGGCTGCAGGACGCGCAGAAGACGATGGGCGTGATCTTCCTGGCGCTCGTCGTCGGCGGGTACGCCTCCCCGAACGGCAGCATTCCCGAGTGGGTCATCACGGCCTCGGCCACGGCGATCTCTCTCGGCACGTACTCCGGCGGCTGGCGCATCATGCGGACGATGGGCAGGCGGATCATCCACCTGGACCCGCCGCGCGGTTTCGCGGCCGAGACGGCGGCGTCCTCGGTCCTCTACGCCGCCGCCATCGGGTTCGGCGCCCCGATCTCGACCACGCACACCATGACCTCCGCGATCATGGGTGTGGGCGCCACACGGCGGCTGTCTGCCGTGCGGTGGGGCATCGCCGGCAACATCGTGACCGCGTGGGTCCTGACGATCCCCGCCGCGGCCATCGTCGCCGCGATCGGCTACTTCATCCTCAACCTCGTCCTCGGATAGAGGACGCCTCTACACGAAGCGGGCCGGCCCCCGAAGGGGACCGGCCCGTAGGCGTTCAGCGCCGGTACATCACATCGGTGCTCCACCGCGTGAACCCGAGCGACTCGTACAACCGGACCGCCGCGGTGTTCTCCTCGTCCACGTAGAGCATGACCTGGGCGAGGCCGAGCGCGCGCAGGTGCGCGAGCCCGGCGAGCGTCAGCGCCCGGCCGAGGCCCGTGCCGCGCTCGCCCGGCGCGACCCCCACCACGTAGACCTCCCCGATCGGCTCGTCGCCGCCGTGCACCTTGGTCCAGTGGAAGCCGGTCAGCGCGTCTCCCCGTACGGCGAGGAAGAATCCGGCGGGGTCGAACCACGACTCCCGCTCCCGCAGTTCGAGGTCGGCCGGAGTCCAGGAGCCCTGCTCGGGGTGGGTGGCGAAGGCCAGCGCATTGAGCGCCAGCCACGCCTTCTCGTCGCGTCCCGGCTCGAACGTGCGCAGCCGTACGCCCTCGGGGAGGGCGGCGGCGGGCAGGGGTTCGGACAGCGGTCGGCGCATCTGCCACAGGGAGCGCACCCGGGCCAGGCCCGCGCTCGCGGCGAGACGGGCGGCGCCGGGCAGGTCGCCGTGCGCCCACAGGCGCAGCCTGCCCCCGCTCGCCTCCAGCGCGTCGCTCAGCAGTCGCCGGCCCAGACCGCGCCTGCGGAAGGCGGGATGCACCACGAGTTCGCCGCTCGGCCCCTCTTCCGGGTCCGCCGGATCCAGGTGGGCGAAGCCCGCGACCTTTCCGTCCTCGTACAGCAGTACGGCCCTGGCGCCGTGATCGCCGCCGTGCCGCACCTGGAGCATCACATGCTCGTTGAGCGGAGCGACACCGTCGGCCTCGGCGGCCGCCTCCACCAGGGCGAGCACCGCCGCCACCTGCTCGTCATCGAGCCGTTCCGTGATCTCCACGCGTACGTCCATGCTTGGCACGATAAGTGAAGGCTTGGCGATTCCCCTACCGGGCTTCGGCAATAGACGCCATGGGTTCCCTCCCTGAATCGTTATCTTTGCGCCATTTCCTGCTTAGATCCCCGCTCTACTGTCGGGGGTCATGACCCGAGCATCCCTGACGCGACTGGCCGTCGCCGGCGCCGCCGTGGTGGGCGTCGCGGCCCTCACGATGGGCACGGCCGCCGCATCTCCCGCTCCCCAATCCGGCAAGCACGACAAGAAGCCCGGTCCCTCCGTTCCCGTCCGGTTGCTGACCATCAACGACCTCCACGGCAACCTGGAGCCCCCGACCGGGTCCAGCTCCCGGATCCTCGACCCGAACGGCGCGAACACCGACACCGACGGCTCGCTGACCGGCATCGCCGGCGCGAAGTACTCGATCGCGGGCGGCGCGTCCTACCTGGCCGCCCACCTCAAGCAGCTGCGCGACGCCAACACCCTCCTGGTGGCCGCGGGCGACCTCATCGGCGCGTCGCCGCTGCTGTCCGCCGCCTACCACGACGAGCCGACCGCCGCCCTGCTCGACCAGCTCGGCCTGGTCGCCTCCTCGGCCGGCAACCACGAGTTCGACGAGGGCATCGACGAGCTCAACCGCATCATGAACGGCGGCTGCCACCCGGTCGACGGCTGCTCCCCGGCGGGTGAGTGGAAGGGCACGAAGTTCGACTATCTCGGGGCGAACGTGCTCAAGGAGGGCAACGGCGACTACGCCCTGCCGCCCTTCTACGTGAAGAAGATCAACGGGGTGAACATCGGCTTCATCGGCCTGGTGACCCAGACCACTCCGAACATCGTCACCGCCGCCGGCATCAAGGGCCTGCAGTTCACCGAGGAGGTCGCGGCGGCCAACAAGGTGTCGAAGTACCTCGCCAAGCACGGGGTCAAGGCGCAGGTCGTGCTGGTCCACGAGGGCGACAACATCACCCCGAACCAGGACCCCAGCTCGTGCCCCGTCATCCCCGGCAACGGCACGCGGATCGCCACGGGTCTCGACCCTCAGATCGACCTGGTCATCAGCGGCCACAGCCACCAGGCGTACGTCTGCAAGGTGAAGGACCCGGCCGGTCAGGACCGCGTCTACACGCAGGGCTCGTCGTTCGGCCGCGCCATCACGCAGATCGACTTCCGGGTCGACCGCAGGACCAAGGACGTCATCCGCTCCAGCGTCGTCGCCAAGAACAACGTGGTGACCCGCACCGTCACCCCGGACGCCGACACCGAGACGTACATCAAGACCTGGCAGGAGCGGGTCTCGACCGTCGCCAACAAGCCGATCGGCAAGATAACGGCCAACATCGGGCGTGGCGGCAACGTCGGCGAGACCGCGCTCGGCGACCTGATCGCCGACGCGCAGCTCGAGGCGACCAAGGACGGCGGCAACGCGGAGATCGCGCTGATGAACCCGGGCGGCGTCCGCACCGACCTGACCTACGCGCAGAGCGGCTCCGAGGGCGACGGCGTCGTGACGTACGGCGAGGCCTTCCAGGTGCAGCCGTTCAACAACCTCATGCAGGTCGTCACGCTCACCGGGGCCCAGCTCAAGGCGCTGCTCGAGCAGCAGATCTGGAAGGTCGACCCGGCGACGGGCGGGATCACCCAGCGGATCCTCCAGCCGTCCTCGTCGCTGACCTACACCTTCGACACGACGAAGCCGGAGGGCTCGCGGGTCTCCGACATCAAGATCAATGGCACCGCGGTGACCGACACCCAGCAGATCCGGGTGGCCGCCAACAACTTCCTCGTCGGCGGCGGCGACGGCTTCAGCGTCTTCACCAAGGGCACCGACCTGTGGAGCGGCCCGCTGGACATCGACGCGTTCGTCGCCTACATGGGCGCGCACTCGCCGATCGCCCCGCCGGCCACCGGCCGGATCAACCTCGTCCGGTGATCGACTAAAAAACGATGGCCCACCCCAAGGGGTGGGCCATCAGCGTCTGGCGGGTTCGGCCTCGTTCTGTTCGCCGCGGTCGGGGACGAAGCGGTAGCCCACGTTGCGGACCGTTCCGATGAGCGCCTCGTACTCGGCGCCCAGCTTGGCCCGCAGGCGCCGTACGTGCACGTCCACGGTGCGGGTGCCGCCGAAGTAGTCGTAGCCCCAGACCTCCTGCAGCAGCTGGGCGCGGGTGAAGACCCGGCCCGGGTGCTGGGCGAGGTATTTCAGCAGCTCGAACTCCTTGAAGGTGAGGTCCAGCGCGCGCCCGCGCAGCCGGGCCGTGTAGGTCGCCTCGTCGATCGACAGGTCGCCGCTGCGGATCTCGTCGGGGACCTCGTCGGCGGCGGCCAGCGACAGCCGCCCGACCGCCATCCGCAGCCGGGCCTCGACCTCCGCCGGCCCCGCGGTGTCGAGGATCACGTCGTCCACACCCCACTCCGCCGTCATCGCCGCGAGGCCGCCCTCGGTCACGATCGCCATCAGCGGGCAGGTGACGCCGGTCGTGCGCAGCAGCCGGCACAGGCTCTTGGCCTGCACGAGCTCACGGCGCGCGTCCACCAGGATGGCGTCCGCCGGGGGCGTGTCGATCAGCGCGGAGGCCTCGGCGGGCGCGACCCGCACCGAGTGCAGCAGCAGTCCGAGTGCCGGGAGTGTCTCCGCCGACGGCTCCAGAGCGTTGGTCAGCAGGAGCAGATTGCTCACATGAGCCTCCTCGCACCATGTCGGCTCGGCGCCGTTTGCAGCACTGGAAACCGCGACAGCCGTACAAACACGTAAGGACCCGGGGGCCACATCGCCCGAGTCCATTAATTCGTAGGGTAGCCCACACGAAGTTTGCGTCCAATGTGCGTCACCCGTGTGAACAACACGTCACGTGGTTTAGCGCCGTAACGTGGCGGTGACGGAGAGCTTCCGCGAGGTGCGTGAGAATGAGGGGAGCGGCGCGTCATGGCCAGGGGAACGATCCGCTACTGGGCGGCGGCCAAGGAGGCCGCCGGCGTGCCGGAGGAGCCGTTCGACGCCGAGACGCTGGGAGACCTGCTCGCGGGGATCTCGCGGAATCCGGCCGTCGAGCGCGTGCTGCGCCGGTGCTCCTTCCTCGTGGACGGCGCACCCGCGGGTACGCGCGATCCGGCGACGATCGACCTACCCGAAGGTGCCGTGGTCGAGGTTTTACCCCCCTTCGCCGGGGGATGAGCCGCAAGTGCCTCTCCCGTCAATCTTTGCCCCTCGCGTCGCCCAGAGCGGCACCTCGCCGCGTTGTCGTCGTCGCCCGTAGCCTCCGGCTACGAGCTCCTCCTCCGCCTTGCGATGCACCACTCTGGACACCGCTCGTTTCGGGCAAATCTTGCCGGTCAAGGCACTACTCTGATCACAAAGGCGCCTTCGGAGGGGTCGTCGGATGCGCAAGTTGGTCGTGGCCGTGGCCCTGCTGGCCATCGTGCTCGTCGTGCTCGACCGGGTCGCCGTGGTCGGGGTGCAGCGTGAGATCGCCCGCCAGATCGAGGCCAAGTACGACCTGGCGGAGGCCCCCTCGGTGCAGGTCAAGGGCATACCGTTCCTCACCCAGGCCATCTCGGGCCGATACGAGGAGATCAGCATCGGCATCGGGAAGGTGGAGCGGGAGGGCGTCCAGCTCGAACGCATCGACGCCACGCTGTACGGCGTCACCGCCCCGCTCTCCGACCTGATCCAGAACGCCGCGGCCACCGAGATCAGGGCCGACCGCGTGACCGGGACCGTGGTCATCTCCCGGCAGACCCTGTCGGCCCACGCGCCGCGCGGCATCAAGGTCGAGGGCGCCGGCGACGACAAGCTCCGCGTTTCGGGCAACGTGCCCGTGCTCGGGAACCAGGTGCCGGTCACCGCCGACATGAAGATCCAGGTGGTCCAGGGCGGGATACGGCTCACGCCCGCGAACGTGAAGATCGCCGGCGCCATCCCCGTGCCGAACCCGGAGCGGCTCATCTCGTTCACCGTGCCGGTGAAGAACCTGCCGCTCAACCTCAGGATCACCCGTGTGAAGTCGACGAGCGAAGGGCTCGCGGTCCAGGGCACCGCGTCCGATGTCCCCCTCCGATGAGGGCTCGCGTGACGATCGTCACACCGCCGAACCACCGCGCCCCGGCGTACGTGATGAGGGTGTGAGTCCAGCCGGAACCGCCGACGAGGAGCTCATACGCGCACTTTGGGAGGATCACGGAGGGCCGCTGTACGGCTACGTGCTGCGGTTGACCGGTGATCCGGGCAGGGCGGAGGACGTGGTGCAGGAGACGCTGCTTCGGGCCTGGCGGCATCCCTCCGGGCTCCAGGGACGCCCGGTTCGCGCGTGGCTGTTCACCGTCGCCCGCAATCTCGTCGTCGATCAGCACCGCGCCCGCAAGTCCAGGCCGCAGGAGACGGGGGACGAGGCGCTCGCCGTGCTGCCCGCCGACGACGAGCTGGAACGGGCCGTGGAGTCGTGGGGAGTGGCGGAGGCGCTGGCCTCCCTCAGGGCGGAGCACCGCGAGGTGCTCCTGGAGACGTACTACCGGGGGAGATCGGTGAAGGAGGCGTCGGAGATCCTCGGCATCCCGCAGGGAACGGTGAAGTCGCGGACCTACTACGCCCTCCGGGCGCTGAAGCTCGCCCTGGAGGAACGGGGGCTGGCACCATGACCTGCGAGGAGGTGCGGATCTCGCTCGGAGCGTACGTGCTGGGGGCGCTCGACGCCGAGGAGACCGCCGAGGTCGAGGCCCACCTGGAGAACTGCGCGGCCTGCCGG
This sequence comes from Microbispora sp. NBRC 16548, assembly GCF_030268985.1. Classification (NCBI taxonomy): domain Bacteria; kingdom Bacillati; phylum Actinomycetota; class Actinomycetes; order Streptosporangiales; family Streptosporangiaceae; genus Microbispora; species Microbispora sp. NBRC 16548. Next base: position 28,735 of record NZ_BSSF01000017.1, read on the forward strand.
GCGGAGCTGGCCGAGCTGTCCGGGCTGCCGCCGCTGCTGGCGCGCGTGTCGGCCGAGGACATCGAGCGCGCCGCCGCGCCGCCGCGGGCCGTGCTCGACGGCGTCTTCGCGGATGTTCTCGCGAATGCGGATACGGCCGCGGGTGCGGACGGGACGGTCGCGCCCCCGGTCGTGGCGTCCGCCCGGCGTGGGCGCCGGTCCCGCGTGCTGCTGGCGCTCGCCGCATCCGTCGTCGTCGCGGCCGTGGGAGGCACGGCGTGGGTGTCGGTGGCGCAGAAGGCTTCGGAGAGCACGACAGTGGGGTCGGTCGCCGCGGCCCCGGACCAGGCGAGCCGCGCGGCCCAAGGTAAGGCGGCCCCAGCCCAGGCGGCGCAGGATCAGCCGGGCCAGGCCGACGCGGCGGGCACGCAGGCGCCGCCGGAGCTGCTCGTCGCCCCGGCGTCGCCCGCGCCCTCGGCCGCGTCGTCAAAGGGGGCGGTGGCGAGAAAGGTCGAGCCGTCGCGCGCCGAAGCGACCGTCACGGCGTCGCCCGTGCCGTCGGAGGCACGCGGGAGCAGCGGCGACGTACGAATCGTCGTGCGGCTTGTGCCGCACGACGGCGGGACGCAGGTCGTCGCCAGGGTCGCGGGAGTCCCGGCGGGCACGGTCTGCACGTTGCGCGCGGTCGCCAAGGACGGCACGGTCTCGACCCTCGGCAGCTGGACCGTGGGCAGAGGCGAGTACCGCGGTCAGAAGATGGTCCTCGAAGGCTCGACGGCGCTGCGCCCCGGCCAGATCGACCGGATCGAGCTCGCCGACTCGGGCGGCCGCGTCCTGGTGACCGCCAGGCTGTGACCTCGCCGTGACCCGGCGGGGGAATCAGCCGCACCGGGCGTACGGTTGCAGACGGTGATGGCAGGGATCGCGACCCTCATGGCCACGCTCGTCCTGGGCGTGGTCCTCGGGCTGGTCCTGAGACGGCGCGACGGAAGGATGCGGGTCGTGGAACACGCCCCGGTGACGAGTGGTGATCTCGGCGCCGACCTCGGCGAGCGCGCCACACTGGTGCAGTTCTCGAGCGCGTTCTGCCAGCCCTGCCGGGCGACCCGCCGGATCCTGGGCGAGGTGGCCGGCATGGTCCCCGGCGTCCGGCACGTGGAGATCGACGCGGAGTCGCGCCTCGATCTGGTCAGGCGCTTCGACGTCCTGCGCACCCCGACCGTGCTCGTCCTCGACGGGGCGGGCAACGTGGTGAAGAGGGCGTCCGGCCAGCCGCGCAAGGCCGACGTCATCGTCGCGCTCGGCGCGGCCGTGGACGGCGCGTCTCACGGGCCGTCTCAGCCATCGGACAAGGTGTGACAGATGCCGAGACGGAAGGTACTGTCGTGGTCATGACTCCCACGACAGAGCTGCTCACGAAGCGGCGCGCGGTGGACTTCTGCCGCGTCGCGACCTCGCTCTGTCGCATGGCCTGAGGGTGATTCCTGCGGCTTCGTGCCGCGTTCCAAGAATCCTTCAGGAGCATCCCCACGATGCAGATCGACCCTCGTGGCCCGCGTTTCGGCGCGGCCGTGACCAGCGTGGTCCTCGCGGTCGTACTGGTCACGCAGAATCCCTGGTTGCTCGCCGCGCAGGCGATCGTCTTCGCGCTCGGCGCCGCTGACGCGTCGCCGTACGGGCTGGTCTTCCGCCGGTTCGTGCGGCCGCGGCTGGGGCCGCCGGTCGAGACGGAGGACGCGGCGCCGCCGCGGTTCGCGCAGGCCGTCGGGCTGGGGTTCGCGATGGTGGGACTGATCGGGTTCGCGGCGGGGATCACCGCACTGGCCTTGGGTGCGACAGCAGCGGCACTGCTGGCCGCCTTCCTCAACGCAGCGTTCGGCTTCTGCCTGGGCTGCGAAACGTACCTGCTCATACGCCGTCTACAACCTGGGAGAATCCAATGAGCCGCTCCGCCGTTCTGGTGGACGCCGACTGGGTCGAGGCCAACCTCGACACGCCAGGTGTCGTGCTCGTCGAGGTCGACGAGGACACCAGCGCCTACGACAAGGGTCACATCCGCGGTGCCGTGAAGATCGACTGGAGGACCGACCTTCAGGACCCGGTCCGCCGCGACTTCGTCGACAAGGCCGGCTTCGAGGCGCTGCTGTCGTCGCGCGGCATCGCCAACGACGACACTGTCGTCCTGTACGGCGGCAACAACAACTGGTTCGCCGCCTACGCCTACTGGTACTTCAAGGTCTACGGCCACGAGAACGTCAAGCTGCTCGACGGCGGGCGCAAGAAGTGGGAGCTGGAGTCCCGCGAGCTGGTGAAGGACGTCGTGGAGCGGCCGGCCACCCAGTACGCGGCCACGGAGCCCGACAACGACATCCGCGCCTTCCGTGACGACGTCGTCGCCGCGATCGGCAAGCAGAACCTGGTCGACGTCCGCTCGCCCGACGAGTTCACCGGCAAGCTGCTCGCCCCGGCCCACCTGCCGCAGGAGCAGGCGCAGCGCGGCGGCCACGTGCCCACCGCCCGCAACATCCCGTGGTCGAAGGCGGCCAACGACGACGGCACCTTCCGCTCCGACGACGAGCTCCGCGAGCTCTACTCGGGAGCCGGCGTGGACCTCTCCAAGGACACCATCGCCTACTGCCGCATCGGCGAGCGCTCCGCGCACACCTGGTTCGTGCTGCACGAGCTGCTCGACCAGCCCAACGTCAAGAACTACGACGGTTCGTGGACCGAGTACGGCTCGCTCGTGGGCGTGCCGATCGAGCTGGGGGAGGCCCGCTGATGACCACCACACAGGGTTGCGCTGCTCCTGAGCAGACCGTCGCGCTGCCGGCCGGCATCGACCTGTCCAACCAGGCCGTGATCCAGGGCGTCGTCACCGGCGCCGGCACGGCGTACGCCCGTCTGCTGGACCACAGCGGCGAGTTCACCGGCGAGGTCGTCGTCTCCGACGAGGGCGTCTTCCGCTTCTTCGCCGCGCCCGGCCAGTGGACCGTCCGCATCATCGCCGGCGGCGGCGTCACCAAGGACGTACCCGTCGAGGCCAAGCTCGGCGAGGTCGCCCAGCTCTCGGTCACCGTCTGATTCGCCTTCTCGCACCCGAGGGCCGGTGCCTCCCGTCAGGGAGAGCACCGGCCCTCGGTCTTTTCACAGGAGAACCTCGCCGAGCACAAAGACCTTGACACCTGCGGCGGGTGCCGCCTGCGCTGCCTACGTGAACGGTCGATTGCTCCCGTGCGGCCCTGGCTTCCCATATGCCGCCTAAGTCCTGGTCGACTGAACGACGTTACCGGCCTCATTCGCGACATCACCGGTTCTGGACACAGGAAAATGGTGAATTAAGGTCTTCCGTAAGATCGGTCATGATGACCGATTGGAATTCTAAGTTAGCGATTAGGGCGGACTTGTGTTATAGGACGAGATGATGTCCAATGTGGCGATGTTTCATGATCTGCAAATCTTGACATATTTGAGTTGTATGAGTCATGATCGACATGCAAGATCAGCCGAGTAGAGAGGGCGGATACGTGCGGAAATCCAAGAGGCTGGGATTGGCGGCGCTGGGGATAGTCGGTGCCGTAGCCCTGGGCGCCCAGCCGGCCCATGCTGATTACGCTACATACAACTCAAGCTTCTGGTCGTCTACGTGCAGTGGGGGTGTTTCGACCGCCGATGTGAGGGACTTCCGTTCCCTGCTGCAACAGGACCCTTGGCAACCTACTCACCAGTATGCCTCATATCCGGACAGCTTCCTCCGTGCCATGCTTAATGCCGGTTGTGAGGCCTGGGCCAACACGCGGCGTGTCGATCAGGCCATGGCTGCGGCATTCGGCCTCTGAGTTGCGCAATTAGTGGAAGGGTCGCCATAAATGTGGCGGCCTTTCCTCCTTTTGTGGTATCCGCCTGGCTCATGCCTCAGGCATGCGTAGGTCGGGCCGTAGTGACTTCCGATAGCATGCGGCAGGTGTCCGGAACGTCCGCACTTGCCGCCCCTCGCCAGGATGCCGCGCCGCGGCGGGCCTCCTGGGCGCTGTCGCCCTACGCGCTGCCGCTGAACGCTCTGCGGATCCTCGCGAAGTGCGCCCTGCCACTGATCCTCTGGTTCTCCGCCGGACGGCTCGTGCGCTGGGCGCTGCTCCTGCTGGCCGCGACCATCTCGCACGGCTCGTGGTATCAGGCCCGCCTCGTCGTGGTGATGTTCCTCTTCACGCTCGTCGTGATGACGTCGCTCGCCACGACCGTGGGCATGCTGTACGTCATCCGCGAGGCGCTTCTGGAGACTCAGGCCAGGCGCGCGGGCGGCGAGGCCAAGGAGAGCCTGCTGAACGCGCTCAACCGGACCGCGCTGGTCTTCGCCGGCATTTACACGACATGGGGCTTCGTCCTTGAGGACGTTCGGGGCTTCATGAACATGGATCTGCTCAGGGCGCCGACTCAGCTCTTCGACGACGCGGTGAAGGGCGAAAAGAGCGGGGTGATGCTAGGGCTCGTCAATCTCGATTCGAAGGTCTCCCTGGTGACGATGGCCGTCGCCTACCTGCTCAAGTTGTACTTCGGCCGCCGCCATGAGGCCGGCAACGGACGCTTCTCCGGGATCATGGCGACATTCGCCGAGCTCGCGTTCGCGTTCTATGGACTCAACGCTCTGGCGGCCGCCGTGGGGGCGCGCTCCGACTGGATCGGCGGGCGGACCGCGGTCGCCGCCTGGCACGACTTCGCGGCTAATGCGGAAGCGAGAGTTCCGGGTTGGCAGGAGTTCTGGGGGTGGGTCGGCGATATCTGGCCGTACGTGATCGACGCGCTCGCCGTCCCGCTGGCCTGGCTGACCGTCGGCATCCTCGTCTACGGCGCGTACGCGGAGGACACCCAGACCACTATCAGGGGCACCCGGCTGGAACAGGCGGCGGTCCACCTGGAGCGCACGCATGACTGGACGCGGCGGGCACTGGCCAAGCTCAGCGCCGGCTGGACCGCCCGGTGGATACCCCTGCTCAACTCCCTGCGCCTGACAGTGCGCGGCGGCGCCCCGCTGTTCGGGCTGTTCGCCCTGTGCTACGTCGGCCTCCACATCGGCGGCGACTACCTGGGCAGGGCGGGAGACTACCTGTTGGCGAGCGACACGCCGTACTTCTGGTTGGTGACGACCGAGCCGGTCGGCTACGTGAAGGACCTCGTCGTCACAGTGGTGACCATGTGCCTGGTCGCCGCCACCTTCGATCTGGCGGCGACCCGTTCCCGGTTGCAGGGCCGGATGCCCCTCAACGGCGAAACCTCAGAACCTGATCGTCCTTCTCCGTCGAGTTGACGGCGTCCTTCATGAAGTCCTCGGCTGACTGGCCGGGCACGTCCCGGTAACTGCTCGGCCGCAGGACGACCTCGACTTCGTCGGCCACGGAACGCGGGACCACGCCCATCAGCTCCAGCCGGTACGGCGTGCCGACCTTGTTCTCCTTTACGTCGGGGGGCGTCTCGTCGTTGACCTTCTCCACCTGCCACGTGCGCCCGGCTCGGTCGGTGAACTTGACCTCCGCCGGCGCTCCATGACGAATGGCGCCCTCGGCGTCGAGCGCGGTCCTGGTCGCCAGCACCTTCAACCACTGGCGGTCGGATCGCTCCGGCTTGCCAGTGGGGTCGTTGACCTTCTCTACGCTCACGCGCCACGACACGTGCTGCCATACGCCCGCCTGTCCCGCCGAGACGACGTGGACGACGTCATGCGGCTGCAACATGTCGTAGGCGCGATAGCCGAACCAGGAGGGGACGGCGACGACGAGCACGACGGAGAGCACGGTTCCCCCGACAAGGAGGCCGGTTCGCCTGGCCCGTATGGGCGGCTTAGCGGCGGGCTCGCTGGAAGGCTCAGCGGAAGGGGGAGCGACCGGCGGGGGCGCCGTAGGAGGCGGCGGAGGTTTCCGGTTCGTCCGGAGGGCGGGGAAGGGCTGTGTCGATATCTCCTCCCCCTCGGGCTCCAGGGGAGGCCACACTCGCAAATCCGTCGGCGGCTTCAGGGTGCCGGGGATGGGCACGGCGGGCGGCGCCGTCGGCATGGGCCGGGGCAGTGGGCCGCTGTAGGTGATGTCAGAGGGCTGCTCGGCCGGGGGAGCGAACCAGTCCCGGGAGTCCGGGCCGTTCCTCGGGGGGATTCCGTCCATGGGCGTCTCGGTCATCCGCTCTTGCTCACCAGTGAGTGGTAGTCCTCCGCCTGCGAGATCAAGCGTGTGGCGGCGCTGCCGGACAGCCCGAGGTCGATCTCCGCCTCGGGGGAGAGGCTGTCCACGAGAGCCCCGCCCGTGTCCGGATTGAAGACCAGGCGGGCTCCCGGCACGGCATCCGTCGGCATCTCGTAGATGAGCACGCCACTCGACCAGAACCCCGGCTGCAGCCACTTGTTGTACAGCGTCAGGGAGTCGCTCACCTTGTCCGTCGGCCTGTACCGGCGGCCGTCCGCGGTCAGCAGCATCGGAGGCGCGAAGGGGCTCAGCCGTACCGGCTCGCGGGCGGTGGTGGCGGAGACGTCGATCAGGAGGAAGAGGTTGCTCGTCTCGACTTTGGTCACCTTGTTGGAGAAGTCGACCGTGTCCACGGCGTGGGCCGCACTCACCGAGTTGACCTTCACCGTGAAGCGGTTGGTCTCCACCGTCTCGCCGATCCCGCCCTTGTAAGTCAGGAACGAGGTGCGTTGTTCGTAGGACATCGTGAAGTTCTGCTGTGCGTAGACCGCCGCGGCCGCGAGCACGATCCCGGCCGCTCCGGTGGCGATCCGCCGCCCCACACCGCGCCGTGGCAGCTTCTTACGCGTCGCGCGCCCTGCGGTGCGGGTCGTCTCCCTCTGCGTAACCGCCATCAGCTGCTCTCCTTCCGAACGGGAAGGGTGATCTGCGCGGCGACATCGGGCACATACGGGCCGTCGTTGTCTTCGTACTCGCCGGCGAGCCACCAGTCATGGGTCTGGTCGCGCAGGCCGAGCTCCTCGTACACGAACGAGCCCACATCGAGGCTGATCTCCGGGGGCGCGGTCGCGGTGGGCTCGAGCTCGTACTTCACCACGACCGTGGTGGTGATTCCGGGATGCAGCTGGTGGCTCTCGACGCCGAGGCTGAGCACGGAGACCTGGGGGCCGTACTTGGTCTTGATCTCGGGACGGGTCCGCAGCAGGGAGCTGGCGAAGGACGTGCTCCGGTAGAAGCCCTTGCCCGGTTCGGGCATCACGCCGACCGAAGCGGTCTTCTCGCCCATGTTGGTGACCTTGAGGACGAGCTCCAGATAGCGCTTCGTGGTGTCGAAGTCGCCCTTCTCGGTGGTGTCGATCGCCTTGATGAACTGGGTGTGGAACTGCCCCTGGTCGATGGTGTCCCCGGGCGAGACCGTCGGCGGGGGCGCGTCCGGGGCGTCCTTGAGACCGCCGAAGGCGGCCGTGACGCCGATGACCACCACGGCCAGCGCGAGAGCGACCGGGACGAGGACCGGGCGTCGTCGACGGGCGCCATTGGGGGATGACGTCATGGCAAGCGATGGTAGTACGACCACAGTTGCCCCATTGGTCGCAATGGTTCGACCCCCCGCGCGGAAATGCGTCCGAATGGCGAGAAGCCCGCCCTGACAGGGCTTCCAGCTCCTACGCTGTGACCGAGGCGGACATGGAGGGCCTGTGGGCGACCCGCACCCCGAGCATGCCCAGTTGCAGGCGGATCGGATCTACCTGGGCTGGCAGTACGCGCTGCTGTACCCGGATCCCGGGCCGCCGCCCAAGCGACCGGCCAGGGAGGACGTCACCGAGCCTCCGGCGGACACCGAGTGGATCCACCGGGAGCGGCTCCAGAAGGATCTGCTCAACCGTCCCGTCAGGATCTTCCGTACGTTCATGGCCGTGGTGGCCGCGGGGATCCTCGTCCTCGGCGTGACCGGCCTGCTCACCTGGTCGTTCGTGATGCTGGGCCTGGTCGCAGCGGGCGGCGTGGCCGCCATCTGCACCTACGCCATCCGGCAGGGCGACCGTACGGTCAACGAGCGGCTGGACGAGCGCCGCCGCAAGGCGCTGCGGGAGCAGGAGCGCCGCCAGCGGGAGATCGTCACGGCCCAGGAGGAACACGCCGCGAAATACCGCGACTGGGCCGAGAAGAAGAACCGCTTCGACAGGCAGATCACCTGGTATGCCGTGGCCGTGCCCGACGACATCGACCGGGTCGACGTGGCCGGGGGCACGCTGACCGGCTGGTCGGCGCTGGTCACGCTGATCGGCGCGACCCGGCTCTACAGCGGCGGCCACCTGACCGTGCTCGACCTGTCGGAGGGCGCGATCGCCAAGGACCTGATCGAGCTGGCGCGCAGGGGCGGGGACGACCCGCTCGTCTGGGTGCTCCCGGTGGACCTGCCCCGGCTCGACCTGGGCGCGACGCTCAAGCCCGAGGCGTTCGCCGACGTGCTCGCCCACGTGGTGAGCGTCAGCGAGGAGACCAGCAGGGACATCGGCTTCGACAACGCGATCCTGGAGCGCGTGCTCGAGGTCCTGGGCGAGAACGCGACGATCAGCCAGGTCACCGCCGCCCTGCGGGCACTCGCACAGGTGGGCGACCCGCGCGACGACATGAAGGGCGGCCTGCTCACGGCGTCGCAGCTCGAACGCATCGGCACGCTGTTCGGCCGGGGCGTGGCCGACCGGGTGGTCATCGAGCGGGCCTGGGCGATGGAATCGCAGCTGCGCAAGCTGGAGACGCTGGGCTCGCAGGCCGTACAGCTGCCGCCCGCGCGGCTGCGGGTCGTCAGCATGGACCGGCAGGCGGGGGTCTTCGGCAACCGGGTGCTCGGGACCTACGTCGCGACCGCGCTCACGCACATCCTGCGTCAGTCGCCGGCCAGTGAGCGGCCCTGGTATCACACGATCATCGTGGCGGGCGCGGACAAGCTGCGCGGCGACGTGCTCGACCGGCTCATGGACGCCTGCGAGACCTCGCGCACCGGGCTCGTGCTGACCTATCGCAGCCTCACCCCGACCGTGCGGGAGCGGCTCGGCCGGGGACACGCGGCGGTCGCGTTCATGCGCCTGGGCAACGCCGAGGACGCCCGGGTGGCCAGCGAGCACGTCGGCACCGAGCACCGCCTGGAGCTCGCCCAGCTCACCGAGACGTTCAGCTCGGCGGTCAACGGTCCGAGCGGCTTCTACACCTCCACCGTCGGCGAGAGCCGCACGGAGGGGGAGGACAAGAGCGAGGGCGACCTGCGGGAGGACATCACCGAGTCGACCGAGTGGGGACGGCGCGCGCCCATGGTCGCCGACGGGGTCCTGCAGCGGTCGCGGGAGTTCCTGGTCGAGCCGCACCAGCTCCAGCAGCTTCCCACGACCTCCGTGATCATCACCTACTCGACGGCGGAGGGCCGCCAGGTGCGCCTGGCGGACGCGAATCCGGCGATACTCACCTTCCCCAAGACGACGCTGGGAGAGTTCGAGGAGATCCGGAGGGCCGCCCTCGCGCCCCCGGAGCCCGAGCCGGAGCCGGAGGAGCCTGTGCTGCCCGAAGTACCCCCGAACCTCGGTCCGCCGCCGCCCCGCCTCGACTGGCGCAAGCGGCCATGACCGCTCCCGAAACGTCGTACGCGCCCATGACACCGTCCGCTGTCGGTAAGGGCATCGTCAACCGGGGTGTGCGGGCGTGATCGTTGAAGGAGTCTCTCCCCTGTTCGTCGTCACCTGAGGGGTCTGATGCAGCCGTTTCCCCTGAGCGGGCCGTGGTACCGGATTCAGGCGATCACCGCCCCATCGCGTAGTTCGTCCGCGGAGTGGGACTTCGTCACGGTGCTCCCCGCGGTCCTGTCCGCCGCGCAGCGCAACCGGCCGTTCGTCATCGGCTGGCTGTCGCGGGGTTCGGGTGCGCCGCTGGAGCTCATCACCAACGCGGGACCGCTCACGCCGCCCAAGCCGCCGAAGCGGGCGGCGTCCACGCCGGAGCCGCCGGTCACCGGCCCGCAGCCGCTGCTGTTCCCCGGCGGCGCGCGCGGCGTGGAGATCGGCGACGAGTGGCTGGCCGACCTCGCCGACCTCGTCTGGACGCCGTGTCCGGGCCGTCAGGCCCCGCCGCTCTACGGCAGGCGCGAGCCGGAGCCCGACGAGCCCAAGCGGCCCACGCTGTTCGAGTCGACGCTGGTCACGCTCATGTCCCGGCCGTTCGCGTGGGTGGTGGTCGCCGAGCCGACCGACCTGCTCGACGCCGAGGTGGCCCACCTGCGCACCCAGCTCAACGTGCTGCGCCAGTACGGCGACGCCTCGGAGCGGTCGCGCTTCGACGCCGAACGGGCCGAGCGCAGAATGCAGGAGCTGGACGCCTTCCGCGAGGCCGGACTGTGGAACGTCCGGGTGCTCGCCGGCGCGGCCGGCCCCGACGAGCTGCGCCAGATCGCTCCGGTGCTGGTCGGCTCGGTGGAGATGAGTCACCACCCCTACCGGCTGCGCAGCGCGATGTCGCTGCCCGCCCTGACCGGCGACGGCACCTGCGAGTCGGTGTACGGCTTCAGCGAGGCGCTGGCCGTCAACCTGCAGGATTCGGCCGACGGTGCGGCGGCGCCGTTCGCGGCGACGGCCGGGGCGCTCGCCGCGCTCGCCGGGCTGCCGCGCCGTGAGGTGCCGGGGGTCCGGGTGCTCGACGCGGGCTTCTTCGACGTGACGAGCGAGGCCGAGGTCGAGGGCTCCGCGGAGACCGTCGACCTCGGCGCGATCGTCGACGGGCAGGACCGCGCCGTCGGAACGTTCCGGGTGCCGCTGGCCACGCTGAACCGCCACGCCTTCGTCACCGGCGCCACCGGCTCGGGCAAGTCGCAGACCGTGCGTCACCTGCTTGAGCAGCTCACCAAGGCGGGCATCCCGTGGCTGGCGATCGAGCCGGCCAAGTCGGAGTACGCCGCGATGGCCGGCCGGGTCGAGCACCTGGCGCCGCTGACCGTCATCAACCCCTCGGCGCCCGACAACGTGCCGATCAGCGTCAACCCGCTCGCGCCCGAGCCCGGCTACCCCGTGCAGGCCCACATCGACATGGTCAGGGCGCTGTTCATGGCGGCGTTCGACGCCGAGGAGCCGTTCCCGCAGATCATGTCGCTGGCGTTGCAGCGCGTCTACGAGGCCAACGGCTGGGACGTGGTCACCGGGGGCGGCATCCCGGGGGCCGCCGTGCAGCCGGCCGTACCGACCCTGGAGCAGCTCCAGCAGCACGCGCTCGAGGTCATCCAGGAGATCGGGTACGGCAACGAGGTCCAGGCCGACGTCGAGGGCTTCATCAGCCTGCGCCTGCGCAGCCTTCGCGTGGGCAGCGCGGGCCGGTTCTTCGAGGGCGGCCACCCGGCCGACATCGGCGGCCTGCTCCAGCGCAACGTCGTGCTCGCGATCGAGGACGTGGCCAACGACGAGGACAAGGCGTTCCTCATGGGCACGCTCATCATCCGCATCGTCGAGCACCTGCGGATGCGCGCCCGCTCGGAACCGCGGGCCGAGGACGGCGTCGGCGGCCTGCGGCACGTCATCGTCATCGAGGAGGCCCACCGGCTGCTGCGCGACCGGGGCTCCCAGCGGGCCTCCACACACGCCGTCGAGTTGCTGGCCGGGATGCTCGCCGAGATCAGGGCGTACGGCGAGGGCATCATCGTGGCCGAGCAGATCCCCACCAAGCTCGTCTCCGACGTGGTGAAGAACACCGCGCTCAAGGTCGTGCACCGGCTCCCGGCCGAGGACGACCGCGCGCTCGTCGGCGCGGCCATGAACCTGAGCGAGGACCAGTCGCGCCAGGTGGTGTCCCTCCAGCCGGGCTTCGCCGCCGTGTTCGCCGACGGCATGGACCGCCCGCTGCGCGTCCGGGTGCCGCTGGGCGAGGACCGCGAGCGCGAGACGCTCGGCCCGGTGCCGCCGATCTGCGGGCGCCGCTCGGCCGCCTGCGGGCGCGAGTGCCGTACGGGGAAGGCGTGCACGCTGGTCGAGCTGCGCGAGGCCGACCTGCTCGCGGTGGCCCCGGAGTGGGCGTGGCTGCGGATCTGGACCGACACGGTCGTCCTGGCGTTCGTGACGAACCGGTCGCTGCCGGGCGTGCCGCGCGTGCTCGCCGACATCTGGGCGGAGCTGCCGGCCAAGCGGCGCGAGTGCCTGCTGGCCACGCTGGTCGAGCGGTCGGTCGCGCGCCGCGCCTGGTCGCTGCGGACGTGGTTCGACCCCGCGCTGCTCACGGAGAAGGCCGCCGAGGTCGCCGCCGGGCTGCTGGCGGCGGGTCAGGCGGACGGTGGGGAGAGCGAGCCGCCGATGCGGGCGGGCGAGCGGCCGGGCGCGGCCTGGGTGATCCCGCAGGTCCGCTGGCTGCACGAGGTGGACAGGCTGTTCCCGTTCGGGCATCCCGCGCCCAACCTGCGCAGCCCGGCCCCGGCGATGGAGTATCCGCTGTTCGGCACCGACCCCGCCGGTCGGCCGTACCCGCACCAGGGGGTCAACGGCGCCGAGCCGGCCGAGGGCGGGGTCGCGGTCGGCGTGCGCACCGAGCTGCTCGGCCACCGTGCCAAGGCGCTGCGCCACCACCCACTGTCGATGGAGGTGGACCGCAACCGCGCCCTGGCGTGGCGGGTCATCCTGGGCGACGACGAGCACGAGGGCATCCAGCGCGACGTGACGACGGTCGCCATCGGGGTGGAGCCGCGCGAGCGGGTCAAATACGTGGCCCAGACGATGAGCGCGGGCTGGCTGGAGACCGTGCTGTCCTGGCCCCGCCGGTTCGTCCTGCCGTTCGACGGCGACACCCCCGCGGAGCTCTCCTTCGGATCGTGACCTCCGCGCGGCCGACTAGGATCGCGGCATGAGTCAGCTTCCGTTGCGGGCGCAGCTCGCCAGCGCCCTGGGCCGTACGGCCGCGACGCTGTCCAGGGCCACCGGGCGTGGCGACGGCTCGGTGATCGGCGGCAGGGTCGGCCTCATGCTGGAGCCCGACCTGCTGCGCAAGCTCGCGGCCGACCGCAAGCTCGTCCTGGTCAGCGCGACGAACGGCAAGACCACGACGACGCGTCTGATCACCTCGGCGCTGCAGGAGTTCGGCGATGTGGCGACGAACGCCTTCGGCGCCAACATGCCCGCCGGGCACGTGTCGGCGCTCGCGTCCAACAAGGACGCGCCGTACGGCGTGCTGGAGGTCGACGAGAAGTACCTTCCCGAGGTCCTCGACACGACCAACGCCGGCATCGTCTGCCTCATGAACCTGAGCCGCGACCAGATGGACCGGGCGGCCGAGATCTGGCTGCTGGCCCAGAAGTGGCGCCGCGCCCTCGCGGGCAGGCCCGCGCACGTGATCGCCAACTGCGACGACCCGCTGGTCGCCTGGGGCGCGTCCACCGCCGCCCGGGTCACCTGGGTGGCGGCGGGGCAGCGCTGGCGCGAGGACTCCTGGTGCTGCCCCGAGTGCGGCGGCCCGCTCGACCGCGCCGGGTTCGGCAACGGCGGGCAGAGCCTCACCCCGGTGCAGATCGCCGACACCAACTGGGCGTGCCGAGAGTGCACCTTCCACCGGCCCGAGCCCAGCTGGGTGCTCGACGGGGAGTACGTGACCGACCCCCGGGGTCAGCACTGGCGCCTGGACCTCCAGCTACCCGGCCAGGCCAACCGGGCGAACGCCGCCGTGGCGCTGGCGGTCGCCGAGACCCTCGGCCTCGACCCCGCCCGGGCGCTGCCCAGGCTGCGTACGGTCGCCTCCGTCGCCGGGCGCTACACGACCGTCGAGCGGGACGGCCGGTCGCTGCGGCTGCTGCTGGCCAAGAACCCGGCGGGCTGGCTGGAGGCGTTCGACGTCGCCGACCCGGCGCTGCCGATCGTCCTGTCGGTGAACGCGCAGGGGCCGGACGGCCGCGACACCTCCTGGCTGTGGGACGTCGACTACCGTATCCTGCGCGGCAGGCCCGTCCTCGTCACCGGTGAGCGCCGCCTCGACCTCGCGCTGCGGCTGGCCGTGGCCGGGGTGCCCTTCCAGCTCTGCGACTCGTTCGAGCAGGCGGTGGCCCTCCTCGCGCCCGGCAATATCGACGTGATCGCCAACTACACCGCGTTCCAGCAGATCCGAGCGGAGTTCGGCCGTGCAGTCTGAATTGTCCATCGTCTGGATCTATCCCGACCTCCTCAGCACGTACGGGGACCAGGGCAACGTCCTGGTGCTGGAGCAGCGGGCCCAGGCCCGGGGCATCGCGACCAGGACCATCCACGTACGGTCGTCCGACCCCGTGCCGCAGCAGGGCGACGTCTACCTGATCGGCGGCGGCGAGGACCGGCCGCAGATCCTCGGGGCCGAGCGGCTGCGCCGCGACGGCGGCCTGCACGCCGCGATCCAGCGCGGCGCGGCCATGCTGGCGGTCTGCGCCGGCTACCAGATCATGGGCACGGTGTTCGGCGGCGAGGAAGGGCAGCCGGTGCCCGGCATCGGGCTGCTGGACATCAGCTCGGGGCGGGGCGAGCGGCGCGCGGTCGGCGAGCTGGCCGCCGAGGTGGACCCCGCGCTGGGGCTGCCCACGCTGACGGGCTTCGAGAACCACATGGGCGTGACCAGGCTCGGCCCCGGCGTGCGCCCGCTGTCGCGGACCCTCGTCGGCACCGGCAACGGCGACGGCACGGAGGGCTGCTACGCGGGCCGTGTCATCGGCACCTACCTGCACGGGCCGGCGCTCGCCCGCAACCCCGCGCTCGCCGACCTGCTGCTGAGCTGGGTGACGGGACCGCTGCCCCCGATCGACGACAGCTGGTATCAGGCGCTGCGCGACGAACGGCTGCGCGCGGTGCTGCCGAGCTGACCGCTCGGTAGATCCTGGCCGGTCAGTAGCTGCTGGCCGGTCAGTAGATCAACGCCTGCACGCCCTCGCCCAGGGCCTCCTCGACGAACGTGGAGGCCCCGGCGATGCGCACGCCGTCGATCACGTCGTCCACGGTGATGCCCCGGCGGGCGGCGCACTGGGTGCACAGCGTGACCCTACCCGCGGCGAGCACGGCTTCGAGCAGGTCCTCCAGCGGGGCGGCCTCGGCCAGGGTGAACTCCTTGGCCCGTCCCGGCAGCGCGAACCAGGAGGACTCGCCGGTCAGCCACAGCGAGACCGGGACACCGCTCGCCAGCGCGGCCGCCGCCACCGTGAACGCCTGGTTGCAACGCTCCGGGGCGTCCGCCCCGGCCGTGACCTTGATGACCAGTGATCGTGCCATGCTGCGAGCCTAGTCCGCCGGGGTCGCCGGCGCGCCTCCGCGTGCCGTACAAGTTGGGCAATCGGCGCATGCCGCGCGTGGTGCGAGGGGCCGCTCGCGCGCCTCTAAGCTCGTCTCCATGGACGTACATCCCGACCTCGAGCCGATCGCCTTCCTCCTGGGCCGCTGGGAGGGGGCCGGGGTGATCGGCTATCCCACCATGGAGAGCGCCAACTTCGGCCAGGAGATCGTCTTCGGGCACAACGGGAAGCCGTTCCTGACCTATCAGAGCCGCACGTGGCTGCTCGACGCCGAGGGCAACAAGGTCCGGCCTCTGTCCACCGAGACGGGGTTCTGGCGGATCCAGCCCGAGCGCCAGATCGAGGTGTGCCTCGCGCACCCGACCGGCATCGTGGAGATCTACGTGGGGGAGGTCGTCTTCCACAAGATCGAGCTGCGTACGGACGTGGTCGCGCGAACCACGACGGCCAAGGACTACAACGCGGGCCACCGGCTCTACGGCCTGGTCAACGGCAACCTCATGTACGCCTACGACATGGCGGCGATGGGGCACCCGCTGCAGTCGCACGCCTCGGCGGAGCTCAAGCGGGTCGGCGACTTCGACGAGTAGAAGAAAAGAAAGAACCCCGGGCGCGCTCCGCCTCCTGAAGAGGCGGGCCGGCTGGACCATGGCCGGGACGAGGTTGTCCGCGGCCGCCGGCTGCCCGGGGTTCCGGTGTCTGTCGAGGATTCGCCAGGACGTCGTACGACATCCAGACGGAAGGTCCAGATGGACGCGTCCTAGCGGACAGCCACCTCGCTAGCCCAAGAATGATCAACCATTATTCGGACCACCTCCCTTCTGCGTGCCTTCACGCTATGCGAGCGCCCCACGCGCGGGCAAACGATTAATGCGATGAACTTCGAGCCTCTCCCGCGACAGCCGGGGAGACGCCCCCGGGGGACGACTTACACTCTGGGACATGGCCGAGACTTGGCACGAGGAGCTGCGGGCCCGCGGCTACCGGATCACCCCCCAGCGCCAGCTCGTGCTGGAAGCGGTCACCGAGCTGGGACACGCCACGCCCGAGGACATCTGCTCCCGCGTGCAGCAGACGGCCAGGGGCGTCAACATCTCGACCGTCTACCGGACCCTTGAGCTCCTGGAGGAGCTCGGGCTGGTCACCCACACCCATCTCGGCCACGGCGCTCCCACCTATCACCTCGCCTCCGAGGCCGACCACGTCCACCTCGTCTGCCGGGGATGCGGCGAGGTCACCGAGGTGCCTCCGGAGATGGTGGACGGCCTCGTCTCGGCCCTCGACGCCGAATTGGGCTTCGCCACCGACGTCCGCCACCTCACCGTCTTCGGCCATTGCCGCAAATGTCGTCTTTGACTATCGTGGGGCGTTTTGGGGCGATGCCCGGGGGCCGGTAGCGTGACGAGTGGCGCACTACGCCGATTCGTCAGGAGATGAGGGTGACCGTTCCCGCGGAGGCCGCCAGGCGGCGCATAGTTGAGCTTTTCCTGTCCAGCGAGGAGCGGCTGCTCCAGCGGTGGACCCAATTGTCCGGAGCGTCTCCCGACGAACTCCGTGACCTCTACCAGGCGATGCGCACCGCGCTCAGCAGCGAGGACGGAGACTTCGCCGACGTACGCGGGCTGCTCGCCGAGCTCTCCCGTGCCCGCGTCCGGCAGGGGCACACGCCCTCCGACACCGCGCGGCTCGTGTTCTCGCTCAAGGAAGCGTTGTACGAGGTGGCCGAGACCGACGGCGGCCCGGACGCGTTGCGCGGGTTCGTATGGTTCTCCCGGCTCGTCGACGACCTCGGCCTGTACACCTTCGAGAGCTACACCGCCGCTCGCGAGAAGATCATCTTCGACCAGGCCGAGCAGCTGCTCGAGTTGTCGACGCCGGTGGTGAAGCTGTGGGAGGGCATCGTCGCCGTGCCGCTCGTCGGCACGCTCGACTCGGCCCGCACCCAGGTCGTCATGGAGAAGCTGCTCCAGACCCTGGTCGACACGGGCTCGGAGCACGCGGTCATCGACATCACCGGTGTGCCCGCCGTCGACACGCAGGTCGCCCAGCACCTGCTCAAGACCGTCGTCGCCGCCCGCCTGATGGGTGCGGAGTGCGTCATCTCCGGCATCCGCCCGCAGATCGCGCACACGATCGTCACGCTGGGCATCGAGTTCGGCGACATCGTCACCAAGGCCTCGCTGGCCGACGCTCTCGCGTACGCCCTCGGGCGGAGCGGCGTGGAGATCACGGGCGCCGCGCGGACGCGGGTCGCGGTCAGGGCGGAGCGCGCCTGATGGAACGTGTGCCGATTCTCAAGCTCGGCGACATCCTGATCGTCTCGATCCAGATCGACCTGGACGACCAGAGCGTGCTGGCCCTGCAGGAGGACCTGGCAGACATGGTGGTCTCCTCGGGTGCGCGAGGGGTGATCATCGACATCACGGCCGTCGAGATCGTCGACTCGTTCATCGGCCGCATGTTCTCCACGATCGCCGCGATGACCCGCATGCTCGACGCGGAGACCGTGGTGGTCGGCATGCGTCCCGCGGTGGCGATCACACTGGTCGAGCTGGGGCTGTCGCTCGGCGGCGTGCGCACGGCTCTCAATCTGGAGAAGGGCGTCGCGATGCTGGAGCACGTCAGGGGCGCCGCGGGGTGAGCGCGCCCCGGGAGCTGCCCATCGCCACCAACGGTGACGTCGTAGTCGTACGTCAGCAGGTCAGAAGCCTCGCGGCCGAGATAGGGCTCTCCCTGGTCGACCAGACGAAGATCGTGACCGCCGCCAGCGAACTCGCCAGGAACGCCCTCGTGCACGCCGGGGGAGGCCGGGTGCTGATCGAGGTGCTGGAGGGCGGGCGGCGGCCGGGCCTGCGGCTCGTCTTCAGCGACGAGGGGCCGGGCATCCCGGACGTCGAGCAGGCGCTGACCGAGGGCTGGAGCACCGCCGGGGGGCTGGGACTCGGTTTGAGCGGATCGCGGCGGCTCGTGGACGAGTTCGACCTCGTCTCCGCTCCCGGCGAGGGCACCCGCGTGACGGTGACCAAGTGGGCCCGGTGACATGACCATGACGCACCGGCACGAGGACGTCTGGGTGTCCACCGCCGACCCGAGTGTGATCGGCGCGGTGCGCAGGACGGCGGTCGCGCTGGCCACGGCCGCCGGGTTCGACCAGAACCGCACCGGCCAGGTCGCGGTGGCGGTGACCGAGGCGGTCTCGAATCTGGTCAAGCACGCGGTGGAGGGCTGCGTGCTCGTGCGCCCCCACGTGGAGCGGCCTGGCGCGGTCGAACTCGTGGCCGTCGACAAGGGCCCGGGAATCGCCGACCTCGGCCGCGCCCTGCGGGACGGCTACTCCACCTCGGGCACGCTCGGCATCGGTCTCGGCGCGATCGCCCGCATGGCCACCGGCTGGGACGTCTACTCGGTGCCCGGCAGGGGCACCGTGCTGGTCCTGCACTTCACCGCGGACGGCCTGCCCGGCCCGCCGCTGCGGGTGAGCGGGCTGCGCCGCCCCATCGGCGAGGAGAGCGTGTGCGGCGACTCCTTCGCCTTCGCCGACGACGGCGACGCGATCAGCGTGCTGCTCTGCGATGGGCTCGGCCACGGCGGTCTCGCCGCGCACGCCTCCCGCGAGGCCGTACGGATCTTCATGGAGGATCCGCACGCCCTTCCGGCCGCCGCCCTCGAACGCCTGCATCGGGGACTGGGCCACACGCGGGGCGGGGCGGTCGCGGTGGTGCGGGTCGGCCGCGAGAGCGTCACGTTCGCCGGGCTGGGCAACATCTCGGGCTGGATCGCCCACGCCGAAGGCCGTCAGGGGATGATCTCGCTGCCCGGCATCGCCGGGCACAAGGGCAGACGTCCCCGGCAGTACGAGTACGCGCTGCCGCCGCACGCCACGGTGGTGCTCCACTCCGACGGTCTCACCGACCGCTGGGACCCCGTCTCCTTCCCCGGACTGTTCGCCCATTCCCCGGCCGTGGTGGGCGCGACCCTGCTGCGCGACGCGGGCAGCCGCAGGGACGACGCCTGCGTCGTGACCGTCAAACAGGGGCAGTGATGGGCGAGGTGCTCACCCGCGCGGAGATCAGCAGGGACCAGGACGTCTTCGCCGTACGGCAGCTGGGCCGCCAGATCGCCGAACTCGTCGGGCTGGAATCCCAGGACCAGATCCGGGTGGCGACGGCGCTCAGCGAGATCGGCCGTGAGGCGCTGGCGCGGGGCGCCGGGAGCACCGTCGTCTTCGACCTGCGTGGGGACCGGCTGGTCATCACCCTGGACTATCTCGACGGCGCCGACGTGCGGGAGAGCGAGGGTGTGAAGCTGGCCGGTCGCATGGTCGACGAGATCGCGCTCTCGGCAGAGGACAGACGCGTCACGCTGGTGAAGCGGGTGCCCGAGCACGGCAGGCGGCGGCCGCTCGACGGCATCCGCGCTGAGCTGGCCCGTCTCTCGCCTCCCGCGGCGGCCCTGGACGTGCTGCGTGAGCAGAACAGGGAGCTGGCCGGCACCCTGGAGGAGGTGCTTCGGCTCAACGCGGAGCTGGCCGAGACCAACCAGGGAGTCCTGGCGCTCTACAACCAGCTGTCGGCCGAGCTGGAGGAGACCAACCGCGGCGTCGTGGCGCTCTACGCCGAGCTCGACGAGAAGTCGTCCCAGCTCCGGCAGGCGGCCGAGGCCAGGCAGCGGTTCTGGGCCAACGTGAGCCACGAGCTGCGGCTGCCGCTGAACTCGATCATCGGGCTGGTCCGGCTGCTGCTCGGCTCCGGCGCGGAACCGCTCACCGAGGAGCAGCAGCACCAGATCACCCTCGTCGGCACCTCCGCGGAGACCCTGCTGGCGCTCGTGGGAGAGCTGCTCGACCTGGCCAAGGCCGAGTCCGGGCGGCTGGACCCGCACCCGTCGACGGTGGACGTGGTCGCCCTGGCCGAGGGGCTGCGCATGACGCTCCAGCCCGCCGGCCGGGCCGACGGGGTCACGCTGTCGGTCGACGTGTCGGACGAGATCGGCGAGATGTTCGTCGACGAGACCATGCTGACCACCATCCTGCGCAACCTGCTGTCGAACGCGCTGAAGTTCACCGAGTATGGGGAGGTGCGGCTGACGGCCGTAGGGGACCCCGCGATGGCCGAGGTCGTCTTCACCGTCGCCGACACCGGCGTGGGCATTCCCCCTGAGCACCTGGAGCGCGTTTTCGAGGAGTTCTTCCAGGTGCCCGGGTCGCTGCAGCTCAAGACGAAGGGCACCGGCCTCGGCCTGCCGTACGCCCGGAGGCTGGCGGAGGCGCTCGGTGGCACGCTGGAACTGGCGAGCAGGCCGGGCGAGGGCACCACGGCGACGCTGCGGGTGCCGCACAGCATGGCCAGCCCGGAGGTGGGCCGGGTGCTCGTGGCCGACGACGACGCGGGCTTCCGTGCGGTGGCCCGGCGGATGCTCTTCGGCTTCGCGGCCGGGGTGGACGAGGCGGCCGACGGTGTCGAGGCCCTGAACCTGATGCGTGAGCAACCCCCGGAGGTGGTCCTGGTCGACCTGCTCATGCCGCGCCTCGACGGCACGGCGCTGCTGCACAAGATGGCCGAGGACGACGTCCTGTGCGGCGTCCCCGCGGTCGTCGTGTCGGTGGTGTCCGAGCAGCAGGGAGCGTCTCACCCGGTGCTGTCGAAGCACGGACTGCGCAGGGACCAGCTTCTGGAGGCGATCCGGGAGGCCGTACGCGACGAGGCCGGGCGACGTGCCGGGAGCGTGGAGGGCGACAGGGGTGGGGCTCATGATTGACGCCGCGGCGACGGTGCTGGTAGTCGACGACATCCCCACCAAGCGCTACATCCTGGCGAGCTGGTTGCGCCGTGGCGGCCACCGGGTCGTGGAGGCCGGCGGCGGCGAGGAGGCGCTGGCCGTCGTCGGCGTGCTCAAGCCCGACCTCGTCATCCTCGACGTGCGGATGCCCGACGTGGACGGCATCGAGGTGTGCGAGAAGATCAAGGCGAATCCGGAGACCGCCTCGATTCCGGTGATCCAGGTGTCCGGAAACGCCGTCACCCCGGCCGACCGCGCGGAGGGGCTGGAACGCGGAGCAGACGCGTACCTGTCGGAGCCGATCCAGCCCGACGAGTTCGCCGCGACGGTGCGGGCGACCCTGCGCTACTACCGGGCGCGGCAGCGTGCCGAGCGGATGGCGGCCAGGCTGAGCGAGCTGGCCGAGATCACACTGGAGATGAACCAGGCGGAGGACTTCGAACGCCTCCTGTCGGTGGCCGCCGAGGGCTGCTCCCGCCTGCTGGAGCGTTACTCGCGGGTGCTGGCGATCCCGCCGGACGGGAGAGTGCGCAGGTTCTCCGCCCGGCCGGGGGAGCGTGCGGCGGCGAGGTTGGTCCATCCCGACACCCTGGAGCGGCTGAGCGTCATCTCCATCGGGGAGTCGCCCGGAGTGCAG
Organism: Microbispora sp. NBRC 16548; assembly: GCF_030268985.1. NCBI lineage: Bacteria > Bacillati > Actinomycetota > Actinomycetes > Streptosporangiales > Streptosporangiaceae > Microbispora > Microbispora sp. NBRC 16548. The sequence continues at coordinate 50,336 of NZ_BSSF01000017.1, forward strand.
ACATTCGAGATCGACAACCCGACCTGGGCCCGCGTCGTCCCCGACAGCGACGTCGTCGCGCGCGTGTCCGGCGTGCTGTGCCGTACGAAGACGGGCCGGCCGCCGGTGTTCCTCGGGGTGGAGGCGGGCTCGCCGCTCGACGGCGAGGAGCTGAGCCTGCTGCGGCAGCTCGGCCAGGCGCTGGCGCTGGCGGTCGACGCGGCCCGCGCCTACGCGGAGGAGCACACGATCGCGCTCACGTTGCAGCGCAGCCTGCTGCCCGCCGAGATCCCCCGGATTCCCGGCCTGCAGATCAGCGTGCGTTACCAGCCGGCGGTGGACAACGTGGAGGTCGGCGGCGACTTCTACGAGGTCCTGCCTCTCGGTGATCGGGTGCTGGTCGCGCTCGGCGACGTGCAGGGCCACTCGCTGCACGCCGCCACCGTGATGGCGGAGCTGCGCAACGCGCTGCGGGCGTCGGTGATCGACACCGTCGATCCCGCCGGGTCGATGAGCCTGCTCAACGCCGTCCTGCGGCGCTACCACCCCGGCATGACGGCGACCGTCTGCCTGATGCTGATCGATCCCGCGACGGGGGAGAGCGAGATCGTCAACGCCGGCCACATCCCGCCGCTGCTGGCCGGGAAGGGGGCGGCCTATCACCGGTTCGGCAACCTGCTGCTCGGAGTGGCCCACGAGGATTATCGGGTGGACCGGGTCCGGCTGCCCGAGGACTCCACCGTTCTGATGTTCACCGACGGGTTGATCGAGGACCGCGACAAACTGCTCGACGAGAGCCTGGAGATCGCCCGGCAGCAGGTCGAGGACGTGAGCGACGACCTGGAGGGCTTCTGCGACCGGCTGATCGCCACCTTCGGCGCCCGCGAGGACGACGTGGCGCTGGTCGCCGTCCGTCGCGTGCCGCTCTGAGGCGTCGTCCACAGGCCGAGCGTTGTCCACAGGTGAGCCAGCCGCCGCCACGCCGGCCGTGCGGGACCGAATAGCCTTGAGCGCATGCGGAGCCCTTTGCTTGACACACCCGGCGCGGTGGCCGCGCAGGCGCCGGACGAGACGGTCGCGGCCCACTACGGCGATCCCTATGCCGAGCAGCGTGCCCTGGCGGGCGGGCGGGCGCTGGTCGACCGGAGCAACCGCGAGGTCGTGCGGATCACCGGGCCCGACCGGCTGAGCTGGCTCAACAGCCTCAGCTCCCAGAAGCTCGACACGCTCCAGCCGGGCACGCCCACGCAGACCCTGCTGCTCGACCCGCAGGGCCGCGTCGAGCACCACCTCACGCTCGTGGACGACGGCGAGGCCGTCTGGGCCCACGTGGAGCCGGGCACCTCGGCCGAGCTGGTCGCCTTCCTGGAGAAGATGCGGTTCATGCTGCGTGTCGAGGTCGCCGACGTCACCTCGGACTACGCGGTGGTCTCCCTCACCCCGCCTTCTCCGGACGAGAGCGCCCACGCGCTCGGCGTGACCGTGGAAGGAGCCGTCGCGATCGGCGGCGACCTGCTCGTGCCGCGCGAGCGGCTGGACGGCCTCCCTGACGCGCTGGGCCTGCGTCCCGCCGGTCTGTGGGCCTACGAGGCGCTGCGTATCGCCGCGCACGTGCCCAGGCTCGGGTTCGAGACCGACCACAAGACGATCCCCCACGAGATCGGCTGGATCGGCGTGGCCGTGCACCTGAGCAAGGGGTGCTACCGGGGGCAGGAGACCGTCGCCCGGGTGCACAACCTCGGCCACCCACCCCGCCGCCTGGTCTTCCTGCACCTCGACGGCAGCGTGGACGAGCTGCCCCCGCACGGCGCCCCGGTGACCCTCGGCGTCGGCACGCCGGTCGAGGCCGATCCGGAGGCCGCCGTGGAGGGCTCCGCCGAGCCCGGGCAGATCGGCTTCGTGGGCTCGTCGGCGCGTCACCACGAGCTGGGCCCGATCGCCCTCGCGGTCGTGAAGCGTACGGTGCCGGTGGACATCGACCTGCTGGCCGGCGGTGTGGCGGCGAGCCAGGAGATCGTGGTGCCGCCGGACGCCGGGCGCAACGTGAAGATCGATCCCGCCCTCCGCCGCCGCGTCCGCTAGGAGATGGCTAAGGGCGAGCCCACCACCTGCGGGTGCACAGGGCCGCGAGCACGGCGCCCGCCGCGTTGAGGATCACGTCGTCCACGGAGCTCACCCGCCCGAGCCGCAGGCCGTACTGGAGGAGTTCCACGCCGAGCGAGGCGGTGGCCGCGACGGCGGCCACCGCCGCAAGCGAGGCGAAGCGCGCGGAGCGGACCGGGAGCATCGCGCCGAGCGCGGCGAAGACCAGGAGGTTGCCGCCGATCTGCACGACCGCCGCTCCCGGTGACGACCGCGCGACCTGCCCCGCCAGGTCCACCAGGGGGACGACGTGCACGCCCTCCTCCGTTCCCGGCGTGAGGATCATCCAGAACCAGGGTGCGGTCCCGGCCACCATGACGACGTCGGCGACGGCGGTACGGAGGGGAGCGGGATGTCCCCGGCGGGCGCGGCGGCGGGTGAGGAGCAGGACGGCGAGAGCGGCCACGGGAACGGCGCAGACGGTCGCGATGACGACGTGCCCCCACGTGCTCCACGCCTCCCGCATCCGATCATGATGGCAGGCCGAGGGGAGAGCGTGTCCGTCAGACGTCCAGGACGAGGGTGATCGGGCCGTCGTTGGTGAGGGTGACCTTCATGTCGGCGCCGAAGACGCCGGTCTCCACCCGTGCGCCGAGCGCCCGGAGCTCGGCCACCACGGCCTCCACGAGGGGCTCGGCCACCGGGCCGGGCGCGGCGGCCTGCCAGGTGGGCCTGCGGCCCCTGCGCGCGTCGCCGTACAGCGTGAACTGGCTGATCACCAGCAGCGGCGCGCCGATGTCGGAGCAGGACTTCTCGCCGTGCAGGATGCGCAGTCCCCACAGCTTGGCGGCGAGCCTGGCCGCCTCGGCCCGACCGTCGGTGTGGGTGACGCCCACGAGCACGAGCAGGCCGGGTTCGTCGATGGCGCCGACGACCTGACCCTCCACCACAACGGACGCGGAGCTGACCCGCTGAACGACCGCACGCATGGCCCCGAATTCTGCCACGTCCGGGGTCTTCGTAGACTGCCCGTTATGTCGGAGATGGTCGTCGAGGTCGTCCGGTCGGGGTTCGTCGAGTCGGTGCACCGCGCACGCGTGCATGTGATCGGGGCGGACGGCGCCCCGGTCATGGTCTGCGGGGACACCTCGAGCCTGGCGTCGCCGCGTTCGGCCATGAAGCCCCTGCAGGCGCTCGCGATGGTGCGGGCGGGCCTGCCGCTCGAGAACGAACTGCTCGCGCTCGCCGCCGCGAGCCACAGCGGCGAGCCCTTCCACATCGACGGCGTACGGAAGATCCTCGCGGGCGCGGGGCTGGACGAGACCGACCTGCGTTGCCCGGAGGACCTGCCCCTCGACGAGGAGGCGCGGCGCCGGGTTCTGCGGGAGCACGGCGCCGCCCGCCGGATCCTGATGAACTGCTCGGGCAAGCACGCGGCGATGCTCGCGACCTGCGCGGTCAACGGCTGGCCGGTCGACGACTACCGCCATCCCGGCCACCCGCTGCAGCGGGCCATCCGCGCGACGGTGGAGGAGCTCACCGGCGAGCGGGTCGCGGCGACCGGCGTGGACGGCTGCGGCGCGCCGCTGTTCTTCGTCTCGATGGCGGGGGTGGCGCGCGCCTTCCGAGCCCTCACACTCGCCCCGGCCGGCACGCCGGAGCGGCGCGTCGCCGACGCGATGCGCGCCTACCCCGAGTGGACGAGCGGCACGACCCGGGCCGAGAACCTGCTGATGCGGGCCGTTCCCGGGCTGCTGGTGAAGTCGGGTGCGGAGGCGTTCGACGCCTTCGCCGACGCCGAGGGCCGGGCCGGCGCCGTGAAGATCGTGGACGGCGGCGGCCGGGCCCGTGTGCCGGTCACGGTCGCCGCCCTGCGCGCCGCCGGGATCGACGCTCCGGAGCTGGCCGGGCTGGCCACCGCCCCCCTGTTCGGCGGCGGGGTCCCGGTCGGAGAGGTCCGCGTCCGTCCCGCCTGACCGGCTGAGGGTCACATCCACACGCGGTCGAGGAACGCGGCGATCAGTGGAGCGATCTCGGGGAGCCGCTCCTCCAGCGCGAAGTGACCGGTGTCGAGGACGTGCAGTTCGGCGTCGGGCAGGTCGCGAAGGTAGGCGTGGGCCCCGGGCTCGGGGAAGAACATGTCGTCGCGGCCCCACGTGATCAGCGTCGGCGGCCGGTGCTCGCGCAGCCAGGCCTGCCACAGCGGGTAGCGCTCCACGTTGGTGTGGTAGTCGAAGGCCAGCGCCACCTGGGCCTCCTTGCGCCCCGGCAGGTCGAGGAAGTGCTGGTCGAGGGTCCATCCGTCAGGGGCCACCAGCCGGGGATCGGCCGTGCCGCCCTCGTACTGGCCGCGGGTCATCTCCAGCGTCAGCAGCGCCCGCACCTTGTCCTCGTCGCCCTCGACGTCCGGGCGCAGCGCGATGAAGGCGCGGGCGCCGTCCGACAGGCCCTCCTCGTAGGCGTTGCCGTTCTGCACGACGAGGCCGGCGATCCACTCGGGGTGCCGGGTCGCCAGCCGGAATCCCACGGGAGCGCCGAAGTCGAAGACGTACATGACGAACCGGGTCAGCCCGAGCCGTTCGACGAAGCCCTCCATCACGTCGCCGAGGGTGTCGAAGCTGTAGGTGAAGCCCGCGGGCGCCTCGGTGTGCCCGAAGCCGGGGTAGTCGGGCGCGATCAGCCGATAGCGGGATCCGAGCACGTCGATGAGCCGGCGGAACTGGTGTGACGCGGACGGGAACCCGTGCAGCAGCAGCATCACGGGGGCGTCGTCGCCGCCCTCGTCCGGCACCGACTCGCGGTAGAAGACCCGCACGTCCCCGATCTCGACGTGCCGGTGGAGCGTGCGCGGAACGGTGAGCAGCGTCATTCCTAATGCCTCCTCGTGCTGATGATGCATTAGTTGTAGCGGGTGGCAGCCTAATGCGTCAATTGAGGGAGATAGCATTAGCATCATGATTGATCTGGTCCCCCTCACCGGGGAGCCGCTCGCCCTCGACCTGGTCAACACCCGGCCGCACACGCCGGACGGCCCGGTCGACCTGATCGCCACCCCCGAGGGGCTGCGCACCTGGCTGGGCCTGCAGGCCGACCGGCTCGGCGGCGTGCTGCCGGAGGGCGGGCAGGTGCCGTTGACGGACGACGACCTCGCCGCGGCAGTGGACGCGGTGCACGAGGTGCGTGAGCACGCGGCGGCCGCGATCGATCAGGCGAGACGGGGCCTGCGGCCGCACGAGGGCGCGCTGCGCGGCCTCAACCGGGCGCAGCGGGCGGCGCCCGCCGTCCGCACGCTGGCCTGGGACGGCGCCGCCGTGACGGCCGTGCCGCGCAGGGACGGCCCGCCGGGCGTCCGGCTGGCGGCGGTGCTCGCCGAGGCGGCCGCCGAGTTGCTGACCGACCCGGCGGTCACGACCGTGCGGGAGTGCGCGGCGGACGACTGCGCGATGCTGTTCCTGCCCGCCCATCCGCGCCGGCGCTGGTGTTCGGCGGAGCGGTGCGGCAACCGGGCTCGCGTCGCCAGGCACTACCGGCGTCACCGTGCCGCCGACTCCGGCTCATAGGGAGCGGAACTGGCGCGAGGTGGAGATCGCTCCGGAGGTGGACATGACGAACGTCCGCATCGAGTCGGCGAACCTGGACAGGTCCCACTCGGCCGGGCCCTGATACCAGTACAGGTGGTCGGTCTGCCGCCCGTTGCCGTTGAACGCGCTGACCACCCGCGCCCACCGGTCCACGCTGTCGAAGATCACCGCGTACGGCAGGTAGCGGGAGAACAGCTCCACGCGCTGGCCGGCGGGGACGTCGTCGATGCTCGCCCCGGAGAGGTACTCCCGGAACCCGAGCGTGTGCGCCAGGGCCGCGGCGCCCTTGGCCGTCTTGGCCGGCATGTACTGGGCGCCGAAGGCCAGCGCGGCTCCGGCGATGATCAGGGCGAGTCCCAGCAGGCCGTACGTCGTGAGCCAGGCGAGCAGGACGGTGGCGATCACTCCGAGCGCGACCACGGCCAGACCGAGGGTCGTCCAGCGCGACCGGGTGGAGTCGGGCCGCCGGGCGAACCAGCCCTGCGCCACGACGTCCTGATACAACGCGTCGCGCACGCCGGCCAGGCGGGCGGCGAATGACCCGTGCAGCTCCGACAGCAGCACCCTGTCGCGGCCGTCGAAGATCGCGTCGTAGACGGCGCGCTCGTACGGCAGCAGCTGGCCGACCGGGGCGCCGGGCAGTTTGACCAGGCACCAGTCGGGGGTGTCGTAGGTCTGGCGCGGCCGCTCGTCGATCCGCAGGAAGTTGCGCACGGCGAGGTCCACAATGGTCGCGGTCACGTCGACCACATCGGCCTGCTCGTCGAACAGCGTGCCGATCTGTCCCGGGCGCACGCCGTCCGGCGGGCTGAAGTGCCCGTCGCGGTGGCCGCTGACCGGGCCGGACTCGCTGCCGACCATGCGGGCGTCGCGGCCCCGCGTCCAGTAGAGCAGCCCCACGCCGCCCAGCAGCAGCACCAGCAGCGCCGCCAGCGAGCCGCCGGTCACCGCGTTCAGCGTGAACGCGGTGGACAGCTCGAACCTGCGCTCCAGGATCGGCCGGGCCCCCGTGGCGCCCTTCGGGTAGCCGACGACGACCGTGAGCGTCTGGCCCTCCCCGAGGCCCTGCTGTTCGAAGGTGGAGGTGGTGCCGGTCTCCTCGGTCGAGGCGCTGGTGCAGGCGATGGCCGCGCTCAGCTCGCCGGCGAAGCAGGACAGGTTCTGCACCCGGCCCGGGCCGGTCACGGTGACGACCGCGTCCTGCACGGGGCCGGACACCGCGAACCACCGCAGTTCCTCGCCCGACGCCGTGGGCGTCACGGCGCCCGTCACGTCGTACTCCACCGTGCCCTTGAACGTCAGGGTCTCCCCGTCGTACGAGCCGCCCTTGACGTTGGAGATGCGGTAGACGCGGTCGTGGCCGTCGTCGAAGCGGGTCCGGGTGGGCGGCGTGCGCCTGACCGTCTCGCCCGCGGGGGCGATCGTCTCCTTCACATGGAGCACGCCGTTCCCGCGGAGCTCCATCGTCACCTCGTCCTTCGCCGGAGGCGCGGAAGCCGCGGTGACGGCGTGCGCGGGGGAGGCGGCGAGGACGGCGAGCGCGGGGGAGGCGGCGAGGACGGCGAGCAGGGCCGCCAGTCCGAGCCGGCGCGCGAGATCCACCATGAGCCGCAACTCTATCGGTCCCGGTGCTCCAACCGGGGATCGGATGCGGGCCCCCGGACCGGTCAGGAATCGAGAAGCGCGGGGAACACCGCCGGCCGTAGCGTCATCGGCATGGAACTCACCCTTCACTACTGCTACATCACGGTCGACGACGGCGACGCGGCGCTCGCCTTCTACCGGGACGTGCTCGGCCTCGAACTGCGCAACGACGTCGGGTACGGAGGCGCCCGCTGGCTGACCATGGGCCCGTCGTCGCAGCCGGACGTCAACATCGTCCTCGAGACCGTCAACGCCGACCCGAGTATCTCGCCGGAGGACCTCGCGGCGCTGACCGACCTGCTCGGAAAGGGCAGGATCCGCGCCGTCGTCTTCGCCACCCCGGACTGCGACGCCACCTTCGAGAAGATCCGCGAGTCCGGCGCCGAGGTCCTGCAGGAGCCGATCGACCAGCCGTACGGCGTCCGCGACTGCGCCTTCCGCGACCCGGCGGGCAACATGGTCCGCTTCCAGCAGCTCGGCAAGGGCTGATGCGGCGGCGCCGCCGGTGGCCGGTGCCGTGCGAGACGGGGGCGTCCTCCTGGGTAGGCCCGGGAGGGCGCCCCCTTCGGCGGCGTCCGCCGGATCGGTAGGGTTGCCGTCCATGGGACACACCCGGTTGTACCGGAACGGAACCCTGGAGGCCGAGGGCTTTCCGGTCGCCGACGTCTCCGAGCTCGTCGAGGACCCGTCGGCGGTGGTGTGGTTCGACATGTGCGCCCCCACCGAGGAGGACCTCCACGCCATCAGCGAGGAGCTGGGACTGCACGCCCTGGCGGTGGAGGACGCGCTGCAGCACCGGCAGCGGCCCAAGCTCGACGTCTACGACAGCCACATGTTCCTCAGCGTCTACGCGGCGGCCTTCGACAGCGAGTCGGGCCAGGTGCGGATCGCCCCCGCCGCCGCCTTCATCACGAAGAACGCGCTGGTCACCGTGCGCCAGTCGGACGACTTCTCCATCAAGGAGGTGATCCGGCGCTGGGACGAGGGGGCGGCCCTGTCCCGGCACGGCGTCGCGTTCCTGCTGCACGGCCTGCTCGACTACGTGGTGGACAGCCACTTCGAGACCGTCGAGGCGATGGACGAGCAGGTCGAGGACCTGGAGGGGACGGTGTTCGGCGACCGGCCGGTCAGCCCTGAGGACCAGCGGCGCACGTTCGAGTTGCGCAAGAGCCTGGTCACGCTGCGCCGGATCGTGATGCCCATGCGGGAGGCCGTGAACACGCTCCTGCGCCGCAACGGCCTGAGTGACGACGGTGAGATGACGCCGTACTTCCAGGACGTGTACGACCAGGTGCTGCGGGCCACGGAGTGGACGGAGTCGCTGCGCGACCTGGTCAGCAACATCCGCGAGACGCACCTGACCATGCAGAGCAACCGGATGAACCTCATCATGAAGCGGGTGACGAGCTGGGCCGCGATCATCGCGGTGCCCACGCTGATCACCGGCTTCTACGGCCAGAACATCCCGTTCCCCGGCTTCGGGCACTCTTCGGGCTTCTGGACGTCCATCGTGCTGATCGTCGTCGCCTCGGCCGCGCTCTACCGGGTGTTCCGAGCCCGCGACTGGCTCTGACGGCAGGTCACCAGGGCCCGTACGGCCCCTGGTTGCCGCCACCCCGGTAACCGTTGACCGCGGGCTTCACGTCGGCGAGGTAGATGCCCGCCGCGATGACGGCGGCGATCGTGAAGATGTTGGGCAGCCCCATGCCCATGCCCAGGTAGTTGATCGCGGCGGCGAAGGTGAACAGCGTCGCCAGGCCGAGGATGATCAGCCAGAGCCGCTTGGTCTGCTTGCCGGCCGCGGGGAAGGCGCCTGCGGGGATCCGCAGGGCGTGCACCAGCGCCCAGCCGGACAAAACGAAGGCCCCGACGGAAAGCAGCCAAAAGACGATGTCGAGGATGCCGTACAGCCCGAACATGGACTCTCCCACACGGTCACAGTCACTGACGCCCCCAGACTAATGGGCGGTGCCGACAGGTGGCGCGGGCGCCGAGGGCCGGTCTCGGTGAACATCCCGACCGGCAGCCGCGAACGTCCGTGAAACGGCGGCGGCCCGCCTCCCCCGGAGGGAAGGCGGGCCGCCGCCGTTTCGTTCGCGTGGGCCGCGGATCAGCCCTGGCTTGTGGTGGCGCGGGCGCGCCCGGTCCGCTTGGAGGTGGTCTCGGCCGCGATCGCCGGCTCGGCGGTCTCCGAGACCTCCGTCAGCTCCAGCGCGGCCTCGCCGCTCACCCGGCTGACGACCTTGCGGCCACGGCTGGCCAGGTCGTCGTACAGCCGGTTGAACCGGGCGGTGGCGGCGTCGGCGTAGCCCTTCGCCTTCTCCGGCAGCTCGCGCGCGACGACCTCCGCCTTGTCCTGCACGGTGGAGGCGTAGGCGCGGGCCTTCTCCACGGCGTAGTCGCCGGCGCCCGTGAGCGCGTAGAACGGCTTGGACTCCGTGATCTTCTTGGCCTGGGTCGTGATGGTCATGGGCTATCCTTCCCTCGAATCCGGTGTAATGCCGTCGCGTGGGAGAACCGGGTCGTCCCCGAGATGCTCAGCCGATTGCGGCGGCTGGGCGGTGTCGGCCCGGTTCTCCTTACGGAACGACTCGTAGATGTCGATCAGCACCTGGCGTTGCCGCCCGGTGAGTGTGACGTCGGCCCGGATCGCGGCCAGCACGTCGCTGTGCGGCTCGCGGTCCTCGATGAGACCGGCCTGGACGTAGAGCGCCTGGGCGGAGATGTGCAGACCCTTCGCGATCTGGTTCAGGATCTCCGCGCTCGGCTTGCGCAGGCCCCGTTCCACCTGGCTCAGGTAAGGGTTGGACACACCTGCCTGCGCGGCGAGCTGACGAAGCGAGATCTTCGCCTGCTGCCGCTGCTGGCGGATGTACTCACCGAGCGAGGCGACCTTGGGCAGTTCCATATCCCCAGTCTGCATCGCACTGCTTGCAATTGCAAACTCGACGGATAATTCCAGCTAGCACCCATGGTTCATCCAGGAAGCAGCCAAAGCAGCGGGGCGCTGGTGGCGAGCACCACCGAACCGGTCAGGATCAGGAAGCGGTGGGCGGCCGGAAGCGCGACCTCGGGCCGTACGAGCCGGTCGACCCGGGCCATCACGCTGGACGGCGCGGACACGCCGAGCGCGCCCTGCGGCGTGGGCAGCGCGGCCGAGGTGCCGAAGCGCAGCAGGGCGGTGGCGAGCCTGCGGGGGCAGCACCGCTGCAGGGCGCGGTCGTCGGCGGCCATCTCGACCAGCAGCTCGACCGACGCCTGCGCGTCACGGACCAGCTTCGACCACGGCAGCGCGCGGCGCAGCGCGGCGAACGGCAGCAGCACCAGGTCGTGGCGCTCCCTCACGTGGGCGGCCTCGTGCGCCAGCACGGCCTCCAGCTCCGCGGACGACAGCAGGTGCAGCGTCCCGTCGCTGATGACGACCTGCGACTTGAGCCCCGGCAGGCAGTAGGCGGCGGCCCCGGGGAAGTCGACCACCCGCACGCCGGGCACGGCCGGCTCGTCCCTGGCGACCAGCGCGAGCAGGAGCCGGTGCCGGCGGCGGGCACGCAGCGTCTGCGCCCCGGCCGCGAGGGGCAGGGCCACCAGCACCGCGAGCAGCGACAGGCCCGCGATCAGCGCGGCCAGCCGGAGGTAGTCGTACGGCTGGCGCGTTCCGAACTCCACGCTCAGCAGGAACTCCGCGAGCCCGTGCACGACGCCCTTGCGGTAGGGGTCGAGCGCGAAGGCGAGCAGGGCGCCGATGGAGGCGAGTCCCCAGGTCAGCCCGAGCGACTGCCACAGCAGGATCGCCGTGCGCGGGGCACGCCAGGTCCAGCGCGCGAACGTCAGCCGCCACGCGGCCACCGCGCAGATCATCGCGAGCGCCGCTAAGACCGCCGCCGCGATCACTCTTCCTCCAGCTCCGTGAGGGCTTTCAGCAGGATCTCGGCCTCCGACCCGGAGACGGCGCGGGCGAAGCGGGTCAGCGCCGCGTCGCGGTCGCCGGTCAGGTCCAGGGCTTCGAGCATCAGCTCGGCGACGTACGCGTCACGGCTCGCGGCGGGCTGGTAGCGCCAGGCGCGGCCGTCGCGGGTGCGGGTGAGGAAGCCCTTGCGGGCCAGCCGGTCGAGCACGGTCATCACGGTCGTCGGCGCGAGGTCGCGGTCCTCGATGAGGCGTCCTACCTCGCGAGCCGTGAGCGGGGTGTTCTCCGCCCAGAGGATGTCCATGATGCTGCGTTCAAGCTCTCCCAGTCCCTTCACGTCTTTCAGCCTACCCGGGGTAGTACTACGTCCTGTAGAGAGGTGGGCGGCATGAAAATCGTTCTGGTCGAAGGCGACATCACCGAGCAGCGGGTGGACGCGATCGTCAACGCGGCCAACTCGTCCCTCATGGGCGGCGGAGGGGTGGACGGCGCCATCCACCGGCGCGGCGGCCCCGAGATCCTCGAGGAGTGCCGGGCGCTGCGCGCGTCCCGGTACGGCAGGGGACTGCCGACCGGTCAGGCCGTCGCGACCACCGCGGGGCGCCTGCCCGCGCGATGGGTGATCCACACGGTCGGGCCCGTGTACTCGCGGAGCGAGGACCGATCCCATCTGCTGGCCTCCTGCTATCGGGAGTCGCTCGTCGTCGCCGACGCGCTGGGCGCCGGCACGGTGGCGTTCCCCGCGATCTCCACGGGGATCTACCGGTGGCCGGTCGAGGACGCCGCCCGTATCGCGATCACCGCGATACGGCAGGCCGCCCCGACCGTGGTGGAAGAGGTGCGCTTCGTGCTGTTCAGTACCGCAGCCTATTCGGTGTTCGATTCGGCCCTACGGGACATCGGATAAGCATTAGGCCAAAACTTTCAGAGCCACTTGAGCATGTAGATCTCGTCGCGGTCGTCACCGGGGGCCACCCGGATCGAGCGGGGCACCCGGCCGACCTCCCGGTAGCCCACGCTCGCGTAGAAGCGGTCGACCCCGGTGCCGCCGCGGCAGGTGAGCTGCAACGCCTCCAGGCCGAGCGACCTGGCGGCGTCGTCGGCGGCGAGCAGCAGCGCCCTGCCGTACCCCTTGCCCTGGTGCTTGGGGTGGACCATGACCCGCAGCAGCCATCGCCAGTGCGCCCGCAGGCCCGAGCCGTTGTCGCCCAGGATGAGCCAGGCACCCGCGGCGCCGTCGTCACCGAACCCGACGAGGAGGCTGTCGGGGGCCTCCGGCCCGGCGGCCGCGCGCGTGCGGGCGAACGCCTTGTCCGCCGTCGGCTTGACGTCGTCCGGCGTCACGGGAGGGACGAAACCCACCGCGCCGCCCGCGTTGGTCACCTCCGCCCAGCAGCTCAGGAGCTCCTCGAAGAGCTCGGGGGTCAACTCCGGGTCGAGGACGAAACGCATGGGCGGGACGTTATCAACCGCCGGACTCATCGATCGCGGGGGGAGACGCCGCTCCAGGGCAGGGTCAGTTCGCCGAGCCGCCAGCGGCCGGGGCCGCCGGTCGGCGGGGTCGCCTCCACCGGCCAGTCCCGCGCCAGCAGCTCGGCCGCCCTGATCCAGCGCTGCCGCGTGCCGTACGCGCCGAAGGAGGCGCAGGTCGCCCAGGCGCGGTCCCAGTCCGTCAGGAACGCGTGGATGCGCTCGCCCGGGACGTTGCGGTGGATCAGCGTCTTGGGCAGGCGCTCGGCCAGGTCGGAAGGGCGTTCGAAGCCGGTGAACCGGGCCGCGAAGGTGAGCGTGCGCGGCCCCTCGGCGCCGAGCGCCACCCAGGTCGCCCGGTGGCCGACCTCCGAGCAGGTGCCCTCCACGAGCACACCCGAAGGGTGCAGACCGCCCCGCAGCCGGTCCCAGTGCTCCCACGCCTCGGCCTCGCCGTACTGCCGCAGCACGTTGAAGGCGCGCACGATCATCGGCGGGCGGGGGACCGGCAGTTCGAAGCCGCCCCTGACGAACGACAGCCCCTCCCGCTCGTACGGCTTGGCCGCCGCGACCCGCTCGGGGGCGATCTCCACGCCCACCACCTCGACTGTGGGGCAGACCCGGCGCAGCCGCGTGAACAGCTCGGTCGTCGTGGTGTGGGACGCGCCGTAGCCGAGGTCCACCACCAGCGGCGCCGCCCCCGCCCGGGCCGAGCGCAGCAGCGGGCCGTACACGGCGGCGATCCAGCGGTCGCAGCGGCGCAGCCGGTTGTGCCCGGTGGTGCCGCGCGTGACCGTCCCCACGGGACGGCCGGGCCGGACCGGCCTCATGTCCCCGCGCTCATGTCCCCGCGCTCATCTACCCGCGCTCATCTACTCGGCGCGACCCGGTGCACCTTGTGCTGGGCGGCCTGCGCGCGCGGCCGGACGACCAGCCTGTCGATGTTCACGTGCGACGGGCGGGTCACGGCGAAGGCGATCACGTCGGCGACGTCGTCGGCGCTCAGCGGGTCGGCGACGCCCTCGTACACCTTGGCGGCACGCTCGGCGTCGCCGCGAAAGCGGGTCACGGCGAACTCCTCGGTCATCACCATGCCCGGCGCGATCTCGACGACCCGCACCGGGTCGCCGCACAGCTCCAGGCGGAGGGTCTCGGTCATCGAGGTCTGGGCGTGCTTGGCCGCGCAGTAGCCGCCGCCCCCCTCGTACGACACGAGCCCGGCCGTCGAGGTGAGCATCACCAGCACGCCGTCCCCCGACTCGATGAGCTTCGGCAGCAGGGCCCTGGTCATGCGCAGGGACCCGAGCACGTTCACGTCGTACATCCGCTGCCAGTCGTCCACCCGGCCCTCGGCCACCGGCTCGAGCCCGAACGCGCCGCCCGCGTTGTTCACCAGGACGTCGCAGCGGTCCAGCGAGGCGGCCAGCGCGTCCACCGACGCCTGGTCGGTCACGTCCAGCGTCACCGGGCGCACGCCGGGCACCTCGGCCGCGAGCTTGTCGAGCCGGTCCCGCCGTCGCGCCGCCGCCACGATCCGGTATCCCTCCGCGGCGAGCCGGCGGGCCGTCGCCTCGCCGATGCCGCTGCTCGCGCCGGTCACCACCGCGGTCTTGACCACGGTCTCGGTCGCCGCGGGATTGGTCATCGTCACCGCCATCGTCCTTCCACATCGCCTCGATCGGCAGGCGACATCCTCTCAGGACCCCCGGTTCTCACCGATGTCGGGGAATCCAGTGATGATTTTGGTGGTTATAACGCTTTCGGAGGTGGTTCGGGTGTCGGTGTTACGGCGTCGGGTCAACCGCGTCGCGACCATCAGCGTGCACACGTCCCCGCTGGACCAGCCGGGTACCGGCGACGCGGGTGGCATGAACGTCTACATCCTCGAGGTCGCCAAACGTCTCGCGGCGTTGGGCATCGAGGTGGAGATCTTCACCCGCCGCACCGCCCGTGACCTGCCTCCGGTCGCCGAGCTGAGTCCGGGGGTGCTCGTGCGCCACGTCACCGCCGGGCCGTACGAGGAGCTCGACCGCGCCGATCTCCCCGGGCAGCTGTGCGGCTTCCTGTCCGGTGTGCTGCGCACCGAGGCGATGTACGACCCCGGCCGGTACGACGTGATCCACTCGCACTACTGGCTGTCGGGCCAGGTGGGCTGGCTGGCCAAGGAACGCTGGGGCGTGCCGCTCGTGCACACCATGCACACCATGGCCAAGGTGAAGAACGCGCTGCTCGCCGAGGGCGACAAGCCCGAGCCGGCGATGCGCGTGCTCGGCGAGGAGCAGGTCGTGGAGGTCGCCGACCGCCTGGTCGCCAACACCGCCGCCGAGGCCGAGGAGCTGATCAGCCTGTACGGCGCGCCGCGCGAGCGGGTGGCGGTCGTCAACCCCGGCGTGAACCTCGCCGTCTTCCAGCCCGAGTCCAAGGGCGCCGCGCGCCGCCGCCTCGGCCTGCCGCAGGACGCCCACGTGCTGCTGTTCGTGGGCCGCATCCAGCCGCTCAAGGCCCCCGACGTGCTGCTCAGGGCCGCCGCCCGGATGCTCGTGGAGGACCCCTCGCTGCGGTCGCGGCTCGTCGTGGCCTGCGTGGGCGGGCCCAGCGGCAACGGTCTCGCCCATCCCTCCCTGCTCAGCGACCTCGCGGCCGAGCTGGGCATCGCCGACGTCGTACGGCTCGCGCCGCCCGCGCCGCAGCCGGAGCTGGCCGACTGGTATCGGGCCGCCGACGTGACCGTGGTGCCCTCGTACAACGAGTCGTTCGGGCTGGTCGCGCTGGAGTCGCAGGCGTGCGGCACGCCCGTCGTCGCGGCGGCGGTCGGCGGCCTGCGCACGGCCGTCAAGGACGGCGTGTCCGGCGTGCTGGTGGCGGGACACGACCCGCACGACTGGGCGCGCGAGCTCGCCGTGCTGGCCAGGCGCCCGGACCGGCTCGCCGAGCTGGCCGCCAGCGCCGTGCAGCACGCCACGGGCTTCGGCTGGTCGGCGACCGCCGCCCGGCTGGCCGACGTGTACGCCGGCGCCATGGCCCAGCTCCACCGGACCCCCATCGCGGTCAACTCATAGGGTGGTCGGCATGAGACCGGATCTGGAAGCCGTCATCGCGTCGGCGCTGGAGTCCGCCGAGCTGTCCTACGAGCGGCCGAAGCCGGGCGCGTTCCTGGTCAGGCTGCCGGGCCAGCACAAGCTCGCCACGCTGACCTGGCTCGTCGTCGGCGACCAGGCGCTCAACATCGAGGCGTTCTTCTGCCGGCAGCCCGACGAGAACCACGCCGAGTTCTACCGCTGGCTGCTTCACAAGAACGGCTCGATGTACGGCGTCCACTTCGCCGTCGACGCCACGGGCGACGTGCACCTGGTCGGCCGGCTGCCGCTGGACGCGGTGACCGAGGAGGAGATCGACCGGGTCCTCGGCTGCGTCCTCACCTACTCGGACGAGTCGTTCGACCGCGCGCTCGAGCTGGGCTTCGCGACGTCCATCAGGCGCGAGTGGGAGTGGCGGGTCAAGCGCGGCGAGTCGCTGGCCAACCTCCGGGCCTTCGCGCGGGTGGTCGAGTCCTGACCAACGGGACGTCTGCCGCACGCCGATAGGATTGGCCGCATGGCGACTTTGGTGCTGCTGCGGCACGGCGAGAGCGAATGGAATGTCAAAGGCCTGTTCACCGGCTGGGTGGACGTCACACTCTCGCCGACCGGCGAGGAGGAGGCGCGGCGCGGCGGTCAGCTGCTCCTGGAGGCCGGCATCCGGCCCGACGTGGTGCACACCTCGGTGCTCACCCGGGCCATCAGGACCGCCAACATCGCGCTTGAGGCGGCCGACCTGCTGTGGCTCCCGGTCAAGCGCTCCTGGCGGCTGAACGAGCGCCACTACGGCGCGCTCCAGGGCAAGGACAAGGCCCAGACCCGCGCGGAGTTCGGCGACGAGCAGTTCATGCTGTGGCGCCGGTCCTACGACGTGCCGCCGCCGCCGATCGCCGACGACGACGAGTACTCCCAGCTCGGCGACGGCCGCTACTCCCTGCTGCCGTCGGAGCTGGTGCCGCGCACCGAGTGCCTCAAGGACGTCGTCGGGCGCATGCTGCCGTACTGGTACGACGAGATCGTCCCCGACCTGGCGGCCGGCCGCGACGTGCTGGTGGTGGCGCACGGCAACTCCCTGCGCGCGCTGGTCAAGCACCTGGAGGGCATCAGCGACGCCGAGATCGCGGGCCTGAACATCCCCACCGGCATCCCGCTGCGCTACGAGCTGGACGCCGACTTCCGCCCGGTGGGCAAGGGCGAGTACCTCGACCCCGAGGCCGCCAAGGCCGCCATCGAGGCCGTCGCCAACCAGGGCAAGAAGTAACCCTCACGTCTCTCACGAAGGCCGCGTCCCACAGCGGGGGCGCGGCCTTCGGTCATTTATGGACGACGGGCTTCTTCGCCGTGCCGGGGAAGACCATGACCAGGAGTTCGGCGGCCCGCGATGAAACGCGGAAAGCCCCGGCCCCCCGAGGACCGGGGCTTTCGCGCCCCCCGTACGCCGCTGCGTCAGCCGGCGAGGGCGTCCGCGTCGCGCGTACCCGTGACGAGGTACACGACGTCGCGGGCGACGCGTACGGCGTGGTCGGCGTACCGCTCGTAGTAGCGGCCGGCCAGCGTGATGTCGATGGCGGCCTCGATGCCGTGCTCCCAGTCCTTGGAGAGCAGGACGCGGAACAGCCGCCGGTGACGGCGGTCCATCGCGTCGTCGTCCGCCTCCAGCTCCTTGGCGAGGTCGACGTCGCGGGAGGCGATGCAGCTGCCCGCCTTGGTGATCAGGTTCTCGGCGATGGCGCCCATCTCGACGAACGTGTCACGCAGCTCGGCCGGGATGGCGGACTCGGGGTGGCGCATCCGCGCGAGCTTGGCGATGTGCTCGGCCAGGTCGCCCATACGCTCCAGATCGGCGGCCATCCGCAGGGCGGTGATGACGGTACGCAGGTCGACCGCCACCGGCTGCTGCGTGGCCATCAGCTCGAAGATCGAGGCCTCGAGTTCCTGGTGCAGTCGGTCGACCTCGGCGTCCTGGGAGATGACGCTCTCCGCCAGCTGCAGGTCGGCGTCGAGCAGGGCGGTCGTCCCCCTCGACATGGCCGACCGCACCAGGCGGGTCATCTCCACCAGGCGGTCGGTCAGGGCCGCAAGCTCTTCGTGATAGGCGTCGCGCATGGCCGCCACGCTACGCGCGCGTCGATGAACGAATCCCGACCGCCGGATGAACTTTTCCGGAAACAGGGCCGTCGTGCCAGGTAGGACAGGTGGAAGAACCAGAAATGCCGCCTAGGCTGCTGAATGTGAACGAGTTGCTGGCGAGCCTGGCGGCGATGGGCGGATTCGTCCTCGGCTCCTTCGTCATGCTCGCGATCCGACGGCAGACGGACAAGCCCCGCACACCGGAACCGGTGGACGACGGCCTGCCTCCGGGGGTGGCGTCGGTGCTCGCCGTGCTGCCCTCCTCGGCGGTCGTCCTCGACCGCGAGGACCGGGTGCTGCGCGCCAGTTCGGCCGCGCGCGCCTTCGGCCTCGTACGCGGTGAGTCCCTCATGGCCGCCGAACTGCTCGCGCTGGCCAGGAAGGTCCGCAGGGACGGCGAGATCCGCGAGAGCGAGATAGAGACCGCCGGCCGCAAGTTCGGGCAGGAGTCCACGTCGTTCGCGGTGCGGGTGGCTCCGCTCGGCTCCCACGGACAGGTGCTCGTGCTCGCCGAGGACCAGACCGAGCGGCAGCGGGTCGAGGCGGTGCGCAGGGACTTCGTCGCCAACGTCAGCCACGAGCTCAAGACGCCGGTCGGCGCGCTGAGCCTGCTCGCCGAGACCGTCCAGGACGCGGCCGACGACCCCGAGGCCGTGAAGCGGTTCGCCGGCCGGATGCAGCACGAGGCCGCCCGCCTGACCTACCTGGTGCAGGACCTGATCACGCTGTCGCGGATCCAGGGCGGCGAGCCCATCCCGGCGCCCGCGCAGGTGCCCGTGGACGAGACCGTCCACGAGGCCATCGACCGGTGCAACACGAAGGCGTCGGCGAAGGACATCGCGCTCGTCGCGGGCGGCGCGGAGGGCTTGAAGGTCTGGGGCGACGAGGAGCTTCTCGTCACCGCGCTGCGCAACCTCATCGACAACGCCGTCGCCTACAGCCCCGAGCACACCCGCGTCGTGATCAGCGCCAGGCCGGCCGGGAACGCCGTCGAGGTGAGCGTCAGCGATCAGGGCATCGGCATCCCGGAAAGCGCCCAGGAGCGCATCTTCGAGCGGTTCTTCCGCGTCGACGCGGCCAGGTCCCGGGCCACCGGCGGCACCGGGCTCGGCCTCGCGATAGTCAAACACGTGGCCGTCGCCCACGGCGGCGAGGTCGCGGTGTGGAGCAAAGAGGGCTCCGGTTCGACCTTCACTCTTCGCCTTCCCGCGTTCGGCGGTCAGGCGGTCCCCGTACCAAGCACGACCATCCCCCAGGAGGCCGCTAAGTGACTCGGGTACTCGTCGTCGAGGACGAGGAGTCGTTCTCGGATGCCTTGTCGTACATGCTCAGGAAAGAGGGATACGAGGTCGCGGTGGCGGCCACCGGCCCCGACGCGCTGGACGCGTTCGACCGCAACGGCGCCGACCTCGTCCTGCTCGACCTGATGCTCCCTGGCCTGCCCGGAGCCGAGGTGTGCCGCTCGCTCAGGCAGCGTTCGAAGGTGCCGGTGATCATGCTGACCGCGAAGGACAGCGAGATCGACAAGGTCGTCGGCCTCGAGCTGGGGGCCGACGACTACGTGACCAAGCCGTTCTCGTCCCGCGAGCTGGTGGCGCGCATCCGCGCGGTGCTGCGCAGGCAGGGCGACATCGAGGAGGTGGAGTCGGCCGTCCTGACCGGGGGACCGGTCCGCATGGACGTCGACCGGCACATCGTGGCCGTGCGCGGCCAGCAGGTGCAGCTCCCGTTGAAGGAGTTCGAGCTGCTCGAGGTGCTGCTGCGCAACGCCGGGCGGGTGCTCACCCGCGGCCAGCTCATCGACCGGGTCTGGGGCGCCGACTACGTGGGCGACACAAAGACACTCGACGTGCACGTGAAGCGGCTGCGGGCCAAGGTCGAGGCCGACCCGTCCAATCCCCGCTGCATCCTCACCGTGCGCGGCCTCGGCTACAAGTTCGACCCCGCCGACGAGTGAGCCCGTAGGGGCGCGTACGGCTCGCGCGGCCCCGTCCGCATGAAAGGAGCCCCTGTCCGGCCGGACAGGGGCTCCTGCGCGTCTACACGGCCGCTAGCCGGCGTTCGCGGCGGGCGACTCGGAGGGAGCGGCCCCGGTGGTCTCCGGGGTGGCGGTGTCCGACGGCGCCGGGCTTCCGGTGGCGAGCGGCGCGGCCGTCGGAAGGGCCGTCGGCGCGGGCGGCAGCGTCGCGAACTCGCGGCTGCGGGCGACGACCGGGACGGTGAGCGCGACGTCGCCGGCGTTCTTGAACTGGAGCGTGAGCTTGATGCTCTCGCCTCCGCGCAGCGCCGTCTTCAGTCCCTCGACCGTGACCCCGGGGGTCTTGGCGAGCGTGCCCGGCTGGAGGTCGATGGGGCTCTGCACCTTGACCGAGGTGGCCTTCTGCTCCTCGGGGACGATGCTGGTGAGCTGGTCGGCGGTCCCCGTGCTGTTCAGGAGAGTCAGGTAGAGCGGCGCCGACCCGCCGGCGGCGAGCTGCTGGCCGGAATCCGGCCCGAGGATGAACGCCTGCGGGATCATGACGCCGTTCTTGCCGTAGGCCTTGCCGGCGCCGTCGCCGTCGTAGAGGACGCCCGCCTCGTTCGGGGCGTACGGCACATTGGTGTTGGCGTCGAAACCGGCGCCACACGCGGCCAGTGCAGGGATGGCGGCGGCGAGGAGCGCGGCAATGGCGATCGCCCTGCGACGGCTGCTGCTGGTCACGGTTCCAGGTCTCCTTGGTACGCACGTGTATGGGCAGCAATCACCTTATCCGCGCCGGTCACCGGTCCGGCGTCGGCTCCCGGTCCATACGCCGCAGCAGCGCAGGTCATCCGGTATGTCCCATATGCCGATTCACAGAGTGAGCGGCTTGTCAAGTCCCAAAACGAGGCTTTGACCTGCAGTTATGTTCATTTCACTGTTCCGGGAGGCGGTAACCGCGTGGTACTCTGGAGTACAGCGGAAGGGGTACTCGTCACATGACTTTCCAGGTCGGCGACACTGTCGTCTACCCCCACCATGGGGCTGCTCGGATCGAGGCCATCACGACCCGAACCATCAAGGGTGAGGAAAAGACCTACCTGGTGCTGAAGGTCGACAAGGGCGACCTGACCGTACAGGTACCAGCGGAAAATGCCGAGCTCGTCGGTGTGCGCGACGTCGTCGGCCAAGAGGGGCTCGAGCGGGTGTTCGACGTGCTGCGTATGCCGCACACGGAGGAGCCCACCAACTGGTCCCGCCGCTACAAGGCCAACCTTGAGAAGCTGGCGTCGGGGGACGTCAACAAGGTTGCCGAAGTGGTGCGCGACCTGTGGCGGCGCGACAAGGAGCGCGGCCTGTCCGCCGGTGAGAAGCGCATGCTCGCCAAGGCACGCCAGATCCTCGTCAGCGAGCTCGCGCTGGCCGAGAAGACCAACGAGGACAAGGCGGAGGCCCTGCTCGACGAGGTGCTGAACTCCTGAACATCACATCGCCAAGGGTGGGCGTCGGGGTCGACGTCCACCCTTTCGCGTCTGACAGGGAGCTTCACCTCGCCGGACTGTTCTGGCCGGGCGAGACCGGGCTGGCCGGCCATTCCGACGGCGACGCGGCGGCACACGCGTGCTGTGACGCGCTGCTGTCGGCCGCCGGGCTCGGAGACGTGGGCGCGCTCTTCGGCACCTCCGATCCCCGCTGGGCGGGCGCCGCGGGCGTGACTCTCCTGGAAGAGGCGGCCCGCCAGGTGCGGGCGGCCGGATTCGAGATCGGCAACCTGGCCGTCCAGATCATCGGGAACCGCCCGAAGGTCGCACCTCGCCGCGCGGAGGCGGAGAAGGCCCTCGGGGCCGCCGCAGGGGCGCCGGTGAGCGTCAGCGCGACCACGACCGACGGCCTCGGGCTCACCGGCCGCGGTGAGGGCGTGGCGGCCATCGCGACCGCCCTGATCCTCCCGGCATGAATGTTCCGTTCCAATCGGACATGCCAACCTGAATGAGACCCGGAGCGTCTCACTAGCACGTGGGCGGCGGCTCGAACCAAGGCGCGGAATCGAGCCGCCGCCCTCTTTTTTCTATCATGGGACGCATATTTCCCTTCCGTGGGGTATCCCACAGTCCGAGGATGAAAGGGTCACCCTCATCGGGAGGTCGATATGACAATCGAGTCCATTCTCGGCGCCATCGTCATCGGTGCGGTCATCGGCGCTCTGGGCCGCCTGTTCCTGCCGGGCCGGCAGCCGATCGGCTGGCTGCTGACGATCGTCGTCGGTATCGTGGCGGCGCTCATCGGTACCGCGATCGCCCAGGTCATGGGCGTGGCCACGACGGATGGCATCGACTGGATCGAACTGGTCATGCAGGTCGTACTGGCCGTCGTGGGTGTCGGCATCGTCGCCGGCCTCAAGCGAGGGTCGCGGGTGTAAGGCACTCGCTCGGTGGGGCGGCCCCCGCCCTCACCCCATAGCGCGCAGGCCCGTCCGGCTCCCCAGCCGGGCGGGCCTGCGCGTGTACGTACGGCGCGGCGCATCGGATCGCACCTCGGCCGGTGGCCCCACGGGGGGCTTCCGCGGGCGCTGTCAGGCGGGCGGGCGGGGCGTGCTGCGCATCCGGCCCGACGGAGGCGGCATCGGCACAGTTCCCTCCCCGGCGCCCTCCTCCGCGCCCCCGGATTCCGGCGCACCCCGATGGCCGTCTTCCGTGGCGTGCGGCCCGCGCTTTCCGTCCTGCTCGACCGGGTCGGCGCAGTCCGACGTGTGGGCGGGGTCGGGCACGTCCCTGATCTGACGGAGCGGCTGGGTGTCGACGCCCGCCTCGTCTTCGGGCCGCTCCGGCTCGTCGTCGGCGGGCTCGTCCGGTCTGGGGCGGGGGTGCACGAGGACGTCGCCGGTGTGCGGCCGTACGAGGTCGCCCCAGCGCACGGGACGGTTGCGGCGGGGCTGCGCCGGGCGGTCATCCGTCTCGGCGGGAGCAGGCGCCTCCGGGGTGGGCTGGGCGGCCGTCCCGGCGACCGACTCTGCCACGGCCGGTTCTGTGACGGCCGGTTCTGTGACGGCCGGTTCTGTGGCGACCGGATCGGCCTGCTCCGTGACGGGCGGGGTGCGAGGCGCCGCCGTCGGAGGTACGACCGGCAGGACCTCGGGCTCGTCCGGCGTCTCGTCCGGCGTCTGGTCCGGTATCGCCTCGGACCCGGTCTCGGGCGTGGCTTCGGGGACGGTTTCCGGGACCGCCTCGGGCGGTAGCCGTACGCCGTCCTCGTCGGTGTCGGGCGTGATGCCGCGGGGGGCGGCCTCGTCCTCGGCCTGCGGAGGGGTGACGGGCAGCGGCGGGGCGTACTCGGGTGGCGCGACGGTCTCGGAGACCGGGCTGACCGGCAGCGGGGGGACGTAGCCGGGGGGCGCCACGGCCTCGGGAACCGGCTGCAGGGGCGGCGCGCCGTGCTCTTCGGTGACGGCGTGCGCGGGCGCGGGGCGCTCCTGCGCGGCCACCGGATAGGGGGCGGTGACGGCGGCCCGGGGTTCGCGCGCGCCGTCGAAGGGCACCAGGTCGTCGTCGGAGTCGTCGTCGTCGTCGTCCAGGTCGGCCCGATTGGTGCGCACGTGCTTCATCAGGAGCAGCAGCAGCCACAGCCCGATGGCGAGCATCACCCAGGGCGACAACGCGACGACGAGAGCGGAGGCCTCGGGGTCGAAGGAGACGCCGATGGCGGTCGAGGCGTTCGCGGCGGCGGCCGACGCCAGGAGCAGGAGCAGGACGAAGCCCGCCTGTAACCGGACCAGGAAACGCGCGCCCCGCAGCAACGGCACGCTGACCAGGGCGACGACCAGCAGAACGTCGAACGCCGCGGGATACAGGTAGGCGAGCCGCGGCTCGGCGCGCCCGGAGACGGCCAGAGCCCGCAGGTCGTCGAAGGACAGCGCGCAGGCGACCCCCGCGAGCACCGCGAGGGCGGCGCCCGCGAGGCCGATGGCCAGGCGGCGCAGCACCAGCGGGATTCCGGAGGGGGTGTTTCGGGACGGGCGGGAGGCCGTGCCTGCCGCGCCGGGGGGAGTCACGTCCATGGCGTTTCGAGCCTACAGAATCGGAGTGACGATCGATCACACCTGCGTGATCACCTGTTTGGTGTCGGAAGCGGAGAGTCCGCCGGGAACCTCCGGCGGGGTCCCGGCCCGGTGCGTCCCCATCGATCGTCTCCGGTCGCGCCCGGGGCGGCCCGGCGACGCCGCGTGTCCGGCCGGGCCCTGCGGGAGGCGGGCGAAGCCCGCGCGGACCGCTGTACAGATCGTTACGGGTTTTGTTTCGGGTTATATCGGGACTTATGTGTCGCAAGTTTCCATGATCGGCCACACCATGCCGTTCACAGGCGCCCAAGTAGCCCTGTGCCATGCTGTCAGGCGTTAGCCTTGCCTTCGTGAGCCTGCACCTCTACGACACCAGCACGCGTACGGTCCGTGAATTCGTACCGGTCGAGCCCGGCCGGGTTTCGATGTATCTGTGTGGTGCGACCGTTCAGGCTCCGCCACACATCGGGCACATCAGGTCCGGAGTGAACTTCGACGTCCTGCGCCGGTGGCTGCTGCGGCAGGGCTTCGAGGTGACCTTCTGCCGCAACGTCACCGACCTCGACGACAAGATCATCAGAGTCGCCGCGAACGAGGGCGTGCCCTGGTTCGTCGTGTCCGAGCGCAACCAGCGTGCCTTCACCTGGGCGTACGACCAGCTCGGCTGCCTGCCGCCCACCGTCGAGCCCCGGGCCATGGGCCACGTGCCCGAGATGGTCGAGCTGATGCGGCGGCTGATCGACAAGGGGCACGCGTACGCGTCGGGCGGCGACGTCTACTTCGACGTGGTCTCCTACGCCGACCGGTACGGCAAGCTCTCCAACCAGAAGCTGGAGAACATGCGGGCGGCCGCCGACACCGAGACCGACTCGCGCAAGCGCGACCCGCGCGACTTCGCGCTGTGGAAGGGCGCCAAGCCCGGTGAGCCCACGTGGCCGACGCCGTGGGGCAAGGGCCGTCCCGGCTGGCACCTGGAGTGCTCGGCCATGGCGACCAAGTACCTCGGCGGCACGTTCGACATCCACGGCGGCGGGGTCGACCTGATCTTCCCGCACCACGAGAACGAGATCGCCCAGTCGCAGGCGGCGGGCGACGGCTTCGCGCGTTACTGGCTGCACAACGGCATGCTCAAGCTCGGCGGCGAGAAGATGAGCAAGTCGCTCGGCAACTCGCTGCTGATTCCCGACATGCTCCGCAAGGTGCGCGCGGTCGAGCTCCGCTACTACCTGGTCGCGGCGCACTACCGCTCGGCGATCGACTACTCCGACGAGGCGCTCCAGGAGGCGGCGGCCGGATACCGCCGCATCGAGGGCTTCGTCACGCGGGCCGCCGAGGTGATCCACGACGTGGACGCCGCCGCGCCGCTGCCCCAGGCGTTCGTGGACGCGATGGACGACGACCTGAACGTCTCGCAGGCACTCGCTGTGATCCACGAGGTCGTCCGCGAGGGCAACGTCGCGCTGGCCCAGGGCAACAAGGAGCAGGTCGCCAGGCTGCTGGCCGAGACGCAGAACATGCTCGACGTGCTGGGCCTCGACCCCAGGTCGGAGCAGTGGCGTACGACCGGCGACTCGGGCCTCCGGGAGGTCGTGGACGCGCTCGTGGCCGTGGCGCTGGAGCAGCGGCAGGCCGCGCGTGCCCGCAAGGACTACGCGGCGGCCGACGCGATCCGCGACCAGCTCGCGGCGGCCGGCATCGTGGTCGAGGACACCCCGCAGGGTCCGCGGTGGGAGCTGGCACAGTAGGCGTGGCCCTACGCTAGAGACCATGGCGGGTAGGGCTTCAGGGAAGCCGTCGAAGAAGCAGGGGCCGACCAAGGGCACGGGCGGCAAGGTCAGGCGCTCCCTGGAGGGCAAGGGAGCGACGCCGCCCGCGCACATGCGGCACTGGTACAAGGACAAGGCGCGCGCCGAGCGGATCGAGCGCGAGTCGCGGGGCGGTGGGAGTTCGGCCTCCCGCGCGCCGAGCCGTACGCGCCGGGAGGACGCCCCCGAGGTCATCGGCGGCCGCAACCCCGTGGTCGAGGCGCTGCGTGCCCACGTGCCCGCCACCGCGCTGTACGTGGCGCAGCGGGTCGAAAGCGACGACCGCGTCCGCGAGGCCATCAAGATCGCGGCTGACCGTGGCATCGCGCTGCTTGAGGTCAGCAGGGACAAGCTCGACCGGCTGACCGAGAGCACCGTCCACCAGGGCATCGGCCTGCAGGTCCCGCCGTACGACTACGCGCATCCTGAGCAGCTTGTGGAGCGGGCCAGGGACGCCGCCGAGGTGCCGTTGATCGTCGCCCTGGACGGCGTGACCGATCCGCGCAACCTCGGTGCCATCGCGCGCTCGGCGACCGCCTTCGGCGCGCACGGGCTGCTCGTCCCCTCTCGCCGCTCGGCGGGCGTCACCGCCGGCGCCTGGAAGACCTCGGCCGGCACGCTCGCGACCCTCCCCGTCGCCCGCGCGTCGAACCTCACCCAGACCCTCCAGGCGTACCGGGAGGAGGGCCTGTTCGTGGTCGGCCTCGACGGCACCGCCACCGTGGACATCGCCGACGTCGAACTCGCGGCAGAACCGCTCGTCGTGGTCGTCGGTTCGGAGGGCAAGGGCCTGTCCCGCCTGGTCAGGGAGGCGTGCGACCAGATCGCCCGCATCCCCATGAACGCCGCCGCCGAGTCGCTGAACGCCGGTGTGGCCGCCGGGATCGCCCTCTACGAGGTCGCCCGTCACCGTCGCCGGTGATTTCACCGTGACGGTACGGCCCTCGGCCCACTAAACTCGTCTGGGTAACAGGCCGCCTTAGCTCAATCGGCAGAGCATCTGTCTTGTAAACAGAAGGTCTGGGGTTCGATTCCCCAAGGCGGCTCCAGCTCAGAGGCCCCCTCCCATCATCGGGTGGGGGCCTTTCTGAAGTCCGCCCGCACTGGTGACCTCCTGAGCTGAGCGAAGGGCCGTCAGGGACAGCGCATCCACTCGTAATGAGCTGATCACTCGTTGGTCAGTGCCGCTCGCCAGTCGTTGAACCGTGACCGGAGCAGACGGACTTCGGGCTCAGCCAAGCCATAGGCGAGAAATTCGCTGTCCGGGTAGAGCTCCAGGGCGGAGAGCATTTGGGCGAAGATGCTCGGTCGAAGCCAAGATCGCGGGACGCAGCGAGGTCGAGCAGTTGTTCGCGGGTGAACCGGCCGGTGGACAGGAAGGCGTCGACGTCTATGAAGTCGCGGACCTCGGCTCGGGTGAACAAGGCTTCGACCTTCCCTCCCGCGACATCATCGAGGTGGACGACCGGGCCGATCTCCATGGTGACCGGTGGGTGCGAGCGGAGATCCGCGGCCAGTTCCACCTTGCTGGTCCGGCCCGTTGCGGGCTCGGAGACGCTGAGCCGTACGAACTGGGGACTGTCGACGTCAACCTTGATCGCCAGGCCGTGTTCGATATAGGCGTCGCAGATCTTCGCGACTCCTTCGGAGAAGTCGTCGCGCAGGCTGGAGGTGAACAGGTCGATGTCCTCGCTGGGCCGTTCGAGCACGCCGTGAGCCTGTACGGCGTGAGCCTGTACGGCGTAGCCGCCTGCCAGAGCGAACCCGTGATCGGCAGCTGCCGCCAGGGCGATGCCAGCCAGACGACGGTGGAAGTCGTCCATCAGGCGGCTTGACGCTGCAGTTCGGGGAATCGGTCGAGCCACAGAGCGCGGACGCGAGGGGGTAGGACCAATTCAGGCCAGAGCTTGCGCAGGAGCGAGGCGTTGAGGAAGCGTCGCAGGTCCTCAGGAGTGGCGCTTTCCCGGATCACCCGCATGTACAACAGTCGTGCATCGGAGATCTGGTCCAAGTGGTAGCGGCGCTCCGGCCCCCAATCGAGATGTCTGGGCAGCACGATGACGCCCTCTGCCGGCCCGGTGAGCTCTTCCAGAGTCACGGGAACGACGTAAGGGCGGAGCGCCCCGTATCCCTTGGCGTCCATGCATCCAGTGTGACCGATTCGGCGCTGATCGTCAGGTCGATCTTGCTAACGCGGTTGCTAACAACAGCCCTGGACCGGCATGGACGGTGCCGGAACGACGCACCTTTGAAAGGGGGCAGCGACGGAGGCATAGTGACAGCTGTGGACGGCGGTGGACGACCTTGATCCTGCTTGTAAACAGAAGGTCTGGGGTTCGATTCCCCAAGGCGGCTCCAGCTCAGAGGCCCCTTTCCATGATCGGAAAGGGGCCTCTGGTGTCGGTACAGCACCGTCCTTCGTCGCTACCAGCGCTCCTCTGGGCTCGATGGGTGGCAGAAGGCCAACGAGGAGCATGCTGTCAGCTTCGGGGATCGCAAAGGACTGACCTAGCCTCTGCTGGCGAGTTTGTTCATGGTCCGACTGATCGCCCTGGCCGGTCTCAGCAACTGGCCTGGGCGAAAGGGGCGGGTTTCCCCTGATGGACCGGAGTCACGACGCCTATCGCGGTGGCCCGGACGACAGAAGGGCCCTGGCCGCCTATCTGCTGAAGAACTCGCCAGTCAGTGCACCAGCGGCGACCGGGTCACCGTCCGATGAGCATCACGTGAACGAGTCGGTC
The DNA here is from genome assembly GCF_030268985.1 of Microbispora sp. NBRC 16548. Lineage (NCBI taxonomy): Bacteria > Bacillati > Actinomycetota > Actinomycetes > Streptosporangiales > Streptosporangiaceae > Microbispora > Microbispora sp. NBRC 16548. The sequence continues at coordinate 78,766 of NZ_BSSF01000017.1, forward strand.
GCCGGGTGGAATCTCTTCTGCCCGGCGACCAGTGAACCCGATCCGGTTGGGTCCGGTCGCGGCCGTGGAGGAACTTTAAGGGACGCTGTAAAGGAACCAGAGGTTGTACTGGTAATCACAGTGATACCAGTTCCAGAGGTGGTTCTGGACGCCGTAGTCCCCGTACCGATAGCAGTCGGACGAGGAGTAGTAGACGTTACGAAGCGTATCGGCATGCGCGGGGACGGCGTTCGCGATGACTGCCAGCCCACTGACCAAAGCGCCGGCGACGGCTAAAGCTCTGATTTTCCGCACTTACTCTCCTTGCAGTGGATGTCGCGCCGAACTTCCACTGCGAAGCATTGCAGCGCGGGCGATATCAGTACAGGTCACGTTACCCGCCATCATTCCCCTACAAGGTGACCTGCGACTATGCCGGACAAGGGCTGAAACTTTCCCTGCGGATCTTCCACGCTGACACCCGGTTTGGGAGACCCCGGAACATGGCCCGACCATGAGTGCCAGGCTGACCAGGTTGTTGTCGACGTGCTCCAGGCGGGGGAGGCTCTCAGCCAGGCCGGTGATCTTGCTAACGCGGGATCGAAGCAGGCTGGCCACGAGCGGTGGGGGCGGCAGACCTGTGGGGTGCCGTTCTTGCTGGGGCCGCGGTGGGCCGTCCGCCTCTTGTCGTCATCTCCGGGCTTGGTCGGCACCGGGTTAGGTTGGTCGGGTGGGGACCTATGAGGATCTACCGGCGGAGCTGGCGACCGAGCGGCTGCGGTTGCGGCGGTGGGCGCCGTCGGATGCCGAGGAATTCCGCGGGTTATGGCTTGAGCGGGATCCACGAGCGGTACGTCGGATTGACGCCGAGGGACGCCCGACGGTCGAGGACATCCGCGGCTGGCTCCGCAACAATCCGCTGATGGCGGATCCAGGGCTCGGGTTGCTGCCGATCGAGCTGCGAGACACCGGTGAGTTCATCGGGTACTGCGGATTGACCGTCGGCCAGGGATCTTTCGACGAACCTGAGATCGCGTACGAGCTGGCACGACGAGCTCACGGCCATGGTTACGCGACAGAAGCCGCCCGTGCGGTCATCGAAGCCGCGACGCGAACAGGACGTCGACGACTCTGGGCGACCGTGCGGGAGTGGAACGCACCCTCGTTCCGCGTCCTCGAGAAGCTCGATTTCCACCGAAGCGACCGCGTCACCGAGGACGCCGAACGCGGCAACACGATCTGGATGACGCGCGTACTCGATCCGAGGGAGAGACGTTAGCACCGGCCGCGATCCACTCCCCGAAGAGCACCCATTAGGTGATCTTGCTAAAGCGTGGCCGTAGACGTCACGAGCCTCTCGCAAATCGGTAGAGACAAGTGCACATAGATCACTAAGGTGGCGTTTTGGTCACTCGTAGAGATCTTGAAGGTGCATATGGCCCCGCGTCCGAATCGGCTTCTGAGGTTCTTTGTCGCGTTTTCGTGTGTGGCGGTAGCGGCCGGTTGCGGCACACGTGAAGAACCTGTTGTGGCTCCGACTGTCGCCGCGCGCGCCGGTGCCGTCGTCGACGACTTGGTCGAACTGGAGTGGGATGGCACCGTCCGCATAGCTCAGCTTGATGTGGCAGGCCCGACGTTGGAGATCTACGAGGACTACCAGTGCCCGGTCTGCCTGGAGTTCGAGCAGGGCGACAACAACGCGCTCGTGCGAGAAATGGTTGTCAAAGGGGCGATAGCCGTCATGATCCACCCGTTGACCATCTTCCGGGATGACAAGCCGATCACTCGGGAGAACTCGCGACGGGCTCTGATCGCCTCACTTTGCGTTCGGGATCCGCGCAAGTGGCTGAGGTATCACGATGAGCTGTACGCCCATCAGCCGGACGAGTTCCAGAAGGGCGGATTCCCCAATGAGCAGCTTGTGCAGCTCGCAAGGAAGGTCGGCATTCCGGTCGCGGAGTTCACAGCGTGTCTCAAATCTCCAGAAACCGCGGAGCGGGCCGACGCCGTCACCGCGCTGGCCCTCAGCCGAGGAGTGACAGGTACCCCCACGATCCGATATCAGGGCCAAGACCTCGATTGGACGTCAAGCTGGCGTGAAGCGGGGCAAGGATGACGTGCCGCTCGCGTCAGAGCGAATAGGCGTCCTCCAGTTCGTGGGGGAGGACCAGGTCCACGGAGCTTGGCGACGCTCGTGCGGCCGGGTGCTTTGCCCGAGCGGTAGGGGCTGTGGAAGACGCCCACCGGCCGGTAGGGTCGTCCGCGTGGATCTTGACGATACCGCCGCCCGGCTCGGGGTACCCGTCGAGGACGTCGAGCGCGTGCATCGGCTCGCCGGCGACCGGCCGTCGGCGCCGCTGCCCGCCAAGGCCGACGCGCCCGCGATCCTCGATCGGCTCGCGGTGCGGCCGGACGACGCCGCCGAAATCATGGCGGGCTGGCCCGACCCCGACTCCCCGCTGTGGACTTCGGAGCTGCGCTGGTTGCTCGACCGATCGATCGCCCTGGTCCGCGCCGATCTCGGGGGCCATGACTGGCTGCCGCCCGGTCCGGAGCTGCCGCGCGAACGGGGCCCCGCCTGGCGGCATCTCTACGTGTACGCGTACCTGGCCCTGGTCGACGTCGTCATGGGGTACCACCGCGACCACGGCATCCCCGATGCCGTGTCGTGGGTGACCCTCGCGGACCTGGGCCGCAACCTCGCGATCGACCGGCGGATGCACCGCGAGGGCTGGCCGGTCATGCAGAGCTGGCTGACGCTGCACGCGCGCGGTGGCGTCTACGAGCTGGGCCGGCTGCAGTATCAGCGCGGCGACACCGCCATCGGCCTGCACATCCCCGAGTCGGGGCCGATGACCCCGGAGGCGATCGCGGCGTCGCTCGACGAAGCCCGCGCGTTCTTCCCGCGCCACTTTCCCGACGAGCGCTACACGGCGTTCTCCTGTGGTTCGTGGCTGCTCGACCCGCAGCTGCTGGAGTACCTGCCCAAGGACTCCAACATCGTCCGGTTCCAGCGAAGGTTCGAGCTGGAGCCCTACGAGGAACCGGAAGGGATAGACGCCGACGTCGAGGTGCTGCGATTCGTGTTCCGCACCCTGACCACGCCGCTCGACCAGTTGCCGCGCCGCACCGTGCTCCAGCGCGCGATCGTCGACCACCTTAAGGCCGGCCGCCACTGGTACTGGCGCCGCGGCCGCTTCCCGATCTAGCCACGCCCCTAGGTTCTGTCTCGCGGATATCCCGCCGCATCCTGGCCGAGCAGGGCCGCGACGATGTGGACCGGGACGCCGGTGAGTCGCGGATGTGCCGGAGATCGTGCAGCCGGGCGCGGATGAGCGGTGCGATCGGTGCAGCAGTCAGGTATTTCAGTCGTGATCCAGTCACGCGATCAATAGCGTATCCCCATGCCAGGTCGAAGCGGGAGAAGTAGGAAGGCGGGCGTTGCGAGGCTGCGCCACCATGCGGACTTGGTTGCACCATTCGAGGGTGCGGAGCTGGTGAGGGCGGCGGCAGGTCCCGAGGGAGAGCTGGTTGTCGTGTGGGCGTCGCGGGAGAACGCCGATGCCCTGACGGCACGGACCGTCCGACCAGATGGGGGGTCTTTTCCTCATTCACGTACGGCCGCGCCCGTCCCGGTACATGTCGCAACGTACAGCCCCCACCAGACGACGATGGTGTCCGTCGCCGGGCAACCACTCGCGCACAGCCATGTCCAGCCGCTGCCGGACGGGGGCGTGCTCCTGGTGGGCGCGCGATGCCGCTGGCGCAACGGGACGGCCGAGTCCAACGCCGCCGTCTACGATGCCGACGGGAAGCTCCTGCGGAAGGGCGTGCTGGGAGACGGGATCGCCGACGTGCAGGTGACACCTTCCGGCGAGATATGGGTGAGCTATTTCGACGAAGGCGTGTACGGCAACTTCGGATGGGGAGAGGCGGACAGTCCTGAACCTATCGGCTCTCCTGGGTTGATCCGCTTTCGGCCGGACCTCGGCATCGCGTGGCGTTACCCGTATGACGGCGAGTTCGGTGCGATCTCCGACTGCTACGCGTTGAATGTGGCGGGTGAGGAGGCTTGGGCCTACTACTACACCGACTTCCCGATCGTGCGGATCCGAGCTGCTGCGGTCGCCGGATGGTCCACGGAGGTGCATGGCGCTAAAGCGCTTGTGGTCGCCGATGACCGAGTCGTTCTCGTCGGCGGCTATGGCGGGGACCGGCATCGGCTGGTGACCGGGCGCATTCAAGGAGAAGCCTTTTCGGTGGGTCGTCCCGCACGGCTGGTGATGCCCGATGGGCGACCGGTCCCCAGGACGGCGACTGTGCTGGGGCGAGGCGGCGAGCTTCATGTCGTCGTGGGGCAGAGCTGGCTGAAGCTGGGCTTCGAGGATCTCGACACAAGATGAGCGATCGCCGGCGAGCGTCCTCATCGCCCGCGAAGCCGGAGCCATCGTCACCGCCGGCGGCGGCTCGGGCCGCTTCCACCTACGAGCCATGATCTACCATCGCCGAATGCTCGTCGTGCTCGTGAACGGCCTGCCCGGCTCGGGTAAGACAACCCTCGCCAAGGGCCTCGCCAACATTCTCGGTCTCCCTCTCCTCAGCAAGGACCGCATCAAGGAAACCCTCGCCGACACACTTGGCATCACCGCACCACAAGGCTTGACCGCTCGGCAATGGAGCCAGAGACTCGGTGCCACAGCAGGCGAAACCCTCTGGGCACTCCTCGCCGACGCCAGGTGCGGTGCAGTGCTCGAAAGCCCATGGCTTGCGAATATGCGGCCAATCGTCGTCGTCGGCCTGCAGAAAGCCGACGTCACCGCCATCCAGGAGGTGTGGTGCGACATCCCCGCACATCTCGCTCGCCGGCGATACGAGGAACGATCCGCTGACCGGCATCCCATCCACCATGACTCCCAGGCTGATGATCAGCAGTGGAAGGAATGGGCGCGCCAAGCCAGACCACTCGCCCTCGGCTTCGTCCACCGTGTGAACACCACCGAGGTCGTGGACATAGCCGAACTGGCAGAACAGATACGCCGAAGATCAATGAACAACGCCTCCGGCGGTAGCGCCCGGGGTGATCACCAAGGGCCTGCTCAGCACGCGGTCGCAATGCTCGAATGGCTCCTGGAGCACGACGTCAACGCCCTGCTCAGGGTCGACGCCGAGCGCGGAGGCGCCCGGTCATGGACGTTCCACGCGAGCGGTGGAGGGCAGAGCCAGGAGAGATGGACTGTCCGAGCCGACGCAGGCTCCGCGGAAGAATGTGTCCACCGAGCTCGCAAAGCGCTGAAGGCGCATGGCCTCGATCTGCCCGACTAGGACTCGGTTGCGAGGACCGACCCGTCCGACATCGCCGTTACGATCGCCTGGCGGCGGCTGGTGCGAAGACGGCTGCTGACCAGTTCCGGACCGGCGTCACGTCACGGTTGAGGCCGCAGCAGGGCTACCGTTCTGGTCCCGATTTTGAAGGACGCGCACGTACGCAGGCGGTCGGCGCGCGGTGCCTTGCGTCCGCGGACCGCCACCGCGATCACCGCGTTGTCGCCGAGCACCGAGCCCAGGGTGTTGAGCATGCCCGCGGCCCCGTCGGCGCCGTTGGGCCCGTGCCAGGACGTCTGCTCGCCGTAGGGCACGTCCGCGATCACCACGTCCGGCGGGCGTCCGTCGAGGATCTGGCGGAGCCGGTCGGCGTCGAACACGTCGGCCTGATACACGGCGTTGGGCACGTCACCGCCGTCGGCGCTCAGAGTGGTCGCGATCCGGTGTGCCGCCTCGGCCGCCGCTGCGTGGGAAGCGCGGCCCCAGCGCTCGGCCTGCTCGGCGAGATGGACGGCACGAGCCGCAAGCCCGGCTCGCGTCAGCAGGGCCAGATTCCGTTCCGCGAGCCCGACGGCAGCCGGATCGATGTCAGAGGCCAGCACGGCCGAGATCCGGCGACGATGCAGCAGGCCGATCACGGTCAGCAGGTAGCCGCTGCCGCAGCACGGATCCCACACGGTGGCCCGGCCGCCGCCCCGCAGCTCCATCGCGCGCAGGAACATCTCGCTGGCCAGCCGGACGGGAAAGGCGGGAAACCCCGGAGCCGAGTGCAGCACCGCGCCGCTGGCCAGATCGGCGTAGTCGCCCCGGACCGTCGCGTGCCGATAGGTCACGACGCGGGGCCGTTCTCGTGACGCCTCACCAGCACGCCGCCCGCACCACCGGTTGCGTCCAGTCCGACGGGTCGTCCGGCGACAACCCGCTTCGCCGCCGCAGCAGCTCCCTGGTGGCGTCGCCGGCCTCGCGCGGGACCACCGCCTCCACCTTGGCGAATCCGTCTGCGACGAACCGGTCAACGTCGAGGATTGTCACATCTTGGGACGATATCGGCGCTGTCCACCGATTTTCGTGGCTCCTCGCGCGGCGTCCCTCAGGCTCAGCGGTCGCGGCGGCGACGGAACCTGCCGCTCACTCCGCCGAACAGCGCCAGGCCCTTGATCACGACCACCGGTGCCGACGGGTCGACGTCCGGGCTGTTGTGCACGTCGTAGCCGCCGAAGACGCCGACGCCCTGGCAGCGCACCTCGACGCCCTCCGGGAGGATGATCTCGGCCCCGCCGAAGATGGCGTTGATCGTGATCTCGACCTCTTTCGCCTCGAACTCGGCTTCGGTCAGGTCGAACCGCACGCCGCCGAAGACGGCCAGCGCCTTGGTCTGCCGTCGTACCCGCCAGCGGCCCCTGCGGTCGGCGCCGCCGAAGACGGCGATGATGTTGTCGGGCTCGGTGCTCGCGCTCGGCGCATAGGACACCGGGCTCGCGGCCGGTCGCTGCCGCTCCACCTGGAGGTCGTGGGTGAGGACCTCGAGCTCTCCCACGGTCTTGGCCTGGTAGAGGCTGTCCAGCCGCTCGGAGTACTCCTCGTGGCTCAGCTGGCCCGTGCTCAGGGCTTCCCCGAGCAGGGCGGCGACCTGGTCCCTGTTGCTGTCCGAGGCGCGCAGGTGGGACGTCGGGGAGTCCCGGCGCTGAGGGGGATTTTCCATGCTGGTCACGATAGTTCTCATTCGACCCGACAGGGAGTTCGTCCCGCCTCGAAATGTTCTTGTAGCCGGTGGTCGAGGAACCGGGTGATGCCGCGGACGCGGTCGCCGCTCAGCGTGAGCACGATGACCCCGGTGGGTTCGCCGTCGAGGGAGCAGGTGAACGCCGGTTGCCCGTTGGCGCGGGTGGGTCCCAACTCGAGGCGCCGGCCCGCCCGCCACGCGGCGCTCGCCCGCAGGAACGAGGCGATCGCCACCACACCGTGGTATTCGTGCGGCGCGGGCGGCATGGACAGCCACGCGTCGTCGGTGAGCAGGGCGACCAGAGCGTCGATGTCGTCGCCGGTGAAGGCCTCGGCGAAGCGGCGGACCAGATGCCGCTCCTGCGCCGACCCCCGCTCCGACCCCCGCGCCGGTGGCTCGGCACGGTGATGGCCGAGCGAGGCCCGTGCCCGCTGCAGCAGACCCTTGACGGCGGTCGAGCTGGTGCCGAGCATCGGCGCGACCTCGCTCAGCGGATAACCGAGCACGTCGCAGAGCACCAGGACCGCGGCCTGCCGCGGCGGGATCCGCTGGAGCGCGGCGACGAAGGCCAGCTCGACCGCCTCCCGTGCCGTGTAGCGCGCCTCGGGACCGGGGGCGGCGTCCGGCACGAACTCGAGCAGGGCGTCCGGGTACGGCTGCAGCCACCGTACGTCGCCGTGGCGGCTGGGCTCGGGCGGCTGGAACGGCGGGCTGGGCGCGGGCGGCATCCGCCTGCCGCGGTCGCGTAAAGCGTTGAGGCACCGGTTGGTGGCGATGCGGTAGAGCCACGACCGCGACGACGCACGGCCCTGGAAGCCGTCCAGGCCACGCCAGGCCGCCAGCAACGTCTCCTGCAGCACGTCTTCCGCGTCGGTCAGCGAGCCCAGCAGGCGATAGCAGTGCAGCAGCAGTTCCTGCCGGTACGCCGTGAGCTCTTCGAACGCGATTTCCGCCACGACCGTTCCGTTCCGCGGGTCTTCGGTGTCGTACAAGGCAGCACCAGAAGGAGACATGATGACCAGCTCAGCATTGCAGATCGCGCTCGCCTACCACCGCGCGTGGACCGGGGGGGACCTCGACCTCGCGACCGGCTACATCGCCGACGACGTCGTGCTCGACGCCCCGGCGGGACGGCTCGTCGGGATCCAGGCGTACCGGGACTTCCTGGCGCCTTTCGCCGAACGGTTCCTCGTCAGGGCGGAGATGATCGCGGCGTTCGGTGACGACGACAGGGCCCTGATGATGTACGACGCGGAGACGATCCCGGCGAAGAGCGCGCCCGCGGCCGAATGCGTCACGGTCCGTGACGGGAAGATCGTCTACAACCGGTTCGTCTTCGACCGCACGCCGTTCGACGAGTTCCGCCGCCGGCAGGCCCAGGCCGGCGCCGTTCAGGGCTAGGGAGTGTCTGACAAATGCTGCCCGTCGCGAGCGTGGATCCAGGTGGATGCATCGCAAGGCGGAGGAGGAGCCGATAACAGCGTTATCGGCGACGACGACCCCGGGCCCCGCGGAAATTCTGAGCCTGCGAGGAATTTTCGTGGGTGGGGCAACGCAGCGAGGCGCCGCCTGGGCCACGCGCAGCAGGGCCATGATTTGTCAGACACGACCTAGTGCCAACGCAGGTGATTCCGCCGATTACCCGGCCGGGCGGGGCGGGCGACACTGTGCCTCCCCGACATTCGTCTCACGGAGGTAACCCGTGCGCGTACCCGTCCGGTCCCCCCGGCGGCGGATCACCGCCGCTGCGCTGGGGGCGGCGCTCGCCGCCGCCCTCCTCGGCGCCCCGCCGGCCGCCCAGGCCGCGGCAGCGAGCCCTGCCATCAGCGTCCCGGCCGCCGGCGACCACGGCTTCCCGTTCCTCGCCGCGGCGGAGGACCTCGGCTCGTTCGGCTTCACGGAAAGCGAGTACTTCATCGAGGGCACCGCCACCTCCTACGCCAAGTCCGGCATCTGGACCTCGGACGGCCGGTGGAACGTCCGGGCGGCCGGCCGCGCCGCGTACAAGACCCGGCTCCTGGTCCGCCGGCCTGTCGACCCGGCGAGGTTCAACGGAACGGTCGTGGTCGAGTGGCTCAACGTCAGCGGCCAGATCGACCTGTCCCCGGACTACTGGTTCGAACGCGACGAACTGCTGCGCAAGGGCTACGCGTGGGTGGGCGTCTCGGCGCAGGAGGTCGGCGTCAACGGCGGCCTCGGCGAGATCAGCGGTCTCAAGGGCTGGGACCCGGCGCGGTACGGCAGCCTCGTCCACCCCGGCGACGCCTACGCGTACGACATCTTCTCCCAGGCCGGGCAGGCGCTGCGCACGCCGAACGGGCCCGATCCGCTCGGCGGCCTGCACGTCACGACGCTGCTCGCCGACGGCGAGTCGCAGTCGGCCGGCTTCATGACGACGTACGTCAATGCGGTGCAGCCCGTGTCGAAGATCTACGACGGCTTCATGATCCACAGCAACGGCGCGGTCGGCTCCCCGATCAGCGGCAGCCTGATCGACGTGGTGGCGATGCCGAACCCGAGCAGGATCCGTACGGACCTGCCAGTGCCGACGTTCGTCGTGCTCACCGAGACCGACGTCCCGACGGCGTTCGCGGCCCGGCAGCCGGACACCGACCGGGTGGTGCACTGGGAGCTGGCCGGTACGGCCCACGGCGACCAGTGGGCGTACGACCTCGGTGACCCGACGGTGCAGAAGTCGGCGGGCTCCGCCGCGCCGCGGGCCGACTGCGCCGCCGGGTCGGCGCCGTTCAACGACGGACCCGGCCACTACTCCATGAACGCCGCGCTGCGTCACCTGGCCGCCTGGGCGAGAGGCGGGCCCCGGCCGCCGAGCGGGGCGTTGCTGCACCCCGATCTGCGCGACCCGGCCACGGGCCTGGCCACAGGCGGCGTCCGGCTCCCCGACGTGGCGGTGCCGACCCGCACGCTCACGGGGGAGCGGGACACCAGCGGCAGTGGCGTCTTCTGCGGCCTCTACGGCGCCCGCGACCCGTGGAACGGCGACGCCGATCCATGGGACCGGCACAACCTGGGCGACCCGTCCGACCCGTTCCTGCCGCGTACGGCCGAGCCGGTGCTGGCCCGGCTCTACCCGACGCACGCCGACTACGTGAGCAAGGTGCGGGCGGCCGCACAGGCGTCGGTGAGCGCCGGATACCTCCTGCCGGAGGACGCGACCACGATCGTCACCACCGCGGAGAACTCCGGCGTCGGCGGCTGACGCGGCCACCGGGGCGAAGGCCCCTTCCCTTGACGGCGCAGGCCCCTTCCCGCGCCCGGGAAGGGGCCTGCGCAGTCCGGATGCCGGCTTCCGCCGGGCTCCCTCACGCGACGGCGGCGGCAGCCCAGAGACCGTCGATCGCCTGCTCCGCCGCCGCGAGGCTCTTGTCGGCCAGCGGAATCAGCTCGGTCATCGACGGTGTGACGTAGGCGAGGGTGAGCTCGGCCGTGATGAAGCGGGGCCGCAGGCCCGTCATGGAGAGGCCGTGCGGCAGCCACGGCTCCGCGTGGTCCCATCCCTCGCGGGGTGTCCCCGCCCCGTAGCCGCCGCCGCGACTCGCGAGGACCAGGAGGTCACGCCCTCCCAGCAGGCCCTCGCCCGTCGCGGGGTCGTACGACAGTCCGGGGGCGATGAGGTGGTCGACCCAGGACTTGACGGCGCTGGGCGCCCCGAAGTTGTAGAGCGGGAGCCCGAGCACGATCGTGTCGGCCTGCCTCACCTCGCCGACCAACTGTTCCGTCAACCTCCACGATGCCGCCTGGGCCGCGGTGTGCTGCTCCCGCGGGACCATCCGGGCCAGGCCACTGTCCTGGTCGAGATGCGGGAGCGGGGTGCTGCCCAGGTCGCGGTAGGTGACGGTGCCCCCGGGATGCGTGGCGCGCCAGGCGGCGACGGCCCTCGCGGTGAGCTTGCGGCTGACGGAACGCTCGCCCTGGATGCTCGTGTCGATGTGCAGCAGATGGGACATTTCCTCGCCTTCCACAGATAGTTTGTGTTGGGTCAATGATTAGCCTCCCGTCTATCGCAGGTCAAGTCGGCTAGAGTTGGACCATGGCGTCCCTGCCCGTCGTCAACCAGCCGGTGCACCGGTGCGGCGCGCTGCTCGACCACCTCGCGCGCCGTCTGCGTCTACGTTCCGAGTCGGTGCTCGCGCCGCTCGGCCTGCGTCCCCGCCACCTCGTCGCCCTCACGGTGCTGCGGGACCGCGGCGGCAGCACCCAGCAGGCGCTCGCGAGCACGCTGGAAATGGACGGGACCAATGTCGTCGGGCTGCTCAACGACCTGGAGGCCGAGAAGCTGATCGAGCGGCGGCGGTCGCCGGAGGATCGCCGCAGGCACCTCGTCGAACTCACCGAAGCCGGCGCGAAGCGGCTCGCGAAGGCCGAGTTCGCGCTGGCGGCGGTCGAGGACGAGGTGCTCGGTGCGCTCGACCACGACCAGCGTGAGACTCTCTACGGCCTGCTCCAGCAGGTGGCCGGCGGCAGCGCGGAGGCCTGCGCCGAAGTGGCCGCCTGCGACGAAGTCCCACCCTGCTGAGGGCGGCAGGGCCGCCTGCCTCCAGCAAAAGATCGCAAGATCTGGAAGTACGTACTAATCTATGTTCTTACTATGAAGGACGTAGATACCTATGAGAACGATCCGGACGGCTTCCTTTACGACCCGCGAGCCAGGGCGGCGATGGCGTGGATCGCCGGTGACGACGGTGATCTGCCCGCGTTCGAGGCGAGCGCGGCCGTCCGCACCGCCTATCACGCCGTCGAGCGCCTCCGCTCCCACGGCTCCGAGGGCAGAGGAGTCAGCGCGGGCGCTCTCGACCTGCTGATCCGGCTCGCCGCGAGCGAGCGGGGGATCAGCATCGGCGAGCTCGCCCGGGCCGCCGGGGTCAGCTCCCGCAACGTCACCGGCCTGGTGGACACCCTCGAACGCGACGGGCTGGTCCGCCGGGTCCCCGACCCGAGTGACCGGCGTTCGGTCCTCGCCGAGATCACCCCGGCCGGCCGGGCGTGGATCGACGACTTCCGCAAGCCGTCGAGGCTCGCCATGAAGGCGCTGTTCCAGGGGTTCGCGCCCGAAGAACTGGTCGTCCTGCGCGACCTGTGCCTGCGCCTGGCCGCCAACCAGCAGCGCCTCTCCGCCCACCTCCGTCAGATCGGATCCCAGCCGTGAACGCCACGCAGGAACAGACGCGCCGCGCCGTACGCGGGTATCACGAGGCCCGTTTTCGCGGGGACGCGACCGCCGCCGCGGCACATCTGGGGGAGCCCTTCCGGTTCCAGAGCCCGTTCTTCAGTTCCGACGACAGGGCCGGGCATCTGGCGACGTTGCCGGGGTTCGTGTCGATCGTGACCGGGGTGGACCTCATCAGCGAGCTGTACGGCGAAGCCGAGGCGACGCTCGTGTACGACGTGCACACCGCGACGCCGGCCGGCACGCAGCGCACGGCCGAGCACTTCCGCCTGGACGACGGCACAATCGTCTCGATCATGCTGGTGTTCGACGCCTCGCCCTGGCAATCGATGCGCGCCGAGATCGAGCCGTGACCACCAGGTCGCCTGTGGTGAACCCGCGGGGCCCCGGGCACGAAGGACCCCGCGGGAGTACGGGTCAGCCGTTGACCTCCAGGGCCACGCGTACGGCCGACTCCAGCGCGCCCTCGATCCAGGAGTGCTTGAGCGAGGTGTGCTCGCCGGCGAAGTGCAGCGGGCCCTCGGGGACGGCGATGGCGGGGTGGACCTCGGTCATCTGGCCGGGCGTGAAGACCGCGGCCTCGCCGAAGGCGTAGCGGTTGCGCATCCAGCTCTGGGTCTGGCCGCGGCCGGTGTAGAACTCCGCGATGCGGTCTCCGTACACCTCCTGGAGCCCGCGCAGCGCGTAGCCGTACCGTTCCTCGTCGTCCATCGAGTCCCAGCGGGTCGCGTCGTCGGCCCACGAGTAGCTGGCCAGCACGACGCCGCCCTCGCTGCCAGGCACGGGGTGCGAGGGGAAGTAGATGAACCGGTTGGCGTTGTCGCAGACCGACCCGCCGCCCATCGTGTGCGCCACGGGCCCGGGCCGGTAGCGGCCGCCGAGCTCGCGCTTCCAGTCCTCCTCGGTGAACTCCCACCAGCGCCTGCGGAACTCCAGCAGCACCTTCGTCGCGGAGTCGTAGTGCAGTTCCATGATCGAGCGGCGCTTACGGTAGGACATGGCCGGCGCGATCTCGACGTGGCGCAGCGCGGAGAACGGGACCGTGATGATCGCCACGTCTCCCTCGAACGTCTCCCGCGGCGTCTGCCGGGTGAACTCCGACTCCGTGCTGCCCGCCTCGCTGACCGTCGAGATGCGCACGCGCCGTCCGGACGTCTCGATCCGTACGGCCCTGCGGTCCATGCGGATCTCGTCGCGCAGGCCCGGCTCCAGCGCGTACGGCAGCTCCCTGCTGCCACCGGTCATCTCCCAGTAGGTCACGGCCGGGTTCACGAGGCTGCGGGTGAGGAACGTGTGCATGAACGACAGCGGCAGCCGGGAGGTGAGGTTCTCCAGTGTGCCGATGGCGTCGATCGCCTCGTCGCCGAGCTTCGCGTGCTCCTTGAGGTAGGCGTACATCGAGTAGCCGTCGAAGTCGTACAGCAGCCGGGCCCATCCCTCGATCTGCTCGGGCAGCGGCTTGTCGATCCGCTTGTCGCCTCTGCGTACGGAGAAGTAGTCTCTCGCCGGGTCCAGGGCGGTGTCGAGGATCTCGGCAGCGGTCCGGTCGTCCCTGAGGCCGAACGACGCGTTGATCCTGCGCGGATCCCTCGCGTACTCGTCACGCCGCTGGGTGATGCCGTTGACGTGGATGAACGTGTGGTTCACGCGCGGGGGCGCCGTGAAGGCGCCCTTGGACGGGCCGGAACGCCACTCCTGTCCGGTGTACGAGGTGTATACGACCGGCGGCACCGGTCCGCGGGGGACGGCGCCGGGCGGCACGTCGACGTTGTAGAAGGGCCGGCGCGTGATCCCCAGCTTGTCGATGAGCGCCAGCGTCAGCGGGTGGAAGTCCGGGATGCGCATGGCCCCCGCTTCGGCGTACTGCCGCCTGTCCCGGAAGCCTGTCTGGAAGGTCTTGATCCGGCCGCCGATCCGGTTGCCGTTGGCCTCGATGACGGTGACGTGGTGCCCGGCCCGCTTCAGCAGCGTCGCCGCCACCAGGCCGGAGATCCCGGCCCCGACGATCAGGACCTTCTTGGGCGCGCGGGTCCTGGGCAGGCCGTTGTCGATGAGCACCTGCAGGTATCGGTGCTTGAGGTCGTTGCCGTCCCTGTCGACGAGCAGGTGGTCGCGCGCCACCTGAAGACAGGTCTGCCAGCGCTCTCCCGCGTACGGCGCGCGCGCCGCCGAGGCGGGGGCCGTGCCCAGGGACGGACTCATGACCGATCCCACCGCGCCCAGCCCGGCCAGCTTGGCGAATCCCCGACGGTCGATTGAGACCACGAACTCCTCCTCCGCGAGTCGATTACGGAGAGTGAGTTTCGGGGTCAAGGTCATACGACGGCACGCGACGCGCCGGGGTCGGGCAACTGGTGTCCCAGGCAATGGTCAAGACGAGGGCGTGTCGTCCAGCATTCGTTCCCAGAACACCTCGTCATGCCATGCGCCGTCGAGGAAGATGTGGGCGTGGGCGATCCCCCAGGGGCGGAAGCCGTTGGCGCGCAGCACCCGCTGCGAGGCCAGGTTGTCCATCCGGGTGTGCGCCTCGGCGCGGTGCAGCCCGAGCTCCTCGGTCATCACGGTGAGTATCTGACTGACCGCCCGGGTCGCGTGCCCCCGGCTGTCGAAGGCCGAGGCGACCCAGTAGCCCAGGAAGCCCTTCCGGAAGGGGCCGCGCAGGATCGTGCTCACGGTCACCTGACCGACGACCTCGCCGCCCGCGAGGATGACCGCCGGCCAGCGCTCGCCCCGGTCGTGCTCGGCGAGCAGCGTCTCGATGCGCCGGCGCTGCCCGGCCGCCGTGTAGAACTCGTCCGGCTGGGCCGGTTCCCAGGCGGCGTACGCCCGCCTGTCGCGGGCGCGGTGCGCCGCGATCACCTCGGCGTCGTCCACCCGGATGAGCCGGATCGTGGTGTCCTGGTCCGCCATGCGGTCGTTGCCTCCGCTCGTGTACCGTCCGCGCTGCCGGGCGATCGTATCCCTGCCGGTGTCGTCCGGTGGGCCGGGAAAGTCACGGCTGGACCGGTTCAAGCCGTCTCTCTAGCATTGGCCCGTGCGGCTGAACGTCCTCGGTCCCATGGAACTCGTCGTGGCCGGGCAGGCCGTGCCAGCCGGTCCGCCCAAGCAGCGAGCGCTCCTGGCCCTCCTCGTGATGAACGCCGATCGGGTGCTCCCGGCGGACGTGCTGGCCGACCGGCTCTGGGGCGGCAGCCCGCCCGCGAGCGCCCAGGGCAGCCTTCAGGTGTACGTCTCCAACCTGCGCCGCCGCCTGGAGCCCGGCCGGAAGGCGGGGGCGCCGGCCACGGTCCTGGTCAGCGCGGCGGACGGGTACGGCCTGATGACCGGCGAGATCGGCCTCGACACGCGGGACTTCGACGCGCTCGTGTCCACGGGGTCGGGACACCTGGACGAGGGGCGGCACGAGCAGGCGGCGGCCGTGCTCACCGAGGCGCTCGCCCTGTGGCGGGGCGACGCGTACGCCGACGCGCGGTCCGAGGAGTGGGCGCGGCCGGAGATCGCCCGCCTGGAGCAGCTCCGGCTCGACGCGGTCGAAGGGCTGGCGGGGGCACTGCTGGAGCTGGGCCGCCACACGGACGTGGTCGCGCGGCTCGAACCGTTCGTGCACGACCACCCGCTGCGGGAGCGGGCCTGGGAACTGCTCGCGCTGGCGCACTATCGGTCGGGCCGTCAGGCGGCGGCGCTGGAGTGCTTGCGCAGGGTGCGCGAGGTGCTGGCGGGCGAGCTGGGCATCGATCCGGGGCCCCGGCTGCGCGAGCTGGAGACCGCCGTGCTGCGCCAGGACGCCGCGCTGACCGCGGCGGCACGGCCCGCGGCGGCGAGACCCGCCGCGCCGCCCCCACGACGGCCCGGCCCCGCGCGACGCGCGGACGACGGGCCGTTCGTGGGACGTGAGAGCGCGCTGGAGTTCCTGGCCGGCGCCGTGAAGGCGGCAGCCACGGCCCGGCAGGTCGTGCTCGTGGACGGCGAGCCGGGTGTGGGCAAGACCAGCCTGCTCAGGAGGTTCCGCGCGACCGCCGGCGTCCCGGTGGGATGGGGATCGAGCCCCGACCACGAGACGGCGCCGGCCCTGTGGCCGTGGGAGCAGGTGCTGCGCGACCTCGCGGACGCGGCACCCGGCGCCGTCCTGCCCGAGGAGGTCCGCACGTTCCTGTCGGGCGGGGTGGAGGCGATCCCGGCGTACGACGCGCAGGGGGCGCGGCTGCGGTTCTTCGAGGCGGTCGGGGCGTTCCTGGCCGATCTCGGCCCGGTGGCCGTCGTCCTGGAGGACGTCCACGCAGCCGACGACGCGACGCTGCGCCTGCTGGTCCACGTCGCGTCCACCGCGCGGCCGGGCCTGCTTGTCGTGGCCAGCTTCCGGCGGCACGAGGCGTCGGTGCTGACCGCCACCCTGTCGGCGCTGTCCCGGCTCGGCGCGCGCAGGCTGGGGCTCGACGGGCTCGCGACCGAGGAGGTGCGCGCGCTCGTGCGGGAGCTGTCCGGCCGCGACCCGGGCAGCAGGAAGGCCGGGGAACTGCGCGGCCGCACCGGGGGGAACCCGTTCTTCCTCGCCGAGCTGGCCCGGGCGGGCGAGGAGCTGCCGCAGGGTGTGCTCGACGTCGTGCTGCATCGGGTGGCCGGGCTGGGGGAGGAGACGGCCGCCCTGCTGGAGCTGGCCGCGGTCGCGGGCGACGAGTTCGAGGCGCGGGTCATGGCCGAGGTCGCCGGGCGCGACCTGGGCGACCTGGTGCCGTCGCTGGACGCGGCGCTGGCGGCCGGTCTGATCCGAGAGTCGGGCGCCAGACTGGGTGGGTACGTGTTCGCGCACGCCCTGGTGACCGACGCGTTGCTGTCGCGCCGCTCCCGCCTCTGGCGGGCGGGCGTGCACGCGCGGCTGGCCGGCGTGCTCACCCGCGCGTACGGCGATCGGGACGACCAGGCGGCGACCATCGCGCGGCACTGGCTGGCGGCGGCCGAGCTGGGCCCGCAGCCGGCCCGCATGGCGATGGACTATGCCGCCCGTGCCGCGCGTGCGGCCATGCGCAGGCACGCGCTCGACGACGCGGCCACCTCATGGCAGGAGGCGCTGGCGGCGGCCGAGCTCGCCGGGGCGGAGGCGGCCGAGCGGTTCGAGCTCGCGGTCGGCCTGGCGGACAGCCGCTACGCCGCCGGGCGGTACGACGAGGGCTACGAGGCGATCGAACAGGCGCTGGCCCTCGCCGGAGACGACCTGGAGCAGGCCGTCAGGGCCGCCGACATCGCGATGGGGCACGGTGTCTGGGTTCCCTTCCGGCATGGCCTGGACGTGCGCGTCCTGCGCGAGTCGATGGACCGCGCCGTGCGCGAGCTGCCGCGAAACGCCTCCGCCTGGGCGTCCGCGCAGGCCGTGCGGGCCGTCGTGCTGGCCCAGACCGGCGGCGAGGACCAGGTCGACCGGGTCTCGTCGCAGGCCGTGGCGGCGGCGGAGCGACTGGGCGACCCCATGCTGCTGCGGCGCGTGCTCCACCTGCGGTTGCTCGCCATGCAGGGGCAGGACTTCATCGACCAGCTGGCCGAGACCTCGCGGCGGCTGCTGGCGGAGCCGGATCTGTCGTCCCAGTTGCAGGTGATCGCACAGCTCCACCTCGTCGCTCATCTCGTCGAGTACGGCCGGGTGGCGGAGGCGCGCGAGTTGCTGACGGAGACCGACGCGCTGCTGCGCGGCCTGCACAACCCGACGCTGGCGCTGCAGGCGGCGATCGCGCACGTGGGGCTCGACCTGTTCCAGGGCGTGCCGGAGCCGACCCGCCACTTCGAGCCCGTCAGGGCGACGTTGTCCTTCTCCGACCTCGCGTACTTCGAGGTGGGCATGCTCGCCGTGCGGGCCGAGACGCTCCTGCAGGAGGACCGCCTCGGCGCGGAAGTGGAATGGATCGAGGAGATGTTCCGGCGTACGGGCCTGGCGGGGCTCGCCTACGTCCTGGCGTACGCGCTCGCGGACCTGGGCGAGCGTGAGCGTGCTCTGCGGCTGCTGCGTGAGACCCCTCCCCCGCCGCGCGACTACCACTGGGCGATGGCCACCATGTGCCGGCTGCACGCGGCGATCCGGCTCGGCGAGCTGGACGTCGTGCGGGAGGTCTACGACGCGTTCCGTCCCTTCGCCGGCCTGCTGCACGTGAACGGCACCTGCACCACTGTCGACGGGGCGTACGACGGCCACTTGGGCGAGGCGCTGCTGGCGCTGGGGGACCGTGCGGGAGCGCGGGCCCATCTGCGGGAGGCGGTGCGCGTCCTGGAGGAGGCGGGCGCGGGCTACTGGCTGTCAAGGGCCCGACAAGCCCTCGACAAGTGCTCATAAGGGCAGGAAACGCACGCTGTTCCCACACAAGTGAGGGAGCAGATGATCACACAAGAACACCTCGCCGGTTTCCTGCTGATGCACGCCGGCTTCCGGGCGGAGTTCGGCCGCCTCGCCGAGGCGTGCCGCGCCCCCCGGGACCGCGAGCACGAGGAACTCCTGGAGGAGCAGCTCGCACTCCTGCTGGAGATGCTCCACGCCCACCACACCCACGAGGACACCACGCTGTGGCCCACGCTCGTCGCCCACGCCCCCGAGGCGGGGGACGCGCTGGCCGAGCTGGAGTCCGAGCACGCCGTGCTCGACCCGCTCGTGGCGGTCGCCGCCGACCGCGCGGCGCCCCTGCCGGAGCGCGTTCCCGCTCTGCGGCGGCTGCACGAGCTGCTCAACGAGCACCTCGACCACGAGGAGCGCACGGCCGTGCCGCTGATGCTGCGGCACCTCACACCCGACGACATCGAGGCGGACAAGCGCAAGGCGATGGCCGACTTCGGCCGCCGCGTCCCGACCGTCTTCGGGTGGCTCGTCTCCAGCGCCGACCCCGCCCTGCTCACGGCCGCGTTCGCGGACCTGCCGGTCGTGGCCCGGCTGATGTTCCGCCTGTTCTGGTGGCCCGCCTACCAGCGGCGGTTCGCCCGGCTGTACGGCGCGTCCATCTCTCTGCCCGCACCCCTGGAGTCATGATGACCACCCTGACCACCTGGCCGCGCGAGGCCGCCGAGCTGTTCGGCCGCGCCGTCGTCTGCGAGTACGCCTCGCTCACCCGGGACGGGCGGCCCGTCACCTGGCCGGTGACGCCGTACGTCGGCGCGGGCGGCACGCTCGACGTGAGCACCGGCCTCACTTATCCCGACAAGGCGGAGCGGGCCCGCCGCGACCCGCGCGTCGCCCTGCTGTACTCCTCCGCCGAAGGCAGCGGCCTCGACCGGCCGCCCGTCGTCCTCGTGCAGGGCCGGGCCGCCGTACGCGACGCCGATCTGCAGGCCAACACCGACAGGTATGTCCGGGAGTCCCTGGCCAAGGCGGGCTCCGGGTTCGCCGGGATGCCGTGGTTCCTGACGAAGCGGCTGGCGTGGTACTTCGCCCGCGTCTACGTGGAGGTGACCCCGGAGCGGATCGTCTGGTGGCCCGAGGGCGACCTGTCCGGGACACCGGAGGTGTGGACCCGGCCCGGTGAGGCGGCCGCGCCCGTCTCCGACCCCGCTCCGAACGGCCCCCGGCTGCCGAGCCGGTCCGTCGCGCCGGCCGACTGGCGGCCCTTCGCCGGTCGCGCGGCCCGCCTGGGCGAGCCCGTCGTCACCCTGGTCGACGCCGGCGGCATGCCGCTGGCCGTGCGCACCCGCTCGGCCGTACGCACCGAGGCGGGGTTCGACCTGCTGCTGCCCGCGGGTGTCGAAGCCGTCGCGGGGCCGGTGTGCCTCACCTTCCATCGGCACGGCCCGGGCGTGGAGTGGCAGGAGAACGTGGTGCTCGTCGGCACCGCGACGGGGGAGGGCGACCGGCTGAGCGTACGGGTCGAGCGGGCCCTGAACGACTGGAGCCTCGCCGGGAGCAGTCGCGAGCGGTTCCGGTCGTTCCTCGGACACGGCAGCCTGCTCAGGAAGCGCCTGAAGGCCGAGGCCGCCCGCCGCGGCCAGCCCGTCCCCAGCGTCCGCCGCCCCCGCACCTGATCTACGTACGGCAGCATGGTGAGGTGGCAGAAGGATCGCAGCTGTGGCGTAACCGGGATTTCTCCGTGTTCTGGGCGTCCCAGACGCTGTCGGTCGCGGGGGACTCGTTCGCCCTCATCGCCGTTCCCCTGCTCGTGCTGCACGTGACCGGGTCGGTCGCGCAGATGGGCCTGCTGACCGGCCTGGCGAGCGCCGCGTCGGTGGCGGCGGGGGTCTTCGCCGGGGTCCTGGTCGACCGGCTCGACCGCAGGCGCCTGCTGATCTGGTGCGATGTGGCGAGGATGGCGCTGTATGGCATCGTCCCGGTCGCCTGGGCCTTCGGGCCGAAGGTCTGGCTGCTCTACGTGGTCCTGCCGCTCAGCGAGGCGATCGGCATGGTCTTCCAGGTCGCGTACGTCACGGCGGTGCGGGGCCTGGTCGACGCGGACCGGATCACCGAGGCCAACGGGCGGCTGGGCGCCACCGCCGCTGCGGCGGGGGTCGGCGGGCCGCTGCTGGCCGGGGTGGTGGCGGGCTGGTTCGGCCCCACGGCCGCCGTCGCGATCAACGCGGCCAGCTTCGGGGTCTCCGCGCTGGGCGTCCTGCTGATCCGGCTCAGGCGGCAGCCGGTGCCCTCGCCCTCGCCGGAGGAAGCACGGGGGCCCTGGCACGAGCTGCTCGCCGGGGCCCGCTTCCTGTGGCGGCAGCCGGTGCTGCGTGCCCTGACCGTCCTGCTGTCGTTCTTCATCTTCCTGACCCTCGGGCTGACCGACGTGCTGATCTATCACCTCAAGCACGACCTCGGCCAGTCCGACGGCGCCGTGGGGGTGGTGCTCGCGGTCGCCGCGCTGGGCACCGTCGCCGGCTCGCTCCTCGTCGGTCCCGTACGCCGCAGGCTGGGGTTCGGCGCCTCCTGGATCGGGGCGATCGCGGTCGCCGGGCTCGCCGTCATGGGGCTCGGCGTGTCCACCGGTGTCCCCGTCGCCGGGGCGACGGCCGCCGCCTACCTCGCCTGCGTCAGCGTGGCCGGGATCTGCTCGATGTCGCTGCGCCAGCAGGTCACCCCCGACCACCTGCTGGGCAGGGTCACCTCGGCCTTCTGGACGATCCACTTCTCGCTGGGCCCGGCGGGGGCGGCCGTGCTGACCTGGGGCGCGCAGCGCCACGGGGTCGAGGTGGTCTGCCTGCTGGCCGGGGCGGCCTGCCTGCTGATCGCGGTCGCCGCGTTCTTCACGCCCATCCGCCAGCAGAACCCGGAGCTGTCCGGCGCCACCGGCTGACGGCTCACGTCCTGCGGCCCGGCCCGGACGGCTCCCAGTCGACCAGGCGGCGGACCAGGTCCACCGCGCCCGCCAGCGTCTCCCGCTCGGCGGGGGACAGCGTGTCCTCGATCGCCTCCGCGAGCCAGTCGGCCCGCCGGGCGCGCACCTGTTCCAGGGCGTCGAGCCCGGCGGCGGTCAGCGAGACGGGGGCCTTGCGGCCGTCGACGGGATGCGTGCCGCGCTCGGCGAGCCCCTGGTCGATCAGCTGGCCGACGGTGCGGGCCATCGACTGCGGGCGCACCCGCCGGGCGGCGGCCAGTTCGCTGGTGGTCATCGGGCCCTGCCGGCCGAGCAGGCCGATCACCGCGGTGATCCCGGGAGGCATCGGGTCGTCCTCGCGCACCCGCCTGACCAGTTGCCCGACCACGAGCCGCAGCTCGGCGGCGACCTCGGACGCGTCCCTCATGGGCTCAGCGTAGCCGAGATGTACAGCCTTGCTGGCAATCTATTCAGCATGGCTGTACAGTTCGGCTGTCTATCTATGAAGGAGCTCGCATGCCCGTCACGCTGCTCGACGACCGTACGGCCGTCGTCCTGATCGACCTGCAGAAGGGGATCACCGCTCTGCCCACCGCGCATCCGGCGGCCGAGGTCGTCGCCAACGCCGCCCGGCTCGCGGGGGCCGCCCGCGAGCGGGGCCTTCCGGTCGTGCGGGTGCGGGTGGCGTTCTCCCCCGACGGCGGTGACGTGCTGCGGGCCCGGACGGACGCGCCCGGGCCCGCGATCGCACCCGCGCCGGACTTCGCCGAGTATGACGAGCGCGTGCCGGACGGGCCGACCGACATCGCGATCACCAAGCGCGGCTGGGACGCCTTCCACGGCACCGAGCTCGACCTGCAACTGCGCCGCCGGAAGATCGCGGGGATCGTGCTGGCGGGGATCTCCACCAGCATCGGCGTGGAGTCCACCGCGCGCGGCGCCCGGGAGCGGGGCTACGAGATCGCGGTGGCCTCCGACGCGGTCACCGACCTGGTCGCCTCGGCCCACGAGAACGCTCTCGGGGTGATCCTGCCGCGGATCGCGCAGATCGACACGACCGAGTCGATCATCGCCGCCTTCGTCTGATCCGCCCAGCGCGGAGCGCGCCGAAAGACTCAGCGCGGAGCGCGCCGAAAGACTCAGCGCGGAGCGCGCCGAAAGACTCAGCGCGGAGCGCGCCGAAAGACTCAGCGGGCCGGGCCGAAGGCGGAGGCCAGGGCAGTACGCAGGGTGTCGCGCTCCTTCGCGTCCGGGTTGGGGGAGTCCGACGCCCAGGCCACGTAGCAGTCCGGGCGCACCAGCAGCGCGGTGGGGAGGCCTTCCCGGCCCGTCTTCGCGGTGACGAGGTCCACCCGGTCGCGCCGGCCGTCGAGGGCCCCGGCGAGCGCGGCGTCCGGCGTCAGGTCGATGAGCAGCGGCCGGGCGGTCCTGGTCAGCTCGGCCAGCCGTACGGAGCCGGTCTCCGTCTCCAGCACCAGGTCGGGGGCCGGGCGCCCGGTGAGGGGGTGGGTTCCCTCGAGGTCATACCTGATGTCCGCCCCGGACATCATGTCCGCGATGTGCTTGGTGGTCCGCTCGTCGCGCAGCAACTCGGTGAACAGCACGCGCAGCGCCGTGACCTCAGGCCCGGGGGCGATGAGCGCCGACTGCGCCTGCGTGTGCATGACCACGCGTTCGGCTGCCGGCCGCCGCTCGGTCTCGTACGTGTCGAGCAGGCCGGGCGGGGCCCAGCCGTGGATCTCGGCGGCCAGCTTCCAGCCCAGGTTGACCGCGTCCTGGAGGCCCAGGTTGAGGCCCGGACCGCCGATCGCGCTGTGGACGTGCGCGGCGTCGCCAAGCAGCAGCACCCGGCCGTTCCTGAAGCGCTCGGCGAGGCGGGTGTTGCCGCCGCTCAGGCGGCGCAACTGGTGCGGGCCAGGGCTCTCGGGCGGGCCGAACGGCAGGTCGACGCCGAGCACCCGGCGCACGCTCTCCCTCAGCTCGTCCAGGGTCATCGGCTCGTCGCCGCCGTCCTGGTTCCACTCGGTGGCGTTCACGAGCGTTCCGGTGGGGAATGGCGCGTACACGAACATGCCGTGGTCGGTGCGGTGGTGCATGAACGGGGGGATCGGTCCGTAGCCGGGCACGTTCAGCCCGCCGGTGACCGGGTCGATCAGCTCGGCGGGCAGGGTGACGTGCGCGCCGCGGGAGACCGAGTCGTCCCTGGTCACCCCGGGAAAGCCGATGCCGCACAGCTTGCGGGTGACGCTGCGCCCGCCGTCCGCGCCGACGAGGTGGCGGGTTCGCAGCCGATAGGGCCCCTCGGGCCCGGCGATCTCCGCGGTGACGCCGTCCTCGTCCTGGGAGAGCCCGGTCAGCTCGTGTCCCCGGCGGATCTCCACGCCGAGTTCGAGGGCACGCTCCTCCAGCACCTGCTCGATCCGGCGCTGCGGCACCTGCAGGCCGTACATCGGATTGTCGTCGAGCCTGCTCAGGTCGAGGGGCATCGCGCCGAACACGAAGGCAGGGGCCGGCCGGGGCGGCTCGGAGCTGCCGCTCAGTCGTTCGTACAGGCCGCGCCGGTCGAGGGCGCGTACGACCTGGCCGACCAGTCCGTTGGCCCGGTTCTCCTCCGTACGCCCGGGCAGGCGTTCCAGCACGATCGGCCGCACTCCGGCCAGGCTCAGCTCGCAGGCGAGCATCAGCCCGTTCGGTCCGGCTCCGGCGATCACGACGTCGGCGGTCATGGCGGTCCTCCTTGGGGATTCGGCGGTCATGGCGAATGGAAGGCGTGGCGAATGGAAGGCGTGGCGAATGGAAGGCGTGGCGAATGGAAGGCGTGGCGAATGGAAGGCGTGGCGGGCGGAAGGCATGGCGGGTGGAAGGCATGGCGAATTCGCGGCATGGCGGATGACGGGACGGCGCGGGTGCTTACCGCGCCTCGTGTCAGGGCGTGAAAGGCCGAGCGGCGTGCCGGCGTGGCACGTCACCTCGCGAGTTCGGGAACGCCCCCGCGGGAGCGTCCATCCGTCAGGGCTCGGGCAGTCCGGCGGAGAGCCGGTCGAGCGCGTCCTCGATGAGCGGTCTGACGGGCACCGGCGGATCGGCCCGCAACCACTGGTCCATCGCCACGCGGATCGCTGCCCCGGCCGCGCCCGCCACCAGGCGCGGGTAGAGATCGCGGGCGACGTCGGTGCCGGTCCGCTCGGCGATGGCCGCGGCCAGCTCGTCCTCGGCGATGGCGTTGGCCTTGAGCATCTCGCCCTGCAGCGAGGGCTCGCTGACCATGAGCCGGATGCCGGTCTGCCACTGCTGGTCCGGCTGCCTGGCGTCGTAGCTCGCGCCCATCGCGAGCTGGGTGACTACGGCGATCTTGATGGCCTCCCACAGGGGCTCCGACGCCGGACGGCGGCGCAGCTCCTGTGCGATCAGGCGGGCGCGTTCGAGGTGCCTGGCGGCGATCGCCTCGCCCTTGCTGGAGAAGTAGTTGTTGAAGGTGCGCGGAGCCACGCGCGCCTCCGCGGCGATGTCCTCCACGCGTACGTTCTCCAGCCCGCGCTCCACGGCGAGCCGGATCGCCGCCCAGCTCAGCGCGATGCGCGTCTCCTGCTTCTTGCGCTCGCGCAGCCCCGGACGCTCGCCTTCCCTGCTCATATGGACCACCATACAACTACGTGCGTGCGACGCAAAGATGCGTGACCCGTAAATTTGCGTAAGGCGCACTTTTTCTGCGCCCGGTGGGCGGGGGCTCTAGTCGCCGGCGCCGGTCAGGCGGATGAACTCCTCCAGGGAGAACCGGCCGTCGGCGTCCACGTCGGCGTCCCGGTCGAGCGCGCCGATCGCCTCCGGCGGCAGGTCGGGAAAGTACGACCGCAGCTCCGCCTCGGTGATGAAGCCGTCGCCGTCGCCGTCGATCGCCTCGAATTCACGCTTGAGGGTCTCGAACCGCTCGTGGCTGAGATCTTGAGTCACAAGGACCTGCCTTCGCACCGGGGGAGGACACCAGACAACCTATGCCGTACGGCGCGAAAGATCGATGGCAGGCCAGCTTTGCGAACGGCGGCCTCAGCGGCTCACGGCGGTCTCCCGCTCCACATGCGACAGCTTCTCGGGATTGCGCACGTGGTACACGCCGGTGACGTAGCCATTCTCGAGCAGCCCCGGGCCGCCGTTGATCTGTACCGGCTCGACCGACCTGTCGGCGTCGCGCCGCCACCAGCCGACGGCCAGCAAGCGAGCCACCTGGCCGACCCCCACGAGGGGCCGAAGCAGGGCGTGTTTGATTCCGCCGCCGTCCCTCAGGGCGACGACGTCCGGCGCGAGGATGTCGAGCAGGCTCTGCAGGTCGCCGGTTTCGACCGCTCGCTGGAAGGCCTGGAGTGCGGCTCGGGTCTCGGCCGGAGAGGCCATGCCGCGTGGCCGGCGCGCGGCGACGTGCGCCCGTGCCCGGTGGGCGATCTGGCGGACCGCGGCCTGGCTCTTACCGACGGCATTGGCGATCTCGTCGTAGTTCAGGTCGAAGACCTCACGCAGCACGAACACCGCCCGCTCGGTCGGTGCGAGCGTCTCCAGCACCAGCAGCATCGCCATCGAGACGCTGTCGGCCAGCTCGACGTCCTCGGCCACGTCGGGCGTGGTGAGCAGCGGCTCGGGCAGCCAGGGGCCGGCGTAGGACTCCCTGCGGCGGCTGAGCGTACGCAGCCGGTCCAGCGCCTGCCGAGTGACGATCCGCACCAGAAAGGCGCGTTCCTCCCGCACGGTGTCCAGATCGACGCCCGCCCATCGGAGCCAGGTCTCCTGCAGGACGTCCTCGGCGTCGGCTGCCGAGCCGAGCATCTCGTAGGCGACGGTGAACAGCAGGTTGCGGTGGGCGACGAACGCCTCGGTGGCGGAATCCACGGCGTCCACGGGGCTGGGACGCCACGTCGTCGACGTCCTCGCTGAACGGGGCTACCAGGTCGTTCCGATGTCCCGAGCCACCGGCGTGGACGTCATCACCGGTGAAGGCCTCGCCGAGGCGCTCACGGGGGTCGACGTCATCATCGACGTCGCGTCGTGGCACGCCTCAGAACAGGAGGCGGCGACGGAGTTCTTCCGCACGTCTGCCCGCAACCTGCACGAGACCGGCCGGAAGGCGGGAGTCCGCCGGATCGTCATCGCATCCATCATCGGCATGGACAAGGCCACCGCCGGTTTCGGCGTCGCCAAGCAGGTGCACGAGGAGCTCAACCTGTCCGGCCCGCTGCCCGCTCGCATTCTGCGGGCCGCGCAGTTCCACGAATTCGTCGGTCAGCTCCTGGACTGGCAGCAGGGCGAGGTCGCCTACATCCCGAACTGGCCCAGCCAGCTCGTGGCCTGCCGCACCGTGGCCGAGGAGCTGGTCGACCTGGCCGCCGACCCGGACGCCCCCGCCCAGCCCGCTCCCGGAACGCCGATCCCCGAGATCGCCGGGCCGCGCAAGGAGATCGTGTCCGAGGCGGCCGGGCTCCTCGGCGCCCGCCGGGGCATCGAGGTCGTCGGCGTCGACAACCCCGGCCTGCCCGATGCCGAGTACGCCGCCGGCGGCGGCCTCCTGCCCAGCCCTCACGCCAAGCTCGCCGGCCCCACCTTCCAGGAGTGGCTCGACACCCAACCCTGACACGGACGGAGCCGTCCGGGCATCCAGCGCTCCCCAGGCAGCGGTCCCGCCCGCGAGGGTCAGGTCGTGGCGCGGACCACCAGGCGCGTGGGGAGGACGACGGAGCTGGTGTGGCGGCCGTCGAGGCGGGACAGGAGCAGTCGCGCCAGGGCCAGGGCCTGGTCCGCGGCGGGCACCCGGACGGTGGTGAGCGCCGGGGTCGTGCAGGAGGCGGCGTGGATGTCGCCGAAGCCGACGACCGCCAGGTCTTCCGGCACCCGCAGCCCCTTCTCACGCGCCGCTTCCATCGCGCCGATCGCCAGCTCGTCCGAGGTGGCGAACACGGCGTCCAGGTCCTGGTCGCCGGACAGCAGCTCGCGGGCCGCGGCGGCGCCCGACCCGCTGTCCAGGCCGGCGAGCGCGATCACCGGCCGCAGTCCGTCCTCGTGGAGCGTGGCCAGGTGCCCGGCGAGGCGGTCCTGTACGGCGACGAGGTCCATGGGGCCGCAGATCACCCCGATGCGGCGGCGGCCCCGGTCGAGAAGGTGCCGGGTGGCCTCCCTCGCGCCGCCCGCGTTGTCCACGTCCACGTGCGGCACAAGGGAGGCGATCGCGGGCTTGCCGAGCAGCACGACCGGCACCCCGGTGCGGGCGAGCCGCTCGGTGAGCGTGTCCGGGCCGTCCGGGGGGACGAGCACGACCCCGTCGACCTGCCGCGCCTCCACGTGCCGGATGATGCGCCGATGGCTCTCGGCCGTGTCGGCGAGCATGAGGGTGATCTGCTTGCCGGCTCCTTCCAGGACGCTGGTGACGTACTGAACCACGGCGGAGGTCAGCGCCTCGCCGCCGTGCCGGGGGACCGACAGGACGAGCGCGACCGAGTCGGTCCGCCGGGTGACGAGGCTCCTGGCGGCGGCGTTGGGCACGTAGCCCAGCTCCTGTACGGCGCGCAGCACCGCGGCGCGTACATCGGGGCTGACCCGCGCCTCCCCGTTCACGACCCGTGAGACCGTGGCCCGGGAGACGCCCGAGCGGGCGGCGACGGTCTCGAGGGTGGGCCGCTTCGGCCGCTCCGCGCCGAGCCCGTTGCGCTTGATGACGTCGCGATACCACAGCGCGCTGTCCTTGAGCAGCCGCCGCTGGGTGGTGAAGTCGACGTGGACGATGCCGAACTTGCGCCGGTAGCCGTCCGCCCATTCGACGCAGTCGAGCAGCGACCACAGCAGGTAGCCGCGGACCCGGGCGCCCTCGTCGATCGAGGTCCGCAGGGCCCGCAGGTGCTCCTCGACGAAGCTGATCCGGTCGACGTCGTGGATGCCGTCGCCGGTCACGACGTCCTCGAAGTCGGCGCCGTTCTCGGTGATCATCAGTTCGGTCTCGGGATACTCCTCGGACAGGCGCCGCAGGAGCAGGGACAGGCCGCTCGGCATGATGGGCCAGCCCATCGCGGTGACGGCCGTGGGCACGCTGCAGAACAGGACGCCCTCGCTGCCCGGGAAGGCCGGGTCGGCCGGGGCGCTGGGCTGGGCCTGCACCGCGATGGGGGTGTAGTAGTTGACCCCCAGCAGGTCGATGGGCCGCCCGATGACGTCGAGGTCCCCGTCGCGGATGTGGCCGAGCCCGGCGGTCTTCTCGATCAGGGGCAGCAGCTCGGCGGGGTAGCGGCCACGCAGCAGCGGCTCCAGGAACTGCCGGTTGTGCAGGGCGTCGATCCTCGCCACCGCCTCGGCGTCCTCTTCGGGGATGCCGGTGGACATGTCCCCGAGCTGCGCGGGGGTGAGGACGGGGGAGAGGTTCAGCACGACGCCGGCCCTGGCGGCGCCCTGCGCGCGCAGCGCCTCCAGGCCGAGCCCGTGCGCGAGCAGCATGTGGTGGGCGCTGACGAAGGCGTCGGCCGCCGACCGCAGGCCCGGGGCGTGCACCCCCGAGCCGTGGCCGAGGAAGGCGGCGACCCACGGCTCGTTGAACGTGAACCAGGTGTCCACGCGGTCGCCGATCCTGTCGTACACGACGCGGGCGTAGTCGGCGAAGCGGCGGGGCACATCGCGCGAGGTCCACCCCCCGCCGTTCTGCAGCGCCTGCGGCAGGTCCCAGTGGTACAGCGTCGCGTACGGCGCGATGCCCGCCTCCAGCAACTCGTCCACGAGCCTGTCGTAGAAGTCGAGCCCCGCGCCGTTGACGCGGCCGTGGCCCTCCGGCAGCACCCGTGGCCAGCTGACCGAGAACCGGTAGGCGGCGATGCCCAGGTCCTGCATCAGCCGGACGTCCTCCGGGTGGCGCGCGTAGTGGTCGCAGGCCGGGTCGCCGTACGCCCCACCCGCGAAGGCGTCCCAGATGGAGGGGCCCCGGCCGTCGCGGTCGGTGGCGCCCTCGATCTGGAACGCGGACGTGGACACTCCCCAGACGAAACCCTCTGGGAACAACGCGGTGCGCATCTACGCGAAACCCCCGGTGACTCGGTGAGCGCTCAGTCTGCCGCGTCGCGCGCCGGACCCGCCACTCAGACGGCCGCCGCCGGTCCCGGCCGGTGAGACGCGCCCGGCGCGGCGAAGGCGGGGTTGGGGCGGGTCGTCGGCACATAATGAAGGGCGATGGATACGGAGAGTGACCAGCGCGCCGATCGGGGGATCGACGTCAGCGTCGTCGTCCCGGCGTACAACCGCCGGGCGTCACTCGACCGTTGCCTCACCTCGCTGCTCGTGCAGCGGGTCGCCAAGGAGATCATCGTGGTCGACGGCGGCTCGCGGGACGGAACCCGCGCGCTGCTCGGCCTCTACGCCGCGCACCACCCCCGGCTGATCACCGTGATCCGGGACGCCCAGCCCGGCACGCCCGGTGGCGCCCGCAACCGCGGACTGGAACGAGCGGCCGGCAGATACGTCTTCTTCTGCGACGCGGGGGACCACCTCGCCCCCGACGCGCTGGCCCGCCTGGTCGCCGCGGCCGACGGGAACGGCGCCGACGTCGTCGTGGGGAAGGTCGCCGGGGCGCGCCAGGGATTGCGGGAGAGCGCCGGCAGGGCCTCCTTAACGGCCGTCTACGATGACCTGTCCTGCTTCAAGCTCTTCCGCCGGGACTTCCTGGAACGGCACGCCATCCGCTTCGACGAGACGCAGCGGCGCGGAGAGGACATGACCTTCGCCGTCCACGCGTACTGCCACGCGCGGGTGATCTCGGTGGTCGCGGACGGCGACTGCTACCACGCGGAGGGCGGGGGTGAGGCGTCCGCGCGGGATCCGCTCGGCTGGCTGCGTGTGGTCCGCACGCCCATCGAGGTCATGGCGCGGCACGTGCCGCCCGGCGCGCTGCGCGACCGCCTGCTCCTGCGGCACCTGCGCCGCGACGTGCTGGCTCAGCTCGGGGTGCCGTTCCTGGCGGCCGGTGAGGCCGAACGCGAGAAGATCGCCGTCGAGGTGGCCGACATCTGCGGCCAGTGGCTGACGCCGGGCGTGCGCGCCGGTCTCGACGGCGTGGACGCCGCCCGCGTCGCCGCGCTCGACGACCCCGACCGGCTCGTACGGCTCGCGCTCGTCGAGGCGGCGCCGCTGCGGCATCGGCTGACCGGGATCGAGTGGCGGGGCGACCGCCTGGTGATCGAAGGGTGGGCCGCCCTCGCCCGGACGGACGGCGTAGCGGACAGCACGGGGGTGACCGGCGCCGCGCTGACCGGCGCCGCGCTGACCGGCGCCGCGCTGACCGGCACTGTGGGCCTGGTGTTGCGCGAGCGCATGTCGCGTGAGGAGCGCGTGCCCTCCGTGACCCGTGGCGGGACCGGCGCCGCCGGATCCTTCACCGCCGTGCTCGACGTGGCCGCGCTGCCGCCCGGAGTGTGGGACGTCCACGTGGCCGTCGAGTGCGAGGGCGCGCGCAGGCTCGCCCGGCTCGGCTCCCGCCGCGAACCCGGCGCCGGCGTTCCACCCGCCCATCTGGTGGGCGGGGTCGTCGCGGTGCCCTTCCTCACCCGGTCGCACGGCCACCTCGGCCTCGACGCCGGGGGGCACGTCGTCCGGGTTCCCGCCGTCGTACGGCTGACGCGGGCGTGGTGGCGGGGCAGGCGGCTGCGGGTCGAGGGACAGGCGCTGGTGGGCGAGGAGGCCGCCGCCGCGGCCGTACGGCATCTGATCTGGCGCGAGCGGGCGTCGGGGCGGGAACACCGTGCGCGGGCGGTGGCGGTCGGGCCACGGGAGTTCGCGGCCGAGACGGCCGGCCTGCGGCCCGGCACCTGGGACGCCTACCTCGAACTCGTCCTCGGCGGTCCTCCGGTGCGCTTCCCGGTCAAGGTCGCCGACGCGGACGCGCTGGGCCGGCCCCTGCGGTGGTGGTGCGGCGCGCTGAGATGGGGAGTGGCGCAGTGGACCGTCCGGCCGTACGCCACGGCGGTCAACCGGCGGCTCAGCGTGTCGGTGCGGGTGGCGACCCCGTTGACCGTGGTCAGGCGGATGGTCAGGATCCTACGGCAGCACTAATTGCGAATCATTTGCAACTACAACCCGGTGCTCTAAAGTGGGAGGAGATTCGCCCGTTTCGAAGGGGTTATAGCCGTGCACGTGCCCGATGGGTTCTTTGACGTCCCCGTGTCCGTCGGTGCCGGGGTTTTCGCGGCCGCCGGGGTGGCGGTCTGCCTGCGGGGCGCCAAACGGGAGCTCGACGACCGGACCGCCCCCATGGCGGGCCTGGTGGCCGCGTTCATCTTCGCGGCGCAGATGCTCAACTTCCCCGTGGCGGCCGGCACCAGCGGTCACCTGCTCGGCGGGGCCCTGGCGGCGATACTCGTCGGGCCGTACACCGCCGTGTTGTGCGTCGCGGTCGTGCTGCTCGTCCAGGGATTCTTCTTCGCCGACGGCGGGCTGACCGCGCTGGGCGTCAACATCACGCTGATGGCGATCGTGACCGCGGTCGTCGGCTGGGCGGTGTTCCGGCTGATCGCCCGGGGCGGGCCGCGCGGGCGGGCGACGCTGGTGGCCGCGTCGTTCGTGGCGGCGCTGGTCTCCGTCCCGGCGGCGGCGCTCGTGTTCACGGCCCTGTTCTGGCTCGGCGGCACCGCGCCGATCGAGGTGGGCTCGGTGGCCGCCGCGATGGGCGGTGTGCACCTGCTCATCGGGCTCGGCGAGGGCTTCATCACCGCGCTCACCGTGAGCAGCGTGCTGGCCGTGCGTCCCGATCTCGTGTACGGCGCGCGCGGGATGACCAGGGCGCTGACGCTGCGCACCGCCGATGGGGAGGTTCAGGTCGGGCCGGCGGCTCGGGAGGCTCCCTCGGCCGGGATCGGCCTGCGTCCGGTCCTGGTAGGCGGTGCGCTCGTGGCCGTGCTGCTGGCCGGCGTCGTCTCGTTCTACGCCTCCAGCGCCCCCGACGGGCTGGAGAAGGTGGCGGCCGACAAGGGCCTGAGCGCGCAGGAGAAGCCGCACGCGGCGGAGGGCGGCCCGCTGGCCGGATACAGCGTCAAGGGCGTGGAGAACCAGCGGATGTCCGGCGGCCTGGCCGGGGTGGCGGGTGTCGCGCTGACGGTCGTGGCCGGAGGCGGTGTGTTCTACGTCATCCGCAGGCGCCGGCGCGCGGCCGACGCGATGACGCCCGCGAGTGCCCAGTGAGTCCCCTGAGTGTGCTGAGTTCGATGAGCACCGCGCCGATGAGGCCGTGAGCGCCCTGCCCGCATGCTGGGCGGGGCGGGTCGGCGATGATGAGACTGTGAGTGCGAAGTGAGCGCCGGGCACCATCACCCGATCTACCGGCCCGCCGACACGCCCGTCCACCGGCTGCCGCCCCAGTGCAAGCTGGCGGCGGTCGTCGCCTTCGCGGTGTTCGTGGTCGCCACGCCGCGCGAGCGCTTCTGGGCGTTCGCCGTCGACGCGCTGCTGCTGGCCGCCGTGGCGGCCGCCGCCCGGGTGCCGGCGGGCGCGATCGTGCGGCGCATGGCGATCGAGGTGCCGTTCGTGCTGTTCGCGCTGGCGATTCCGCTGATCGGCACGGGTGAGCGGATCCAGGTGGCCGGCCTGTCGTTGAGCGCCCCTGGCCTGTGGGCGGCCTGGAACATCCTGGCCAAGGCCTCGCTGGGCGTGGTCGCCTCGATCCTGCTGGCGGCCACGACCGAGCCCCGGATGATGCTGCTCGGTGCCGAGCGGTTGCGGCTGCCCCGGCTGCTCGTGCAGATCGCGACGTTCATGCTGCGCTACCTGGACGTGATCCTCGACCAGATGCGGCGCATGCGGATCGCCAGGGAGTCGCGGGGATTCGTCGCCCGGGACCTCAGGCAGGCCCCCGTGCTGGCGAAGTCGGCGGGCGCCCTGTTCATCCGCTCGTACGAGCGGGGGGAGCGGGTCCACCTCGCCATGCTGAGCCGCGGCTACACGGGCGAGATGCCGACGATTAGGGATATATCGGCGACTGGGCGAGACTGGGCGGTGGCGGGCATGCTGCCTTGCCTCGCCGCGGTGACGGCCCTACTGGCGTGGAGCACGACATGACCTCCGGCAGCACCTCGCTCACGGTGAGCAGGCTCGCGTACGCCTACCCCGACGGGACGCAGGCGTTGTACGGCGTGGACCTGACGATCGAGCGGGGGGAGCGGGTCGCCCTGCTCGGCCCGAACGGCGCGGGCAAGACCACGCTCGTCATGCACCTCAACGGCATCCTCGCGGCCGGGCACGGGACGGTGGAGGTGGCCGGGCTTCCCGTGCGCGCGGACACCCTGCGGGAGATCCGCCGCCGGGTCGGGCTGGTGTTCCAGGATCCGGACGACCAGCTCTTCATGCCGACCGTACGGGAGGACGTCGCCTTCGGCCCGGCCAACCTCGGGCTGCGCGGCGCGGAACTCGACCGCCGCGTGCGCGACGCGCTGGAGCGGGTCGGCATGCTGGACGCGATCGACCGGCCGCCGCACCACCTGTCCTTCGGCCAGCGCCGCCGGGTGGCCGTGGCCACGGTGCTGGCGATGGAGCCGGAGATCCTCGTCCTCGACGAGCCGTCGTCCAATCTCGACCCGGCGTCCCGCCGTGAGCTGGCCGAGATCCTGAAGAGCCTGGACGTGACCGTGCTGATGGTCACCCACGATCTGCCGTACGCGCTGGAGCTGTGCGAGCGTTCGCTCATCATGTCCGAGGGGGTGATCGCCGCCGACGGGACGACGCACGCGCTGCTCGCCGACGAGCGGTTGCTCGCCGCGCACCGGCTGGAACTCCCCTACGGCTTCGCCGTCCCTGCTCAGCAGGGGTGATGGATAAGTAAAGTGGGCCGGAGCTGAGGAGGTCCCGAGGATGAAGCTGCGGCTCGCACGCCAATCGCTTTCCAATGCCGTGGTGGTGGCCGTGGAGGGGGAGCTCGACCTGTTCACGGCCCCGTTCCTGCGTGACGAGATACGAGACGCCATACGCGACGACGGCCCGACGCTCGTGCTGGACCTCGGCGCGCTGTCGTTCATGGACTCCAGCGGGCTCAGCGTGCTCATCGAGGCATGGCGGCTCGCCACGAGCGAGGGCGGCGGGGTGTGCCTCGCCTCACCGCAGCCTCCGGTGGCCCGCATCCTGCGCACGACCGGCCTGGACCGGCGGATCAAGGTCTACCCCGACGTCGATACCGCGATTTTGCAGCACCCCGAGTAGAACTTCATTCGGTTCGCGCGTTAAGGTCCGGCTATGGATCTGAACGGAGCAGCAGCAATCATCTCGGGCGGTGCCAGCGGCCTCGGCGAGGCCTCGGCCCGCGAGCTGGCCCGTGTCGGCGCGACCGTGGTCGTGGCCGACCTGAACGCGGAGCGCGGCAAGGCGCTGGCCGACGAGATCGGCGGCGTGTTCGCCCACACCGACGTGTCCGACGAGGCGTCGGTGCAGGCCGCGGTGGAGGCGGCGGTCGCCACCGGCAAGCCGTTGCGCGCCGTGATCAGCAGCGCCGGCATCGGCTGGGCGCAGCGCACCGTCGGACGGGACGGCTCGCCGCACGACCTGGCGTCCTACCGCAAGGTGATCGACGTCAACCTGATCGGCACCTTCAATCTCATGCGCATCGGCGCGGCGGCCATGGCCAAGACCGAGCCGGTGGACGAGGACGGCGCCCGCGGCGTCGTCATCAACACCGCGTCGGTCGCCGGCATCGAGGGCCAGACGGGCCAGGTGGCGTACTCCGCGTCCAAGGGCGGCATCATCGGCATGACCCTCCCCGCGGCCCGCGACCTCGCGGCCATCGGCGTCCGCGTGCTGACCATCGCCCCGGGCATCATCGACACCCCGATCTACGGGAAGATCGGCGACAAGAACGCCGAGGAGTTCAAGGCCAAGCTCATCGGGCCGGTGGCGTTCCCCAAGCGGCTCGGCAAGGCCGCCGAATTCGGCCACCTGGTGCGTGCGCTGATCGAGAACGACTACATGAACGGCGAGGTCATCCGTTTCGACGGCGGCATCCGCTTCCAGCCCAAGTAAGCCGAGTGAGGTCAGGTGTCCGAGGTGAACTCCGGGCCGGCCGCTGAGCCGGACGAGGTACTCGTAGAGATCGTCGACGGCGGCGTGGCCGTCGTCACCATCAACCGGCCCAAGGCCAGGAACGCCGTGAACGGCGCGGTGGCGCGCGGCATCGCGGCCGCCCTGGACGAGCTGGACGAAAGCCCCGACGTGTCCGCGATCGTCCTCACCGGGGCCGGCGGCACGTTCTCGGCAGGCATGGACCTGAAGGGCTTCCTCACCGGGGACATGCCGGTGGTCGAGGGCCGGGGCTTCGGCGGCATCACCGAGGCGCCGCCGAAGAAGCCGATCCTCGCCGCGGTCGAGGGGTACGCGCTGGCCGGCGGGTTCGAGCTGGCGCTGTCGTGCGACATCATCGTGGCGTCCGAGGAGGCCAAGTTCGGCCTGCCGGAGCCCAAGCGCGGCCTGGTGGCCGGCGCGGGCGGGATCATGCGGCTGCCGCGCCGGATCCCCTACCACGTCGCCATGGAGATCGCCCTGACCGGCGATCACTACCCGGCCGCCCGGCTGTACGAGCTGGGGCTGGTCAACCGGATCACGTACCCGGGCGAGGCGCTCAACGGCGCGCTCGAACTGGCCCGCACGATCGCCGCGAACGCGCCGCTGGCGCTCGCCGCGACCAAGCGGGTCATCGTCGAGTCGGCCGACTGGTCGCTCGACGAGATGTTCCGCAAGCAGGGTGAGATCGTGAGCCCGGTCTTCATCTCGAAGGACGCGATGGAGGGCGCGGCGGCCTTCGCCGAGAAGCGCGCCCCCGTCTGGAAGGGCGAGTAACCCTCGCGTCGTAAGGCCGCTCGGGGCGCTCCGCGCAGTGCCCGCTCGGGGCGCTCCGCGCAGGGGCGCCCCAAGTCATGTCCGGGGGCGTCGGCGGCGTCGCCGTGCGGACTCGGGACGGTTCCCGGGACCGGTGTCCCCTGCGTGTCCCCGCCGGGGGGCGGGACCTCGGGGTAGTGTCCGGGTCCGGTTGGGCCGCTGTCCTAACCCGCATGACGGACGGCGCATCGGCCGCTCTGGTGACGCGGAGCCCGGGTCCGCCCGCCTACCTTCTCTCGTGAAGATCATCACGAAGGGGAGACAGATGAATCTGCGAACAGGGCGTGGGACCTGGCTGGCGGCCGGGGCGGTGGCGGGGCTGCTCGTGGGCGGCGGGGGAATCGCCGTGGCCACGACGGCGGCGACGACCTCGTCGATCGTCGCCTGCGTGGGAGCCGACGGCGTGATGCGAATGGCCGGGGAACTGGAGTCGGCCCAGGCCGGGGCAGCGGGGCTTGCCGCGCCCACTCCCTCCGCCACGGCGCCCGCGTCGGTGTGCCGCGTCGGCGAGCGGACGGTCACCTGGAACGTCGCCGGCCCTGAAGGCCCTCAGGGCCCGCAGGGCGCGACCGGCCCCCAGGGCGCGACCGGCCCCCAGGGCCCCAAGGGGGACAAGGGCGAGCCGGGCGCCGCCTACGGGCAGACCTACATCGCCCAGAAGAGCCCCACCTACGAGAGGGGAACGCGGGTCGAGGTGGTGCGGATCCCCCAGGTGCCCGCGGGAGACTACGTAATACAGACCAGCGTCAACACCAAGATCGTCGCCCCGTCTCCCGGGAGCCAGACCGCCACCTGCGAGGTCAGCACACCCACGGGCGTAACCTCCGCGCTGCCGCGGCAGTCCGGCTCAAGCAAGTCGGACGGCGGCATCCTGCTCGCCTTCTTCGTCACAGCCAAGCTGGACACGCCCGGCCCGGTGGTTCTCACATGTGAGCTCTCTTCGGAGTACTCCGTAAGGGTCACCTCCGAGAGCAGGCTGATGGCGACCAGCGTGCCCGAGGTCGTCACGACCTCGCCGACCCCCACGCCGTCCGTTCCTCCGACCCCCACGCCGTCCGCTCCTCCGACGGCAACGCCGACCGCAACGCCGTCCGTTCCTCCGACCCCCACGCCGTCGGCCCCTCCGACGGCAACGCCGACCGCAACGCCGTCCGTTCCTCCGACCCCCACGCCGTCGGCCCCTCCGACCGCAACGCCGTCGCACTGACGAAGCAGTAGGACGGCTCAGCGCAGGCGAGGAGGCGCTCGACGGAATCGCTCTCGCCTCCGGCGGGCGAGAGCGAGGCCAGGTCAGAGCGGGTCGCCGAGGGGGCCGTGCTCCTCCTCCAGGACGTCGGCCCAGTGCGCAGCCCAGTCTGGCCGGGTGCCGTCCGCGTCGGTGAAGCCGTACTCCTTGTACAGCCCCCAGGTGGCCAGGGCACGTCCGGTCTTGGCCATGACGCCGGGGTCTGCGGCCAGGGCGGCGACGGCCCGTCCCAGGTAGGCGGGGGTCTCGGAGTGGGCGAAGTGCGGGTCCTTGCGTGCACCGTCACGCCAGTTGGCCTCGGTCACGCCGAAGTGCTCCAGCATGGCTTCCGAGCGCAGAAAGCCCGGCGTGACGGCGACGGCCGCGACGCCGTACGGCTTGAGCTCCGCCGCCTGCGCCACGGCCAGGCGGATCACGGTGGACTTGGCGATGTCGTAGAAGAACGAGCCGCGATAGCGGGCGGTGTTGCCGTCGGTGACCTCCACGACCAGGCCGCTCCGGCGGGCGACCATCAGCGGAAGCGCGAACCGGCTCGTGACGATGTGGGTCTCCACCGCCCGGCGCAGCAGTCGCAGGCCGGTGTCGAGGTCCTGCTCCCACAGGGGATGCTCCCAGTCGGTCAGCGCGTCGCCGCCCCACACCGAGTTGACCAGAACGTCGAGCCGCCCGTCCTGCTCGGCGGCGATCCGGTCGGCCAGGGCACGCACCTCCTCGGGGTCGCTGTGGTCGGTGCGCACCGCGATGCCGGTGCCGCCGGCCGCGGTGACCCGCGCGGCGGTCTCCTCGATGGTCTCGGGACGGTCCAGGTCGGAGCGGCCCGCCGTGCTGCTGCGGCCGGAGACGTAGACCGTGGCGCCCGCGGCCCCGAGTTCGACGGCGATCCCGCGGCCGCCGCCCCGCGTGCCTCCCGCGACCAGGGCGACCTTCCCGGCGAGCGGCTGTCCGTCGTTCACGACATCTCCTTCGAACGGGTATGAGGCGACAGGAGGGCGGTGACCGCCCGCCGGAGCCGCTCCGGCAGCGTGTCCTGCCGGTCGAGAGCCCACGTCAGGCCGGTGCCGGCGATCAGCGCCTGGACGGCCCCGGCCAGCGCGGCGGTGTCGGTGCCGATCCGCAGCTCTCCCTCGGCCACCGCCTCGTCGAGCAGGGCCAGGATCGCCCTTCGCTGCGCCTCGTGGATGGTCAGGGCGTACTCGTGCAGCTGCGGATCGGTGAGATCCATGCACAGGAACGCCAGGTGATTGGCGAAGCGCTCCGGGGTGTCCATGAGGGACATCGACTCCTCGGCCAGCGCCACCAGCGCCGCCAGCGGGGAGGGACGCCCCTGCCGCAGCCGCTCGTGGTGTGCCTCCGCCTCGTGGGCGGACTGGCGCGCCAGTGCCACCAGCAGGCCGCGTTTGGACCCGAAACGCTGCACGAGGGTGCCGGGCACGAGCCCCACCTCGTCGGCGACCGCGGCGAGGGTCAGCCCCGCGGGACCCACCCGGCCGATCACTTCGGCCGCCGCACGCAGGATCACCGAATCGTCCACTCCGCGGGGGCGTCCCGCCACCGGTCCCTCCTCGTTTATAAATGACTGTTCATTTATTAATACAGCTGCCCGCCTCTCCTGGCAACCCGATGGCATGATCCGGGCGGATCGGGGCAGTCCGCTCGTTCGTGAGCGGGACTGCGTACGGTGAAGCCATGAGTGATTCCGGGCCCGGGCTCCCCCGGCCGGGCCGGTCGATGCGGGAGCGGACGTCCGCGCTGCTCACCGGTGCCCTCGGCAGCGCGATCCTGATGATCGTGCTCGTGGCGGTGATGTGGGCGATCGAGATCGTCGACTACGTGGAGAACGGACGGCTCGACAGGTACGGCATCCTGGCCCACGAGCCGGACGGCCTGCCCGGGATCCTGTTCGCGCCGTTCCTGCACGCCGGGTTCGGCCATCTGATGGCGAACTCGGTGCCGCTGCTGATCCTGGGGTTCGTGGCCGCCATCAGGGGGATCGGCAGGTTCCTCGCGGCGAGCCTGGTCATCATCCTGGTCAGCGGGCTGGGTGTGTGGTTCACCAGCCCGCCGGACACGCTGACGATCGGCGCGAGCGGCCTCGTCTTCGGATATTTCGGTTATGTGGTGGCCCGGGGGTTGTTCGACCGCCGGGCCCTCGACATCGTGCTCGGCGTCGTGGTCGCCGTGCTGTACTACTCGATCCTGTGGGGGGCCCTGCCCACCCAGCCGGGTGTCTCCTGGCAGGGCCACCTGTTCGGCCTCATCGGCGGCGTGATCGCCGCCTGGCTGCTACGCCGCCGCACGACCTGACGCGCGAACGGCTGCCGCACCCCGGCACGGGACCGGAAAACGAAAAAGCCGACGGTCCGGAGACCGTCGGCGAGATCGGCGGCCGCCGGAGAGGCGGCCGCCGTGGAACCACTAGAGACGCTCGACCACGTAGTCGACGCAGGAGGTCAGCGCCTCGACGTCGGCGGGGTCGACCGCCGGGAACATCGCGATCCGCAGCTGGTTGCGGCCGAGCTTGCGGTAGGGCTCGGTGTCCACGATGCCGTTGGCCCGCAGCACCTTCGCGACCGCCGCGGCGTCCACGGCGTCGTCGAAGTCGATGGTCCCGACGACGTTGGAACGCTGCGCCGGGTCGGCCACGAACGGCGTGGTGTACGACGTCTTCTCGGCCCAGGTGTACAGCCGCGAGGCGGAGTCGGCCGACCGGCCGGTGGTCCAGGCGAGGCCGCCCTGGGCGTTCATCCAGTCGATCTGGTCGGCCAGCAGGAACAGCGTGGCGACCGCCGGGGTGTTGTACGTCTGGTCCTTGACCGAGTTGTCGATCGCGGTCGGCAGGCTGAAGAACTCGGGCACGAACCGGCCGCTCTCGGCGATCTCCGTCACCCGGGCGAGCGCCTTCGGCGAGAACAGCGCGATCCACAGGCCGCCGTCGGAGGCGAAGCTCTTCTGCGGGGCGAAGTAGTAGACGTCGAACTCCTCGGCGGAGACCGGCAGGCCGCCGGCGCCGCTGGTGGCGTCCACGAGGACGAGCGACTCGTCGTCCGCGCCACCGCTGGTCGGCCGCTTGATGGGCATGGCGACGCCGGTGGAGGTCTCGTTGTGGGTGAGCGCGTAGACGTCCACGCCCTCCTCGGCGACCGGCAGCGGGTGGCTGCCCGGCTCCGACTTGATCACCGAGGGGTCGGCGAGCCAGGGAGCCTTCTTCGCGACCGTCGCGAACTTCGAGGAGAACTCCCCGAAGTTCAGGTGCTGCGACTTCTCCCGGATCAGCCCGAAGGACGCGATGTCCCAGAACGCCGTGGTGCCGCCGTTGCCCAGC
Source organism: Microbispora sp. NBRC 16548 (assembly GCF_030268985.1). Classification (NCBI taxonomy): domain Bacteria; kingdom Bacillati; phylum Actinomycetota; class Actinomycetes; order Streptosporangiales; family Streptosporangiaceae; genus Microbispora; species Microbispora sp. NBRC 16548. Next base: position 119,671 of record NZ_BSSF01000017.1, read on the forward strand.
ACGACCTCGTATCCCTCGGGGAGGGAGAACAGGTCGGTGAGCCCGGCGCGGACGCGGGCGACGAGGTTCTTCACCGGCTTCTGCCGGTGGGAGGTGCCCATCACCTTCGCCCCGGCGTCGGCGAGAGCGGCGAGCTGCTCGGGGCGTACCTTCGAGGGCCCGCAGCCGAAGCGGCCGTCGGCGGGCTTGATGTCAGCGGGAATCACGATGTCAGCCACGGTTCAAGCGTAGTGAGACCTGCGGATGCTCTAGACCATGGTCCGGATGGTGAGACATCATGGTCTCGTTTTAAGATCACGCACCACCTCAAGAATGGACTCCACCCCCCGGGAGACATCCGCGTGGCCGACCCGCACGCCGTCATCGAGGCACTGGTTCGCAGGCCGTTCTTCTGGCGCTCCGACCGCCCCCTGCCCCTCGTCCTCGTGGTCGGCCGCGACGGCGGCGCCTTCGACGCGGCCCGGCGGCTCGCCGCGCCCTTCGAGGACTCCCTCCCGCAGGCCACGGTCAGGGCGGGGGAGTACGACACGCTGCGTGAGCTCGTCGCGGCGCTGGCAGGGGAGCGCGGCCAGCTCGGCATGCCCGTCGGCGGCTCGTTCCTGCCCCCGCCGCGGTTCCCGCTCGTCCAGTTCGTGCTGTGGGCGCGGCGCCAGCGCGAGGAGCCGCCTCCCGGGGAGCCGGTCGACGTGCCGGGCCGGATCTGGCCGCCCGACCCGCAGTCGCGTACCGGCCAGGAGGAGTTCAAGGAGCGCCTCAAGGACTGGCGCAGGGGCAGGTACGGCGGCGACCGGGGGCGCAGGACCGCGGCGGACTTCCTCGGCCGCGCGGCCACCACCTGGGTGCCGGTGGGCACGCTCGCCGCCTGGGGGCTCGGCGGCGCCTCCGACCTGGTCGGCCTGATCCCCTGGGCGCTCGGCGTGCTCGTCGCCGTCGTCGGCACGTTGATCCAGGCCATGCTCTCGATCAGGGGGTCCCTCTTCAACGGCTGGTTCAGGAAGCAGCCCTACCTGAGCAGGAAGCCCTTCGAGCGCCTGGCGAAGTACGCGCTGCGCGTCGCCAACGCGAGCGAGGCGGAGGTCGAGCGGCTGCTCGTCCACGCGTTGTGCCGGGACCTGCGCCAGGCCTACCAGAAGTGGCTGATTCCGTGGCCGAGCTGGGGGCGCGGCCTGTACGCGATGCTGGTCCTCGACGCGCGGTGGTCCGGCGACGTCAACGAGCGGTTACTGCGCACGTTGGAGGAGACGGTCGAGGAGACCGGGCTGCTGCCGCCGCTCCTGGTGCTGGCCGCGGTGCCCGAGTCGTTCGCCCCGGGCAGCCGGCCGGTCACTGCGGGCCGGCTGTCGGACCTGTCCGCGCTGGTGGCGGCGTGGCGGACGGCGGCGCGGCGGCGGGTGCCGCCGCTGCGGCTGATGGTCAGCGCGCCCGCGATCCCGCCGGACGACGACTACCGGCCGCACCTGATGGGCAGCCGGATGCGGGCGATCGGCTACTGGTGCGTGATGGCGCTGCTGGTCATCGGTCCTGTCGTCCTGCTCGGGCGCATCCAGCAGGACCGGAACGCGCACTGCGGCGGCCTGTCCTGGGTCGAGCGCGTCGGCAAGGAGTGCGTGGGCGTCGTGAACGCCGACGGGACCACCCCGGACGGGCTCTTCCCGTCGGACGAGTTGACGAGGCTCGTCGCCCGGATCGACCACAACAACGCCCTGGCCAGGGAGGCCGGGACGTACGTGAGCGTGGTGCTGTTCGGCGAGTACTCCGTCGCGCAGGATCAGAGCGACAGCGCGTTCGTCGGGGCCCGGGCGGAGCTGACGGCCGTGGAGGAGTACCAGCGCGGCGTCTCCGGCGCGCCCCGCCTCCAGGTGCTGGTGGCCAACGCCGGCACGAACTTCGGCCAGGGGCGGCGTACGGCGGAGCTGGTCAGCGAGATGGCGGCCGAGGACCCCCGGGTGCTCGGGGTGATCGGTTTCCAGCGCAGCGTCGGCGGCGTCGAGGAGGCCATCCGGACGCTGGACGCGGCGAAGATCCCGATGCTGGTGACCACCGCGACCGCCGACCGGCTCGGGTACCTGTCGGACGACCCCGCCCGGTCCGGGTCCGGCTACCCCTCCCCGTACGTGTTCCGCCTGGGGCCGTCGAACCGGCGGCAGGCGCGGCTGGCCGCCAGGTTCGCCCGCGACCGGCTCCTCGGCGGTGTGCCCAAGCCGTCCGCGGTGGTCGTCCAGGACCAGACGGACGACGACAACTACACGAACAACCTCGCCGCCGACTACGCGGACGAGGCCGGCGCGGTGGGGATCACGGTCGGCGACCGCGTCGCGTACAAGGACCGGGGAACGGGCATGGACCTGGCGGTGAGCCGGGCCTGCGGACACGGGCCCGACCTGCTCCTCTACGCGGGGCGCGCGGCCGACTTCCTCGACTTCCTGCGCTACGTCGAGGGCAAGGACTGCGGCAAGGAGCCGATCAAGGTCCTCGCGGGCGACGACGTCATCAAGGCGGTGGCCAACAGCGGCGCGGTGATCGGCGACTACCGGCGCGTCCAGGTCTACTACGCGGCGCTGGCGAGCCGTGAGCTGTGGCGCGACGGCGCCGCGGCGCCGACGGGCTTCGTGCAGAGCCTGCTGAGCGGCCGGCACGCGAAGGAGTCCGACGACAACCTCATCCTCAGCTACGACGCCGTGAAGCTCTTCTACGAGCGCGTCAACGCGGCCTATCGGGGCGGGCTGCCCAGCAGGGGAGACGTGCTCTACCAGATCTCACTCGTCTCCCCGCGCGACAGGTGGAACGGTTCGGGCGGGGTGATCTCCTTCGGCGCCGCCGCCCACGAGCCCGAGAACAAGACCATCGCGATCCTCAAGGTGAACGACTCCGGCAGGTCCGAGGTCGCGGAGCGCTGCGGGCGCCTGGCGACCACCGAGCCCGAGGACACCAAGGAGATCTGCCGGAACCTCGACGGGGACGCCGGGGAGCGCGCGGCCCGAAACGCCCCGGCGGCGGTCTCGTCCGTGAGCCCGTCCGTGAGCCCGTCCGTGAGCCCGTCCGTGAGCCCGTCCGTGAGCCCGTCCGTGAGCCCGCGCAAGGACGCCGCCGACCCTGGCCGGTGACGCGGGGGCGCCCGGTGACGCGGAAACGGCCCGCCCCCGGAAAGGGGCGAGCCGTCACGGGTTCTGACGGTGCGCGGGCGGGCCCGGCGGCCTCTCGGAGCTTGTGGCACGCCGCAGGGCCACGACCCGCGCCGAGGCTCAGACCTTGCCGACGACCTCGGCGGCGCCGGGCACCTCGTTGATGGAGCGCTGCTTCGGGCCCACGTAGTCGGCGCTGGGGCGGACCAGCCTGCCCGTGCGCTTCTGCTCCAGGATGTGGGCGGCCCAGCCGGCGGTCCGGGCGCAGGTGAACATCGAGGTGAACATGTTCGACGGCACCTCGGCGAAGTCGAGGACCACCGCGGCCCAGTACTCCACGTTGGTCGCGAGGACCCGGTCCGGCTTGCGGGCGTGCAGCTCCTCGAGCGCGGCGGTCTCCAGCGCGGCGGCGACCTCGTAGCGCGGCGCGCCCAGCTCCTTGGCCGTACGGCGCAGCACGCGGGCGCGCGGGTCCTCGGCCCGGTAGACCCGGTGGCCGAAGCCCATGAGCCGCTGGCCCTTGTCGAGCTCGCTCTGGACGTACTTGCGGGCGTCACCCATCTTCTCGACGCCCTCGATCATGTGCAGCACCCGCGCGGGCGCGCCGCCGTGCAGCGGGCCGGACATCGCGCCGACCGCGCCCGACAGGGCGGCCGCCACGTCGGCGCCCGTGGAGGCGATCACGCGCGCGGTGAACGTCGAGGCGTTCATGCCGTGCTCCGCGGCCGACGTCCAGTAGGCGTCGATGGCCTTCACGTGCTTGGGATCGGGCTCACCGCGCCAGCGGACCATGAAGCGCTCGACGATGCTCTCGGCCTCGTCGACGCGCTTCTGCGGGACCATGGGCAGGCCCAGGCCACGAGCCGACTGCGCGACGAACGACAGAGCGGTCACCGAGGCGCGTGCGAGATCGTCGCGGGCCTGGTCGTCGTCGATGTCGAGCAGCGGGCGGAAGCCGTACGAAGGCGCGAGCATGGCCAGCGCGCTCTGTACGTCTACTCGGATGTCGCCGGAATGGACGGGAAGTGGGTACGGCTCCGCCGGGGGCAGGCCCGGCTGGAACGTGTTGTCGACGAGCAGGCCCCAGACGTGTCCATAGGAGACATTGCCCACGAGCTCTTCGATGTCGACGCCCCGGTATCGCAGGGCGCCCCCTTCTTTGTCCGGTTCCGCGATCTCGGTCTCGAACGCCACCACGCCTTCGAGCCCGGGTTTGAAGTCGGACATTCTCGGCCGCCTCCCTCTCTTGTGAAGTCCAGAGCCTTGATGTCGAGATACCGGCGGGTCAATTTAACCCGCAGCGCCCGACTGTCGCGCCCCCGGCCCTACCCAACGGGGTTCTCCCAGGTAGGGGCCACCGAGCGAGACGTATGCCGAGCACGCGAGAATACCTTTCCGTGGACAGCGCTTCGCACCTCCCCGGGCTCCGGCACAGCTATGAAGGTGAGCCCCTGCTCGAATCCGGTATGGCCGCCGACCCGGTGACGCAGTTCGCGCTGTGGTTCGCGGACGCGGTCGCCGCGGGCCTGCCCGAACCGAACGCCATGGTCGTCGCCACCAGCTCCGCCGGTGGCCGTCCCTCCGCCCGCACCGTCCTCCTCAAGGGCTTCGACGAGCGCGGGTTCGTCTTCTTCACCAACTACGAGTCTCGCAAGGGCCGCGACCTCGGTGAGAACCCGCGCGCCTGCCTGCTGTTCCCGTGGCATCCCATCAGGCGGCAGGTCCGTGTGGAGGGCTTCGTCGTACGGCTCCCGCGCGAGGACAGCGCCGCCTACTTCCACTCTCGCCCGTACGGCTCCCGCATCGGCGCGTGGGCCTCCCGTCAGTCGGCGGTCGTGGAGTCGAGGGAGCAGCTCGACGCCAGGTTCCGGGAGCTGGCCGAGCGCTGGCCGCAGGACCCGCCGCTGCCGGACTTCTGGGGCGGATTCCGGGTGGTGCCGGCGGAGGTCGAGTTCTGGCAGGGCCAGACCGACCGCATGCACGACCGGCTCCGCTATCGCCGGACCGGCGGAACCTGGACGCTGGAGCGTCTCGCCCCCTGAGGTCCCGCCCCCAGATCCGATGAGAGCAGCTCCGATGAGGGCAGATCCGATGAGAGCAGCTCCGATCAGGGCAGCCCGGCCGCGACCGTGATGTCGGCGAGGAAGCCGGAGTACGCCTCGTCCCGGTCGGGCGCGCGCAGGATCGCCGAGGGGTGGATCGTCGCCACGTAGTACGCCCCCTCGCGCCGGGGGACCGGCTCTCCCCGATGCCTGGTGACGCGGAAGTCCGGGCCCAGTAGGGCCCGGGCGGCCGTGGCCCCCAGCACCACCGTCACCTCCGGGTCCACCAGGCGCATCTCGGCCTCGAGCCAGGGCCGGCAGGCGTTGATCTCTCCCACGGTGGGCTTCTGGTGGATTCTGCGCTTGCCACGAGGTTCGTACTTGAAGTGTTTGACCGCGTTGGTCACGTACACCGCCTCGCGCTCGATGCCCGCCTCTTCGAGCGCCTTATCGAGGATGCGCCCAGCGGGCCCGACGAACGGCGCGCCCTCGCGGTCCTCCTGGTCGCCCGGCTGCTCGCCGACCAGCATGAACCGTGCGCCGGGAACGCCCTCGCCGAAGACCGTCTGCGTGGCGGCTCGGTAGAGGTCGCAGCCCTCGCAGTGTCGTGCGGCCTCCCTGAGCGCGGGCAGGCTGATCTCCGCCGGAAGGAATCGCTGGGCTCCGATGTTTCCCACCCTGGGTCGCTTCCCCAATAAGGTCGGCTGCGAACACGCGGGGAGGTCGTAGCATCGATTTACAAGGACTGGAGGAGCCTTGACCGCACACGGCCTGATCGACACGACGGAGATGTATCTCCGGACGATATTCGAGCTCGAAGAGGAGGGCATCGTCCCGCTCCGCGCTCGGATCGCCGAGCGCCTGCAGCAGAGCGGTCCGACCGTCAGCCAGACGGTGGCGCGCATGGAGCGCGACGGCCTGGTCAAGGTCGAGGGGGACAGGCACCTCAGCATGACCGCGCTGGGCCGCACGCTGGCCATCCGCGTCATGCGCAAGCACCGCCTGGCCGAGTGCCTGCTGACCCAGGTGATCGGCATGCCCTGGGAAGAGGTCCACATCGAGGCGTGCCGCTGGGAGCACGTCATGTCGGAGTCGGTGGAGACCCGGCTCGTGAACCTTCTCAAGAACCCCCGGGTGTGCCCGCACGGCAACCCGATCCCCGGTCTGGACGAGCTGGGGGTGCCTCAGTCCGGTTCGGCCGGAGATGAGATGGTGTCTCCCATGGTGACCCTCGCGGGACAGGCCCCCGTGCCCGTTGTAGTGCGCCGAATCAGCGAACAAGTGCAAAGCGACCCCGCCGTGATGCTTAAACTCAAGCAAGTTGGGATACAACCCGGACGCGAGGTGACGCTCGCGGCGAGTGACAACGGTGTAACGGTGACTGGTGATGGTGAGGTGGGAACCACGACCGCGGACCTTCCGAGGGACGTCGCCTCACACGTTTTTGTCACCAGACGATGACGGAATGAGTTGTGCCTGGTTGAATCCCCTAGGGAGTCCTTTCATTTCTCGCGACCCAGCCTTCGCAGGAGCGCCCGTGCCCGGCATAGCGAACCCACCTCGTCAAGGGACGGCCGTGGCATGAGGCGATGGGGAGATCTGTCACAGGACGCCGACGACCACCTTTCCGCCGGTTCCGTGCTCGACCACGCGGAGATGGCCGTGGTCGTGACCGACCGCTTCAGCAATGTCCTGTACTGGAACCCCTTCGCCGAGCAGCTGTTCGGCCGCGTGGGCGCGTCTCCGGGCAAGGAGTCGCTGCACACCCTCGGGATTTCGGAGAAGGACCATCCGCTCACGGCCGAACTGGCCAAGCACGTGCTGCGCGGCGGTGTGTGGGAGGGCACGTTCGACGTGGCCCGCGGCGACGGCTCCATGATCTACGTACGCGCGCAGGCCGTGCCGCTGCGGCACCCCTCCGGCTCCGTGAGCGGCATCGTGATCACCGCGCGCGAGGCGATGCGCAGCAACGAGCGTGAGAAGGACCGCTTCGGCCTGCTCGAGCGGATCGGCGAGCGGCTCGCCGGCTCCCTGTACGTCGAGGAGACGCTCAACCGGGTCGCGGAGATGCTCGTCCCGCAGTTCGCCGACCACTGCTTCATCGAACTGGTCGAGGGCGACCGCCTGGTGCGCAAGGTCTCCACGCACGTGAACGGCTGGACGCCGCCGCCGGACACCTGGCGGCCGGTGGGCGCGGAGATCAGATACCCCCTCGGGCACTACGCCGAGGCCGCCGTGCGCCGCCAGGAGACGATCCTCGTCGAGGACCTCTCCCAGGTCAGCTATCCGGCGCCGAGCGAGGGCGCGGCCCGGCTGTGCGGCGAGATCGGGATGACCTCGGCCATCGTCGCCCCGCTGTGCGTGCGCGGCGAGACGCTCGGCCTGATGTACCTCGGCCTGTCGAACCTCACGAACCGGCGCTCGCCCCACTACGACACCTTCGACCGCGACTTCGTCGGCGCCATCGCCACCCGCGTCGCGCTCGCCGTCGACAACGCGCTGCTGTTCGAGGAGGAGCGGCACACCGCCGAGTCGTTCCAGAAGCACCTGCTCCCGCGTCAGCCGCTGCCCTCGCTCGACGGCCTGGAGATCGCGGTCCGCTACTACCCGGCCGCCCCGCTCGCCTCGCACGGCCAGGGCATCCAGACCCAGGTGGGCGGCGACTGGTACGACGTGATCCCGCTGTCGGCCGGCCGCGTCGGCATCGTGATCGGAGACGTCGAGGGCCGGGGAGCCAAGGCGGCGGCGGTCATGGGCCAGCTCAGGGCCGCGTTGCGGGCCTTCGCCCAGGACGACAAACCGCCCGCCGACATCCTCGCCCGCCTGGACGAGTGGACCAGGATCGTCGCCGCGCCGGAACACGACGACTTCGGCGCCGACATCACCAACCCGCCGATCGTCACCTGTCAATACATGGTGTACGACGCGTGGTCGAGGCAGCTGTCGTTCGCCAACGCCGGGCACGCGCCGCCGCTGCTTATCGTGGACGGCGAGGTCAGAGACCTGGACATCACCGAGGTCGGCCAGCCGCTCGGAGTTCGGGCCAAGGGCATGCACGCCGACCTGGTCTACAAGGAGGAGACGAGGGTGCTGCCGCCCGGCGCGACCCTGCTTCTCTACACCGACGGCCTGGTCGATCGCAGGCCGCCGCGCGACTCCGCCACGGGCGTCCCCGGCGACGACGAGGCGCTCGACATCCTGCGGGAGAAGCTCGCCAAGGCGTCGGGAGAGTCCGTCGAGCGCATCGCCGACCTGGCCACGGTGGCCGTCCCCGGCGAGATCGACGACGACATGGCCATCCTCGTCGTCCGTTCTGCGGGCACGGAGCTGCAGTCCCAGGAGCGGACGTTCCCGGCCCAGCCGATCATGGTGAGCGAGGCGCGGCGGATGGCGTCGGAGGCGTTCGCGGGTTGGCAGGTGCCCGAGGAACGCGCGGAGCTGGCCTGCCTGCTCGTCTCCGAGGTCGTGACCAACGTGGTCCTGCACGCCGCCAGCGCCAGTGTGCCGCGCCGCGAGCTGGTGCTCGACGGGCCGCCGCTGCCGTTCGACGAGTCGTGGGACGTGCCGGGCTTCGAGGAGGAGATCGCGGGCGACAAGGAGTTCACCCTGCGGCTGCGCAGGGGCGGGGAGTCCGTCTGGGTCGAGGTCTTCGACCAGGACCTGCGCCTGCCCCGCATCCGCAGCGCGGGGGAGAACGACGAGGGCGGCCGTGGCCTCTATCTCGTCGACCAGCTGGCGCGACGCTGGGGCTCCCGCCCGACCCGCGAGGGCAAGGCGGTCTGGTTCGAGATTCCCATCGGCGGTCGTTAGGTCGTGACGCGCCCCCGGTGCGGGGGCACGTCACGGTCAGTTCTTCTGCTTCATGCAGCTGTAGCCGCTCGGGCGTTCGGGTTCGAGCGTCACCTGCCGCAGCACGGTCGCTTCCATGGAGATGCGGAAGGTCTCCTGGTTCGCGCAGTCGTACAACGCGTACGCGCCCTCGCGTTCGCCGAGCAGCAGCACCTCCACACCGCCGCGCAGCACCTTGCCGCTTTCGCGGTCGTTGAGCACCACCCACTGGTCCTGGAAGCCCACCATCGACAGGAGCATGCTGGCGGGCCTGCCCTTCTCGGCGACGGCGAGCGCGTCGCTCTCCATCTGCCCCATCAGCGCGAAGCCCAGCCCGATGCCGGTGAACGCGGCCACCACGATCTTCATGCCCGCGCGGCCGGCAGGACGCCGCCGCAGCAGCCGGAACGGCACGAGGAAGGCCAGGGCGCCGATCACCACCGCGGTGATCACGATGCCGACCAGCGACGCGCCCTCTCCCAGCCCGAGGTAACCGAGAAAGCCCCAGTAGCTCGCTCCGCACCACAGCGCGCCGGCGGTCGCGGCGGCCCACGGGCGCACGCGTACGGCCTGGGCCAGGCGGAACAGATGGCCGAGGGTGGCCTTGTCGAGCAGCCAGACGGCCGCCACGATGACGCCCGCGAGCAGCGCGCCGGCGATGATGAGCAGGATCAGCGTCCCCACCAGGCGGCCGAACATGGTGGCCTGGTCGATGCCCGCCTGTTCCGGGCTGATGTTGAAGATGCCGTACACCTGCTGGATGCCGAGATAGAGCAGCGCGTAGAGGGCGATGCCGATGGGCACCACGACCGATCCGCTGCGTTCCAGCAAGTCGATGACGCCGGCTTTCACGTCCGGCTCCGGCAGGTCGGCGAGGCCGGTGTGTTCCTCCGGCTTAGTCATGGTCATTTGTCGGTTCATTTCGTCTTCAATCAATGCGACGGAACATGATTGCAGCCCGCGCGGACGAGCACGCACGGGATCCGCCTCAACGGACGGACGGCGGACGCGACACGCTGCGCGCTTCTTTCCGGCCGTCCCTGGTGCTTGACTCGGACGCATGGAGCTCGCCCACGACCGTCGCGGCAGCGGCCCGCCGCTGGTCCTCCTCCACGGCATCGGTCACCACCGCCAGGGCTGGCTGCCGGTCCTCGATCTGCTCGCGGAGCGGCACGACGTCATCGCGGTTGACCTGCCCGGCTTCGGCGAGTCCCCGCCGCTGCCGTACGGCACGCCGTACAACGTGGAGACACTGGGGCGGGCGGTGCGGGAGTTCTGGACCGGGCTCGGCCTGAGCCGGCCGCACGTCGCGGGCAACTCGCTGGGCGGCTACATCGCGCTCGACCTGGCGTCCTCCGCCGACGTCCGCACGGCCGTCGCGCTGTCTCCCGCCGGGTTCTGGTCCCGGCCCGAGCACGCGTACGCGCGGGCCGTGCTGCGCCTGCTGCGGCTGGCGGCACGGGCGGACGGACTGCCCGCGCTCGCGGCCCGCACGGACGAGGGGAAGGCGTTGGCCTTGGGCCTGTTCGTGGCCCGTCCGGAGCGGCTGGCGCGTGAGGCCGTGCTCGCGGCGGCCACGGCGCTGCGCGAGTGCGTGGGGTTCGAGGAGACGCTGGACTCGCTGGCGTGGGTCGCGCCGCCCGCGCCGCCCCAGGTGCCGGTCACGATCGCCTGGGGCGACCGCGACCGGCTGCTGCCACGCCGCCAGGCCGTACGGGCGGCGCGGTGGGCGGGGCAGCGGACGCTGCTGCTGCGGGGCTGCGGCCACGTGCCGATGAGCGACGACCCGGAACTGGTCGCGCGGGTGATCGTCGAAGGCAGCAGCCTCGAAGGCGGCGAAGACCCTCGCTGAGTCTCCCCGCGCTGCTTGTGCCGAGGGACACGCGGGGGCGGGGAAACCCGCGCATACTGATCAGTGTGGATACCGGACTCATCCTTCTGGTCTTCCTGGCGCTCCTGTTCGCGTGGCTGCTGAACAAGGTGCGCCGGTTCTTCCGGCTGAGCCCGGTGGCCTACGGAGGCGTGATGGTCGTGTTCGTGGTGGCCATGCTGCTGATCTGGGGACAGCAGCACAGCTGATCGGCCGGCGGGGGTCAGAAGCCGAAGGACCGGCCGATGATCTCCTTCATGATCTCGGTGGTGCCGCCGTAGATCGTCTGTACGCGGCTGTCCAGCCAGGCCTTGGCCACCGGATACTCCAGCATGTAGCCGTAGCCGCCATGGAGCTGGACGCATCGGTCGACGACCTTGTTCTGCAGCTCGGTCGTCCACCACTTGGCCTTCGCGGCGTCCACCGCCGTGAGCTCCTTGGCGTTGAGCGCTTGCACGCTCTTGTCCACGTAGTGGCGGGCGATCTCCACTTCGGTGGCCAGCTCGGCCAGCAGGAACCGGGTGTTCTGGAACTTGCCGATGCTGCGGCCGAAGGCCGTACGGTTGCGGCAGTACTCGATCGTCTCCTCCAGCACCGTCTCCGCCGCGGCCACGGCCGCCACCGCGATCGACAGCCGCTCCTGCGGCAGGTTGTTCATGAGCTGGAAGAAGCCCTGACCCTCCTCGTCGCCCAGGAGATTGGCCACCGGCACCCGGACGTTCTCGAAGAACAACTCGGCGGTGTCCTGCGCGTGCATGCCGACCTTCTCCAGGTTGCGGCCGCGGGTGAAGCCCTCCATGCCGCGCTCCACGACCAGCAGCGAGGTGCCCCGCGCGCCCGCCGAGGGGTCGGTCTTGGCCACGACCACGACGAGGTCGGAGTTGATGCCGTTGGTGATGAAGGTCTTCTGCCCGTTCACCACGTAGTGGTCGCCCTCGCGGACGGCGGTGGTGCGGATGCCCTGCAGGTCGCTGCCGGCCCCCGGCTCGGTCATCGCGATGGCCGTGATCAGCTCGCCGGACGCGAAGCCGGGCAGCCAGCGCTGCTTCTGCTCGTCGTTGGTCAGATCGACCATGTACGGCGCCATGATGTCGTTGTGCAGGCCGAATCCCAGGCCGCTGGCGCCGACGCGGATGATCTCCTCGACGATCACCACGTTGTAGCGGAAGTCGGTGATCCCCGAGCCGCCGTACTCCTCCGGCACCGAGAAGCCGAACATGCCCAGCTCGCCCGCCTTCTTCCACACCTCGCGGGGGACGATGCCGTCCTTCTCCCACTGCCCGTGGTGGGGGACGACCTCGCGGGCCATGAACTCACGGACGGTCTCGCGGAAGAGGTCGTGCTCCTCGTCGAAGAGGTCTCGCCGCATCGGGTACGCCTTCCGGCTCAGAATCTGTTGGCCGCACCAGAATACGATTCTGGTCCTCCGCTGGTCGATCGGCTTCATGTTGTACGGACGGTCACAACTCCGAAACCATCGCGATAACGACCCCTTTGACCGCTTCGGTTGCCCCTAAGATCTACCTTCGGTTTGCTATAGGCCCGCCAGGGCGGACCTGTGATCGGAGTATGTGGTGATTCGGTGGAAAGCTGGTCTTCCTAGGACCGTGGCTGCCTTGGCCCTCGGCCTGGCTGGTACGGCGGCGATTGTCGTACCGGCGGTGACGGCGCAGGCCAATACCGCCGATCTCGTGGTGGACTACGCCTGTCAGCAAGGCATCGCCGGCACGGGCTCGGGCACCGTCTATCTCCGGACGAAGCTCACCGTCCCGACGACGCTGAACGTGGGCGATCCGCTCACCGTCGCGTGGAAGCTCGGCTACAAGGACGCGACGCGCTTCGGAGCGCCCGCGCGACTGCCCAACGGCGGCCGGACCGAGGTGACCGGGAGGGTCAACCTCACCGGCAGCTGGATCGGGCAGCTTCAGCCCAAGGGATCCGTGGACCAGCCGGGCGCGATGATCAAGGGCACCCCGCTCAAGCTTCCCGACGGCATCGCCGACTTCGCCTACACGGATCGGGAGGGCACCCTCACGGTCAAGCCCGGCAAGCTGTTCGTCGACTTCCGTCCCCCCGCCTCCGAGGTCATGGTCAACGACGACGACCCGGCGATCACCTACAGCGGCGGCTGGGAGAACCTCGAGGGGCAGCCGAGCGGGGACAACGACTATCACCTCGACCTGCACCGGACCACGGTGAGCGGCGCCTGGGCGTCCCTCACCTTCACCGGCACCGGAGTGGAGTACGTCGCGCAGCGGGACCGGCGTGCGGGACCGATCGACATCGACGTCGACGGTCAGCCGGGTACACCGCCGCGGATCGACCCCTCGACGAACGACGACGGCACCCCGGTGAACGACGCCAACAAGGGCGGGCAGACCCTGTGGAAGTTCCACGGTCTCAAGTACGGTGAGCACACGATCACGATCAAGAACGTCGAGGACGGCAAGTGGGGCCAGCTCGACGCGTTCCGCGTGGTCACCCGGGAGCTGGCCAACCCGCCGCAGGAGTACCGCGCCGAGTGCACGCTCATCAGCGCACCGGTCGCCGTTCAGGTGACGATCGGCGGCGGGACGAACAGCAGCCCGTCGGCTTCGGTGGAGCCGAGCGAGTCGCCGGACAGCTCGCCTTCTCCGGACAGCTCGGCCAGCCCTTCGGGAAGCGTCTCGCCGAGTGCGTCGCCCACGGCCACGCCTTCGGGGTCGCCGAGCGGCGACCAGTCTCCGTCGGCCTCACCGTCGCCGTCCGCGAGCAGGAGCCCGAACCTGGCGCCGACACAGAACTACGTCGTCACCGTGGTCACAGTGCAGGGCAGTCCGTCGCCTACGGCGACGAAGACGGTCACGCTGACCGCGACGCCGAGCGTGGCGCAGGTGGCGATCACGCCGCAGGGCGGTGCGCAGACCGGTGAGGCTCCGGAGCGCGTGTCGTCCTCGGGCATGCTGCTGATCGGCTCGGGCGGCGCGCTGTTGATGATCGGCATGCTCAGCGGTGTGGCGATGCTCCGGCGTAGGGCGGCGCACTCGGGCGAGCGGGGCTGAGGAGGATGACGATGAACGACACTCCTGACGGCGGGGCTCCCGAGCAGGGCAGCACGGGCACCGACGCCAAGAAGACGCGCAAGCCGCTGCCCCAGCCGGTCCTCGCGGGCCTGCTCGTGGCCGGGTCGTTCGGCGGCATCGCGGCGGTGATGGCCGGGATGCTCGCCGTGCTGAGCCCCTCGGACTCCCAGGAGAGCGGGCCGGTCCCGGGTGCGGTGAACGTCCAGGACGCGGGCAGCGTGGCCTTCCTGCCGCCGACCGTCGGCCCGGGCGGGCCGGGTGTGGCCCTCACGGCGGCGGACCCGACCGCGCCGCCGCCGGCTCCGGCGATGCAGCCGATCGCCCCGCTGACCCTCACGAGCGTGGCCTCGTCGTCCTCGAAGCCGCTGTCGTCCTCGTCGTTCAGTGCGAAGACGACGACGACCAAGAAGGTCACCGGCAGGCCGCTCAAGATCAGCATTCCCGCGATCGGCGTGAAGGCCGCGGTGGGCTCGGTGGGCGTGGACAAGTCCGGCGTCATCCAGACGCCCCCGCTGAGCAAGCCCAGCCTCACCGGCTGGTACCGCTTCGGACCGGCCCCCGGCGACCAGGGGCCGGCGATCATCCTCGGGCACGTGAACACCCGTAAGGGCGCCGCCGTCTTCAGCCGCCTGCGCGAGCTCAAGCGCGGCAACAAGATCGCCGTTCTCCGTGCGGACGGCAAGATGGCGATCTTCACGGTGGACGGGATCGAGCAGGTCAGCAAGTCGACGTTCCCGACCAAGCGGGTCTACAGCAACACGATCACATCGTCGCTGCGGCTGATCACCTGTGGCGGGGTCTACAACGCCAAGCAGCACCACTACACCGACAACATCATCGTCTACGCGACGCTGACCGAGACCAAGGGCAAGTGATCGCGGGGTGATCAGCCCGTGCTGATCACTTCTTCGCCCTCTCGCGCCTCGCGCTCGGGCGGATCGTGCGGCCTGCGCCGTACGGCCGTCCGAGCCGCGCGCTGGACCAGCAGCGTGCCCGCCACCGCCGCCACCGCGACGGCGAGCAGCGCGTACGGCTGACGCCACGGCGAGGAATCACCGACGGCCGCAGCGGCCTGGGCCGGCTGGGTGGCGCGGTCCGGTTCGATGGTCCGGGCCGGCTGCGCGGACGCGGCGGGCGTCGCGGCCGGAAGGCGGTTGGGAATGACGGCCGCCGCCTTCCAGGGGAACCCGGGCGGCTTCACAGGCCCCCAAAAATCCATGACCTCGGTGCCTGCGGGCACCGGAAACTGCGGCGGAGCCGCCTTCAGCCCGCCCGGCACCGTGAGCGTGCCGATCTCGTACGGCGCGAACATGCCCTGCAGACCCTGCACCCGCCACCGTCCGGCCGGCACCGTGATGGACGTGGCGTAATGGGCGGGTTCCAGCAGCGGTGTCCCGCCGAACGTCAGGGTCGTGCCGTCCTCCCCGGTCAGGCGCAGGCCGATCGGTTCGAGGCCGCCGGGCCCCTCGTACGGATGGGTGCCGTGCTGGAGCACCCAGAAGCCCACCGTGTAGGAGACATCGGGCCGCACCTCGGCGGGAAGCGGGTCGAGTTCGGTCACGGCCCAGAAGCCGGCCCGCGCGTGAGCGGGCAGGGCCGGCGCGAGGATCGCGGCCATCGTTGCGAGAGCCACGAGCAGTCGTCTCATATCACTACCTCCACACCTCCCTACCGTGGGAGGGCGATGAAGGTTCCCTGAGAATTTCCTGACATACGGCGCCTACCGGTTATGTCGGTGGTCAACTCCTGGGAGACTGTTCGCTACTTCGTACGTGACTGCGGTGGCAGGAGAGACGTCGTGCCCGACCCCAGTGCCCGGCGCAGGAGTGCCAGGCGTCGCATCGCGGCCCGGACGGCGGCGGGAGCGACGGCCGCGCTGGCCCTGATGACGTGGCCGGTGCTCGCGGCGACCGAAACCGCGACCGTGCCGTATTCCTGCACTCCGGCCGGCGGCGCCGCCGCGACCTACCCGGTGAACGTGACCCTGGTCGCGCCCGACGACCCGGTGGTGAGCAGCACGGCGACCGTGACCTGGCGGATCGCTCCCGCGTCGCCGTCGAGCGGCCAGAGCGCGATGGTGGCACCGGCGACGGGCATCGCGGCGAACGACGTCATGGTCGCCGAGGGCCTGGTGGAGGTGACCGGCGCTCCCGTCGTGAGCGAGTCCGCCACTCCCAGTCCGTCGCCGACCCCCACGCCCTCTCCATCCGCCTCGGCCTCGCCTTCTGCGTCGCCTTCGCCCTCGGCTTCGCCTTCCCCGGAAGACACCGAGTCGGCCGGCGGCGCGGAGTCTCAGGTGGCGGCGGACACCTCCGCGACCCCCTCCGCGAGTGCGTCACCCTCCGCCAGCGCGACTCCCTCCAGCGAGGACACGGACGACACGGAGACCGGCACGCAGGAGGAGAGTCCTTCGGTCATCACGCTGAGCCCGTCCGCCTCCACGGTGCTTCCATCGTCTGTCTCACCGTCGGCCACGCTGACGCCGATCCCCGAACTGCTCGTCACGCTGACTCCGACGGCGGTGGGCACGGTCGGCGTCGCGGCAGGGAACTTCACGCTGAAGCTGCGCCCGGCTGGGGACACCACCGGCACGGGCGAGGCGCTCTACACGTGCACGCTGCCGGCGACCGCGACCCGGGCGTCGCTCGCGCTCACCGTCGTCGCCTCCTCGTCCACCTCGCCGTCCCCCTCACCGTCCGCTTCGCCTTCCCCCTCGCCGAGCCCGACCGGCAGCGACGACGCGGACGGCAACACGAGCAGCTCGCCCACTCCCAGCGCCGGAGCGTCGACGACCCCGACCACGAGGACCACGGCGACCACCACGGTCACGGCGACCGCGACGGTCTCCCGTACGTCGACCAAGCAGATCAAGACGACGCCGCTCGGCGGCGCGCAGACCGGGGCCGGGGGCGACGCCGGCCCGGACGCCCGGCTTGTCGTGCTCACCGGCCTGGCGTTGATGGCCGCGGCCGCGGCTGGAGGGCTGCTGCTCCGGCGCTTCGGTCCGAACCCCGGCTCATACAACCCCGGCTCGTACGGCAGGCACTAGCGTCCGGCGGACGCGGACATGCCGAGAACGCGAGAAAGTTTGAGCAAGAGGAGGCGGTCTTGGGGTTTTTGTCCGTAAGATCTCTACCTGACCGTGACCGTATGCTGGCATGCTGGTACGCCTGTTGACTGCGAGCATGGAAGTGGAGAGAAGTCAGTGCTGAAGTCAAAGGCGCGGGGCCGTGTCGCCGGAAGGGCCGCCGCGGCCGGAGTGGTCAGCGCGGGCCTTCTCCTGGGCCTGGGCGCGCTCGGCGCGCGAGCCGACACGAAGACCGTGACGTACACCTGCACTCCGGGCACGGGCGGCACCGCCGTCACGCACGATTTCACGGTGACGCTCACCGCGAGCACCTCGGCGGTGACCGGCACCCAATACACCGCGACCCTGAACATCCAGCCGGTCACGACTTCGGCGTTCCCCGCACCGGTGCAGATCGCGAGCGGGGCGGCGATCGAGTTGCAGCCCACCGTGTCGGCGTCGGCGCTGCCGGCCGGCATGACCGCGGGCGTGTCCACGCCCTCGCCGACCGGCACGGCGTTGACCGCGTCCGTCGCGGCCCAGGGGCCGATGCCGTCGCTCCCCATGGCGACGCTGACCGTCACGCCGGCGACCGGGGCCACCTCCGTCGTGCTGACGGCGAAGGACTTCAAGATCAGCATGGTCGCGCCCGCCGGCACCGGCACGACCACCACCACGACGCCCACCGCGCTCTACAACTGCGTGGTCGCGACGACGGGCAGCACGCTGCCGGCCGTGGCGACGATTCCGGTGACGAGCGCCTCGGCGTCCCCGAGCGCGAGTGCCAGCGCCAGCGCCAGCCCCAGTGCCTCCGCGAGCGTCTCGCCCACGCCGCGTAACACCAGGACGGTGTACGAAACGGTCTTCGCGTCGCCCACGCCGTCCAAGACGAAGAAGACGAGGTCCGCCCAGGTCGAGAACACTCCCGGGGGTGGCGCGGCCACCGGCGGTGGAGGCGACGCGGGCCCCGACGCCCGCCTCTTCGTCCTCACCGGCGTCGCGCTCATGCTGGCGGCGGGGGGCGGCGGACTCGTGCTCCGGACCCGGCGCCGCCCGGTGAGGCAGTAGGACGAGCCATGACCACCCCGCCACCTGGACAGTACCCGCCGGGCCAGCCGTACGGCATGCCTCCCGGGCCGGGCGGGCAGGGCTACCCGCAGCCGGTTTACGGCCAGCCGGTCTTCCAGCCGGTCATGCTGCCCCAGATGCAGCACGTGCAGCCGGTGCCCCCGCCGCAGCCGCCGGAGGAGAAGCCTCCCCGCGACGGCGCGGAGGCCATCCGGCGGGTGCTGATCACGGCGGCCATCCTGGGCTTGGTCGTCGTGATCGTGGGCGTCGTGATCATGGTGAACAACCCCGACGAGTACGCCGCGCCGACCCGCTCGACGGTGAAGCTCGCGGCGCCGCAGAACGGGCTCGCCCCCTCCGTGGGGCCGGGCGGCGCCGGGCAGCCGCTGACGCAGGCGGTCGCCACCGCGCCTCCGCCGGTTCCGAACATTCCGGCGGCTCCGGCGATGCAGCCGTCCACGCCCAAGCGCCTGGTCATTCCCAAGATCGGCGTGAACGCCCTGATCAAGTCGGTCGGTCTCGACCGCTCCGGTGCGATCCAGACGCCCCCGATCAGCAACCCGAACCTGGTCGGCTGGTATCGCGGAGGCCCGACGGCGGGTGAGTCGGGCCCGGCGGTCATGCTCGGCCACAAGGACACCACCTCGCGCAGCGCCGTCTTCACTCGTCTGCACGAACTGGCGTACGGCGACAAGATCGAGGTGTACCGCCTCGACGGGACCGTGGCCATCTTCACCGTGGGCGGTATCGAGCAGGCGAACAAGCAGACGTTCCCCACCAACCGGGTGTACGGGCACGCCGACAACGCCGAGCTCAGGCTGATCACCTGTGGCGGCAAATACAACTATTCGACCGGTCACTACTTCGACAATGTCATCGTCTACGCCACGATGACCGGAACACGTCTGGCGAAAACGACGTCCTGAGCCGGGGCACCTCGCCGGAAGGGCTCGTGGCCGGCGGCCGTCGGGGCTATGGTCTCTTCGACCGATCATGAGGAGGGCCTATGGGCTGGTTCTCGAAACTCCTGCTGCCCGGTCGGCTGCGCACAGGGCCCACGGCGCTGCTGCCCGCCCGGCCGGATCCGAAAACGCTGCTGGCGGTCGCACAACTCGCCGATCCCGAGGCGAGAACCGACGGCGACGACATCCTCGCGGGCGGGGCGCGCATCGAGCCGCCCGTCGAACTGACCGGAGACGTCCTCGCCAAGCTCGGCGTGCCCGACGAGGACAGGCTCTGGGCGTGCCGGATCGCCGCCGAGGGCCCGCTGCCGGTGGACTTCTTCGACAAGAGCATGGCCGAGGGCATCGCATACCGCCTGGGCGGCTGGTCACTCTGCCAGGGCGAGCCGCTCGATCCGGCGGAGGACGACGGAGACCCGCTCGTCTACCTGCCGGCCGTGCCGGAGCCCGAGGAGATCTTGCCGATCCTCGCCGAGTCATTGCGGCACGCCGACGCCGTGGACACCGAAAGGTGGCCGGAAGGTGAGCTGATCGAGGGCGTCGTCCACGTCCCCGTCCGCCGTGGCAGGGTGGCCGACGTCTACGCGGGCGCCGACGTGCTGGTCACGATCGAGGAGGGGCACCGCATGCCGCCCGCCGCCCAGGTCCGCTGGCCGTACCTCACGGAGATCGCGATCGCCCGGGTCTCCCCGGTCGCGCGTACGGAGGAGACGGGAGGCGAGGACGCCGAGCTCGCCGATGCGGCCTCCGGAGATGCGGCCGACGGCCGGACGGAAGAGGTGACGAGCGCGGACGAGGCGCAGGGGGCGCTGCTCACGCGGGCGGCCGTGGCGCTCGCGCTCGCGGACGGGCTCCGGGGGATCGCGGCCGACGGCCGGGGTTTCCAACTCGCCGAGGCCGACGACGTGCTGCCCGGACGATACGCCTGAGCCCTGCCCGTCGACCACGCCCATACCGTCGCCTCCCCCGACGAAAGTTCTGATGTAACCTCTCACTAACCGAACATTGCTCGGTTTCCTATGGAGGCACTGTGGCAGAGGCGTACATCGTCGGGGCGGTCCGCACGCCGGTCGGCAAGAAGAAGGGCGGGCTCTCCGCGGTCCACCCGGTCGACCTGGCCGCCCACACTCTCTCCGCGCTCGTCGAGCGCACCGGCGTCGATCCCGCCGCCGTGGACGACGTGATCATGGGCTGCGTCATGCAGTTCGGCCCGCAGTCCATGGACATCGCACGCAACGCGTGGCTCAGCGCGGGCCTCCCGGAGACCGTGGCCGGGGTCACGATCGACCGGCAGTGCGGCTCGTCGCAGCAGGCCATCCACTTCGCCGCGCAGGGAGTGCTGTCGGGCACGCAGGACCTGGTCGTGGCGGCCGGCGTCGAGTCGATGTCCATCGTCCCGATGGGGTCGAGCATCACGGCGGCGCTGGAGAAGGGCATGCCGTTCCCGTTCGGCGACAAGTGGGTCGAGCGGTACGGCAAGCAGGAGATCTCCCAGTTCCGCGGTGCGGAGCTGATGTGCGAGAAGTGGGGCCTGGAGCGTGACGAGCTGGATCGCTACGCCTACGAGAGCCACCAGCGGGCCGCGAAGGCGATCGCCAACGGCCACTTCAAGGACCAGATCGCCCCGGTCGACGGCGTGACCGACGACGAGGGCCCGCGGCCCGACACCACGCTGGAGAAGATGGCCGAGCTGAAGACCCTGCGCGAGGGCGGCCGGATCACCGCGGCCACCTCCTCGCAGATCTCCGACGGCTCGGGCGCGCTGCTCATCGCCTCGGAGCAGGCGGTGCGCGACCACGGGCTGGTCCCGCGCGCCCGCATCGTCACGCTCGCGCTGACCGGTGACGACCCGATCTACATGCTCACGGCGCCGATCCCGGCCACCCGCAAGGCGCTGGCCAAGGCGGGGCTCGCGATCGGGGACATCGACGTCGTCGAGATCAACGAGGCGTTCGCCCCGGTGCCGCTGGCCTGGCTCAAGGAGATCGGGGCCGACCCGGCGCGGACCAACCCCAACGGCGGCGCCATCGCGCTGGGGCACCCGCTGGGCGGCACCGGCGCGATCCTCATGACCAAGCTCCTGCACGAGCTTGAGCGCACCGGTGGGCGGTATGGCCTGCAGACGATGTGCGAGGGCGGCGGCCAGGCCAACGTCACGATCATCGAGCGTCTCTGACCGTTCCGCACGAAAAGGGCACCCCGGATCACCCCGGGGTGCCCTTTTCGCGCAGGAGAGCAGTGTGGTGTGCCCAGAGCCGTACGGCTCTCGCGCCCGTCCTCAGACGCGGGGGCCGAGGAAGGTGCCGCCGGTGGCGTCGATGAGGTCGCCGGTGATCCAGCGGGCGTCGTCGGAGGCGAGGAGGGCCACGACGTCGGCGATGTCGGACGGCTGGCCGATGCGGTTGAGCGCGGAGGCCGTCGCGGTGAGCGCCTCGATCTCCGGGCTGGAGTGGATCCAGGCGTTCGGTTCGGTGTCGGTGACACCGGGCGCCACCGTGTTGACCGTGATGCCTCGTTCGCCCACCACATGGGCCAGCGTCCTGCCGAGCACGTTGATCGCGCCCTTGGCCATCGAGTAGGCGAGTTCGTGGGCGATGGCGATGCGCGTGTCGGCGGAGGAGATGTTGATGATGCGGCCGCCGTCGCGCAGCAGGGGCAGCAACGTGCACGCGCCGTTCGCTATCCGGCCCTGGTCGCGGCCATGCAAGGTGGCGGCTACTCCCAGCCCGCGGCCGAGCCCCTGGAATTCGGGCTGCGCTGCCTGCTCGACGGGCTCGAGAAGCTCCTGGCCGAGGCGCCGGGCCGTTGATGTGGGGAAAGGGCACCCCGGATCACCCGGGATGCCCTTTCGGCCGCGAAGCGGCTTACCTGGCTCTCGGCAGCCGCCGCGGCTGCCGCACCGGCCGCATGGGCGGGGCCGGGATCTGACGCGGCGGCGGGAAGGAGCGCTGGGGCTGCGGCGTGCGCGGGTTCTGCTGCTTGCCGCCCTTGCTGGACGCGCGAGTACGCATACGGGATCTCCTTGTACGTCGGGAACGCGGCACCGAGGTGCCGTCACTCAGCTGCCGCGTCGGATGGACAGGGCCGGGAAAGCTGAGCGGATCAGCGGCTCAGAGGGCTGATCAGCGGTCGCCGTACAGAATCCACATGCCGGTGACCCTAACAACGCGCCACAACCGGGGACAAAGGGTTTTTCGCACCGAAGCGTCCAAGCGGCGTGCAAGTCGGATACCAGATCGCGACAAGTGGGTTCCTGTGTACTCAAACACGTCAAAGAGACTTTCCTTGCACAGGAGATACCCGTGAAGTCGATCAAGCGCGCTGCGGCCGTTCTCGCCACCACCGCCGTCGCCGTCACCACCTTCGGCGTCCTGTCCAGCCCGGCGCACGCGATGCAGCCCGGTGACGGCTGGTACCGCTGCTACATCTCGGGCTACGGCTGGATGTGGTGCTACGACGTGTGAGTCACACCTCGGACCACGGCCCCGTCCCCGCGCTCGCGCGGGGACGGGGCCGTGGCGTTCAGCCGATACGCCGGTGGACGTCGTCGAACATGGACGGCCCGGTGCGCTGAGGGGCGATCCACGGGCCCTCCAGCGACGGGTCGACGATCCCGTCCTCCATGAACGTGTAACGCCCGTCGAGCACCCGCCGGGCCAGCCGTACGTCCCTGGCGTCGGTGTTGTCCCACAGCCGGTCGAACAGCGCCTCGGCCCGCTGCCTGGCCTGGTGGCAGAAGGTGTCGGCCAGCTCGTACGGCTTGCGCCCGAACTCGGCCGAGTCCTCCTGGGCGCGCACGCAGACCGCGGTGATGGCGAACAGCTCGGCGCCGATGTCCACGATCCGCGACAGGAACCCCTGCTTGTGCTCCAGCCGCGCCTGCCAGCGCGACATGCCGTAGAACGTCGATCTGGCGAGCTTGCGGCTGGTCCGCTCGACATACCGCAGGTGCTGGGCCAGCGGGCCGAACTCGGCGTACGACGTGGGCACCTGGCCGGGCCCGGTCACCAGACTCGGCAGCCACCTGGCGTAGAAGGCGCCGGCCCGGGTGGCCGCCCGCCCCTTGGCCCGCAGGCCGGCCTTCGGATCGACGAGCTCGCCCGCGACCGACAGGTGGGCGTCCACCGCCTCGCGGGCGATGAGCAGGTGCATGATCTCGGTCGAGCCCTCGAAGATGCGGTTGATCCGCAGGTCGCGCAGCATCTGCTCGGCGGGCACGCCGCGCTCGCCGCGGGCGTGCAGCGACTCGGCGGTCTCGTAGCCGCGCCCGCCTCTCATCTGCACCAGCTCGTCCATCAGCCGCCAGGCCATCTCCGTGCTGTACAGCTTGGCGAGCGCGGCCTCGATGCGGATGTCGTTGCGCTCGTCGTCGGCCATCCGGCTGGACAGGTCCACCACCGACTCGAGCGCGTACGCGGTGGCGGCGATGAAGGCGACCTTGCGGGCGATGGCCTCGTGCTGCCCGACCGGCCTGCCCCACTGGACCCGCTCGCACCCCCACTCGCGGGCGATCTTGGTGGCCCACTTCGCCGCGCCGACGCACGTGGCCGGCAGAGACAGGCGCCCGGTGTTGAGCGTGGTCAAAGCGATCTTCAGGCCCTGGCCCTCGCGGCCGATCAGGTTCTCCACCGGTACGCGCACCTGGTGGAAGCGCGTGACGCCGTTCTCGATGCCGCGCAGGCCCATGAACTGGTTGCGGTGCTCGACGGTGATGCCGGGCGAGTCGGCCTCGACCACGAAGGCCGAGATCTTGGTGCCGGTCCGGGCCATCACGACGAGCAGGTCGGCCACGACGCCGTTGGTCGTCCACAGCTTCACGCCGTTGATCACGTACGCGTCGCCGTCGCGGACGGCGGTCGTCGACAGCCGGGCGGGGTCGGACCCGACGTCCGGCTCCGTCAGCAGGAAGGCGGAGATCTCGCCCCGGGCGCAGCGGGGCAGGAAGCGGCGCTTCTGCTCGGGGGTGCCGAACAGCCGCAGCGGCTGCGGAACCCCGATGGACTGGTGGGCCGACAGCAGCGCGCTGAGCGCGGGGGAGC
Organism: Microbispora sp. NBRC 16548; assembly: GCF_030268985.1. Classification (NCBI taxonomy): domain Bacteria; kingdom Bacillati; phylum Actinomycetota; class Actinomycetes; order Streptosporangiales; family Streptosporangiaceae; genus Microbispora; species Microbispora sp. NBRC 16548. Next base: position 143,731 of record NZ_BSSF01000017.1, read on the forward strand.
ATGACGTCACGAGTGCCAGCGCGCGGCAGTAGTACAGGTGGCTCAGCCCCAGCCCGCCGTACTCCTCCTCGGTGGTCATGCCGAACGCGCCGATCGCCGCCAGTCCCTTGACCACCTCGTCCGGAATCACGGCGGTGCGCTCGATGAGCGAGGGATCGACCTTCTCCTGCAGGAACGCCCGCAGCGCGCGCAGGAAGTCGTCTCCCTTCTTGATCTCCTCCTCGGTGAGGCGGGGGGCGGGATGCACGAGGTCCAGCCGGAAGTCCCCGAGGAAGAGCTGCTTGCCGAAGCTCGGGCGGGTCCACTCCGTCTCGCGCGCCTGCTCGGCCACCTCCCTGGCCTTGGCGTAATCGGTCGTCATCATCGACCTCCTCGGCGGTGAAACGAGCTGTCCTCGTTAACTACCCGCCAGTAGCCTCTTGCATCGCGGGAAGCGCGATGTGTACGGCCGTCCCTTCGCCGGGGGAGGAGACGATCCGGCACCGGCCGCCGTGCGCCTCCACGATGGCCTTCACGATCGACAGGCCGAGCCCAGCCCCGCCGTAGAGGTGGTCCTCTCCGCGCTGGAAGCGGTCGAAGGCGCGTTCGGCCTGCTCCGGGCTCATCCCCGGCCCGGTGTCGCGCACCTCGATCGTCACCGACTCCGGGGCGCGCAGCAGCCGTACGGCGGCCCGGGTGCCCTCGGGGGTGTGCGCCCGCACGTTGCCGAGCAGGTTGACGAGCACCTGGCGGACCCTGGCCTCGTCCACCGTCGCGACCAGGGACGGCGGCGCCTCCACCGTGACCGGGTGCGCGAGGTCGAGGGCGGCCGAGTCGGCGGCCACCTCACGGGCCATCTCGGCCAGGTCGACCTCGTTGAGCGCGAGCGCGGTGCCCCGGTCGAGCCGCGCGAGTTCCAGCATCTCGCCCACCAGGCGGCCCATGCGGTTGGCCTCGGCCTCGATCCGCCCCATGATCTTGGGCAGGTCCTCGGCCGGGATCGCCCCGGCCCGGTACAGCTCCGCATATCCGGAGATGGTCGACAGCGGGGTGCGCAGCTCGTGGGAGGCGTCGGCGGCGAAGCGGCGCACGCGGTCCTCCGACGCCTGGCGGTCGCGGAAGGCGCCGGCGATCCTGTCGAGCATGAGGTTGATCGCGGCGCCGAGCCTGCCGACCTCCGACGGCCCCTCGGGCATCCGGGCCGACAGGTCGACTCGCTCGGCCACGAGATGGGCGGTGCGCGCCATCTTGCCGAGTGGCGCCAGGCCGCCGGCGATCAGCAGCCGGCCGCCCGCGGCCAGCAGCAGGATCAGCACCCCGCCGGTCGCCAGTTCGCTGATCAGCAGGTGGCGCACCGGGTCGTCCACCGCGTCCAGAGGCACCGCGATGACCATCAGGCGCAGACCGCTCGGCGACATCGCCGCGGCCGCGATCAGCTCGTGGCCGCCGCTCGGGTCGAGGTCGAAGGTGCGGCCCTGCGCCGCGTACGCCAGCAGCCTGTCCTTGCCCAGCGCCTCGGTCAGGCCGGGCACGGCCGCGGCCTCGTCCGCGTCGCCGCTGACCAGGTGCGCGTGCTGCTCGGAGAGGTTGTAGACCGCGAGGGCGTAGGTCGAGCCGGTCAGCGCCTGCGCGAGCGGGTCCCCCTCGACCACCCGGCGCGCCGCCGTGACGGTCGCCGCCACCACCTGTCCCTCCAGCCGCGTACGCAGGTGGCCGCGCAGGACGACGACGCTGACGAGGGAGAACACGACCAGCAGGACCGCGCTCACCCCGAGCAGCCCGGCGAGCAGGCGCGTCCTGAGCGACATCACCGGTCCGTCACATGTCCTGGGCCGGGCGCAGGGAGTATCCGATGCCGCGCTGGGTGTGGATCAGCGGTGGGCCGAGCGGGTCGAGCTTGCGGCGCAGGTAGGAGATGTAGGTCTCCAGCACCTGCGAACTCCCGCCGTAGCCCCAGACCTCCTCAAGCAGGCGCCGCTTGGTCAGCACCAAGCCGGCGTTGGCCATCAGGAAGGCCAGCAGGCGGAACTCGGTCGGCGACAGCTCCACCGGGACGCCGCCGCGCCGCACCTCCCAGCGCGCCTCGTCGAGCTCCAGGTCGGCGACCCGGAGGATCGGCCCGTGCGCCCGCTCGGCCGCCTCCGGCACGGTCGTACGGCGCAGCACGGCGCGGATCCGCGCGACCAGCGCCTCGACCGAGAACGGTTTGGTGACGTAGTCGTCGCCGCCGAGGGTCAGCCCGCGCACGGTGTCGGCGACCGCGTCGCGGGCGGTCAGGAAGATCACGGGAGGGTGCACGCCGTCGGCCCGGATCCGCCGGCACACCTCGAAGCCGTCGATGTCGGGCAGCATGACGTCGAGGACGACCAGGTCGGGCTGGTTCCTCAGCACCTCGCCGAGCGCCGCGGCCCCCGTGCCCACGGCCGTCACCCGGAAGCCGTGGAACCTGAGGGCGACTTCCACGATGTCCCGGATGTTTGGCTCGTCCTCGACGACGAGGATCCTGGTTTCACTCATGGGGGACCCATTGTGCAGGTAGAAGGCATTTGTCGCACAATTCGGGTCTCCGTGGCCGCTCCGCGCGGCACTCGTGCGTCAGCGCGGGACGCGGGCCACGCAGAACACGGTCTGGCCGAACGGCGGACGGACGAACCGCTCGATGAGCCGGGTCAGCGGCACGACCGTGCGGTCGTAGATCTTGACGAGCCGGGGGTCGGGGTAGCCCACGCCACCCCGCCGCACGGCCGCCCACCAGGCGATGCCGCCGAGGAAGTTGATCGGCTTGAGCACCTGCACGTCGAGGCCGGCGTCGGTGACCGTCTTGCGCAGCGTGGCGGGGGTGTAGCGGGTGACGTGCCCCACCTTGCGGTCGAAGTCCCCGTAGAGCTGCATGTAACCGGGCACCCAGATGATGATCCGGCCCCCGGGAGCGGTCACCTTGGCCAGTGACCGCAGCGCCTCGGCGTCCTCCTCGATGTGCTCGAGGACGTTCATCATGACGACGGTGTCGACCGGGTCGGCCAGGGGGATCTCGGTCGGCAGGCCGAACTGGAGCACCGACACGTCGTCGCGGTCGGCGAACCTCTTGCGCAGTTGCTCCACGCAGTAGGGATCGAAGTCGCTCACCACGAGCCTGTCCAGGCGCGGCAGGAACTGCTCGGCGAAATGCCCGAGACCCGACCCGATCTCCAGGAGCGACCGCCCGACGTGCGGCGCGACCATGTCGAACTCGTACTGCCGGTAGTTCTTGGCCTCGTCGCCGCCGAGGTGGTTCTCCAGAGCCTCGTCCCCGGCCGCCGGCTGGACTACTCGGTCATACCCAGACATAGGATCCTCGATCTGCACGCTGACGGTCGTGGAAAGTGTAGTGCCCGCCCCATCGGCGGGCGTCCGCTTCGCCGGAGGGGCCGCCGACGGGAGCTTCGGGCGGCACGGTTGTTTCGGCAGCACCGGCGGCACTGTGAATCTTTCCGCGGCACCGTTCTTTCGGATCTTTTGGCCGGCGCTGTGGACGGGATGCCCGCCTGATCGTAGGCTTCACCTCCGTCCCGACCCCCGATTGCCCCCTTATGGACGACGACGAGGCAGTGACCCGCGCCCTGGCCGGTGACCTTGACGCCTACGAGGTGCTGGTCACCCGATACAGCGCGGTCGCCCACCGTACGGCGAGCCTGCTCGGGGCGGCCGACGAGGCGGAGGACGTCGTCCAGGAGGCGTTCGTCAAGGCGTTCCGTCACCTCAAGGGCTTCCGCCGGGGTTCGTCCTTCCGTCCCTGGCTGCTGCGCATCGTGGCCAACGAGACCCACGACCTCACCCGGTCACGCGGCCGCCGCTCCGACCTCGCCGTACGGCTGGGCCGCGAGCGGGAGCCGTACGGACCCGGGGATCCCGAGGACCCGGAGGGCGCGGCCGTGGACGCCGACGGCAGGACCCGCCTGCTGGAGGCCGTACGCGCGCTGCCCGACGGGGAACGCGAAGCCGTGGTCTGCCGGTATTTCCTGCAGTTGTCCGAGGCGGAGACGGCCGAGGTCCTCGGCGTGCGGCTCGGCACGGTCAAGTCGCGGACGTTCCGGGCCCTGCGGCGCCTGCGGGAGGAGGTGGGCCGTGAGCACTTCGGATGACAGCGATCCGATCGCACCGGAGGACCTCGAGGCGCGGCTCCGGGCCCTCGGCGAGGGGCTGGCCGTGCCCCCCGTGCCGCCTCCCGCCGACGTGGCGCGTGCCGTACGCGCCCGCATCGAGGACAGCGGGGCCGACGACAGGGCACGGCGGCGGGCCCCGTGGCGGCCGTCGCCGCGCGTCGCGGCAGCGGCGGTGGCGGTGCTGATGGCCGTGCTGCTCGGGGCCACCCCGCAGGGCCGGGCCGCGGTCGTGTCGGTGCTGCGCTTCGCGGGCGTGGAGATCCACGTGGGCGGCGCCGGACCGGTGCCCACGGGAGTGCCGAGCCCGTTGCCCGGCGAGCGCCGGGTGACGCTGGAGGAGGCGCGGCGGACCGCCCGTTTCCCGGTCGCCGTGCCGTCCGCGCTCGGCGAGCCGTCCGACGTCCGCCTCGCCGACGGTGGCCGCGTGGTGACACTCCTGTGGCCGGGCGTCCGGCTCGACGAGTTCGACGGCACGCTGGGCGTCGTCTGGCACAAGGAACTCGGAGAACCGTTCCCGGAGCAGGTGGGCGTCGTCGGCGGATGGTGGATCCCGCGGTCTCACGGCGTGTCGTACGTGCCCGCGGGCGGCGGCGCGCCGCGCGAGGAGCGGGTGGCCGGGCCGACGCTCATCTGGCAGCACAAGCTGGTCGGGCTGCGGCTGGAGGGGCCGGACCGCGCCGAGGCGCTGCGGATCGCCTCCTCGGTCCGATGAACCGGAGACTCACTCGGGGGAGGCGAGCCAGGCGTCGATCTCGCTCAGCAACTCCTTCTTGACCGCGTGGGGCGCCGTCGACGACCGGATCGACTGCCGGGCGAGCTCGGCGATCTCCGCGTCGCCGAAGCCGTAGGCGTCCCGCGCGAGCTCGTACTGCGGCAGCAGCCGGGCGCCGAACAACAGCGGGTCGTCGGCGCCGAGGGCGATCGGCACCCCGGCCTCGAACAGCCGCCGCAGTGGCACGTCCTCGGGGCGTTCCGCCACCCCGAGGCCCACGTTGGACAGCGGGCACACCTCGCAGGTGATCTGCCGGTCGGCCAGCCGCTCCATCAGGCGAGGCGACTCGGCCGCGCGCACGCCGTGGCCGATCCGGTCGGCGCCCAGGTCGTCGAGGCATTCGGCGACGCTCTCCGCGCCCAGCAACTCGCCGCCGTGCGGCACGGCGAGCAGCCCCGCACGCCTGGCGATCCGGAAGGCGTGCTCGAAGTCCCTGGCCCGGCCGCGCCGCTCGTCGTTGGACAGGCCGAAGCCCACCACGCCCTTGCCCTCGTACCTGGCCGCCAGGCGGGCCAGCGTCCTGGCGTCGAGCGTGTGCCGGATGCGGTTGGCGGCCACGATCACCGCCATGCCGATCCCGGCCTGCCTGGCCGCCTTCTCCGTCGCGTCGAGGACGAGTTCGAGTGTCTCGGTCAGCCCGCCGAAACGCTGCGCGTACCCGGACGGGTCGACCTGGATCTCCAGCCAGCGCGACCCCTCCCGGGCCTCGTCCTCGGCGGCCTCGCGCAGCAGCCGGTAGACGTCCTCGGGCCGGCGCAGCACCGACCGCGCGATGTCGTACAACCGCTGGAACCGGAACCAGCCGCGCTCGTCGGTCGCCCGCAGTTTCGGCGGCCAGTCCTCCACCAGCGCGTCGGGGAGGTGGACGCCCTGCTCCCGGGCGAGCTCGATCAGCGTCGAATGCCGCATCGAGCCGGTGAAGTGCAGGTGCAGGTGTGCCTTGGGGAGCGTGTCTAGTGGACGTGCCATCTCCATATGTTGCCGCATGTCACTCTCAACCCGTCGCCGGGTTGGCGCGTTGGGGAGGGACGAAAGGGGAGCTCATGACCGAAGAAGACGAGGCGGCCTTCGACGAGTTCCTGGCCGCGCGCAGCACCGCCCTCCTGCGCACCGCGATCCTGGTCTGCGGCGCCTCGGCGTCCGACGCCGAGGACATGGTCCAGAACGCGCTGGAGAAGGTCTACCGGCACTGGCCGCGCATCCGGCACGACAACCCCGAGGCGTACGCGCGCCGGGTCGTGGTGAACGGCGCGATCAGCAAGGCCAGGCGGCGCAAGGTGCTCCAGGAGATCACCTTCGCCCAGCCGCCGGAGACACCCGTGGAGTCGCCCGACCTCGGCCTGCGGGACGTGCTCGTCACCGAACTCAGGAAGCTGCCGGCCCGGATGCGGGCCGTACTGGTCCTGCGCTACTGGGAGGACCTGTCGGAGGCCGAGACCGCGGCGCTGCTCGGCTGCTCCGTCGGCACCGTCAAGAGCCAGGCCGCCCGCGGTCTGGCACGCGTGCGCGCACGCATGGAAAACCTGGAAGGAGCGTCCGCATGAACGTCGAAGAGGCACTGAGGGATGCCATGGCCGCTCAGGTCGCCGGCGTGCACGCGTCGCCGTCGCTGGGCCAGGCCGTGCGGCGGCGCAGCCGTCGCCACGTCGTCAGGTTTCGTACGGCGGGGGCGGCCGTGCTCACCGCGGCGGTCGCCGTGGGCGTGCCCGTGGCGTTGACCGCCCGGCCCGACACCGCCCCGGCCGCCGGCAGCCTCGCCGGGACCGGCGCCACCGGCCCGGGAGTCCCGGCCGCGTCCGCGGTCTCCTCCGGCGACACGGTCGCCACGCCGGAAGGGGTCGTCCCCGACGTGGTCGGCAAGAGCGCCGCGGAGGTCAACGCCCTCCTGAAGGAGGCGGGCTACACGGTGCGCGTGACGAAGGTCGTCACCGACGAGGCCCCGGCGGGGACGGTCTTCGCCCAGATGCCGCAGCCGGGGACGGCCGCTCCCGCCGGGGCGGCGGTCACGATCACGATCGCCACAACGGCCGGCCCGACCCCCTCGGCCACGGAGGGCGCGCAGGACCCGCAGATGCCCCAGGACCTCGGCGACCTTGGGGACGGCAGGACGCTCGGCGGCGTGCACGTCGGCTACCTGCCCGAAGGGCTTGAATGGGGCAAGTGGTCCGGCAAGGACGGGTTCGGCAAGCGGAGTTACACCACGGGCTGGGTGGAGCCCGGGCTCGAACCCGGCATGTACAGCGTCCAGATGATCGTCTATCGGAAGGACGCCGCGAGCGTGCTGGCCAAGCGCATGCAGGGCTACGCCGCGCAGGGCGCCGAGCCGGTCGGGGCCGGCGGCAGGAAGGCCTACCTGGTCAGCCTGTCGGAGGGCGGCGACCGGATCCTGGACGGCGGCACCCGGACGATCGCGTGGACCCTCGCTCCCGGCGTCGGGGTCGAGGTCATGATCAGCCCTGACTACGCGGCCAAGCTCGGCAAGGCGGCGGCCGACAGGGAGCTCAAGAAGATCGCCGCCGGAGTCACCCTCGACAAGTGACCCTGCCCCGTTCCGCGCCTCCGCGCCCCCAATGGGCCCGGAGGCGCGGCCGTACCGGGCCGCCAGACCGCCGTACCGGGAAGACCACCACGGCACTGCGGCACGTCGAAACGGTGGTGCGGCTTGATCGCTGCCCTGCTGCGGGTGGACGCACAGGCGGTCTTCCGTGACGGCGATCTGCTCGGCCGGTTGCTCGACAGGTCGTCGGCATGACGAAGGCCCGGTCCCAGGTGGTGGGGACCGGGCCTTCGTGCCAGATTCGCGAAGTCCTGGTGGCCTCGATGACGCTCAGTGCGCCTCGGCCAGGAGCTTGGCCACCCGGCTGACGCCCTCGGCCAGGTCGTCGTCGCCCAGCGCGTACGACAGGCGGAAGTAGCCCGGGGTGCCGAACGCCTCGCCGGGCACCAGCGCGACCTCGGCCTCCTCCAGGATGAGCTCGGCCAGCTCGGCCGAGGTCTGCGGACGCCTGCCGCGGATCTCCTTGCCCAGCAGCGCCTTGACCGACGGGTACGCGTAGAACGCGCCGAACGGCTCGGGGCAGACCACGCCGGGGATCTCGTTGAGCATCCGGACCATGGTCTGACGGCGCCGGTCGAACGCCGCGCGCATCTGGGCGACGGCCGACAGGTCGCCGGAGACGGCCGCGAGCGCGGCGGCCTGGGCGACGTTGGAGACGTTCGAGGTGGCGTGGGACTGCAGGTTCGTCGCCGCCTTGACCACGTCGGACGGGCCGATCAGCCAGCCCACCCGCCAGCCGGTCATCGCGTACGTCTTGGCCACGCCGTTCAGCACGACGACCCGGTCGCGCAGCTCGGGCACGGCGGTGGCGATGCTGGAGAACTCCGCCTCGCCGTAGACCAGGTGCTCGTAGATCTCGTCGGTCACGACCCACAGGCCCTTGTCCAGCGCCCAGCGGCCGATCTCCTCGACTTGGGCGGGGGAGTAGACGGCCCCCGTCGGGTTGGACGGCGAGACGAACAGCAGGACCTTGGTGCGGTCGGTCAGCTTCTCCTCGAGCTGCTCGACCGAGGCCAGGTAGCCGGTCGTCTCGTCGGTGACCACGTCGACCTGGACGCCGCCCGCGAGCTTGATCGCCTCCGGGTACGTCGTCCAGTAGGGCGCCACGACCAGGACCTCGTCACCGGGGTCGAGCAGTGTGGCGAACGCCTCGTAGACCGCCTGCTTGCCGCCGTTCGTCACCAGGATCTGGGCGGCCTCGACCTGGAACCCGCTGTCGCGCAGCGTCTTGTCGGCGATCGCCTGCTTGAGCTCGGGCAGGCCCCCGGCCGGCGTGTACTTGTGGAACCTGGGGTTCCGGCACGCCTCGACGGCCGCCTCGACGATGTAGTCGGGCGTGGGGAAATCGGGCTCGCCGGCGCCGAAGCCGATGACCGGGCGACCGGCCGCCTTCATCGCCTTGGCCTTGGCGTCCACGGCCAGAGTCGCGGACTCGGAGATCGCGGATATGCGTGCGGAGATGCGAGGTCGGGTCATGCCTCCATCGTTCCAGACGCGCCGCGCGGTTTCGTCTCCATATCCAGGATGCGGACGGGTTCGCACGGTAGCTTTAGACCGCACAGGAACGGCACCCGGGCCGCCTCCGGGCGGTGTGGCGACCACGTGGTTCGACGGAGTGGTGAAACCCGCGTACACTTCACCGACTAGTGGGCCACGTGAACGCCACGGCGGACGCTTCGACGCGTTTCTCGGGTATCGTGGTGCACGGCTTAGGGCACTAGCGCAATTGGTAGCGCACCGGTCTCCAAAACCGGCGGTTGGGGGTTCGAGTCCCTCGTGCCCTGCGGAGTGCGGTCCGCGCAACAATGGCGTGAAAGCGCGCCGCAACTGCGACGGACACGACGGATCAGGTGAGGACTGTGGCGATCGACACCCGCGGTGAAACCGCTGGCAAGCCAGGCAAGCCGACCAGTGAGAAGAAGGCAAAGCGCACCTCGCCCGCTCTGTTCTACCGGCAGGTCGTCGCCGAGTTGCGCAAGGTCATCTGGCCCCGGCGCAATGACCTGATCTCGTACACGGTAGTTGTCCTGGTCTTCGTTGTGATCATGGTTGGGCTCGTGTTCGGGATCGATACGCTGCTGGGTAAGGCAGTGCTCTGGCTCTTCGGCGGATCCTGATCCCGCCCGAGACGTCACAGCACGTCAAGACACCAAGCGAAGAAGGATGAGTCCCGTGTCCGAGTCCCCGATGCCGGCCGACCGCTCCCATGACGAGCATGACGAGTGGGGCACCGAGCAGGACGAGGCCGTAGCAGAGGTCGAGGAGACCACGGTCGCCGACTCAGACGGCGGTGACGGCGGCGAAGACTCGGCCGAGGCCGCCGCGCAGGTCGACGAGGACGGCGACGTCCTCCCGGAGGTCGACCCGGTCGAGGAGTTCAAGCGTCAGCTTCGCGGCCAGTTCGGCGAGTGGTACGTCATCCACTCGTACGCCGGTTACGAGAACCGCGTGAAGCAGAACATCGAGAGCCGTATCGGGTCACTCAACATGGAGGACTTCATCTTCCAGGTCGAGGTGCCGACCCACACGATCACGGAGTTCAAGGGCGGCAAGAAGACTCCGATCAAGGAGCGCGTGCTTCCCGGTTACGTTCTGGTCCGGATGGACCTGACCGACGAGTCCTGGGCCGCGGTGCGCAACACGCCCGGTGTGACCGGATTCGTCGGCCTGTCCAACAAGCCGAGCCCGCTGAACCTCGACGAGGTCGCCAAGCTGCTCGCCCCGGAGCCTTCCGAGGAAGTCAAGAAGGCCACGGCCAAGACGACCACCGCGACCGTCGACTTCGAGGTCGGCGAGTCCGTCACGGTCATGGACGGGCCGTTCGCCACGCTGCCGGCCACGGTCAGCGAGATCAGCGCCGAGTCGCAGAAGCTCAAGGTCCTCGTCTCGATCTTCGGTCGAGAGACCCCGGTCGAGCTGTCGTTCAACCAGGTCTCGAAGATCTGACCGCCTCGCGTAGACTCGATAGCCGTCCTCACGCACGCCCTCTTTCGGCGTGCCTGTGAGGCTTTTGTAGGACCAAGGACCCGGAGAAGGACAAATGCCTCCAAAGAAGAAAGTCGCGGCACTGGTGAAGGTCCAGCTTCCCGCTGGACAGGCCACCCCCGCGCCGCCGGTCGGTACCGCGCTCGGTCCGCACGGCGTCAACATCATGGACTTCGTCAAGCAGTACAACGCGGCGACGGAGGCCCAGCGGGGCAACATCATCCCCGTCGAGATCACCATCTTCGAAGACCGCTCCTTCACCTTCATCACGAAGACGCCGCCGGCGCCCGAGCTGATCAAGAAGGCCGCCGGTCTGCAGAAGGGCAGCGCGAACCCGCACAAGGACAAGGTGGGCAAGCTGACTCGCGAGCAGCTTCGCCAGATCGCCGAGACCAAGATGCAGGACCTCAACGCGAACGACGTCGAGGCCGCCGAGAAGATCATCGCCGGCACCGCCCGCTCCATGGGCATCACCATCGCCGACTGACTCTCAGCCTCATCAAACGCAGTGGGAGGGCTGGCGCAGGCCCGGACCACGATCTCCACGAGGAGCATGAAGTGAAGCGCAGCAAGAACTGGAAGAACGCGGCGGCCGAGGTCGACCGCGCGGCCCTGTACAACCCGCTCGAGGGCGTACGGCTGGCCAAGAAGACGGCGACCACGAAGTTCGACGCGACCGTCGAGGTCGCCCTGCGGCTGGGCGTCGACCCGCGCAAGGCCGACCAGATGGTCCGCGGCACCGTCAACCTCCCGCACGGCACCGGCAAGACCGCCCGGGTCCTGGTCTTCGCGACCGGTGACCGTGCCGAGGAGGCCCGCGCGGCGGGCGCCGACATCGTCGGCTCCGACGAGCTGATCGACGAGGTGTCCAAGGGCCGTCTCGACTTCGACGCTGTCGTCGCCACCCCGGACATGATGGGCAAGGTCGGCCGTCTGGGCCGCGTGCTCGGCCCCCGCGGCCTCATGCCGAACCCGAAGACCGGCACCGTCACGCCCGCCGTGGCCAAGGCCGTCACCGACATCAAGGGCGGAAAGATCGAGTTCCGGGTCGACCGGCACGCGAACCTGCACTTCATCATCGGCAAGGCGTCCTTCGACGACCGTCAGCTCGTGGAGAACTACGCCGCGGCGCTGGACGAGGTGCTGCGTCTCAAGCCGTCGGCGGCCAAGGGCCGTTACCTCAAGAAGGTCACCTTCACCACGTCCATGGGCCCGGGCATCCCGGTCGACCCGAACGTGACGCGGGCGATGACCGCCGAGATCGACGCCTGAGCCGTCACCCAGGCCGATAACGACGACGGAAGCCCCCGCCCTTTCCGGGCGGGGGCTTCCGCGCGTCTGCCGATAATCAGACGGCGAATAAACTCGGCCCGTGACCGAAGAGCGCAGGGATTCCGTCGATCACATCCTCGACCAGTGGCGGCGCGAGCGGCCCGACCTGGACCTGTCGGCCATGGGGGTCTTCGGCCGCCTCGCCCAGGTGGCCCGGGTGGTCGAGGGCCGGGTCGAGGAGGTCCTCAACCGGCACGGCCTGCGCTCGGGGGACTTCGACGTGCTGGCCGCGCTGCGCCGTTCCGGCCCGCCGTACACGCTGATCCCGTCCGAGCTGTCGGACATGGTGATGATGTCGCGTGCCGGCATGACCAGCCGGCTCGACCGGCTGGAGGCCGCCGGACTGGTCGAGCGCAGTCTCGACCCGGCCGACCGGCGCAGCTTCAAGATCACGTTGTCGGAGAAGGGGTACGAGGTCATCGACGCGACGCTCACCGACCACGCGGCGAACCTCGCCCGGCTCGCGTCGGGGCTGGCCCCAAAGGACGCCGTGACGCTCGATCGGTTGCTGCGCGATCTCCTGACCGCCCTCGCGTAGGCCGCACTCAGGCCCGGCTCTGCCGCACGCCGCGGCGCCAGACCTCGCGGAGGGCGCGCGTGGCGGTGATGTCGCGAGTCGGATCGCCGTCCACCAGCAGCAGGTCCGCGCGCAGGCCCGGCGTGATCCGCCCCCGATCCTGCAACGCGAACAGCCGTGCGGGGACGGCGGTGGCCGCGGCGAGCGCCTCCTCACAGGTGAGGCCCGCCTCGGTGAGCAGCGCCAGTTCGCGGTGCATGCTCACGCCGTGCGGTGGAGCGAGAAAGTTGGCGTCGGTGCCCGCCACCACGGCCGCGCCCGCGGCGTGCAGGGCCCGGGCCGCGCCGAGGGCGTTGACGAGGCCCCGCGGGTGCACCGGGACCGCCCCTGGGTTCCTGCGGGCGGTCCCGGCCGACCCCTCCGGCAGGCGTGACGCGATGCGCTCGTCCTCGAAGACCTCCGCGGCGCCCTCGCCTCCGTTGATCACTTCGATGTAGCTGAGCGTGCTGACCACGAAGACGCCCTGCCGCGCGATGCGCGCGGCAAGTTCGGCCGCGTACGGATCCTCGGGCGCGAGGTCGTGGAAGACGTGGGTGAGCGCGTCGACGCCCGCGTCGAGGGCGATGGCGGCCTCCCGGGCGGTGGCGATGTGCGCGACGGCCATCAGCCCCGCCGCGTGCCCGGCCTCGACCAGGGCGGCCACGACGCCGGGGGACAGGACGGGCAGGTCCAGCCCGGCGGTGGAGCCGTCGTCAATCACGATCTTCAGGTAGTCGGCGCCCTCGGCCAGCCGCGCCTCGACGAACGCCTCGGCCTCGCCCGCGTCCGCGATCGTGTCGAAGGGGCCCACGGCATCGCCCAGGTGCGACAGCCCGGCCGCCTCGGCCGCCATGATCTGGCTGGGGTGCCCTCCCGGCGCGGTCGCGAGCACTCCCGAACTGCGCAAATCGGCCACGTCGTCGCGCTCCGCCGCGAGCCGCCGCTGTCTGGCCAGGTTGGACGGCAGGCAGAACATGTCGAGCTCGGTCGTCACCCCGAAGGCCAGCGCCTGGGCGAGCATGCCGTCGGAGACGTGCGTGTGGGCGTCGAGCAGTCCGGGGAGCAGCGTCCCGCCCGAGCCGTCGATCTCGGCGTCGGTCCGCTCTCCGTCCCACTCCGCGATCCGGTCGTCCTCGATCAGCACGTCTGCCCGGGGAATGGCGCGCTCCCCGTCGAACACCCGCACGTCCTTGATCAGCGTACGCATGGCTCTCCTTCACCGTCCGCTTTTGGTTCCGCGTCAGATAGTACGGAAGCTAACTATCAGGAGGCAAACAAGAGCGATGTGGAGGTTTTGTGCACAGCTCATGGGGGTTTGCGCCGGAGCGGCGCGCTGATGGCGTTAGGCGCATAGGGTCAAGGGCAGGTAAAGGGGGACACCGAAGGGATGGACACAATGCGACGACTACTGGTGGCCGCCGGGGCGGTGGCCGCGATCACGGTCGCGGGATGCGGGACGACCGCGACTCCGTCTCTCCAGAACGCACAGCTCTCGGCGGCCGAGGTCATCCAGCAGACCGCGCAGAAGGCCGACGACGTCAACACCTATGCCGCGGACCTCGTGGTGAACGTCACCGACGCCAAGGGCGGTCAGGGAGGGGTCGTTCAGGGCACCATGCTCTACCAGAAGACCCCGCAGATCGCCTCGGACATCAACCTCAGCCAGGTGGCGTTCAACGGGCAGAGCGTGCCCGGCGGCGTGCGGGTGATCCTCCAGGGCGACGTGGCGTACGTGAAGCTCGACATGCTCAAGACCCTGGTGGGCGCCACCAAGCCGTGGATCAGGCTCGACCTGAAGCAGCTCGGCTCGCAGGCCGGCGTGAACATCGACCAGTACCTCGCCCAGGCCCAGCAGTTCGACCTGAAGACGAGCGTCGCCATGCTCACGGCGTCCAAGGACGTCAAGTCGGTGGGCAGCGAGCAGGTCGGCGGGGTGGACACGACCCACTACTCGGGCTCGTTCCCTGTGGACGAGGCGGTCAAGCAGCTTCCCGAGGACCAGCGCGGCCGCATGCAGGGCGAGCTCGCGAACGCCAAGGACGTCAAGTTCGACGCCTGGATCGACGCCCAGGGCCTGCCGCGCAAGGTCGAGCTGAACGGCGGCAAGCCGGACGCCGGGACGTTCAAGGCCACAGCGATGTTCAAGTCGTTCAACGAGCCGGTTTCGATCGAGGCGCCGGCCGCCGACCAGGTCGGTGAGCTGCCGCAGACGCTGCCGCACACGACGCAGCAGTCGCCCGGCGCCGGAAGCTGATTTGGCGTCCTGCCGGTTGACAACGTAGTCTGTCTCCTGCCGAAGACCGCCGGTCGTCACCGGGCGTGCAGCCCAGTGACCGAAGGATCCACGTGAGTGGACGGCCCGCGTAGGTGTGGAGACGCTTGAGGACGTTCGACGTCCGTCCAAGCCCCGTGCGCCTGCGCCGGGGCTTGTCTGTTTTTCTGAGGGCCTTCGCCGGCGGCACATCTGGAAGGAGGCCCATGGCGAAGGCGGAGAAGAGCGTCGCGATCGCCGAGCTCAAGAGTGAGTTCGAGGGATCCAGCGCCGCCGTTCTGACCGAATACCGCGGTCTCACCGTCGCTCAGCTCAAGCAGCTGCGCGTCTCTCTCGGTGGGAATGCGAAGTTCGCCGTGGCGAAGAACACGCTCACCAAGATCGCGGCCAACAACGCCGGGATCACCGTCCTGGACGACCTGTTCCAGGGCCCGACCGCCATCGCGTTCGTCAAGGGCGACGTCGTGGAGGCGGCCAAGGGTCTGCGTGACTTCGCCAAGGCCAACCCCCTCCTGGTGATCAAGGGCGGTGTCGTCGACGGCAAGTCGATGAGCCCCGACGAGATCACGAAGCTTGCCGACCTTGAGTCCCGCGAGGTGCTCCTCGCGAAGCTGGCCGGCGCACTGAAGGCCAAGCAGTCCCAGGCTGCCGCCACCTTCGCCGCGCTGCCCACCACGATGGCTCGACTGGCCGAGGCTCTGCGCGCCAAGCGCGAAGAGGCCGGCGAGTAGGTCCGCGCAGCGGACGGGGGAAGCGCGCACCGCGGTCCCTTTTCACGTTTTTTGCTAGATCCACTGGAGGAACACATCATGGCGAAGCTCAGCACCGACGAGCTGCTCGAGACCTTCAAGGAGATGACCCTCCTTGAGCTGTCCGAGTTCGTGAAGGTCTTCGAGGACACCTTCGACGTCAAGGCCGCCGCTCCGGTCGCCGTCGCCGCCGCGGGCGTCCCCGGCGCTCCGGCCGCCGCCGAGGAGGCCGAGGAGCAGGACGAGTTCGACGTCATCCTCGAGGCCGCCGGCGACAAGAAGATCCAGGTCATCAAGGAGATCCGCGCTCTGACGAGCCTGGGCCTCAAGGAGGCCAAGGACCTCGTGGACGGCGCTCCGAAGCCGGTCTTCGACGGCAAGGTCAACAAGGAGCAGGCCGAGAAGGCGAAGGCTGCCCTCGAGGGCGCCGGCGCCACCGTCACCGTCAAGTAAGACGGTCTCGTAACACGCTTCATCGAAGGGGCGGGTCCATCCAGGTGCCGGATGGGACCGCCCCTTTCGCATGCCCGGACCCCGTACGGAATCCAGACCCTATGGGCAGGGCGAGCCCGTTGATCTATCGTGCGGAATAGGATCCGCGCGACGTGAACGGGCCGAGACGACCGGGTGCTCAGGAGGTGCGGGAATGCGGCGCGCGCTGACCGTCGGGCTCGTCCTCCTCGTGGCCGCGCTCGCCCTGGCGGTCCACTCTCTCGCCCGGGCCCGTACGGAGGCCCTCGCGGCGGTGCAGGACCGCGAGATGGCCGTACGGGCCGCCGCGGCGCACGCCGTGAGCCTCATGTCGATCGACCACCGTCGCATCGACGACGACATCAAACGCGCCCTGGCGACCTCCACGGGCCCGGAACGGGCGCAGTACGCCGCCGGGCAGACGGCCCTGAGGGCCGCCACGCTGAAGAACAAGGCCGTCCAGACGGGCGTCCTGCGGGCCTCCGCGCTCGCCTCCCTCGACGGCGACCGGCGTACGGCACAGGTGCTGATCGTCGGCGATGCGGTGATCCATTGGGAGGACGGCAGGAAGGCCCCTCCGGAGGAGCGCTACTTCCGCTGGCGCATGGACGTCACGAAGGCCTCGGGCCTGTGGCTGGTCTCGCGGGCGGAGCTGGTGCAGTGAGGCGCCTGCTGCGGGCGCTGGCGGCCCTCGTGGCGGCCGGGCTGGCCGTCGCCGCCGTGTGGCTGCTGCTCGACCTGCGCCGCATCCAGGCCGCTGAGAGGGCGTCCAGGGAGGCCCTCTCGGCCGCCCGATCCTACGCCCCGGACATGTTGTCGTACGACTACCGTACGATCGAGCGGGACATGCTGAGGGCGGGCGCACACGCCACCGGGCAGCTGGCGGAGCACTACCGGACGCTCGCGGCGACGCTCGGGCCGCAGGCGCGCGAGCGGCGGACGGTGCAACACGCGGTGGTGGCCGCCGCCGGCGTGGAGTCGGCGACGCCGGAAGAGGTCCGGGTGCTGCTGTTCGTGAACATGGTCACGACGCGGTCGGGCCCGGGTCAGGAGGAGCCGAAGCAGCAGGTCAGCCAGGGGAGGGCGCGCCTGGTCATGGTGACGCAGGGCGACGGCTGGCGGGCCTCCCGGCTGTCCACGCTCCTGGGTGACACGCCCGTTCCCTGAGCCCGAGGCTAAATTGTTAGCAAAGAAGACGTTTAGGCCGTGCCAGTGGCTGGGTATTCAGGGCATGGCGGCGTCGACCGACGGTCAGCGTTGGGTCGTTCGCGTGACTGAGCGTTACCCGTCTCCGGTCCCGGGTAGGGACTGGATCCCCGGCGCTCGCTCGGTCCCGAGGGCGGGAAAACCCAGCGTGACGCCTGTCGGTTAGGCGAAATGTCGACTCTCGGGCTTGACGTTTCGGCGCTGACGGGTGATGCTGCCACCAACGTGGAGCGCAGAGCGATAGCGGAGTGGACAGGTGTATGCCGATCGGCTACACTGCCCCTTTGCGCTGCCCTTTGACGACCGTCTCTCTGAGTAACTCTTAGTCCTGGTCGTCTGGCGTGCGTGTAGTCAGTCCGCGAGCCCTCGGAAGGACATCTGTTGGCAGCCTCGCGCAACGCCTCCGCCGTACCCGCTGGTCCCCGAACCGTGTCGTTCGCACGCATCGAGGAGCCGCTCGAAGTACCCGACCTTCTCGCCCTGCAGACCGAGTCCTTTGACTGGCTGCTCGGGAACGAGAAATGGAAGGGCCGGGTTGAGGCGGCTCGCCAGGCCGGGCGCAAGGACGTCCCGGCCCAGTCGGGTCTCGAAG
>NZ_BSSF01000018.1:0-161145 GCF_030268985.1 Microbispora sp. NBRC 16548
GTGCTTGCCGTTGTAGACGACGTTGGTGAAGTCCTTGAGCGAGACCCACCCGGACTTCGGAGTCGCCAGCGCGCCCGTCGAGGTCCAGCGGTACGTCGACGGAAGAGCGCACGTGCCGGTCGGCGTCACCGACGGAGACGGAGACGGAGACGAGCTCGGGCCGCCTCCGGAGATGCTCCACTTCTGGTTGGTCTGCCCGTTGCAGGCCCACAGTTGGACTGCGGTCCCGTTGGCCGTGCCGAGTCCGGTCACGTCCAGGCACAGCCCCGACTGCACGCCCTTGATGGAGCCGTCGGCGTTCTGCTGCCACTTCTGGTTGTTCTGCCCATTGCAGGACCAGATCACGACCTTCGTGCCGTTCGAGGTCCCCTGGCCGTACGCGTCCACGCACCGCGTGCCGTTGAACGTCCGCAGCTCACCCGCCGAGGTGAACTCGAACGCCTGGTTCGCCTGACCGCTGCAGTCCCAGATCTGCAGGCCCGTGCCCAGCGCGTCGGTGTTGCCCGCCACGTCCAGACACCGCCCCGACGCCGCACTCACCAACGGCGCCACCGCCGCCGACGCCGGCGCCGACCACGTCACGGCGACCGCCAGCACCGTCGTCAGCACCGTGGCCAGGACCGCCACGAGGCGCAGGCCGTCACCGGCCGGCGAACGACGCCGGCCGCTCGTCACACGAATGGGGGGTGAATCCATTGTTTCGTTCTCCTTGGGGGTGAAGGCGTGGCGAAGCGGGCCACGCTTGGGCAAACCGCAGTGGTCTCACGGGGCCGGGCATGGACAGTCAGCCGATCGGGACGGATCCTCGAGCTTTGCCGCCAGGAGGTCGCCGGGCTCGCGAATCGTTTCCGTACGGCCCGGTCGGCCGTCGTTCGCGTGCGGAGCTCGAGACTCGCCGTGTCCTTTGAGATCTCGCCCCGGCAGGGGCGATGGAAAGGTCGATGACGGCCGCGGCGACACGTCCACCCCCGTCGACGCGCCACCGGTACACATCACGCCATTCGAGGGTGAGAGCGCGGTCGCGCGGATCGTCGTCTGGACCGCTGTCGATCGCGGATTTGTTAGCGCTAACATCACGAGCAAATCCGGGGCTCCTCTCCCTCGACTCCGTGGAGGTGCTGGTGCGACGGAAGCGAATACGACCGGGCAAGGCCCGTCAGGAAAGCGCTCCCTCCCGATGCCGGGCACGCCCGGACGCCTCTGGGGTGGTGGCGCGCAGCTGCCGACCGTCTCCGATCATGGAGACCCTCCTTCCCGGGGCCGAGGCGTGTTAGCGCTCACACAGGTCCGCGGCGCGGGGTGCCGCGCCTATGGGTGTCGATTCCGGTGGTAATGGCGGAGCAAACTAGGAATCACCAGGTTGCGCAAGAGGAAGATCGAGAGCCCGGGTGCACTTCGGGTTTCCGGAACGCACCCACCTGGCATGACCGGCCCGGCCCGCACCGTTTGCGCAACGGCTTGTGATGAAACTTTCAACCGAAGCGTGCGCTGACGCCGACGGCAACCTTGCCAAGTTATCGGTCGTCCCACTCCCGGACGAACAGGGACGACGGAGGGGCATCGCGTCACCTCGCCGTCCAGAGGCGCGACGACCCGCTCGGCGACGTACCCCGCCCGTCGCGATTCCGCGACCAGAGGGTGTCAGCTGCCGTGCGGCCGGCGGGGGCGCCTGGTGTCCACGTTGCCGGTCAACGCCGTGAGGATGCCGGGTAGCTCTGCCACAGTCTCGGCGGGCAGGCCGGCCACGGTCTCCTCCGCCAGAGCGCACCATAGCTGCTTGACCTGCTCGACCAGAGCTTTGCCGCTGTCGGTGAGCTCGACGATGCTGGCGCGCCTGTCGGAGGGGGCGGGTGCGCGGCGGATGTGGCCGGAGGCTTCGAGCTTGCGGGTCATGAGCGTGACGCTGGGCGGCTCACAGCCGAGCGCCTCGCCGAGCTGGGCCTGGATCATCGGGCCGGTCCTGGCTAGTTCGAGCAGGAGCGCCTCCTGCCCGGGGTGCAGGCCGAGCGGAGCCAGTAGCGCCGCGGCCCTGGCCCGGTGGCGCAGGCTCAGCAGGCGGATGGCCTGGTTGAGAGCGTCGGCGTGCTCGAAGTCCATGGGGCTCCTTGACAAGTTAGTTATGCGCATAATAGTTATTCGCATAACTTATTCTACACGACATCGAGGCTCCGGACATGACCGTGAAGATCGCCGTCATCTACGACAGCGGGACAGGCACTCCGCACGCATTCGCGCAGGTCGTCGCCGGGGGCGCCGCCTCGGCCGGGACCAGGACGCGGCCGCGACCGGTCGCCGAACCGCCCCCCGACCGCGTGAGCGGCGGGTCGGCAAGGAAGAAGAACCCATGACGAGCGCCGGCACCGGAACGCCACGGGTCAGGCCGCAGGCCGGCCTCGCCTGGCTGGTCCTGTCACTGGCGTGCGCCTGCCAGTTCATGGTCATCCTGGACGCGTCCATCGTCAACGTCGCCCTGCCCTCGGTCCGCGAGGACCTCGGCTTCACGCCGACCGGCCTGGCCTGGGTGGTGAACGGCTACCTGCTTACCTTCGCCGGTTTCATGCTGTTGGGTGGCCGCGCCGCCGATCTGTTCGGCCCGCGCCGGATTCTGGCCGCCGGACTGTTGTTGTTCTCCGCCGCGAGTCTGGCCGGTGGCCTGGCGACCACTCCTGAGGTCCTGGTGGCGGCCCGCGTCGCGCAGGGCATCGGCGCCGCCATGATGGCCCCGGCGACGCTGGCCGTGATCAACACCTCCTTCACCGAGCCGACCGCGCGTGCCAGGGCGTTCGGCGCATGGTCTGCCTCGGGCGGCGTGGGCGGGATGGTCGGCGCGGTCGCCGGCGGTGCCATCACAACCGGCCTGTCGTGGCGCTGGGTCTTCCTCATCAACGTGCCGATCGGCGCCGTGCTGGTCGTCGCGGCCATGATGTCGCCGGCCGGCGCGCGCACCGGCCGGCGGGAGTCGCTCGATCTCATCGGCGCGGTCACCGGGACGGCGGGGCTGGCCGCGCTGGTCTACGGGGTCATGCGGAGCGCCGATCACGGCTGGACGTCCGCGCCGGTCGCCGGGCCGGTAGTGGCGGGCCTGCTGCTGCTCGGCGTCTTCGTCGTGGTGGAGTCGCGTTTCGCCGGACGGCCGATGGTGCCCCTGCGGCTGTTCAGGATCCGGGGAGTGGCCGTCGGCAACGGCATGCTGCTGCTGTTCGGCGGGATTTCCATCGCGATGTGGTACTTCACGTCGCTCTTCCTGCAGAACGTACTCGGCTACAGTGCGCTGCAGGCCGGGCTCGGGCAGACACCCGCGGCGGTGGTGTTCATGCTGATCGCCCGGTTGGCCGCCGCCCTGCTGCCGCGAACCGGTGTGCGCCCCCTGGTGCCGGCGGGCAGCGCCTGTTTCCTGGCCGGTTTCGGCTGGCTCGCCCAGGCCCACACCGACAGCGGCTACGTCACCGGCGTGCTCGGGCCCATGCTGCTCATCGCGGCCGGCATCGGGCTGACCTTCCCCACCCTCATGGCCGCGGCGACCGCCGACGTTCCCGAGGGCGACGCGGGGGCCGTCGGCGGCCTGGCCCAGACCGCCGGTCAGGTAGGCGGGTCGATCGGCCTGGCGGTGCTCGCGACCGCCGCCGGCACCAGAGCCGCCTCGGAAATCGGCGCGAGTTCCCCGGCCGCCGCCCTCGCCGCCGGATACGACCTCGTCTTTCTCATCGCGGCCGGGCTCGGCCTGGCCATCGCGGTCGTCAGCCTGCTCCTGCCGCGGCGCCGACTCGGCTGACGGCCGGCGACGCCGCGTCCTCACTCGCCGCACCCCCTGTACGTACGACCCCGCGCCACCCCGTGCTCGGCAAACCAACCAGTGATGAGGAAACAGCTATGACCAGCGCATTCGACCCGATCACCGTCGGCGGCACGCAACTCGCGAACCGGATAGCCATGGCACCGATGACCCGCAGCCGCGCCTACGGCGGGCTGGTGACGGAACTGACGGCGGAGTACTACGCTCAGCGCGCCTCCGCTGGCCTGATCATCACGGAGGGCATCCAGCCGTCGGTGACGGGTCAGGGGTATCCGTTCACGCCCGGCCTGCACTCCGCCGAGCAGGTCGCCGCCTGGCGCAAGGTGACCGACGCGGTGCATGCCGAGGGCGGAAAGATCTTCGCTCAGCTGTTGCACACCGGCCGGATCGGCCACCCCGTCCTGCTGCCCGACGGCCTGATCCCGGTGGCGCCGTCGCCGGTCGCCGCGCGAGGCCGGGTGTTCACGCCCGACGGCGTGAAGGACTTCGTCCTCCCGCGCGAACTGGAGGCCGCCGAGATCGAGCAGACCATCGCCGACTTCGCGAGCGCCGCGCGTAACGCCATCGAGGCGGGCTTCGACGGGGTGGAACTGCACGGCGCCAACGGCTACCTGATCCACCAGTTCCTCGCCCCCAACACCAACCGGCGCACCGACGGCTGGGGCGGGTCGGCCTCGGGCCGCGTCCGGTTCGCCGTGGAGGTGATCTCCGCGGTCGTCTCCGCGATCGGCGGTGCCCGCACCGGCCTGCGCCTGTCGCCCGGAACCACCAACAACGACATCCACGAACCCGACCCGCACCCCGTCTACGAGGCGCTCGTACGGCGGACAGCCGCCCTGGACCTGGCGTATCTGCATGTCATGGAGGCCGGGCACCGGGAACTGACGCACGCCATGCGACGGCGCTTCCCCGGCGCCTTCATCCTCAACCCCCACACCGGCGCCCGCCCGACCGGTCCTGAGGAACTCGCACTGATCGACGACGGGACCGCTGACCTGATCGCCTTCGGGCGGCTCTTCCTCGCCAATCCCGACCTGCCCCGGCGCCTGGCGACCGGCTCCCCTCTCAACGCCGCGGACCCGGCCACCTTCTACGGCGGCGACGCGGCCGGCTACACCGATTACCCGGCTCTGCCCGCCTGACCGAGGGTGAGCGGTTCGTTCAAGACCGCACGGTCTCCCGATGCGAGTCTGCTGGGCATGACCGAACAGGCTTTCACTCCGGCGCTGGGCCGCTTCGCGTCCACGCGTTTCTACGACCCCGTCGTCACGCTGACCCGGGAGCGGCTGTGGCGGGCGCTGACCGTCATGCACGTCGCGCCGCGCCCGGAGGATGTGATCGTCGATGTGGGATGCGGCACAGGGTCCACGGCGCTGTTGCTGAACCGCACCGAGCCGCGGGCGCGGGTGGTGGCGATAGACCCGGATCAGGGGGTGCTGGCGCTCGCCCGGCGCAAGGCCGAGGCCGTCGGCGCGACGGTGCGGTGGGAGACCGGTATGGGCGATGCGCTGCCGGAGATCGTGGGCGCCGGCGCGGCGGACACGGTGGTGTCCACCTTGGTGCTGCACCAGTGCCCGATGGCGACGAAGCGGGCCATACTCTCCTCGATGCGCGCGGTGCTGCGGCCCGGCGGCAAGCTCGTCGTCGCCGATTACGGGTTGCAGCGCACGCGGCTGATGCGGCTGGGGTTCCGGATGGTGCAGTTCGCCGACGGCATCGAGGACACCCGCCCGAACGCCGAGGGTGTGCTGCCGGAGCTGATGGCCGAGGCCGGTTTCGGCGATGTGCGGGAGGCCGAGGTGGTGTCAACGGTCACCGGTTCGATCTCGGTCTACGTCGCCTTCCGGGAGTGACGGGCGCAGCACCGGCAGCACGACCGCCGGGGTCAGCCCCATCATCTCCCGCATCCATCGCGTCAGATGCGCCTGGTCGGCGAAACCGCTCACGGCCGCCGCCTCCGCCAGCGACCGCCCCGCCCGCAGCGCCTCCACCGTCCGGCGCAGCTGGCCCCACACGCGCCAGCGCGTCAGCGGCATGCCCAACTGGCTGCGGGCCAGGCCGCGCAGCCGTTGGGGGGACATGTCCACCCGTGCGGCCAGATCCGGCATCGAGACCGGCCCGTCCGCCAGCGCGTCCATCGCCGCGAGCAGCCGGGGGTCGAGTTCACCGGACGGTCGCGCGCCGGCGAGGCGGACATCGTCCTCGCTGAGCTCGCGCAGTTCGGGAGCCGCGCTGATCCCGGAGCCCCAGCGCCCGGAGACACAGCGCCCGGAGACACAGCGCTCGCGCAACCGGTCGGCGAAGGCGCACTGCGGTTCCACGAAGAAGACACGCAGGTCCGTCGTCGCCAGCATCCGATGCCGCACCATGGGCGGCACCACAAGCGCCACGGCGCGGTGACAGACGCCGGAGGCGTCCACCATGGCGGCTTCACCCGCGACGGCGACGACGATCTGGAAAGCGGCGTGGCGGTGAAAGCCGCTGTCCCACGACGGCCCCTGATAGAGCGCGTAGCCGTGGCCGACATCGAAACGCGACGTCGTTTCCGTCCGGGCGAGGGCGCCCGCTCCGGGGTTCACGAGGCCGCCGTGCCCTCGTCCGCCTTCGAGCCTGCCGCCACCGGCTGTGCCGTTCGTCATCGACGGTCGTCCGTCCCCTGATCAGGCGGTGCGGGCGTGGAAGGTGTCGCGGTAGGTCTGCGGAGCGACACCGAGGATGCGGCGGAAGTGAGGGCGCAGGGCGATGCCGTTGGTGAAGCCGACGTTGCGGGCGATGGCGTCGACGCCGAGGTCGGTGGTCTCCAGCAGCCGTTGGGCTCTCATGATCCGTTGAGTGAGCAGCCATTGGAGTGGGGAGGTGCCGGTGAGTTCGCGGAATCGGCGGTCGAAGCTCCGGCGGCTCATCAGGGCGTGTCCGGCCAGGGAGTCGACGTCCAGGTCGGGGTCGTCGAGGTGATGGATGGCGTGGCTGAGGATCTCGCCGAGCGGGTCGTCGGTGTCGGGGTCGGGCAGCGGGTGTTCGATGTACTGCGCCTGGCCGCCGCTGCGTTGCGGAGGCACGACCATGCGGCGGGCGATGGTGTTGGCGACCTGGGCACCGAACCGGCGCCGCACCAGGTGCAGGCAGGCGTCGATGCCGGCGGCGGTCCCGGCCGAGGTGATCAGGTCGCCGTCGTCGACGAACAGCACTGAGGCGTCCACCTGTACCTCGGGGTAGGCGGCGGCGAGGGCGGGTGCGTAAAGCCAGTGGGTGGCCGCGCGCCGGCCGTTCAGCAGCCCGGCGGCGGCGAGCACGAACGCGCCACGGCACAACCCGACGACGGTGGCGCCGTCGGCGTGCGCGTCGCGCAGGGCGGCGAGTGCCGGTTCCGGAGGGCGCTGGGCCGGGCCGCGCCAGCTCGGCACGACGACGGTGGCGGCGTCGGCCAGCGCGTCCAGCCCGTACGGCGCGGTCAGTCGGATCCCGCCGGTGGTGGTGAGCGGGCCGGGGTCACCGCCGACGGCACGCAGGTCGAAGCGGGGGACGCCCATGTCGCTGCGATCGGCGCCGAACACGCTGATCGGGACGCTGGTCTCGAACAGCGGCGCCTGGTCGAACATCAGCACCGCGATGGTCAGCGGGTCACGTCGGCTCATCGCTCCTCCAGGGTTGGCTTGAATCTATCGCACGACGGCTTTCACGCCACTCACTCTCCGGCGGCCGTACGTTCGACGATCGTCCGCAGAGCGCTCCCCACCGGAGCGCACATCTCAGCCCGTCAAGCCACAAAGGACCGTCATGACCGTCGCATCGCAGATCAGCGTCCACGCCTTGGGCGGACCGACCGCGATCCTGGAGATCGGCGGGCTGCGCCTGCTCACCGACCCCACCTTCGACCCTCCCCGCGAGTACGTGATGGGCCCGGGACGGGTCCTGGTCAAGACCGCGCCCACCGCGCTGACGCCCGCGGAAATCGGCCCCGTCGACGCCGTGCTGCTCTCCCACGACCAGCACAGGGACAACCTCGACGTCAGCGGTCGCGACTACCTCAGCCGGGTCCCGCTCGTGCTCACCACCGCGAGCGCGGCCGGCCGGTTGGGCGGTGCCACCCGCGCCGTACCCGTCTGGGAGCACGTGGACCTGCCACGGCCCGGCGGCTCGACGCTGCGCGTCACCCGGGTGCCCGCTCTGCACGGCCCCGAGGGCAGCGAGCCCGTCGTCGGGGAGGTCGCCGGATTCGTGCTGTCCGGCCACGGAACACCGACCGTGTACGTCAGCGGCGACAACGCCTCGCTCGACCTCGTCGCCCAGATCGCCGAACGGTTCGCCGTCGACGTCGCCATCCTGTTCGCCGGAGCGGCCAAGACCGCTCTCCTCGGCGACGCCTACCTCACCCTCACCAGCGCGCAGACGGCCGAGGCCGCCCGGATCCTCGGCGCGTCGCACGTCGTCCCGCTGCACTTCGACAGCTGGCGCCACTTCACCGAAGGGGCCGACGCACTCGCCAAGGCCTTCGCGCAGGCCGGACTCACCGACCGGCTCACCCTCCTGCACCCGGGCCGGCGCGCCGTGCTCACGCTCGCGACCACCTGACCGGCAGCGGCGAACCGCGGCGGCTCAGGAGCCGAGGTAGCGCAGGACGGCCAGGACGCGGCGGCTGTACCCGGTCGTGTGCGACAGCGCGAGCTTGTCGAACAGGGCGTTGACGTGCTTTTCCACCGCGCTCTGCGACACGTGCAGGGATTGGGCGATCGAGGCGTTGGTCAGGCCCTGGGCCATGAGCTCCAGCACCTGGCGCTCGCGGGCGGTGAGCTGGGCCAGCGGATCGGCGTGGCTGGTGCGCGCGAGCAACTGACGCACCACCTCCGGGTCGAACGCCGTCCCGCCCGCGCCCACCCGCTCCAGCGCGTCCAGGAAGTCGCCGACCTGGGCCACGCGGTCCTTGAGCAGATAGCCGACCCCGTCGATGCTGCCGCTCATCAGCTCGGTGGCGTACTTCTTCTCGACGTACTGCGACAGCACCAGCACCTTGACCTCCGGCCGGCGCCGCCGGATCTCCAGCGCGGCGCGCAGGCCCTCGTCGGTGTGGGTGGGAGGCATCCGCACGTCGACCACCACCGCGTCGGGGCTGTCGCCGTCCACCGCCTGCAGGAGCGCGTCGGCGTCGCCCACGGCTGCCAGGACGTCGTGGCCTTCCTCCTTGAGCAACCGCACCAGGCCCTCGCGCAACAGGGCCGAGTCCTCGGCCAGCATCACACGCACGGCGGCTCCGCCTCGATCACAGTCGGCCCGCCGCCGGTGGCACCGGCTCCGCCCATGCCGTCGTCCTCCACTCGCACGATGCCCATGCTGCCTTCCTGACGTACCTCGATGGTGACCAGGGTGGCCCCGAGAGCCAGGCCGACGGGCCGCGTCCCTCTAAGCGCGCACCGCATGCCACCCCTTGCGCCGCTCACGCAGCCGTACGCCCACGAAGGCCAGAACGGCCAGCAGCACCGCCGCGATGACCGCATTGGTGCCCACGTTGACGTACTTCTCCACGGCCGAGCAGCGCGCCCACCCAGTACAGCGCCAGCGCCCCGATCACCGAACCGGCGGTGGTCCACAGCAGCACGGCGACCAGGTCCATCTCTCCGCGGGAGGCGGTGAAACCGGCCAGCGGCAGGATCACCTCGCTGGGGAGGGACGGGAAGAGGTTCTCCAGCGCGATCGCGATCCCGGCTCCCGGCGCGCCGAGCAGCTCCTCAGGTGAATCAGCCAATCCGTCATGCGCCTGAGACTAGGAATGATCAGGGTGGAGCCACCATGAGGCGGATGGCCGTTCGGGGGTGCGGGAAACCACACCCGCCACGGCCCTGAAGAAGCGCCTTCACCAACAACCGTGAAGCGAATGTGCCGGGGGCGGGCCTGTCCGTCCCGGCCTCGGCACGCCGGTGCGCCGTGGTTCGGCGCCCACCTTCCGTTCCGGTAGAACCGCTCCAGTCGTGAGAGAACGCGTCGTCCTCGGGGGCCGTCGTGCCATCGGTCGCGTGGCCGTCTCAGATGACGTCCGAATCTCAAATCGGTTCATCCCCTGCGACCTGCCGAAAGCAGCCGAGCCGCCTCACGGCCGCGGATTCACCCGCATGGATGCGGCGCATATGGGGAAGGTCTCCACAATCCATCGGAAGTGACACGGTTTGGCAACAAATTTGCCGGTCACTTCAGTCGGGTATCGGGGCAAAGCGCTCCGATACGACCGCCGCCCCGTTCGGCGGAGACCATCGAATCGAACGATACGGAGGAACGGTGAAGCCGACCAACCCCCACCGCCTGGAGAAAGGACGGTTGTCCGGACCGGGCGGGCCGCGCCGGCGCATCTCCCAACCCATGATCCTCGCGACCGCGTTCGTGCTGACGGCGTCCGTCGGCGCCGGAGCGACAGCGGCCTCCGCCGCCACCCCCGTCACCCCGCCGGCCGAGACGTCGGATCCTGTCGTGACGGCCACCGTGACGATCACGCCGACGGCCACCCCGGCCGAGACCGCCACCGACTCCCCCACGGCGACTCCCACCACCGAGGTGCCCCTGGTGGGCCCGTTCCTCGGCGCGCTGCACGGCGAGGTGGTCGTGCCGGCCAAGGACGGATGCGGCACCGTCACGGTGTTCACCCAGACCGGGCAGGTCGTCGCCGTGGCCGATGACTCGATCACTGTACGCAGCCAGGACGGCTTCGAGCGGTCGTACGCGATCGGCGACTCCACGCGAGTGCTCACCGCCCGCCGGGGCGGCGACATCCGGCAGGACGCCTGGATCTCGGTGATCGCGGCCGTCCAGCCCGGCACGCCGGCCCCCACCCCGCCGAGCCCGACTCCGGTTCCGTCCGCCCCGCCGACGGCTCCCGAAACCACACCCACAGCTCCGGAGGCCACGCCGACGCTTTCGGAAAGCACGCCGGCCCCCTCCGAGGGCACGCCGGCACCCGCGGAAAGCACCCCCGCTCCTCTTCCGAGTGAGACCGCGACGACTCCCGCAGCTCCCCCTGGCGAGACGAGCTCCGCTCCCCCTGGCCAGACGGGCTCCACTCCCCCGCAGACCGAGGAGACGACGCCCGCCGCCCCTCAGGGGGAGACGGCGGCGGCCGCCTACGTCTTCGACCTATCGCGGCCGAGCAGGCGGCTGTGGTACCTCAGCAAGAACTCTCCGTACTCGCTGAAGTGGCACTCGGGGAAGCCCGCCTGGCGCACCCCTGAGCCCTGTCCGACGCCGACGGCCATCCCCACGGAACCGCCGGCCGCGACACCGGACCCGCCCACGCCCCCCACGGAAACCGCGACTCCCACCGAGTCCGCGCCACCCACCCCCGAGCCCACGCTCACGGACACGCCGACCCCGACTCCCACGTCCTGATCGACCCTGAGGCCGGCCCTCGCCTCCCCGGCGAGGGCCGGCCTGTCAGCTTGTTGCGAGTTATTTGCAATAGCAAGATGATTGCGTTCCTGTGGCCCGATGGCGCGGCG
This sequence comes from Microbispora sp. NBRC 16548, assembly GCF_030268985.1. Classification (NCBI taxonomy): domain Bacteria; kingdom Bacillati; phylum Actinomycetota; class Actinomycetes; order Streptosporangiales; family Streptosporangiaceae; genus Microbispora; species Microbispora sp. NBRC 16548. The sequence goes on from NZ_BSSF01000018.1 coordinate 11,272, forward strand.
AGCCGATCCGGCTCGCCGCGGCGTCCGGCCGGTCGGCCCGCCTGGAGGAACGCATGGATGAGCACTTGGGCCGGGCCCCGCTGCGTCAGATACTCGCGCTCGCCGTGCCCGCGCTCGGGGTCCTGGCCGCCGAGCCGCTCTACCTGCTCGTCAACACGGCCGTGGTCGGCCATCTCGGCGCGGTGCCGCTCGCGGGGCTGTCGGTCGGCGGGATCGTGTTGGCGCAGATCTCCTCGCAGATGACGTTTTTGTCCTTCGGCACGACCGCCCGTACGGCCCGGCTGCACGGCGCCGGCCGCCGGGCCGACGCCGTGGCCGAGGGGGTGCAGGCGACCTGGCTCGCCGCGGTCGCAGGGCTGGTGATCACCGTGGCGGGACAGCTGCTCGCCGCGCCGGTCGCCGGCCTGCTCACCGGTGACGGCCGGGTCGCCGACGCCGCGGTGAGCTGGCTCAGGATCGCCCTGCTCGGCGCTCCGCTGATCCTGGTCACCATGGCCGGGAACGGCTGGATGCGGGGCGTGCAGGACATGCGGCGCCCGCTGCGCTACGTGCTCGCGGGCAACGTGATCTCCGCCGCGCTGTGCCCGGCGCTGGTGTACGGGCTCGGCTGGGGGATCGACGGCTCGGCGGTCGCCAACGTGGCCGGGCAGTTGATCTCCGCGAGCCTGTTCGTGCGGGCGCTGCGGGCCGAGAGCGTGCCGCTCGCCCCGGTTCCGGCCGCGATGCGCGCCCAACTCGGCCTGGCGCGCGACCTGGTGCTGCTCGGCCTGGCCTTCCAGGCGTGCTGGGTGTCGGCGACCGCGGTCGCCGCCCACACCTCCGCCGCGGCGGCCGGTGCCCACCAGGTGGTGTTCCAGCTGTGGATGTTCCTGGCCTTCGTCCTCGACGCGCTGGCCATCGCCGCCCAGGCGCTGGTCGGGGCCGCGCTCGGTGCGAACGACGCGGAACGGGCACGCCGCCTGGCCTGGCAGGTGACCGGCTGCGGGCTGGTCTTCGGGACCCTGCTCGGCGTGGTGTTCGCGGCGCTGGCCGGTTCCCTCCCCCACGTGTTCACCGCCGACGCGACGGTGCTGGCCGAGATGCCCCGCGCCTGGTGGTTCTTCGTCGCGCTGCAGCCGATCGGCGGTGTCGTGTTCACGTTGGACGGAGTGCTGCTCGGCGCCGGGGACGCCGCATACCTGCGTACGGCGACGGCGAGTGGGGCGGTGCTGGGGTTCCTGCCGGTGGTGTGGGCCTCGCTGCGATTCGACTGGGGGCTGGTGGGGATCTGGTCGGGGTTGTCGGCCTTCCTGTTGATTCGAATGATCACCGTGCTGGCCAGGCTGCGGTCCGGCCGCTGGGCGGTGCTCGGCGCCGTACGGTGATCCGGGCGCGAACAGCCCGGTCTGCCGATCGGCGTGCGAGGGTCGTCAGCCGAGCGAGGACAGGTCGGCGAAGTAGGCCCTCAGGAGCCTGCGCCCCTGCTCGATCATCGCGGGGTCACCCTGCCGCGAGGCCGTGAAGGCGAGCTGGAGTGCGGCCGCCGTGGCCTGGATGGCCAGCCGCATCACGCGGTAGGGATCGGGCAGCGGCGGCAGCCCGGCCTCGTTCAGGGCGAAGTGGTAGAGCCGCTCGGCCAGCACGTCTCCGCCCTCCTTCGCCTCCCCGGGGGGCAGGAACGTCGGCCCGCCGGGCCGGGTGTCGGCGAAATCGACCACCGTGTAACCGGGGACGGTCCTGCGCATCTCGACCGTCTCGGTCAGGACGAGCTCCGCCGCGCGCGGCCAGGTGAGCGCGCCCTCCGCGGCCACCCTGCGGCGCAGCCGCACCAGCAGCAGCTCCAGGTTGCGCAGTGCCAGCTCGCGCAGCATGCCGGGCTTGCCGTCGAAGAACTGGTAGATGGTGCCGCTCGGCACTTCGGCCCGCCTGGCGACGTCGACGATGGTCAGCGCGTCGAGGCCCACCTCGTCGAGGAGGCGGGCACAGGCGTCGAGGATGCGCTCGACCCTGTCGATGCTGCGCTTCTGGACCGGCCGCCGCCGGACGCCGGGGTTGTCCACCGATCAGTCTTAACATAACGCCCTGTCATGTTCTAACGTGGCACCCTCTCATGTTTTGAACCCCAAGGACTCACATGGACGAGGTGCGCGTCACGCCCGTCGAACGGGTGACCACCGGCTGGATGACCCTGCTGGCGCTCGCCCAGATGGGCGTCATCATGGCGATGACCGTCGGCAACCAGATCCTGCTGCCCTCCCATGTGGCGCACATCGACCCCGTGCACAAGGAGGCGTCGCTGGCGACCGTGTTCGCCGTCGGCGCGGTCTGCACGATCATCGCCAACCCGCTGTTCGGCGCCATGTCCGACCGGACCCGTTCCCGGTTCGGCCGGCGTCGCCCCTGGATCGTGGGGGGAGCGCTGGTCTGCGCCGCGTCCCTGGCGTTCCTCGCCTGGCAGGAGTCGCTGGCCGGGCTGGTCGCCGGCTGGGCGGTGGCCCAGCTGGCGTTCACCGCCGCCCTGGCCGCGGCCATCGCCACCGTGCCCGACCAGGTGCCCGTCCGCCAGCGGGGCAAGGTGTCCGCGCTGGCGGGTGTGGGCCAGCTGACCGGGCCGCTGCTGGGCGGGGTCGTGGCGACCGTCCTGCTGACCGGCGCGAAGGCCGGGTTTCTCTCGATGGCGGCCCTGATCCTGCTGCTCGTGCTGCCGTTCGGCCTGTTCACCCGTGAACCCGCGGACATGCCTTCCGCCGCCACCGCCGCGGTCACCGTCGGAACCACGTCTGGAACCACGTCTGGAACCACGGCCGGAACCGCGTCTGGAACCAGCGTGCCCGCCGTCACCGCCGCGGCCACGGCGGGGGCGCCTCCGTTCGACGTGCGGTCCTTCCTGCGCGGCCTGTGGGTGAGCCCGCGAAGGCACCCCGACTTCGCCTGGTCCTGGTTGAGCCGGCTTCTGATCACCCTCACGCTCGCGATGGCGATCGGCTATCTGCAGTACTACCTGCGGGACGCCGTCCACTACGAGCGGCTCTTCCCCGGTTCGACCGTCGAGCAGGGTGTCGTGGTCCTCGTGGCGGTGTTCACGCTGAGCAGCGTCGCGCCGACCCTGCTCGCGGGCTGGCTGTCCGACCGGTACGGCAGCCGCAGGCCCGCGGTCTTCGTCGGCGGCCTCACGATGGCCGCGTCGGGACTGGTGCTGACGATCTTGACGAGCTGGACCGCCGCGATCGCGGCGTCCGTCCTGCTCGGCGCGGGCTACGGCATGTTCGCCGCCGTCGACCAGGCGATGGTCACCCAGTTGCTGCCCGCCGACGTCGACCGGGCCAAGGACCTCGGCATCGTGAGCCTGGCCAACTCCGCGTCCAACACGCTCGGCCCGGTGATCGCCGCACCCCTGGTGACCTCGGCCGGCGGTTACCCGCTCATGTACGGCGTGGCGGCGGGCTTCGCCACGCTCGGGGCCTGTCTGATCTGGAGGATCCGCGGTGTCCGCTGAAACCGAGAGCTCCGCCCAGCCGTACGACCAGGGTGCCTGGTGGCGCGACGCGGTGGTCTACCAGGTGTATCCGCGCAGCTTCGCCGACGCGAACGGCGACGGCGAAGGGGACCTGCCCGGCGTGCTGTCCCGCCTCGGCCACCTGGCCGACCTGGGTGTGGACGCGATCTGGCTGAGCCCGTTCTACCCCTCGCCGCTGGCCGACGGCGGCTACGACGTGGCCGACTACTGCGACGTCGATCCCCGGTACGGCACGCTCGCGGACTTCGACGCGCTCGTGGCCGCGGCCGCGGCGAAGAACATCAAGGTGATCGTCGACATCGTCCCCAACCACTGCTCGGCCGAGCATCCGTGGTTCCGTACCGCGCTGGCCGCCGGTCCCGGCAGTCCCGAGCGCGAGCGGTTCGTCTTCCGCGACGAGCCGAACAACTGGCAGTCCGTGTTCGGCGGCCCGGCCTGGACCCGGGTGCCCGACGGGCAGTGGTACCTGCACTTGTTCGACTCCGGGCAGCCCGACTGGAACTGGCGGCACCCGGATGTGGTCGCCATGTTCGAGCGGGTGCTGCGGTTCTGGCTGGACCGGGGCGTGGCCGGCTTCCGGATCGACGTGGCCAACATGCTGTTCAAACAGGACGGCCTGCCCGACGTCGTCCCGGGGAGCCAGGGCGGCCCGCTCACCCCGGGTCACACATCCATGCCCTACGAACACCAGCCGGAGCTGCTGGACCTCTACCGGTCCTGGCGGAAGATCCTCGACTCCCACCCCGGCGACCGTGGCACCGCGCCCGCCTGCACCGCGCCCGCCTGCACCGCGCCCGCCTGCACCACGCCCGCCTGCACAGTGGCGGAGATGTGGTTCGGCCATCCCGACCAGGCCAGGCCCTATATGACGGGAGACGGGCTGGCCCAGTTGTTCGGCTTCGGGCTGATGCCCACGCCGTGGTCCGCCGAGGAGTTCCGTACGGTCATCGACGCGTCGCACCGGCTCGCGCGCGAGACGGGCGGGTCGATCCCGTGGGTGCTGGGCAACCACGACGTGCCGCGCATGGTGACCAGGTTCGGCGTCGACCAGGACCTGGTCCGCGCGCCGACCCCGGAGGTGCTGCTCGGCCGGATGGACGTCGACGTCGAGCTGGGCACCAGGCGCGCACGCGCGGCGGCGCTGCTGCTGCTCGCCCTGCCCGGCGGGGCCTACATCTACCAAGGGGACGAACTGGGCCTGCCGGAACATCTCGCCATTGCGGACGAGGCCCGGCAGGATCCCATGTTCGAGCGCACGCTGCGCACGTTCATCGGCAGGGACGGCTGCCGGGCGCCCCTCCCCTGGTCGGGCACGACTCCGCCGTACGCGTTCGGAGCCGGCGACACCTGGCTGCCGCAGCCGGAGGACTGGGCGGCGCTGACCGTGGCCGCGCAGCGCGGCGACCCCGGCTCGACGCTGAACCTCTACCGCGCCGCGCTCGCCATCCGGCGTGACCACCCCGCGCTCGGCGACGGCGACCTGACCTGGCTGGACACGCCCCCCGGCGTGCTGGCCTTCGCCCGCGACCCCGGCTTCACGCTTATGGTGAACTTCGGCGCCGAGCCGGTGCCGCTCGCCTGGCACCACGACGTGCTGCTCGCCAGCGGGCCGCTCGACGGCGACCTGCTGCCGCCCGACACCGGAGTGTGGCTGTCGTGACCATCGAAACCGAACCGGGGTTGTGGCTGCTCACCACCCCGTCCAGCGCGTACGCCGTGCGGCTCGGGCCGGACGGCGGGCCGCGCTGCGCGCACTGGGGGCCGCCGCTCACGCTCGACCAGGCCCGCGCGCTGCCCGCCGGACCCGAGGAACTGCCCGTCGAGGGCGGCGACCGGTTCGGCGTGGCGGGCCTGCAGGTCAGGTATGGCGACGCCGTACGCGGGGTCGAGTGGCGTCACGTCGGTCACGACATCGAAGGCGACGACGTCGACGGCGGCCACCTGACGATCAGGATGGCCGACCGGCACTACCCGCTGGAGATCGACCTGCACTACCTGGTCAGGCCGGACAGCGACGCCGTCGGCCGCTGGACGACCCTGCGCAACACCGGTGACGGGCCCATCACGGTCCTGCGCTGCGACTCGGCGGCCTGGGCGGTGCCGCGGCGTGAGGACTACCGGCTGACCCACGTCACCGGTGAGTGGGGCGCGGAGTTCCAGGTCCGGCGTACGGCACTGCCCGTGGCCGAGACCGTGCTGACCAGCAGGCGCGGGCACAGCGGCCACCACGCCAACCCGTGGGTGATGCTCGACGCGGGCGACGCGACCGAGGACCGCGGCGAGGTGTGGAGCGCGGCGCTGGCCTGGAGCGGAAGCTGGCGCATCACCGTCGAACGCGACCACGACGGCCGCGCGGGCTGGAGCGGCGGGTTCGGGCACGAGGGGGTGACCTGGCGGCTCGGACCCGGCGAATCCCTGGAGACGCCCGTGTTCACCGGGGTCTATTCCTCGGAGGGGTTCGGCGGAGCCGGTCACCGGTGGCACGACCACATCCGCCGCCATGTGCTGCCCGCGCCCGGCCGGGTCAGGCCGGTGGTCTACAACTCGTGGGAGGCGACCGGGTTCGACGTCTCCCAGCCCCAGCAGATGGAGCTGGCCGAGCTCGCCGCGGGCATCGGCGTGGAGCTGTTCGTGATGGACGACGGCTGGTTCGGCGGGCGTACGGGCGTGTTCGCGGGCCGTACGGGCGAGACGGCCGGTCTGGGCGACTGGTGGCCGAACCCCGACCGGTTCCCCGACGGCCTCACCCCGCTGATCGACCACGTGAAGCGGCTCGGCATGAGGTTCGGCCTGTGGGTGGAGCCGGAGTCGGTCAATCCCGACAGCGAGCTCTACCGCACGCGCCCGGAGTGGGTGCTGCGCCAGCCGAACCGGCGCGCGACCGAGATGCGCGACCAGCTCCTGCTCGACTTCTCCCGGGACGACGTCGCCGGATGGGCGTACGCCCGGCTGGACGAGCTGGTGACCCACAACGACATCGCGTTCCTGAAGTGGGACATGAACCGGCCGATCACCGAGGCCGGCGACGAGGTGTGGGTGGCGTACATCAGGAACGTGTACGCCGTGATCGACCGGCTGCGGGCCGCCCACCCACACCTGACGATCGAGGGCTGCGCGAGCGGCGGGGGCCGCGCCGACCTCGGGATGCTCGCCCGCACCGAGCAGATCTGGACCTCGGACAACACCGACGCCGCCCAGCGGATCGCGATCCAGCACGGCTACGGCCAGGTCTACCCGGCCTGCACGATGGGCGCCTGGGTGACCGACAGCCCCAACGCGCTCACCGGCAGGGTGACGCCGCTCGCCTTCCGCTTCCACGTCGCCATGTCCGGGGCGCTCGGCATCGGCGGCGACCTGCGCCGTTGGGACCCGGCCGACCTGGAGCAGGCGAAGCACTTCGTCGAGCAGTACAAGCGGATTCGCCCGGTCGTCCACGAGGGCCGGATGGACCGCCTCGGCGACTGGGCCGTGCAGTACACCCTCGATCCGCACGTCGTGGTGCTCTCCTGGCGGCCGACCACGCTGGTCCGCGTGACGGCCCCCGTACGGCTGAAGGGCCTGGATCCGGACGGCCGCTACCGCGACGAGGACACCGGGGAGACGCACCACGGCGCGCTGCTGATGAGCCACGGGCTGCCCCGGCCGTGGCCGTTCGACGCCACCAGCGAACTGAAGAGGCTCACCCGTGCCGGATAACCCGCTCCCGGAGTACCCCCGGCCCCAGCTCGTCCGCGACAGCTACCTCAACCTCAACGGCCGGTGGGAGTACGCGATCAGGGACTACGCCCCCGAGACGTACGACGGCGAGATCCTCGTGCCGTACTCGCCTGAGGCGCCGCTGTCCGGGGTGAACCGGCAGCTGCTTCCCGGGGAGACCCTCTGGTATCGGTGCCGGTTCGACCTGCCGGACGACTTCGCCGGCGGCCGGGTGATCCTGCACTTCGGCGCGGTCGACCAGACCTGCCGGGTGTGGGTCAACGACGACGAGGTCGGCGGGCACGAGGGCGGCTATCTGCCGTTCTCGTTCGACGTCACCGGCGCGCTCCACGACCGCGGCAACGTCCTCGTCGTGGCCGTCCGGGACGACACCGGGAACGGCTCGCGGGGCAAGCAGCGGCTGCGGCGGGGCGGCATCTGGTACACCGCGCAGTCGGGCATCTGGCAGACGGTCTGGGCCGAGTGCGTGCCCGAGGTCCACGTCGAACGGCTCACGCTGACCCCGCTGCTCGACGACTCGTGCGTGGAGGTGACCGTCCACGTGTCCGGCGGGGAGGCCGGGGAGGCTGGGGAGGCGGACGTCGAGATCTCGGCCGGAGACGAGACGGTCGCGCGGGTCACGGTGCCGGCCGGGCGGCCCGTGCGCGTCCCCCTGCCCGAGGTGCGCGCCTGGAGCCCGGAAGATCCTCATCTGTACGACGTCACCGTGTCGCTCGGCGCGGACCGCGTGCGGAGCTACTTCGGCATGCGCTCCTTCTCTGTCGGGCCCGACGCCGACGGCATCCCCCGGTTGCTGCTGAACGGCCGGCCCTACTTCCACGCCGGGGTGCTCGACCAGGGCTACTGGCCGGACGGCCTCTACACGCCGCCGTCGGACGAGGCGATGATCCGCGACATCGCCACCATGAAAAGGCTCGGCTTCACGATGCTGCGCAAGCACATCAAGATCGAGCCGCTGCGCTGGTATCACCACTGCGACCGGCTCGGCATCCTCGTCTGGCAGGACATGGTCAACGGCGGCGAGCCGTACCGTCCGTGGGTCGTCACCACGCCGGCGTTCCTGCCCGTCGTCCGGCTGGACGACCGCCGCCACCGCCGGTTCGGCCGGGCCGGCGCGGCCGGCCGTACGGCGTTCGAGGCCGAGACGCGCGCCACGGTCGAGCATCTGCGCAACGTGGTGAGCCTGGCGGTCTGGGTGCCGTTCAACGAGGGCTGGGGCCAGTTCGACGCAGCGCGGATCGCCGCGGAGCTCGCCCGGATCGACCCGACGCGTACGGTCGACCACGCCAGCGGCTGGCACGACCAGCGCGCGGGCGACCTGCGCAGCCTGCACGTCTACTTCCGCCGGTTCCGCCCGCCGCGGCCCGACGGCCGGGTGCTCGTGTTGTCCGAATACGGCGGGTACAGCCTGCGGGTCGAGGGCCACGTCTGGGGTGACAAGGAGTTCGGCTACCGGCGATACCGTTCGGCGGACGCGCTCGGCGAGGCGTTCGCCCGGCTGCACGAGGAGCAGATCGTCCCGGCCGTCGCGCGCGGCCTGAGCGCGACCGTCTACACCCAGGTGTCCGACGTCGAGGACGAGATCAACGGCCTGCTCACCTACGACAGGGCGGTGCTCAAGCTCCCCGAGGACCTCGTACGCTCGATCACGGAAAGGCTCAGGTTCGCATGACCACGCACGAGCGGGAGATCACCGAGCCGGTCGACCTGTGCCTGCCGGACGGGTGGCTCAACCCCGGCGCGGTGGGCTGGACCCGCCGTCCTCTGCACCGGGGCAACCTACGCGGCTGGGGCCGGCGCAAGCGCTGGGAATACTGGGGGATCGTCACCCCCCGCCACATCATCGGCCTGGTCGCGTCGTCGCTGGACTACGCGGCGGTGAACGGGGTGTACGTGCTCGACCGGGACACCCGCGTGGAGACCGCCAGGGACGTCGTGGTGCCGCTGGCCCGCGGCGCCGTCTTCCCCGACCGCAGCGGCGCCGGGACGGCGTCCGTACGGGGCGGCGGTGTGACGATCGACATCGAGCAGAGTGCTTCCGGCAGCGCGATCCGGGCCGTGGCGCCCGGCGTCGAGCTCGATGTGGAGGTGCCGCTGCCGGAGGGCCACGAGTCGCTCGGCGTGGTGGTGCCGTGGGGGCCAAACCGGTTCCAGTACACGGTGAAGGACGTCGGCCGTCCGGTGCGCGGGCGGCTGCGGCTGGAGTCGGCCGAGTTCACCATTGATGAAGCGGAATCGTTCGCCGTGCTCGACCACGGCCGCGGGAAGTGGCCGTATTCGATCACGTGGAACTGGGCGGCGGGCAGTGGGCCCGGCCGGGCGATCCAGCTCGGCGGCAAGTGGACCGACGGCACCGGTTCGACGGAGAACGGCCTGTTCGTCGGCGGCCGCCTGCACAAGATCGGCGACGAGCTGGAGTGGTCGTACGACCGCGCCGACTGGCTGCGCCCGTGGCGGATCACCGGCCCGCGGGTGGAGGTGGAGTTCCACCCGTTCCACGAGAAGGCGGCCCGCACCGAGCTCGGCCTGGTGGGCAACGAGACGCACCAGTGCTTCGGCCACTTCTCCGGACGGGCCAGGGCCGACGACGGCGCCTGGGTGGACCTCGACGGCCTCACCGGCTGGGCCGAGGAGGCCCGCAACCGCTGGTGATCCTCACGGTCCACCGGGCCGGGGAGGCCTTCGTGCCCCTCCACGGCACTTCGCCGTACGCGTAGTCGTGGAGGGGCGGACGAACAGATCCCGGTCGACCGCGATCGGCACCTTTTATGAGTGAAAAGCCTGGGCTCCGGCGGTTCAGTCGCCGGAGCCCTTGTCCCTGCTCTGCGGAACGAACGCTTCCGATTTCCGCAGGCGTCAGACCGGCCTTCTAACTGAAAGAGCCGCCAAAAAATCCGGGGAATGCGTTGGAGCAGTGCCCCGCGACGCAGACGTCCCAGAGGATGTCGTCGAGGTCCGAGCGGGAGCATTCGTTCTGGAAGCAGTCGGTCTGGAAGGGTGCGTTCTGGAAGCAGGTGTTTTCGAAGGTGTTGTTGAACCCGGTGTCGAACTCGTTGGTACACGGGTTGGTACAACCCCAGCCAGTTGGGGCGGTTGACGCGCTCGCGGCTGTGGCGCCCGCGGCGAGGGCACCACCGCCGAGCGCGGTGGAAAGTGCGAGTCCGGCGATGACCTTCTTGAGCTTGGGCATTTCGTCCCCCTCTAAAGGATCAACTGCCTAACGTGTGCGCCATTCCCAAATGAAGAGGAATGTCGCCTAATGACCGTTAAGTGGTCATTGCCCCGCGACGTCATTGTTTCCCGACAGAACGGGCGACAAACAGCGATCTACGGTGTTTAATGCCTATTGTCTCATTGAGAGCATTCGTAGAGCACTTATGTCGCCTTTATCCCTTAATGTCCGATTTCGGCTCGGCCTGCGTGGGAGGGTGACAGGGGTCGTCCGACCGTAGCCTGCCGTTCAGAGCGTCCCTGAGCGCGTCGGAGAAGTAGCGGAAGTCGGGAGCCACGCCGGACGTGGTCGTCGCCACGGGAAGCAGGCATGACCGGAACACCTGGCTGAACGTGGCGTAGTAGGCGGACATGGGACGCGGCCTCGCGTGGTCCACCGCCTGGTGAACCTCGCCGGCGAACCGCGCGAGTTGCTCGCCCGTGATCTCGGTGTCCCGCTCGGCGGGGCGGGCCGCACCGTCCGCAGGGTCTGGCGCGAGATCCTCGCACGTTCGCGCGGTGCCCGATCTCGCGTACCGCTCGTACAGCGCCGCGACCACCGGCGGATAGCCGGCGCAGGCGAACAGTCTCTCCTGGACGTCCTGGGAGACCAGGTAGTAGATGAGATCCCTGGCCTCCTCCTTGTGCGGCGAGTCCTTGGCGATGGCGAGGTCGACGCCTCCCAGCACCCCGGTCCCCGGGAACGAGAGCACCTGGAATCTCAGGGATCCGTCGTCGTCGCGCATCAGCGGGTCGGCGGCCAGCCGGTTGAAGGCGAACGGCCAGTTGCGCATGTAGCCCACGCGGCCCGTACGGAAGGCCTGGAGGCTGCTCTCCTCCCGTAGCACGCTCTCGTCCCGCAGCGTGCGATTGTCGTCCTTGTCCGTGAACAGGGCCTCGCGCCAGGCACCGAGCGCGTCCATCACCTTCTTGCCGTTGTCCCCCTCGTCGAGGACGACGTTTCCCTTGTCGTCGAAGACGACGGGGTCGTGCGGGGTCTCCTTGTCCTGGGCCGAGAAGATCGCTTCGAGCAGGTTGACGGTGCCGCCCTCGTAGTCGTCGAGCTGCGCCGCATAGCCGTGCTCCTTGGCCAGTTCGAGGAACTTCTTCGTGTCCTGCGGCGGCGGAGCCGGTGTGTCGGTTCGCCGGTACAGGAGCGGAGCGTCGGCGGCGAACGGCACCGCGAACCGCTCTCCGTCGACCTGACCGGTCCCCAGCGACTTCTGCAGGAAGTATCGCTCCGGGGTGCCGCCCAGCTTCTTGGGGTCCAGTTCGAACGTCTCGAGATAGTGGTTCCTGGCGAACTCGGTGATGTAGGCGACGTCCAGGAGGAGCACGTCATAGGCGCATCGCTTCGACTGCGCCGCGGCGGCCAGTTCGGAACGCTGCTCGTCGGAGGACTCGGAGATCTCGACCAGCGTCGCCTTCAGCGGTTTCTTCTTCAGTTTGCGCTGCTCGTCGTTCCACGCCTTGATCACGTCGTGGCGTACGCCACCGGCGCCGATTTCCGCCCCCGTCCCTATGACGAGGTCGTCCGGGCGGCCGGGGCAGGCGGTCTGCGAGGACGACGACCCGGAGTGCTGGCTTACCGCGATCACGAACACCGCGCCCGCCAGGAAGCAGGCCGCGGCGAGCCTGAGGTGGAACCTCGTGAAGCGTTCGTACCAGCGGTTCCAGAACGCTCCGAGGGGCCCCGCCGCCATCAAGACCACTCCCTGAACTGGAAGATCATCCGTCCGAGCGCTCCCGCGACATCCGTACCGGCCGTGTCGTCGCACACGACGTGTTTGGCGGCCGGCTCGGGTGAGCCGGCCGGCCCGTCGGACGGCGACGCGGACGGCCGCACGGCGCGAGGGGCCTCAAGGCCGTCCGGGCACTTCCCCCCGAAAGTGAGGATGTAGAGGTTCGATACGTCCGCGGCTCTTTCCAGTGCGCGTCTGATGGACCGTCCGGCGTTCCCGGGGTCGGGTTCGTCGTTGAAGGGGCCCCCGTCGGTGATGACGGCGAGCGAGTTCGCCGGGCGGCTCAATCCGCCGATCACCCTGGAGATCGGCTCGTCGAAACCCGACTGCTTGTCGTCCGCGATCCATTGGAGGATCTCGCCATACCCCCTCGGGCCTTCTCCGCCGCCCGCATCGCCCTCCCGCGCCATGGGCGCCTTCGCGGTCCCGCTGTCGTCGGCGAAGAACTTGCCCGCCGAGACCTGGTCGGTGTCGGTGAGGATCTGCCTGACTTCGGCCAGGGCGTCGTGCAGGTCGGAGGCGGACGCGGTGGGAGACCGTGCCATGGATCCCGATCCGTCGACCATGATCTGGAGATCCACACGGTGACCCGGCCTGGCGGCGTCCGCGGATATCCGGGCCGGCGACGACGGCTGCGGCCCCTCTCCGGCGGGCTCGAACAGTTTGTTGTGCGCGAGCCACGTGGCGAAGGCGTCCAGCGCCTCCCGGCGGGCCGGATCCTCCGACCAGTTGATCTCCACGAACGGATAGTCGAGCGTGGGCAGGTCCACGGAGAAGGCCGCGGTCAGTGCCGCTCTTCCCGCGAGCGAATCGTGCGCGCACTTCTCAATGCCCATGTCGCGGCCGCGGTTGTAATCGTCGGCGCTGTGCGACGGAACCAACGCCACCAGCTTCGCCCAGTCCTCGTCCGTCCCCTCCTGGTCTGCGCCTCTCAGATGGCACAGCAAGGCGTTGGCGCTGTTGTCGAAGGTCGCTCGTAGTGCGGTGCCGCCGGACTGCGGTCCGGCCCGGCTCAGGGTCGTGGCCACGATCGCGCCGGACGTGGAGAACGCGGGCTGTGGGTAGACGAGCGACATGCCCTTGCTCCGGGCCCGCTGCACGATCTCGGCAAGCGGATAACCCGCGCTCTCCAGCTCGCTGGTGAGGAGATCGTTCTTCGCGGCGCCGAACACCGCGATCGACATGTGGTCCGTCCCCACCTGCTCGTTCCTCTTGTGCAGGAGGGAATTCAGGCTGCCCGTTTTCTCCGGCACGCCCCCGTTTTTCGTCTTCTCACCTCCCTTCTCCGACACGTCCTGAACGACGAGGTCGAACTCCGCGGAACCGGTGGGAATCCATGCGTCGGGGGTCAGGCCGAGCATCCGGCGATAGGGCTCGTCATTTTGCAGCGCGTCGTCCCGGAGCCACTCATTACGGAAGCCGTAGCGCATTTCCTCGATCGTCGGCGCGACGCCAACCGCTATCCGAACCGGTGCGCACCCGTCTGTCCGCTGCTCCTTCGTATAAGCCTCGGCCCTTTCACGCAGCGCCGTCACGTTCTCGAGAGCGGTGATGACACGCAACTCTCGCGGGGGCTCGCACGCGCCGGGCGGCGCGACCACCCTGACGACCACCAACCCCACCAGGCCGGTGAACGCCCCCAGGCACGCGGCGATGTAGCCGACCGCGAGGGGCACCAGCATCCGGCCCGCCCAGCTGCGAAGTCCCTGGGGCCACTGGATCCGGCGGAAAGGCCACAGGACCACTCCGGCGACGGCCGCCGCCCATCGGCCGGACGTCCTGACCTTGCCCCGCCACAACGGGTAGCAGCAGACGCTCACGAGCGCCCCGACGGACGCGGGAACGGTGATGAGCGGAGTGACCGGCGCCTGCTCGATGAGACTCTGCAGCCTGTTGGAGAAGGGCGTCGCCACCGCTGTCGCCACCAGCGTCGCCACAGAAGTGACCGCCGCGGTCAGCGCCGTGGTGACCAATCCGGATCGGCTGTTGGAGTGCTGCTCCTGTTTGTTTCGGCTTTTTCCGTGTATATCCGGACTTTCTTCTGAAGATCGATCCGGACTTTCTCCTGGTGGGGGCACGGGGGCGGACATGAGGAAGAGCCTGTTCGACGGGCTGGATGATCCGGCCGACGCCGGATCACGAAAGATCGACCCCTATTGTGCGCGGCGCTGTCAGGAAATGTAACCCCTTTCTTACAAACGGCCACCGTGCCGCCGCTCAGCGTTGTGCGGATCGTGCTCTCAGCCCGCGTGCAGCATGGTGACGAGCTCATGCGCGACGTCGAGGAACTGCGCACGCGAAGAGGTCGCCGTCTGAAGGTCGACGAACGCCTCGTGGGCCCCGGCCTCGGCGAGGGTCAGCAGATAATCGGCGACCTGCCGTACGGTTCCCGCGTGCGGCACCTGGTCGGCGGGCGCCGGGGTGTCGGTGATCTCCGGATTGACACGCACCACCATGCGCAGCACGGACGGGTCCCGGCCCGCGCGGGCCGCGGCCTCGAGCGCCAGGCCCCACAGGGAGGTCAGATAGGCCATCGGCATGGCCGCGCTCAGCCAGCCGTCGGCCCGCCGGCCGACTCGCTCCAGCGCCGGAGGCGTGTAACCGGCGAGCAGGATCGGAGGGCGCGGCCGCTGGCAGGGCTTGAGGTCGATGTGCGACGGCGGCACCGTCCACAGCGCGCCCTTGTGCTCGACCACCTCACCGGTCCAGACGGCCTCCATCACATCGAGCGTCTCCTCCAGCCGGTCTCCCCTCCCCCGCCACGGCACCCCGGTCGCGGTGTACTCGTCGCGAAGCCAGCCGAGACCGATGCCGACGTCCAGCCGTCCGTGACTGAGCAGGTCGAGCGAGGTGAGCGTACGGGCGAGCAGGACGGGCGGCTGCCACAGCGCGTTGAGCGTGCTGGTCCCCAGCCGTATCTCGCGCGTGCCGACCGCGGCCAGCGTCAGTGCGGTGAGCGGGTCGAAGAAGGTCCCGAAGGCCGGAGGGACCGTCCCGTCCCCTCCGGGGTACGGATCGCTGGGCGTCAGCGGGAGCAGGATGCGGTCGCCCGCCCACAGGCTGTCGTAGCCCATCGCTTCGAGATCCGTGCTCGCCTGCCGGATGAACTCCGGGTCGGCGAACGCGCCGTACTGAGGGACCGTGTATCCGAGCCGCATGAGTGTTTCCTTCGCACTGCGCCGATAGAAGACCGCCCTGATCGGGCGTCGGCGGAGACGCTAGGAAAGCCCGCTTGCGGAAAACTTGGACAAGCCGAGACTCAGGTCCAAGAGCGTCCCAAGGCTGGGATTGCCCGTAGACCGTGGTCGAAACCGGCAGTACGAAGGTTCCTGCGCGCCGCCTCCTCGACTGCGGCGCACGTCAGGACTGCGGCATGTCGAGCGGACGCCCGGCCCGGCCGCCTGTCACGGCGACCGGCCGGGCCGGGCGAAACCCGAGCTGAAACGTCGCGCTGAAACGTCGGCTCCAGAGCGTCCGCTCCGGGACGTCAACTCCGGGACATCCGCTCCGGGACATCCGCTCGGGGTGTCCGCTCAGGGTGTCCGCTCAGACGCCGACGGCCGCCTCCGCGCGCGGGGCTGCCGTCTCCGCGGCTTCCGCCGGGGATTCTTCAGTGGAGTCCTCGGGGGCGGCGTCGGGGTGCGCCGCGACGAACTGCTCGATGACCTCGTCGGCCATCTTCCCACGCGCGGGCACGTCCAGCCCCTGCTCGCGGGCCCATTCGCGCACGTCCGTCAGGGTGTAGCCGCGCAGCCGCGGGGAGGTGTCCGCGGCCTTCTTGGACCGCGTCGCCTGCTTCACCTCACGGGCGTTCTCCAGCACTTCCTCGATGAACGCGAGAGCCTCGCTCAGCCGCTGCTGGTTCGCGTCGGACAGGTCGATGGCGAAGGTCCGGTTCAGCAGCGGGAACTCCCGTCTCGCCACATCGTCGCCCTCGGAGTGGTCGAGGTCGTCAACCAGTATCACCTTCTGCGCCACGTGCAGCCCTTCCAGGGTGGATCTCCGTCTATCTGGACCGTGGCATCCTACTGGTGCTTCCATCGCCGGCCCGCCTTCCCGGGTTCCTCGACCCGAGCACGAGCGCCACGGCGGCGACGCCGTACGCGATGGTCGTGAGCAGGGCGGGCAGGAAACTCCCGGGAGACGAGTAGTCGGGCTGGCTGCCCCCGCTGATGTCCGCCACGGTCACCGAGGAAACGGGATTCATTCAGGGCCTTGCGTGCCCCACCCGGAGACGATCAGGTCGTCCTCGAAGACCAGCACCTCGTTGGCGAGCGCGCCCGTCTGCTTCCGGAAGTTGATGACGACACAGTCGACGCCCGCGTAGACGCCGACGACCTCGAACCGCAGATCGGGGTTGTGCCGCAGCCCCTCGGCCCAGTAGGCCCGCAGCGCGTCCTTGCCGCGGATCGTGCCGTCCGAGCCCTCGATGAGCCGCGCCGCGATCGGGGAACGGAACACCACGCCGTCGGCGTAGTGCCGCATGATGCGGTCGAGGTCGTGGGCGTTCCACTCGGCCACCCAGGTCTCGGCGAACGCGTGTGCCCGGGCAAGATCCATGACCTCATCCAAGCACGCCGCGACACCTCACCGTCTGCGCTTCCGTCCGCCGGCGCGGCCCCGGGCACCGGGAAGACGGCCCGGCTCACGTGCCCGGGCGATGCAGGCGGCGGTGCAGCGCGCGGACCTCGTCCACCAGTGCGGGCACCGGCCCGGCCACCCGCACCCCGGGCGCGATCTCGTTGACCGGGAGCGTCCGCACCGGCGGGGGCGGCACGTCCCACTCGGCCAGCCACTGCGCGAGCTGCGCCGACGACGCCACGTAGACGATCCGCCCCAGCCCCACCCACCCGTGCGCCGCCGCGCACATCGGGCAGTGCTCGCCGGAGGTGTAGACCGTGGCCTTCGCGCGCTCCTCCGGCGTCATGTTCCCCGCGGCCCAGCGCGCCAGCTCGAATTCGGGGTGCCGTGTGTGGTCGCCGCCCGCCACCCGGTTGCGGTCCTCGGCCAGCACCTTCCCGTCCCCGGAGACCAGGACCGAGCCGAACGGTTCGTCGTCCGCCTCCAGCGCTTCCTTCGCCAGCTCCACACAGCGGCGCAGGTGCCGCAGTTCCTCCGATGTCGGCTCATAACTCATGATCGGAACGGTAACTCCGCAGGGCGCGGGTAGGGCGAGGGGCATGCCGGAAGGGCATCTGGTCCATCGCTACGCGGACGAGCAGCACGAGGCGCTCGCCGGGCGCGCGGTCAGGGCCACGAGCCCGCAGGGCAGGTTCGACGCGCGGCCCTACGACGGCAGGGTCGTCGAGGGCGTGGAGGCACTCGGCAAGCACCTGCTCTATTGGGTGGAGGACGCTCCGCCCATCCATGTGCACCTCGGCATGCAGGGCCTCTTCCTGCGGTACGACGACCCGGCGGCCGAACCACGCAAGGGCACCCGGCTGCGGCTGGCGACCGGCGAGGCGGCGTTCGACCTGATCGCGCCCGCCCGCTGCGAGCCGATGGACGAGCGGGCGCTGGCGGCGCTGCGGGCCGCGACCGGCCCCGACCCGCTGCGCGGTGACACAGACCGTGGCACCGACCGGGACACAGACCGTGGCACCGACCGGGACACCATTCGAGAGGAGGCCGTGCGGCGCCTGCTCGCCGCCCGCACCGCGGTCGGCGCGGCCGTGCTCGACCAGAGCGTGTGGTCGGGGGTCGGCAACGCCTGGCGGGCGGAACTGCTCTTCCTCACCGGCCTCGACCCCGGCGCCCGCGACATCGGCCCCGAGGCCGCCGGGCGGCTCTGGGACACCGCGGTGCGCTACCTCGCGCTGGGCCGGGACGCCGGACAGGTGGTCAGCGACCCGGACGCGCCGGACGAGCGGTGGGTCTACAAACGTGAGCGCTGCCGCCGCTGCGGAGCCGCCATCCGGACCTGGACGCTGGCCTCGAGGACGGCGTACGCGTGCCCGGCCGACCAGCGCCTGCATGCCATCTGACCTGGGAAGTCATGCCTTCATCGAGTTGTTACACCCAGGTGAACGAAGGCCGGAGACTGCTGGACATCCGCCGCATCTACGTCGAGCCCGCCGCGGCCGAGCCGCCGCGCGGCAAGGAGATCCTGGAGCGGTTCCCCGAGGCCGAGCGAATCGAGATCGAGGCCCACGATCACATCCCCGAACTGTACGGGGACGAGGCGAACGTGGCCCGGTGGGTCAGGATCAAGACCGAGGCGCTGGTCCTCGGCGTCAAGAAGTCGCTCACCGCGCGGCCGAACGGCCGGTCGAGCGACTTCATCGCGCCCTCGACCGCCAACGGCTGCGCGATGGCCTGCGCGTACTGCTACGTGCCGCGCCGCAAGGGCTACAGCAACCCGATCACGGTGTTCGCCAACATCGACAAGATCATGGGCTATCTCGGGAGGCACGCAGGGCGGCAGGGCGTCAAGCCCGAACCCAACCAGGTGGACCCGCACGCCTGGGTCTACGACATCGGTGAGAACTCCGACTGCTCGGTGGACGCGACCGTCTCCGACAACGTGCGCGACCTCGTCGATCTCTTCCGCGACCTGCCGAACGCCAAAGCGAGCTTCGCCACCAAGTACGTCAACCGCGACCTGCTCGACTGGGACCCGCAAGGCCGTACGCGCGTTCGCTTCAGCCTGATGCCGGCCGCCGACGCCAAGCTGCTGGACATCCGCACCACGCCGGTCGCCGACCGGATCGCGGCCATCGACGACTTCGTCGAGGCGGGATACGAGGTGCACGTCAACTTCAGCCCGGTGGTCGTCCGCGACGGCTGGCTGGAGGACTGGGCGGAGCTGCTCGGGCAGCTCGACGACGCGCTGAGCCCGGCGGCCCGCGCCCAGCTCGCCGCCGAGGTCATCTTCCTCACGCACAACGACCGGCTGCACGAGGTCAACCTCGGCTGGCATCCCAAGGCCGAGGAGGTGCTGTGGCGTCCCGACCTCCAGCAGCCGAAACGCTCACAGACGGGCGGCTGGAACGTCCGCTACAAGACCGGCCACAAGGGCCGCTACGTCACCGCGCTCACCGACCTGGTCGCCGGGAAGATCCCGTACTGCCGGGTCCGCTACGCCTTCTGACCGCCGTCCGGCAGTGCGAGAGCGCGTACGGCGAGTTCCACCCACCGCACCCGGGCGGACTTCGGCGTCCCGGCGCCCGGTGAGGTGGTCAGGAGCAGGGCGACGTCGTCGACCGTGACGTCGGGCCGCAGCGTACGGTCCCGGTGGGCGGCGGCGACCAGGGTTCCCAGCGAGTGGGTGGCGCGTTCCTGGATCTCGCGCAGCGATTCGCCCGCCAGGCCCGCCACCGCCTCACGGAGCAGGCGTTCCTGCCCCATGTCCACCACCACCCGGTGCAGCAGCCCGGCGATCTCGTCCAGAGCCGCACTCCGGCCGTCGCCGACCCTGCCCACGGCGGCGTCGAGGGTCTCGGCAATGGTCGCGCCCAGCTCGGTCACGATGGCGTCGACCAGGTCGTTCTTGGTGGGAAAGTGCCGGTAGAGCGTGCCCACGGCCACCCCGGCCGCCGCCGCGATCTCGTCCATCCCGGCCTCCGGCCCGTGCGTCGTGATGAGCTCGCGCGCCGCGCGGACGATGGCGGCCCGGTTGCGCACCGCGTCCGCGCGCGGCTGCGTCCGCTTGGTCACTCGCTCCATGTCCTCGTGCTCCGCCGTCCTCTTGCCTCGAACCTGAGGCGGCGGCCATCCGCATCCGCCGCGTCGCGCCGCAGGCCACCCTCGACGTGGTCCGTTTGGACCTGGCCTCGCTCGCGTCGGTGCGGGCGGCAGCCGGAGAGATCCGTGCCCGTCACGACCGGATCGACCTGCTCGTCAACAACGCGGGCGTGACCGGGCTCTCCGGCCGCACGGAGGACGGCTTCGAGATCCAGTTCGGCGTCAACCATCTGGGCCACTTCGCCCTCACCGGGCTGGTGCTGGACCTGCTGCTGACCGCGCCCGGGTCCCGCGTGGTGACGGTCAGCAGCATCGGCCACCGGTTCGGCCGGATCGACACCGACGACCCCGACGCGGGCGCAGGCGCCTACGCCCGGTCGAAACTCGCCAACCTGCTGTTCACCTACGAACTGCAGCGGCGGCTGCAGACGGCCGGAGCGTCCACCGCGGCGCTGGCCGCGCACCCCGGCGGCGCCGCGACGGAGGTGTTCCGATACTCCTCGCCATGGTTCCGGATGCCGAACCTGCTGATCGCCCGGCTGTTCGGGCGAACTCCGGCCATGGGCGCACTGCCGACTCTGCGCGCGGCGACCGATCCCGAGGCCGCCGGCGGCGACTACTACGGCCCGGGCGGCCTGTTCGAGATCCGCGGATATCCCGAGCGGGTCAGGGCGGCCGCCCGTGCGCACGACCGCGACCTGGGGCGGCGCCTGTGGCAGGTCTCCCAGCGGCTCACCGCCGTGACCTACCCCGTCTGAGCGCCGCCGTCATCCCGCGAGTTCCCGTACGACGCCCGGCCTGTTGGTGATGAAGCCGTCCACACCCGCGCCGATCAGGCGGCGTACGGCGGTGGGGTCGTCCACGGTCCACGCGAGGACCTTCATGCGGAGCCGGTGGACGCGCCGGACGTAATCCGCCGTGACGTCGGCGTACGGCGGGTTGATCTGGTCGGCGAACCGGGCCAGGCCGGGCAGCTCCGCGATCCGCGGCGTGCCGAGCAGGCCGATCGGCACCCCGGGCATGAGGCCGTGGAAGCGGCGCATCGACTCCCAGTCGAACGACTGCACGACGATTCGGCCGCGCCAGGCGGGGTCGCGCCCGATCTCCTCGGCCACCCGGGCCTCGATCCCGGGATAGAGCCGGGGCTCCTTGATCTCCAGCAGCAGGCCGAGCCCGCTGCCGCGCATCGCGCGCAGCGCCTCGCCGAGCGTGGGCACCGCCTCCCCCGCGTATGCGTCGGAGAACCGCGCCTTCCGGGAGAACCAGGAGCCGGCGTCGAGCTTGCGGATCTCGGCCAGCGTGAGGTCGCCGACCCGCCACGGCGCCCGGCCGGGGAAGACCTCCTCCGCGTCGGTCGTACGGCCGAGCGTCGTGTCGTGCATCAGGACCAGGTGGTGGTCCCTGGTCTCCTGGACGTCGAGCTCGAACATGTCCGCGCCCTGGTCGCGGGCCAGTTCGAAGGCCACGACGGTGTTCTCCGGCGCGTACGCGGACGCGCCGCGATGGGCCACGACCAGAGGCGCTGACGCCGCCGTGGCGGGGACGACCGAAGCGAGGGTGATCAGGACGATCGCGGCGATGAGGCCGGGTCGCCGGCACATGGTTCTCCTCGGAGTCGGGAGCGACTACGAGGAGAACTTGACCACACACCATTACACGGAGTTGATTTTCCGGTGGCGCCCGGGTGCCGGCTCGGTGAGCATCGTCCCGTCTCCGGGCATCCCCGCCCGTAGCGGTCAGACGCGGGCGGCGGTGACCGCCACCGTGACGTAGGACATCGTGAAGCCGCCGCCCATCGCGTCGATCACGTCACCCATGCCCGCCAGCACCTCTTCGATCTTGTCCGGCGGCAGCCGCGTGAGGACGCCGGACGTGGGCATCTGGTCGAGCCACTCGTCGCGGGTGTAGAACCGCTGCCATTCGTACCGCCACTCCTCCGGGTCGCCGAACGCGCCCGCATCCCTGATGCCGTCGGCGGCCTTGGTGAACAGCGGCCGGTAGCCGTCGAGGGCCGACCCCACGGGCCGGTCCTGTGACGGGAGGCCGGGCATGACGCGCCGGTAGACCGCGGCGTGGGCCTCCGCCATGGCGGGCGGGGGCTCGAACACGTGCCAGAACGCCGCCAGTCGGCCGCCGGGACGCAGCACCTCGGCCGCCTTGGCCGCTCCGGCGACCGGGTCGACCCAGTGCCAGGCCGTTCCGGCGACGACCGCGTCGAACGCGCGTCCGGCGGGATCCCACGCTTCGAAGGTCGCCACCTCGACCTCGAGTCCGTCACGGCGCGCGAAGTCCGCCATCCGCGCGTCGGGCTCGACGCCGAGCACCGTGCATCCCGCCGCCCGGAACTGGCGGGCTGCGATGCCGGTGCCGCAGCCGACGTCGAGGACGTCCGGCCCGGGGCTCGCGGCGACGATCCGCTCCACCATGGCGTCGGGATAGGGGGGCCGGGTCCGGTCGTAACGCTCGGCGTCCACGCCGAACGACTCCGCCATCCCCCTGGCCTTGTGGGGTTCGTTCTCGGAAGCTGAAGTGGGCATGCGCCCACTATGAGTGGGCAGGTGCCCACTCGTCAATTCGGATAAAGTCGACGGACGGACAGGAGGGGATGGAACGGTGCCGACGGGGGTTGTCCTCCACGACGCGCGGGAGCAGTTGTTCGCCGCCGCCGAGCGGGTCCTGCTCAGGGACGGGCCGAGCGCGCTGACCAGCCGGGCGGTCACCACCGAGGCGGGCTGCGCCAAGGGCGTCCTCCATCGGCACTTCGCCGACTTCGACGCCTTCCTCGCCGAACTCGTGCTCGACGGCATCGCCAGGATCGACGCGCAGACGGCCGCCCTGCGTCAGTCCGCAGGGACCGGCACCGTCATCGACAACCTCACCGGGGTGCTGACGGACCTGTTCGGGTCGGTCGCCGTGGCGGTCGTCGGGTTGATCATTTCCCGGGACGGCCTGCGCGCCCGGCTGCGCCAGGCCAGGCCGGGCCCTGGCCTCCCGCTCCTGACGGAGGCCGCGGCCATGCTCGCCTCCTACCTCACCGCCGAGCGCGACCTGGGCCGCATCGCGGCGGACGCCGACGTCGACACGCTCGCTCCCACGCTGCTCGGAGCCTCACACCTGCTGTTCGCCGACAGGGACGGCGGCCCGCCGCAGGCCGACGCCGTCCACAAGATGGTGACCACGGTCATCGCGGGCGTCGTACGGAGCGAGCCTGGAGCGCCGGGAGTGGCGCGGGTAACGTGATCAAGCGTGACGATGCCGGCGCTCTTCGATCTGGACAACACATTGGCCGACCGCGACGAGGCCTTCCGCAGGTGGGCCGAGGAGTTCGCGGACGTCCACGGCCTGGGTGACGAGGCGGTCGAGCGGCTCGTCGCCCTCGACGAGCACGGCTATGCCTGGGCGGGCCAGGAGCCCGCATCGGACCACACCGTCACCGACGTGACCGAGGCGATCGGCATCCCGCTGTCCGACGCGGAACGGCGGTAGCAGGGTGGACGACGACGACCGCCTCATTCTGCGCCGCACCTTCACCGAGGACGCCGCCCTCTACGACCGGATGCGGCCCGGCTATCCCACCGCGATGTTCGAGCACGTCCCCCGCGGCAGCCGGGTGCTGGAGATCGGCTGCGGCACCGGCCAGGCTACGGCCTCCCTCGCCGGGCGCGGCTGCGTGGTCACGGCGGTGGAGCTGGGGGCCGCGATGGCGGCGCTCGCCCGCCGCAAGCTCGCCCGATTCCCCGACGTGGACGTCGTCAACGCGGCCTTCGAGGAATGGCCGCTGCCGCCGGAGCCGTTCGACGTCGTCTTCGCCGCCACCAGCTTCCATTGGATCGACCCCGCCACACGGGTGGGCAAGTCGGCCGACGCGCTGCGGCCGGGCGGCCTGCTGGCCGTCGTCTCCACCGAGCACGTCGCCGGGGGCAGCACGGAGTTCTTCGCGGAGGTCCAGCGCTGCTACGAGCAGTGGGACCCCGCCACGCCGCCCGGCCTGCGGTTGAAGCCGGGGAGCGACATCCCGTACGACAGCGAGGAGATCGACGCCTCCGGCCGCTTCGGGCCGGTGCGGTTCCACCGCTACGAGTGGGATCACGCCTACACGACGCGCGAGTATCTCGACCTGCTCACCACGTATTCCAACCACCGGGCCCTGCCCGCCGGGGATCTCGCGGGGCTGCTCGGCTGCATCGCGGCGCTGATCGACGGCCGGTACGGCGGGCGCATCGTCAAGCGCTACCTCACCCAGCTCGCATTGGCCGAAAGGCTCGGCTGACGGGTCAGCCCGGCAGCGGGTCGTCACCGCCCATGCATAGCACGGGGGCCGCCCCCCCCGGAATGACATGATCGACGGGTGACGGTCAGACGGCTGCCTCCGGCGAGTGTGACTCCCGGGGGCGGCTGCCCCGGCGAGCGTACGGTGCCGGTTGAGGTGCGGCTGCCCGAGCCGCTCGGCGAGCGCGACGTGGTCGTCAACCTCGACCAGCTCTACACCCCCGACCGGCCGGGCCTGCTGCGCCGCTGCGGCGAGCTCGGCTGTCACCCGGCGCCGACGGGCTGCACCTCCGACTCCTACTACCAGGCCGCCAGGGACGCGGACGCGCCCGAGCACAGCTATCACCGTGAGCGGGGATGCGACGGGAAGTGGCTCGTCATGGACATCTCGATCAACAGCGGACCGGTGTGCGAGGGGCCGGGCGACTGCGCGGGCGGGTCCGGGACGACCCGATACTTCTACCGCGCGACGCCCACCGGCTGGCGGGTGATCGCGGCCACGACCACGCCCGGATGTGACGACGTGCGCTCCGCCGAGCCGCGCTTCCCGCGCACACTCTGCGCGAAGCTCACCGCGCCCTGACCGGACGGCCGGGGGACGGCACGGTGCGGGTCAGCGCAGCATGTCGAGTGACCGGGCGGTGCCGAGGGAGTCGTCGGCCGCCGTGTGCCGAGGCTCGGCCTCTCCGCGCAGCACCTCGTGGATGTGGCGGATGCCCCAGGAGAACGCGGTGCCCTCGCCCGGCTCGTGCCGGGCGACCAGGCGTCCCTCACGCCACACTTCGAGCCCGTCGTGCGGCTCGGGGTGGAACGGGTTGGTCAGCCGGATCTCCCCTCCGGTGCCGACCAGGCGGGTGTACGTCGTGAACGGCAGAGCGAAGCCGCAGCTCAGCATCAGGCGGCCGGAGTCGAACTCCAGGACCCCGGCGGTCTCGATGTCCACCCCCGCCTCGCCCTTGACCGCGACGGCGTGGCCGGCGACGGCGTCGCCGCCGAACAGCAGGTGCGCGAGCCGTACGGGGTAGCAGCCCACGTCGTAGAGCGCGCCGCCGCCGAGGGCCGCCTCGAGCCGGATGTTCTCGGTGCCCTGCATCGTGAAGTGGAAGGACGACCAGATCTCCCGCAGTTCGCCGATCGCGCCTTCGGCGAGCAGGCCGCGCAGCCGGGCCGTCTGCGGGTGGAACGGGAAGACGAACGCCTCCCAGAGCGGCCGGGCCGACCGGCGCGCCACCTCGATGACGTTCCCGGCCTCCGCGGCGGTGAGGCACAGCGGCTTCTCGCACAGGACCGCCTTGCCCGCTTCCAGGGCGGCGATCGTCCACTGCGCGTGCAGGGCGTTCGGCAGCGGGATGTAGACCGCGTCGATCGACGGGTCCTCGATGACGGCCTCGTAGCCGCGCACGGCCCGGGCGACGCCGTTCCGCGCGGCGAACTCCTCGGCGCGGGACAGGTCACGGCCCGCCACCACGGCGGCCGTACCCCCACCGGCCTCGCGCAACGCGGGCAGGAACGCCCGCGCGGCGATGCCCGCCGTGCCGAGGACCCCCCACCGGACAGCCCCACTCATCCCGCACCCACTCCTCGCCACCGTTGCCGACATTTAACGATTTACCGGGGAATACCTGCCGGGACCGTAGCACAGCGCCGTTGATGTGAACTTTTTCCCCCAGAGTCCGATATCGGGGATCCCATGGGGGTACGTGACGGCCGATCCCGACCGGGACGCGACGCGAGCGGACAAGGGATACGCCATGAGCGAGGAAATACGGCGATTCACCCATTTGCCGAGCGACCGGGCGCCCGGGCCCGACTACTCGGGGCCCGGAGTCGAAGCGGAGCTCACCGGGCGGATGCCCGAGGGCCGCCCCGCCGAGCGGCCCGAGAGGCCAGAGCGGCCCAAGCGGCCCAAGCGGCCAGAGCGCGGCGGCGGATCGTATGACGACCTCTACACGGCCCGGGCCTCGTCCGCACTCGGCAAGGTGGCGTCGGACGACGGCATGCTCGACGTCCGCATCAAGGCGCCGGGGGAACTCGGCGGCCCCGGCGGGGCGACCAACCCCGAGCAACTGCTCGCCGCGGCGTACGCCTCCTGCTTCCACAGCTCGCTCACGCTGGTCGCCGGGCGGCAGGGCGTCCGCACCTCCGACGCCACCGTGGACACGGCTGTCACGCTCCGCAAGCGCGGCACCGCCGACGACTACACGATCACCACCGACCTGACCGTACGCCTGCCGGGGGTCGAGCCCGAGGCGGCCCGCAGGCTGGTGGAGCAGGCCCACGGGGAGTGCCCGTATTCACGGGCCTTCATGCAGGGGGCCGAGGTGCACGTCCACCTCGCCTGACCGGCGGCACCCGCCCCGGACCAGGCCGGGACGGGTGCTTCGAGCGGGACGCGGCGCCCTTCGCGCGGCGGCGCGAAGGGCGGCACCGGGGACCGGGGGTCGGGCCCGCGTTCGCGCACCTCGACGAGCCCGCCCGGTCGTCTCAGCTCTTCTGCTCAGACCCTTTTCCTGAGACCTTCTGCCTCAGATCTTCTGCCACAGCGCGGGGACGTTCGGCGGCTCCCAGCCCACGATCGCCGTGTGGGCCTGGATGCACCGGTACGTCGCCCCGCCGTAGGTGACCTGGTCGCCCACCTTGTACGCCGTACCGGCGGCCCAGGTGCCGCCGGGAACGGTCGGAGTGGGCGTGGGGGTGCGCGTCGGCGTGGGAGACGGGCTCGGGGTACGCGTCGGCGTCGGGCTGGGAGTGGGCGTGGGCGTGGGGCTGGGCGTCCCGCCCCCGCCGACCTGGAGGTCGACGCAGGCGTAGAACGCGTTGGCGGTGTCGGCCACGTTCCAGATCGCCAGCACCTTCTGCCGGCCCGTCCGTCCGCCCAGGTTCACGGTGTGGCTGACGGTGGCGGGCGGCTGCGCCCCGTGATCGTCGAAGACGGCGATCCGGGTGCCTCCGATGTAGTACTCCCACGTGCTGGTCGAGTGGCGGGCGGTCAGCGACCACGTGAAGGTGACGGTGTCGCCGACGCTGGTGGCCGGCCAGGGCTTGCTCTCGTCGTCGAGCTGGGCGAAGCGGGCGTTGCCGCCGCTGCAGCTGCGCAGCCCCTTCGGTCCTTCCACGCTCTGGGGCTCGTAGATGATGTCGCCGCAATTGGGGACGCGGCCCTGGGCGCACATCGCCTGGCGGCTCGCGGGTGACGAGATGTACCCGTGCGCCTGAGCCGGCGAGGCGATGAACACCGTGGCGCCGATGCCGATCGTCGCCGTCGCGAGGAAGGTCAGCGTTCTTCGCATGTGTGCTCCTCACTGCTGGGGGGTGGCGCAAATATAAAGGAAAGTTTCCTAACAGTGAAGGCCCAATGACTGCGGCGGTCAGGGGCTCCGAGGCGGGATCCGTCCACTACGGCAGCGGCGGTCCCCAGCCGGGACCAGCGCCCGGACCGGGGTCCGGCGCGACGCCGGCTCGCGGAAGCGGCGCGCGTACGCGGGGCCTTGGCGGGGCCCCAGAGCGGCTTCCCGCACGCCCTCGTGGTGCACTGAATCCAGGGGGATGCGCCATGCCGCAGCGTTGGTCGATCACGGCCCGGCCGGCACCGGCCCACGGTGTCGCCGTCGTGCTGCTGTCCCTGGCGGCGACGTCGTTCGAGCTGGTCACCGGTCACCCACCGGCCGCCGAGCCGGTTTCGCACGACGAGCGGGCGCTGTATGCACTCGAACCCGTGCCGGCGGCCCCGGCTTACGCGCACCCGGCGTTGCTTCTGCTGCTGTTCTCCGGGGCACTCCTGCTGGCCGGGGCGATCATGTACCTCGGCTTCCGCCTGACCGGCGGCGCGGTCCAGCCGGCGCCCGCGTTCCCGGCCGAGCCGGAGGAGATCGAGGCGGCCGGCCCGCACCGGCCGACCCCGGCGCACGGCGAGATCGACGGCCTGGCCCCCGGTGTGAACCGTACGCTCGGGCGGCTGGAGGAGGCGCTGGAGCGCCAGCGCCGTTTCAGCTCCGACGCCTCCCACGAGCTGCGCACCCCGCTGACGGCCATGCGGGCCCAGATCGAGGACGCGCTCCAGGCGCCGCAGGAGACCGACGTGGTCACCCTGGCCGAGGCGCTGCTGCCGAGCCTCGACCGGCTGCAGCGGATCGCGACGGACCTGCTGGCGCTCTCGCGGCTGGAGAACGAGGCGCTCCCCATCCGGCGGCAGCGGGTGGATCTCGGGAAGCTGGCCGAAGGCGAACTGCAGATGTTGCCGATCACCAAGCGGATGGTCCCCCGGCTGGGCCCGGACGTCGTCGTGCTGGGAGACCCCCACTCCCTCGGCAGCCTCATCAGCAACCTTCTCGGCAACGCGCAGCGGCACGCCGCCAGCACCGTCACGGTCACGGTGCGGCGCGAACCGCGACGACCCGGCGGGCCACCGGATGGAACGGCCGTGCTCGAAGTGGCCGACGACGGCCCCGGGATCCCCCGCGAGCAGCGGGAAAAGATCTTCCAGCGGTTCTGGCGGCTCGACTCGGCCCGCAGCAGGGACGCGGGAGGAGCCGGGCTCGGACTGCCCATCGCCCGCCAGATCGCCGAGAACCACGGCGGCCGGCTGACCATCGAAGACAGCGCCGCGGGTGCGCGTTTCGTGCTGCGGCTGCCGCTCGCCCCGGCGCCCTGACCGCCGGCCTATGAGGCCCTGATCCCTGAGGCGGGTTCGGCAGAAGGAGCAGGAACGCGTTGACATGAGCCGTCCGCGGCCTACACTCACACACGTGAACGATCGTTCAAGTGTTGTGGATCTGGCGCCGGCCGACTCCTGCGCGCTCCCGGTGGTGGACGCGCACCGGGTGGAGACCGTCAGGAGGGCCTTGCCGCCCCAGGAGACGGTGGAGGACCTGGCGCAGGTCTTCGGCCTCCTGGCCGACCCCGGGCGGCTGCGGCTGATCGCGGCGCTGCTGGAGGGCGGCGAGATGTGCGTGTGCGATCTCGCGGCGGCGACCGGCCACAGCATGTCCGCCGCGTCCCACGCCCTGCGCCTGCTCCGCGCCCACAACGTGGTGAAGGTGCGGCGCGCGGGAAGGATGGCCTACTACCGCCTCGCGGACTCGCACGTGCGGCTGCTGTTCGACCTGGCGATAACGCACATCGGACATGAGGAGAAGGACCGGGACGATGGGTGAGACCGGCAAGAGGCACGGACACCGCACCGGGACGGGTGACGACCGTGAGCACGGGCACGAGCACGAGCGCGGCCATGCGCGCGGGCGTGGTCACGGTCACGGGCATGGTCACGGGCACGGGGTCAGCGCCGAGGCCGATCGGCGTCTGCTGACCGGCGCGCTGGCGCTCATCCTCGGCTTCATGGCGGTCGAGGTCGTCATCGGCGTCATCGCGCACTCCCTCGCCCTGGTCTCCGACGCCGGGCACATGCTCACCGACGCCATCGCCATCGCCTTCGCGATCATCGCGATGCGGATCGCCGCCCGCCCGCCGCAGGGCGGCTTCACCTACGGCCTCAAACGCGCCGAGATCATCAGCGCCCAGATCAACGGGATCACGCTGCTGCTGCTCAGCGTCTACTTCGTCTACGAGGGCGTACGCAGGCTGATCGAGCCCCCCGAGGTCGAAGGCGCGTACGTGGTCGCCACCGGCATCGCCGGAATCGCCGTGAACCTGGCCGCGACCTGGCTGCTGAGCAGGGCCAACCGCGGCAGCCTGAACGTCGAGGGCGCCTTCCAGCACATCCTCAACGACCTGTTCGCCTTCATCGCCACCACCGCCGCCGGCGCGGTGATCTGGCTGACCGGCTGGGCCCGGGCCGACGCCCTGGCCGCGCTGGTCGTGGCCGCCCTGATGCTCAAGGCCGGATGGGGCCTGGTGCGCGAGTCCGGCCGGGTCTTCATGGAGGCCGCCCCCGCCGGGATGAACCCCGCCGAGATCGGCCGCAAGACCGCCGCCCTGGAACACGTGGTGGAGGTGCACGACCTGCACATCTGGGAGGTCACCAGCGGCTACCCAGCCATGTCCGCGCACATCCTGGTCACCCCCGGCGCGGACTGCCACGCCGTACGACAGGCGGCGCAGCGGATGGTCCACGACGAGTACGGCATCGACCACACCACGCTGCAGGTCGACCACGCCCCACCGGAGCTTCTCGCGATCGGTGAGGCGGCGGCCGAGGCGGCAGAACCCCACTGCGTCACAACGGCGGCGGAGCCGCCCTCCGCCACAACGGCGGCGGAGCCGCACTGCGCGGACGCCCACGGCCCGGCGCACGTCAACGGGCCGATACGGTCCGGAGACGACCGCCGATCACAGGGCTGCGCCGGCCGCCGATACATCAGGTTCCCCGGCGCCAGACGCCTCTCCTGACCCCCGCTTCCTCTCAGCGGGGGCGGGGCGAAGCCGGGCGGGTGGCGCCGCCCCACCGGATGCCGTTGGGCCGGAGGTCACCGCGGTCGGCGGCGGCCTGCTCGTCGGTGGGCCTCGGCCTGCGGGCCGTGGCGCCGGCCTGGTTCGCCCGGCTGCCCGGCGCGGTACCGCGCAGCGCATCGGCTCGGGCCTCGGCGTCACCGCCCTGCTGCTGCTCGCGTCGACGGTGAGTTCCGGGGGCGCGGCGGACCCCCGGACGGCCCTCGCCGGTGGGCTGCGCGCGGGCTTCGGGCAGCCGCCCTCCTGGCCGCGGTGGGATGCGTGCTCACGCTGGCCCTCCTGCGGCCGGGCACGGCCCCCGAGGCGCGGAAGGAGGAGAAGGACACGGCGGGGGTGAGCGGCCGACGGGCTCCGTTTGCCGTATGACCTCACGGGTATCACGCGCGCATGTTCGCCCCGTCTGACCTGGACGTGCTCGTGCCCACCAAGGACCGCACGGGCGCGCTGGCCGTCACGTTGGCGGGCCTCGCGGCGCAGACCGTGTCCGGGTTCCGCGTCGTGGTCTCGGACCAGTCGCACGAGCCGGTCGCCGACGACCCGCTGGTGGCGGCGCAGCTGCGGATCCTCGACCACCGCGACAGGCCGGCGGCCGTCCACCGCCACCTGCCCCCGCGAGGCATGGCGGAGCAACGCGCGTTCCTGCTCGGCCGGGCCGGGCGGCGGCTGGCGCTCTACCTGGACGACGACGTATGGCTGGAGCCGGAGGCGATCGAGGTCCTGCTGTCCGCGATCGGCGAGCTGCGCTGCGGCTTCGTCGGCTACGCCCTGCACGGCCTGTCCTACCGCGACGACGTACGCCCCGCCGAGCTCGCGCCGTACGAGGAGTGGACGGACGGCGTGCGGCCCGAGCGGGTGCGCCGGGAGTCGCCGGCCTGGCAGCGCCACACCCTGCACAACGCCTCCAATCCGCTGCACCTCGCCCGGAAACACCTCGGCTCGCCGGGTCCCCGGGAGTGGCGGCCGTACAAGGTGGCCTGGATCGGCGGCTGCGTGCTGTACGACCGGGAGCGGCTGGCGGAGTGCGGCGGCTTCGACTTCTGGCGGTCGGTGCCGCCCCGGCACGCGGGTGAGGACGTCGTGGCGCAGCTGCGCGTCATGGAGAGGTACGGCGGCGCGGGCCTGCTGCCGAGCCGAGCCTACCACCTGGAGTTGCCCACGACGGTCACCGACCGCAGGGCCGAGTGCTACGACTACGTGTTCGAGACGGCATGGGCGCCCTGATCGAGGACGTGCGCCGCGTCGCGGTGCTGCGGGCCAACGCCCTGGGCGACCTGGTCCTCGCGACGCCCGCCCTGGAGGCGCTCCGCCGGGCCTACCCGCGGGCCCGGCTGACCCTCCTCGGCACCCCCTGGCACGCCCGGTTCCTGGACGGCAGGCCGGGACCGGTCGACGACGTCATCGCCCTGCCGCCGATTTCCGGGGTGTCGTCGGCGGACGGCGGCCACGAGGCTCCGCGGAGCCTGTTCGAGGAGCTGCGCGAGCACCGGTTCGACCTCGCCGTGCAGATCCACGGCGGCGGGCGCAACTCCAACCCCTTCGTCAAGGCGATCGGCGCCCGGGTGACGGCCGGCCTGTGCACGCCGGACGCGGAACGGCTCGACCTGTGGGTGCCGTACGTCTACTACCAGCACGAGACACTGCGCTACCTGGAGGTCGCCGCGCTGGTCGGCGGGACGGCCGAGGCGTACGAGCCGAGCATCGCCGTGACCGACGCCGACCGCGCCGAACTCGCCCGCGTGTACGGCGAGCCGCCGCCCGGCCTGGTCGCGCTGCATCCGGGGGCGAGCGACCCCCGGCGGCGCTGGCCGGCGCGCGCCTTCGCGGAGGCGGCCGACCGGCTCGGCCGCCCGGTCGTGATCACCGGCGTCGAGAAGGAGCGGGAGGTGGTCGACGAGGTCGCGGCGGCGATGCGGCGGCCCGCCGTCACGGCGGTCGGCACGCTCGGCATCGGCGGCCTCTCCGCGCTGTACGAGCGGTGCGACCTGGTCATCTCCAACGACACCGGCCCCCGCCACCTCGCCGCGGCGGTCGGGACGGCCACCGTCGGCATCTTCTGGTGCGGCAACCTCATCAACGCCGGGCCCCTCACCCGCGCTCTCCACCGGCCGCTGGTCTCCTGGACCGCCCGGTGCCCGGTCTGCGGCGTCAGCGGACACGATCCCCGGGTGGGGCGGTGCCCGCACGACGAGTCGTGGGTGGCCGAGGTCCGGGTCGACGACGTGGTCGAGCAGGCCGAAGACCTGCTTCGTGGCCGCCGCGAGATTTGACGGGAGCAGACTCCTCCTCGGCGTACCCGCGGAGAGGAAGTCGCGTGAGAGACAACATCTGCCCCAAGTGCTCGTCCGGCGCCGTCATGGCCGGAGTCGAGGTGCGCGATCGGGGCCCGAACGGGCCGCAGCCCCTTCGGGTGCGCGTCGAGGAGCCGCTGCCGGCCAAGGTCCCCTTCTTCTACGTCCAGGGCGAGGCACTCGGCACGATACGAGCGTGGATCTGCGCCTCCTGCGGCTTCACGGAGCTGTACACCGACAATCTGAACGCGCTCTACGAGGCGTATCGCAAGGGCGCGCCCTGACGACCAGCGGGATGCAAGGTCCCTCCAAGTCGCCCGGCCTAGCGTCGGCGGACATGAGAAAGAACCTCGTCATCGGCGGCCTGCTGGCATTCGTGATCGCCGGGAGCCTGCCGGCCGCCCCGGCCGGGGCCGCCACCGCTTCGCTGATCCACTGGGGACCCGTGCAGTCCCGGAGCGGGCACCACGGATATGCCAAGGCCGATGTGTGGATCACCCGCTTCACCGCGGAGACCTTCGTCGTCTCGGGCACGCTGTACGACCGCGACGCGCACGGTGAGCACTGCGCCTACGTCCGGGCCCGCTTCCACTACGCCGGCGGCGGCACCGGGTGGGCCCTGCCGAAGACGACCTGCGCTCCGAAGAAGCCGATCCGGCTGTCGTCGGACGGCCGGATCACGCGCGTGGACGTCAAGGTCTGCGTGTACGACAGGGCTCGTCGTACGACCCTGAACTGCTACGCCGACGCCATCACCCCGGCCGTCATCGCGAACTGGCCGCAGTGACCGTACTCCCCCGGTCGTAGCGGCGTACGGCGCTGATACGGCGGCGGTAGGACCGGGAGCCTCCCCGGGTGCGACGACGCCGACGGCCTCCGGCGGCACCATCGAGACACCGCCAGGGGACGGACGGCGCCCAGGCCCGCGTACTCCCCCAGCGGTAGCCGACGTGTCTCTCGACGAGGGACGACACCGCCGGCCACGTGGGACAGGATCCCCGTGACCCGTAATCCGCTGACCGAAGGGAGCAAGAGCGTGCGCAAGGTCTACGCCGCTTCAGCGGGACTGCTGCTCGCCGCCGCCGTGGTGCAGATGTACCTCGCGGCCGTCGGCGCGTTCGACAAACCCCAGGACGACTCCTCGTTCGCCCTGCACAGCATGAACGGCATGATGGTCATCCCGGTGCTGTCGCTGGTGGCCACCGCCGCCGCGGCGGCCGCCAAGGCGCCGGGACGCCAGATCGGGCTGACCGTCCTGCCCGTCGGGCTGGTCATCGTGCAGGCGCTGATCGTCGCGCTCGGCGGCCTGTTCGACGACAGCACCGGCAACACGACGCCGCTCTCCCTGGCGATCCTCGGCCTGCACGCCATCAACGGCATGGCGGTCATGGGCGTCTGCGCCATGGTGTTCCGCAATGCGCGGCGGCTCGTGTCGGCCAAGCCCGCTCCGTCGGAGGCCGCCGCGGAGGGCCGTCCGGTTCGCGCCTCATGACGACCGACCGGCTCATGGCGCTCGACCTGCTCGTCTCGGTCCTGACCGCGGCGGCGTGGGTGGGCGCGGGCGTGGCCGCCGCGGCCCGCCGTCCGAGGGCGGCCGCGGCCCTGTTCGCGGTGGCTCTGGTCGCGTCCCTGGCCCGCGTCTGGTCCGTCCTCGCGCTGGCCGGGGCCGGCTGGTGGTTCGTGCAGGAGAAGATCACCGTCGCCCTGCCGCTTCTCGTCGCGGCGGGCGCCGCGGCCACCGCACTCGCCGGGCCGCGCCTGCTCCGAGCCGTCCGGCGAGCGGACGCGGCGTCGCGGGACGCCGTCAGAGCTCCGGCGGTCGCGGTCCCGCTGCTCGGCGCCGGGTACGCCGCGGCGGCCGGGATCGTGCAGACCTTCCTGATCGGATACCCGGCGGATCCGGGCACCGCTCTCCTCCTCCTGGCCGTCGCCGCGGGGGCCGTCCTGGGGACCTGGAGAGCGATGAGCAGGCAGGTCCCCGGGCTGCGGACGGCGACGGCGGCCACCGCCGTGGCGGCCGTGCTCGGAGTCACCCTCGCGTTCGTTCCCGGCGCGGAAACCACGGCGGAGGGCTCCGCCCCCGGAGGGACCGCAGCGATGGCCGCCACCGGCTCCGCCTCCCACGATCACTCCGCCTCGGGCGGATCCGCCTCCGTCATGGGAGGGGCGACCCGTCCGGTGACCGACCTGCGCGGCCCGGCCGCACCTCCACCGGGCGGCGCCGTGCGCCGGTTCGAGCTGACGGCCCGTACGGCGACCGTCACGCTGTCCTCGGGACGGAAGGTGTCGGCGTGGACCTTCAACGGCCAGGTCCCCGGGCCGCCGCTCACCGCGGTCCAGGGCGACCTCGTCGAGGTGCGGCTGCGCAACGGGGACATCGCGTCCGGGGTGACGCTGCACTGGCACGGCTACGACGTGCCCTCGGGAGAGGACGGCGTGCCCGGCCTCACCCAGGAGGCCGTGCCGCCCGGCGGGGAGTTCGTCTACCGGTTCGTCGCCGCCCAGGTGGGGACGTACTGGTATCACACCCACGAGGTGTCCGACCTCGGCGTCCGGATGGGGCTCTACGGCACGCTCGTCGTCACGCCGAAGGGGACGGCGGCCTCGGGATTGGACCTCACGCTGCCCGTGCACACTCTCGGCGGCGCGACGGTGACGGGTGATCGCGACCAGCCCCTGGTCCGGCAGGCCGCGCCCGGCACGCCCGTACGGCTGCGCCTGATCAACACCGACAACACGCCGCACCGGTTCACGCTGGCGGGCACGCCCTACCGGCTGGTGGCGGTGGACGGAACGGACCTGAACGGGCCGGGCACGCTCGGCCGCGTCGGACTGCGACTCGCGGCGGGCGGCCGGTATGACCTCGCGTTCACGATGCCGTCAGACCCCGTGCTCCTGCGCATCGACGACCGCACCGACTCCGTACGGCTCACCCCGGCGAGCACGGGCGACGGGTCCGCGGGCGCGACGGCGGCCGCTGATCCCGGCGCCGTTCCCGCCGCCGGCGGCCAGACGGCGGACTGGCCGGAGCTCGACCTCACCCGGTATGGCGCCCCCGCCCCCACGCCGTACACGTCCCGCAGCCGCTTCGACCGGGACTTCACGCTCGTCCTCGACAGGGGGTTCGCGCTGACGAACGGCCGGCCGATGTACGCGCACACGGTGAACGGCGCCGCCTTCCCCGACATCCCCACCGAAGTGGTCAGGGAGGGCGACCTGGTCCGGCTCACCGTGGTCAACCGCGGCCGGGACACCCACCCCTGGCACCTCCACGGCCATCGGGTGCTCGTGCTCTCGCGTGACGGCCGCTCCGTCACCGGCAGCCCTCTGTGGCTCGACACCTTCGACGTACAGCCCGGCCAGGTGTGGGAGGTCGCCTTCCGCGCCGCCAATCCGGGGCTGTGGATGAACCACTGCCACAACCTCAGCCACGCCGACCTGGGGATGATGCTGCACCTGGCGTACGAGGGAGTCACCACGCCCTTCCACGGCGCGCACAGCGGGTGAGTGAATCACCCTTTTTCCCCAGTGTGTCGAGTAAAAAATCCAGGCGGGAATTCAACCGAGGTGTAAACGCTCGGTAATCAGATCAGAACTTCGGGTGAGCACCACTGGCCCGGATCCCCCCGGCCGGGCGTGGGCGATGCCGACCGAAGGGAGAGATCGTGACAGTGGCGAAGAGCATCGTTCCCGCGCTGGCGGCGTGGGCCGCCACGGGGTGGTTCGTCGCAGGCCATCCCGCGCCCGCCCTCGCGGGCCAGGCCGGTTCCGACGCCGGGGGGCGCCTCACGTCGGGGATCGCGGCCGAGCCGGCGTCGGGGGTCCGGGGGCATCCCGCCTCGGGAGTCGCGACGGTCCGGCCGCCCGGCCCCGGCGAACCCACCGCATCGGGACCTTACGGGCAGGTCGTGCACGAGGCCAGGCAGGGGCCCGGTCTGGTGTGCGCCTACCGGCTCCGGGGCGTGCACAAGGGGGGCTTCCTCAACGTGCGCGAGAGCGCCGGCGTCCGCCACGCCCCCGTCGCCAAACTGCGGCCGGCCGACGGAGGCTTCTCCGGCGCCTGCACCGCCACCAACGGCTGGATCGCGGTGAAGACCGCCGCCGGGACCTCGGGTTTCGCCGCCGCCCGCTACCTCCACAGGCTCGACCTGAGCGGACGGCCCTCGCTCTCGTGCACCTACCGCCTGCGGCACGTGCGCAAGGGCAGCTTCCTCAACGTCCGCGAGGGCGCCGGCATCCGCCATGCCCGTGTCGGCAAGCTGCGGCCGGCCGACGGGAACATCGCCGGAGCCTGTGACGCCACCCACGGCTGGGTGGCCGTCGACAGCGCCGGCGGCATTCCCGGATGGGCCTCCGCCCACTACCTCCGCAGGATGTGACGTCCCGGGCCGCAAGGCCCGGGACGCGTCGACCGGCACTCGCCGGACGCCGCGAAGCCGCGCTGCCCTCGTCCCCGGTGTCCCCCTGGCCGGGGACGGGGGCCGCCGGCCTCAGCCGAGGTCGGGGTGTGGGGCGTAGCAGTCGAGCCGCATGAAGTCCCCGCTGGTCAGCAGCGTGTCCATGTCGCCGATGTGCCAGCCCGCGTCCAGCAGCAGGGCAAGCAGCGGATGCGTGCCGGGCACCGCCACGTGGACCAGCCCGGCGTCGGGGTGGGCGTTCGCCGCCTCCAGCACGATGTCGGCGCAGTCCTGCGGGGTCGCACCCCCGGCAGGCCCGATGACGACCTTGTCTCCGGCCGTCCTGACGAACGCGTAGCCCGAGCCGCTGACGTGCAGGGTCACACCGGGCAGCGCGGCATACCAGGTGAGCGTCGAGGTCCGGTCGCCACCGGAGACGTGGGCGTCCATGGCCGCCGCCGCGTGGACGTCCCCCTCCCCCGGCGCCGCCTGCCCGCTGTCCCGCCGCACAGGCCGGCCGGCGAGCGGCCTCCGCTTCAGGTAGAACAGCGGGCAGCGCGGGCGCATCCCGTTCCTGACGTACAGCGCGAGCGCCCTCTTGTCGTTCGACGCGAAGGTGACCTTGGGCGTGCCGCCCGGCAGCAGGCGGGACAGGATCGTGCGGCCCACCCTCGACGACTGGTGGTCCGGCAGGACGAACAGGTCTCCGAGGTGCGTGACCGTTCCCCGGCGCAGCGTGCCGCCGAACCCCACGATCGCGCCGTCCACCTCACCGACGAACACCTCGCCGAACGCGCGTTCGGCGTCCACTAAGTCGGGCCGCTCCGGCCACAGGCCCAGGAGGCCGAAGTGGTCGGCGACGGCGCGAAGGCCGGGCATGTCGGCGTCGGCGGCGGGGCGGACGATCGGTTCCGCCATCGGTGCTCCCCCCTGCGAGTTCTCCCCTTGTTCCGATCACCTTAGAACGCGTTCATCCTCCCGTTGCCCGCCGGGGCATCCGACCGGGACGTAGCCGGGCGGAGCAGGCGGAGGACACGTGAGGATCAGCGACCGGGCCGTGCCGATCGTCCCGGCCCTGGCCGCGCTGCTGGGCGGTCTGTGGGGCGTCCGGCGCGGCTCGATGTGGCAGGACGAGGCCACGACCTACGCCGTGGCGGGGCGGGCGCTGCCGGACCTGTGGCGCACGCTGGGGAACGTCGACGCCGTCCACGGCTTCTACTACCTGTCGCTCCACCCGTTCATCCGGCTCGTGGGGGCCGCCCTCCCAGCGGAGGTGGTCATCCGGATTCCGTCCGTCCTCGCCACGGCTGTCGCGGCGGCCGGTGTCGCGGCCGTCGGGCGGCGGCTGGTCTCGGCCCAGGCCGGCCTGTACGCGGGCCTCGCCTACGCCGCCGCCCCGGTCGTCGTCTTCCACGCCCAGGAGGGCAGGTCGTACGCGCTGGTCGCGGCGGCGGTGGTGGAGGCGACGCGCCTGCTCGCCACGGCGCTGCCCGACCCGTCGCGGCGGACGACCTGGGCGCGGTATGGCGTGGCGTGCCTGCTCAATCTGTTCGCCGTCCTGGCTCTGGCGGCGCACGCGGTCACGGTGCTCGTCGCGGCGGCGCGAGGCGGGGGCAAGGGCATGGCATGGCGCTGGGCCGGCGCCGCCGCGGGCGCCCTGCTCGCCGTCCTGCCGGTGGCGTGGACGGCGTTCGGCCAGCGCGGCCAGGTGGCGTGGCTGGAGCGGCCCGGTCTGCCGGAGGTGAAGGCCCTCGTGGCGCGGTTCGCCGGGACAGGTGTGCTGCTCGCGGCGACCGTCGTGCTCGTGGCGCTCGGCCTGACGACGAATCGGGAGGGAGACATGGCGGGAACCGCCGCCGGACGAGCACCCGGCGGCCCAGGCCGACTGCCCGGGATCGCCGCGTTCGCCGTGCCGCTGGCGCTCCTGCCACCCGCCCTGCTGCTCGTCGTGTCGCAGATCCACCCGTTCTACCAGGACCGCTATGTCCTGTTCTCGATGGCGGGGCTCGCACCGGCGCTGGGCGCGGGGCTCGCCCGGGCCGTACGGCTCCTGCCGCGGACGGGGTGGGTGCGGGCGGCGGCGGCGCTGGCGCTGCCCGCTCTGATGCTGGGGGCGTCCCTGCCGGCCCAGGTCGCCGTCAGGCGAATCGACAGCCGCCCGGACGACCCGGCCGCCGTGGCGCGGATCATCGGGTCGGGACGGCGACCCGGAGACGCCGTGCTGTTCCTGCCCTCGATCCGCCGCCTGGTCGCCGAGGCGTACCCCGCCTCGTTCCGGGGTGTCCGCGACGCGGCGCTGCGGGCCGGCGGCGCGGCGTCGGGCACGCTCGCCGGGCGTGAGCTGCCCGCGGGCGAGATCGCCGCATCGCTGGGCGCGGCGTCGCGGGTATGGGTGGTGAGCCGTAGCCATCCCGCGCCCGCCGACCTCTCGTCCCCGCGTGACTCCGCCAAGCGGCTGCTGCTGCGGGAGAGCTACCGCCGGGAGCGGACGGTCCGCGTGCTCGGCTACGCCGTACGGCTGTACACGCGGGTCAGCCCTTGACGGCCCCCGCGGTCAGGCCGCTGACGAGCTGGCGCTCGGCCACGGCGTAGAAGCCGAGGGCGGGCAGCATCGCGACCACGATGTAGGCCATGACCCGCGCGATGTCCGTCGCATACTGCCCCTGGAACTGCTGGACGCCCAGCGGGATGGTGAAGAAACTGTCGTCGCTGAACACCACGAGCGGCAGCATGAACTGGTTCCAGCTGTTCACGACCGCCAGCACGGAGACCGTGGCGATCGCGGGCCGGGCCATCGGCAGCAGGATCCGCCAGAAGAAGCCGAACGGTGAGCACCCGTCGAGGATCGCCGCCTCCTCGATCTCTCCCGGGATGGCCCGGAAGAAGCCGCGCAGGATGATGATCGTCATAGGCATGCCGAAGGCCGCCTGCGGGAGGATCACACCGAGCGGGTTGTCGAGCAGCCCGAACATCCGCAGCAGCACGAACAACGGCAGGATCGCCACCGCGAACGGGAACATGAGCCCGGCGGCGAACATCGTGAACAGCGCCTCGCGCCCCCGGAAGGCGAAGCGTGCGAACACGAAGGCCGCCAGCGCGGACACCGCGACGACCACGAGCGTGGTCAGCACCGCGATGTAGGTGCTGTTCCAGAGCATGCGCCAGAACGACGCCGAGGCGAGGATGCCCGTGTAGTTCTCCGGCACCCAGGGGCTGGGCAGGCCGATCGGGTTGCTCGAGAGCTGCCGGGTGGTCTTGAACCCGCCGATCACGGCGTACAGCAGCGGGACGCCGACGAACAACGCCGTGACCACGACGATCGCGTGCAGGGAAATGCTGCGCAGCGGACCGCCCGACGTCGGGGACTGCCTGTGACGGTTGGCGCTCATCGCTGGTCTCGCAGCACGGTGGAGGCTCCTTCGAGGTCGCGGCGCATGACGTATCGCTGGTAGAAGAGCGCGAACACGAGGCTGATGAAGAACATCACCACGCTGATCGCACTCGCGTAGCCGACCTGGAAGCGTTTGAAGCCGAACTGGAACATCGTGACGGCCATGGTCTCGGAGGAGTGCGAGGGGCCTCCGCCGGTGATGATCCAGACCAGGTCGAACAGCTGGATCGCACCGATGACCGACAGGAACACGCTGATGCGGATCGTGGGCCCGAGCAGCGGCAGCGTGACGTAGCGGAAGACCTTCCACCCCGTCGCGCCGTCGATCTGGGCGGCCTCGGTGAGCTCCTTCGGGATGCCCTGGCGCCCCGCGATGTACAAGATCATGTGGAAGCCGAAGTACTTCCAGGTCATGACGATGAACACCGACATCATGACCGTCGACGGGTCGGCGAACCAGTCGAGGGGGTCGATGCCGAACCAGCCGAGGATGTAGTTGGCCAGGCCGTCCGTGGGCGACAGGATCATCATGAACAGGACCGCGGTGATCGCCTCGGACAGCACGTACGGGGCGAAGAACAGCAGGCGGAAGAACGCTCGGCCGCGGATCTTCTGGTTGAGCAGCATGGCGATGCCCAGCGAGAGGGGAAGCTGGATCGCCACCGACAAGATGATCAGCAGCAGCCCGCGCCACAGGTCGCCCAGGAAGACCTCGTCGGCCAGTACGCGGGTGAAGTTCGCCATGCCGATGAAGTTCGTCGGCAGCCCGCGCATGCCGTTCCATTTGAACACGCTCGCGTAGAAGGCGAGCAGGATCGGCGCCACGACGAGCGCCAGGAAGAGCACGAGCGCGGGAAGCAGGAACAGAAGGATCGTGGTGAACCCCCGGAGCCTGCGGCTCCGGGGTCTCGTCGTCTTCACGCGACAGTTACTCCGACTTCGCGGTTTCCGTGATGGCCTGCGCCACCTGCTCGGGCGTCTTGGTCCCGCCGATCAGCTGGGCCACGGAGTCGTTGACCTCCTGACCGACGGCCGGCGGGTACGCCTGGTCGAGGTAGAGCTGGAACCCGGTGGCCCCGGCGAGGTTCTTGGCGACCACGCTCAGGTTCGGGTCGGTGACCGCGTCCTCCTCGCCCTTCAGCACCGGGAGCAGGCCCCCGGTCGCGACGGCCTTGCGGTGCTCGGTGCTGTCGGTGAGGAACTTCAGGAACTCGATGGCCTCCGCCGGGGCGTCGGCCCCGATCGCGAAGCCGCCGCCGCCGCCGAAGGCGTCGGTGACCGCGCCCTTGCCGCCGTCGACCGCCGGGAAGGGGAAGAAGCCGAGGTCGTCGCCGAGGCCCTTGCCTGCGTCCTTCTGGACCGCGGGCGCCCACTGGCCCATCAGCTCCATGGCGGCCTTGCCGTCGCCCATCGTCGCGGCCTGGCCGCCCGGGTCGCCGTACGTCGCGCCGAGGTAGCCCTTCTGGAACGGCTGGAGATCAGCCAGTTCCTTGAGCTTCTGCCCCGCCTGCACGAAGGCCGGACCCGTGAAGTCCTTGCTGTCACCGGCCTGCTTGAGGGCGTCGAGGCCGCCGATCCGCATGGCGAGGTAGGCCCAGTAGTAGTGGCCCGGCCACTTGTCCTTGCCGCCGAGCGCGATCGGGGTGACCCCGGCGGCCTTCAGCTTCTTGACGTCGTCGATGAGCTGCGACCAGGTCCCCGGAGGCTCGGCGATCCCGGCCTTCTTGAACAGCGCCTTGTTGTACCAGAAGCCCACCATGCCGATGTCGTCGGGAATGGCGTACTGCTTGTCCTCGACCTTGTACGCCGACAGCGCGGCGTCCGTGAAGGTGCCGAGCCAGGAGCCGGCGTCGGTGGTGAGGTCCTTGACCAGGCCCGCGTCCACCTGCTGGGCGAGCACGCCGCCGCCCCAGGTCTGGAAGATGTCCGGCGCCTTGCCGGATTGGGTGAGCGTCGTCAGCTTCGCCTTGAACGCCTCGTTCTCGTAGGGAACGCTCTTGATCGTAATGTTCGGGTGCGCGGCCTGGAAATCCTTGATCGCCTGAGCGCCGTAGCTCTTCAGGGGTTCGGTGGTCCAAATATTCCAGAACTCGACGGTCACCTTGCCGCCGGCTGAGCTCTTGCTCTCGCCGGCGTCGTTCCCGGTACTACCACATCCCCCAAGGACCAGTGCCGACGCCGCTAGGAGCGCCGCACCTCGCCGACTCAACTTCACGGTGGTTTCCCTTCTGGATTCCGACCGAAACTTTCGGCACTCGCCCGATAGTTTCTGCGATGGGGCCGAGGTTACAGGGGGGTTAGGTTCATATCAACGGCTGTTGTGCACCTGTTACGCATGGTCGACGGCGAAGGAAAGTACGGCCGGTCCACGAGGCCCAAAAGGGATGAATGAGGAGCAATCAGGCGGCATTAACGGGCGGCCGAAACCGAACGGGCGCCCGCTCGGGCGCGGGCCGCGCGCGAACCGAGGTACGCAAACGCCACCCTGCCACGAAACGTAAATCGTACGCAACGGTAGAAAAGCCGCGTACGCCAAGAAACCCGGACACTCCCGGGTGAGGAGCCGGCGAAAGCGTCAGCGGGTGGCGGCGGTCGGGCGCTTGCCGTACGCGTGCTTGACGAGCTCGATCAGGACTTCCTTGCCCGATTCCCGCTTGCGCGCGTCGCACAGCATGATCGGCACGTCCTGGCCGAGGTTGAGCGCGAGCTTGACCTCGTCCAGATCGAAGACCGGGGCGCCCTCGAAGCAGTTGACCGCGACGACGAAGGGCGTGCCGCGCCGCTCGAAGTAGTCGACGGAGGGGAAGCAGTCGGCGAGCCTGCGGGTGTCGGCCAGCACGACCGCGCCGAGCGCTCCCCGGGCGAGCTCGTCCCAGACGAACCAGAACCGCTCCTGGCCGGGGGTGCCGAAGAGATAGAGGACGAAGTCCTGCCCGATGCTGATGCGGCCGAAGTCCATGGCCACCGTGGTGGTCGCCTTCGCCTCGACCCCGGACAGGTCGTCCACGCCGACGCTGCGGTCGGTCAGCGTCTCCTCCGTGCGCAGCGGCCGGATCTCCGACACCGCGCCGACCATCGTGGTCTTGCCCACCCCGAAGCCTCCGGCGATCAGCAACTTGATCGCCGTAGGCATCTTCGGCGGGTTCTTCGCCGAATCAGAGCGCCCGAAGGCCATCGAGCACCGCCTTGTACATCCGCTCGTCGAGCACGTCCATCTCCGGTTGGGGCTGCTGCACGGCCACGAATCCCCGGTCGAACAAGTCGCCGAGGAGGACCCGGACGATCCCGGCCGGCAGGTCCAGATGGGCCGCGATCTCCGCGACCGACAGCGGTCTGCGGCACAGCCGCACGATCGCCTGATGCTCGGGGTCCAGCCCGATCTCGGCTCCCGTGGTGGGCCGGATGGTGACCGCGAGCGAGATGAGGTCGAAGCGGTCCTGCGCCTCCGTACGGCCGCGTGCGATCACGTATGGCCGGATGGTCGGCGCGTCGAGTAAGCGCTCCTCGTCCGGGCTCCACTCGGCGTTCACCGGCGGACCTCGCTCCCGGTGGCCCGGTCCAGCGCGGCCCGGTCGATCGCGGTCCGGGCGGGCGAGGTGAGGTACTGCCCGACGCGCACGACGAGCATGGCCATCTCGTACGCCACCAGGCCGACGTCGGCGTCTCCCGAGCAGAGCACGGCCAGGCAGGCGCCCTGGCCCGCCACGGTCACGAGCAGGTAGGCCGACTTCATCTCCACGATGGTCTGCCGTACGGACCCGCCCTGGAAGCGCTCGCCGACTCCGCGCGCCAGGCTCTGCAGGCCGGAGGCGACGGCGGACAGGTGCTCGGCGTCCTCCACGCGAAGTCCCTGCGAGCCGGCC
The DNA here is from genome assembly GCF_030268985.1 of Microbispora sp. NBRC 16548. Lineage (NCBI taxonomy): Bacteria > Bacillati > Actinomycetota > Actinomycetes > Streptosporangiales > Streptosporangiaceae > Microbispora > Microbispora sp. NBRC 16548. Next base: position 55,733 of record NZ_BSSF01000018.1, read on the forward strand.
AGCAGCAGGCCGTCGGTGGACAGCACGATGCCGTGCTCGACCTCGCGGACCCGCGCGACGAGGTCGTCGAGCAGCCACGCGAGGTCCGCGGAGGCCCCGGTCTTCTGCGTCACAGGTTGTCCTCCTCGTCACTCAGCAGCTTCGCGGCCTCGGATCTGCCGCGCCTCGTCCCCGACTGGAACGAGCCCATGATCTTGCGGATGTCGTCCGGCGAGCGGTCCTCCTGGTCCTCCGCCTCGTTCGCGTTCCTCGACTCCTCGGCGAGCGCGGGGGCGAGGTTGGCCTGCGGCACCCGGAAGGGCAGGCCTGACGGGGTGAACCCGGCCGAGGGCTCGGGCCTGTCCGGATCCGCGCCGCCGGGCGGTGGGACGCTCTGCACGGGCCTGGGCGGCTCGGGAGCCCTCGGCACGGGAACCACCTCCTGAACTGGTTCGGGAGCGCCGACCAGCGCGATCCTCCGGGAGCCGGGCTCCCGCCGCGGGAGACCGGAAGCGGTCTCCTCCCCGGGCAGGTCCTCCCCGCCCTCGATGACCAGGTCGCGCGGCAGCAGCACGACCGCGGTCGTCCCGCCGTACGGCGACGCCTTGAGTGACACCCTGATCCCGTGCCGCTCGGCCAGGCGGCTGACGACGTACAGGCCGAGCCGGGCAGTGCTCGACAGGTTGAACTCGGGCGGGTCGGCGATCCGCTGGTTGGTCGCCTCCAGGTCCCCGGCACTCATCCCGAGGCCGCGGTCCTCGATCTCGATCGCGTAGCCGCTGGCCACCGCCTGGCCGCCCACCTGCACCATCGTGTACGGCGGGGAGAACGACACCGCGTTCTCGATCAGCTCGGCGAGCAGGTGGATGACGTCGCCCACCGCGCGTCCGATGAGCGCGGTCTCCCCCATCGGCATCACGGTGACGCGGGTGTAGTCCTCGACCTCGGCCAGCGCGCCGCGTACGACGTCGACCATCGGCACCGAGCGCCGCCAGGCGCGGGCGGGAGACGCCCCGGACAGGACGATGAGGTTCTCGGCGTTGCGCCGCATGCGGGTGGCGAGGTGGTCGATGCGGAACAGGTCCTTCAGCTCCGCCGGGTCCGACTCGCGCCGCTCCATCACGTCGAGCAGCGTGAGCTGGCGGTGCACCAGCGACTGCGTACGCCGGGCGAGGCTGAGCAGGATGTCGCGGATGCTCTGCCGGAGCTGGGCCTCCTCGACGGCGGTGCGGATGGCGGTCTCCTGCACGGTGTTGAACGCCGCGCCCACCTGGCCGATGACGTCGGGTCCGAAGTCGAGCGGCGGCGCCTCGGCCTTGACGTCGACCTTCTCGCCCTGGGCGAGGCGGGCGACCACTCCTGGCAGCCGCTCGTTGGCCAGTTCGAGCGCGGCCTCGCGCAGCTTCTCCAGCTGACGCACCAGGGCCCGGGCCGTGGTGACCGACAGGACGATCGACGCGATGACCGCCACGAGGCCGAGCACGCCGGCCAGCAGGAGGCGGGCGACGACCGCGACGGCGACCGGGACGGTCCGTTCGACCAGACGGTCACCGGCATCCAGGACCGTCTTCTGCAACTGGGCCAGGGCCGGTTCGGTCGCCGATCTCCACTGCTCCGCGCCGATCGGTGGCAGACCCCCGGGCCGGGTGCTCTCCATGACGGTCTCTTCGAGCGTCCGCAGGCGGGCGAAGGTCTGGCTCCGCTCCAGGCGGTCGAAGACGGCACGGTCGGCGTCGGGCAGCGCCTGCACGGCCTCGCTGCGGTGGAAGCGCTGCGCACCGACGATCTGGGAGAAGCGGGCGCGCTCCGACACCGTCAGCCGTCCCGACGACAGAGCGCCGGCAAGCAGGGCGTCCTCCTCCGAGAGCAGTTCCCGCGCCTGGCTCAGCTCGATGAGCGCTCGCGTGTCCTCGGCGACACCCTCGTCGTCCAGGGTGGCCAGGGCGTCGTACGTGCGATAGACGGAGTCGATGACAGCGGTGTAGCCGTCGAACGACTTGACGCGGTCCATCTGCCCGCCGTCGACGAGACCGCGGTTCTTGCGCAGACCGTCCAGCTGGCGGATCATCTCGTCGATGCGCCGCTGAAGCACCTCGTCCGCGGCGAACTGCACGTCACCGCCTTTGGAGAGGCGGCGGAAGTCGGCGGCCGCGGCGTCGGTGCGCACGCGCTGGGCCGTCAGGGCGGCGCGGTCGGCGGACGAGGACTGAGCCAGGACGACGGCCGTCAACCGCCTCTCCTGCTGCAACTCGACCAGGAGCGTTTCGCTGGGCTGAGCCACTCCCTTGTCGTAGACCGCGACCCAGACGAGATTCAGACCCTCCCGTAGCGTCACCCACGCGGCGAACGCCCACAGCGCGGCAAGGGACACCAGCAATGCCGTCACCTTGGTCCGCACCCTGGAATTACGGAAGCGCATGAGACCACCTTGCGAAATCGGCGATACGCGAGGTTTTCGCGACGATTAACACTCGCACGACGTCATGGGTCGCAAGCGCTGCTCACCCCACACCCGCGCTATATCTCGGCCACCTTAGCAAAGGCGACGAAAAGCCCTCAAGTCGGGAATATAGTGGCGAAAATGTCCACTTTTCCGAATTCGACGGATTTCCCGTGCCGAGATCATACTTGACTGATGGGCCTCACACCAAGTGATCGGGACTGTGCGAGATGGATCGCGGCGAGGACGGCCGCACGGACGACCGCCAGCGGCCGGTAGAGGTCCTTGTCGTGCCACAGCGGCGGCCCTTCGGCGACGTCCGCGACCCGAAGCAGGTAGGCGTACCCGCGCGCCGCCGCGTCCCGTACGCGTTCCCCGCTTCCGGCGAACATCAGGAGCTGCAGGGCGTAGGCCGTCTCCTCCGCCGTACCTGTCCACCGGCCCCATGACCCGTCCTCGCGCTGGGTGTCCAGCACCCATTCGACCGCGGCACGCACTGCCGGCACCGCTTCAGGGCCGCCGAACTCGTGCAGCGCGAGAGAGCATGACACGGTCGCGTAGTAGGGCGAGGCATGCCAGCGGTCGTCCCAGCTTCCGTCCTCCCGCTGCCGCTCACGCAACCAGGCCGACAGTTTGCCGATCGCCGGCGCGTACCGCGCCGCCTCGGCCGGCCGTACCGCGACGTACTGGCCGAAGGTGTCAAGCACGTGAGCGTTCACGCTGACCGAGGAGCCCTCCTCGCCCTGCCAGGTGCAAAAGTGCGTCGGCGTCTCGAAGGCCCACAGGCTGTCCGGCTCGTACGGCACACCGAGCAGCGCCAGCGCGTACAGCGCGACCGAGGTGGTGTCGGCGTCGGGTGGCAGGCCCGCGCCGGCGGGCGTGCCCTCGGGGCCGATCGCCGCGCGAAGGTCGGCCAGCATCTCGGGCGGCACGTCGAAGGGAATGCCCGCCCGGGCGAGCCAGCTCAGCACCCAGCCGCGCTCGAACACGGTGATCGGCAGCCCCACCGGCACCGGGCCGCCGTGCCTGCGCACGATGGCCTCAAGGTGCCAGCGGACGGGATGCCCGGGCTCGCTCGGCCCCCTGTCTCCCAGCCACGCCGCGCTCGCAGCCGGCGAGGCGCCGACCGTGCCGATCTCGGTCACGTGGACCACGGCCGCACCGTTGGCCGCGTCACCGGCGATCTCCAGCGCGTGCAGGAGCTTCTGTGGGATCTCCGCCTCGGATGCCAGCCAGGCGCGGACCGCCTTCAGCGGTGCGGCGCTCATCCCCGCGGGCAGCGCCAGAGCGTCGCTCACCCCGTTCTCCTCGGTGTGCTCGTTGATCAGCGTGACCAGGGACGGGACGATCAGTTCGATGGCCGGCATGTCGGGCAGCGACATCCGCGCGCCGCTGAGGCAGCGCGACAGCCGCCGCAGCCCGCGCGCCGCAGCCTCCCGCAACGTCTCCACGTCCACGCCGGCGTCGTCGCCCCGGCGCAGCACCGACAGGAGGGCCTCGGTCGCGCTGAGGCTGGGCACGAGCCCGTAGCCGTCCGGGGCTCCCCAGCCGCCGTCGCTCCGCTGAGTGTCGATCAGCCAGCGCACGCGCTCGCCGTGCCCGGTGAGCCAGGGTGCCAACGTCACCAGACGGCCGGTCTCGTAGACGGACGGCGAGACCTGTCCCCAGGGCATCGACATCAGCCCGAGCACCAGGTCCTGAGCCGCACCAGTGACGTCGATGGCCGCCTGCGGGGCAAGGTCGTTCACGCTCAAAGTCCGCCCCAGTAGTCCGCGAGCCCGTAGAAGCCCGTGCTGTAACCGATCTGCCGTTCGAGGTACGCCGACTCGTCAGGACGGGTTGCCCGCAGCGGCTCGAGCACGGCGTGGCATTCGCCGGTGAGGGCCGCGACGCGCGCGACCACCTCGTCCCGGGACACGCCGAGCATGAGGGCGTTCAGGTCCCCCCAGCCGACGTCGCGTTCGTACGTCGCGAGGTCGTTGAGCAGGCGCAGCACGCGCTGGACGGCGCCGCTCGCCCGGAGCAGTTCGTCCAGGTGGGGAACGAGGAGCGGATCGCCGGAGTGGATCCAGTGCCCGACGTTGACCAGGGTGGAGCCGAAGTTGTCGGCGTTGCCGAGATACTCCTCGAACGTCGGCAGCGCGGGCTCGCCGTCCTGCTTCCACTCCCACTCGCGCGCCATGGCGCCGAGCATGCGTTCGAGCTCGGCGCGCCAGACCGCGTGGAGGCCCGGGAACAGCGGGGACGCGGCGAGGTCGTCGCGGATGACGGCGAGGAACCGGGTGAGCGACGTGTCCGGGACGGCCCCGCGGCCGTCCGCCACCGCGAGGCAGCCCCGCACGATCTCGTCGATCTCTTCATGCGAGGCGGCCTCATGGTCGATCAGCCAGTCGACCGCGAAGATCCACAAGGACGTGCGGTTGGCGATCCTGAGCTGCTCCGCGGCGGCCCACGGAGAGCCGAACGCGTTGGCGAGGGAGACCGTGGCGAACAGCGTCGCGTCGAACGGCCCGGCCGAGAACAGCTCGGGGAATGCCTGCACGCATTCCTGCAGGTCTCGCTGGCAGCGCGCGGCGAGAGCACTGGTCCTGCCACTTGCGGCCGCCGCCGCCAGGTGCGCGGCGTCGCGGCTTCGTGCCATGCTCATGCCGTGGCGCCCCCGGCGAGGGGGACCAGGCGCACCTCGACCAGCTCCTTGGGCCGCAGCGACGCCGCCGGGAACGGCGTGAGCGGGCGGGGAGCGCGCACCTGCGGGCGGAAGCGGGCAAGGAGGCCGGCCACCATCAGCGGCGCCTCCGCGTAGAAGAGGTGCTGGCCGATGCAGACGTGCGGACCCCCGCCGAACGGGAAGTAGGCGTACCGGTGCCGGCGTTCCTGGCCGCCCTCCTCGGCGAACCGCTCCGGGTCGAACTCCTCGGGACGGTCCCAGAACCCCTCGAGACGATGGGTAGCGAAAGGGCTGATCAACAGCGTGGAACCGGCCTCGATCGGCACATCACCGAGCCGGCTCGGTTTCGCCGCCATCCGGGGCAGGATCCAGCCCGGCGGGTACAGCCGCAGCAGTTCGCTGAACACCGTCTTCATGTACGTGAGCCGGGGCAGGCACTCCGCGTCCACCGGCCCGCGTCCGACCACGGTCTCCACTTCCTCGTACATCCGGGCGGCGACCTCGGGATGGTCGTGGAGGGTCGGCCACAGCCAGGTCAGCGCCACCGCCGTCGTCTCCACCGACGCGCCGTAGATGCTGACGAGATCGTCCCTGATCCGCCGTTCCGCCGTCGCGTCCTCCTCGTCGCGGCGGGCGCGGGCGAGCGCCGAGATGATGTCGTTGCCGTCCCCCGGCTCCCTGCGGGCCTGCCTGACCAGCGGCATCACGACCTCGTCGATCGTCTTCACCGCTCGCATGAAGGCTCGGTCTCCCGGCAACGGGATCCAGTCCGGCGCGAACGGCAGCAGCAGCCGGGAGGCGAACGAGGTCGCCGCGATCCCGTACGCCGGGCCGAGCCGCTCAGCGTCCGAGAGCGAGATCTTGCTGCCGAACAGGACGCGGATGACGGTCTTGCTCACGAGGCGGCTCATCTCCTCGTAGATGTCGATCCACCGCCCCGCCCGCGCGTACGGCTCCCACGCCGTGAGGCCCTCGTTGATCGTCTCGGCCATGTCCCGGGTCAGGCTCGCGACGTATCTGGTGGTGAAGAGGGGCTGCATGATCCGCCGGGCGGACTCCCAGTCAGGGCCGTCGCTGATGATGCTCCTGCCGGCGAGCCGTTCCACCGGCTTCCACAACATCCCCTCGCGCGGATGGTTCTCCCAGTCATGGCGCAGGACGTGCTGGACGTGGTCCGGATGGCTCACCAGGTAGGGACGGAACGGCCCGAGATTGAACCGGACGACCTCACCGCGCGCCTGCCGGGCGAAGCCGGCGAGCGCGTTGACGGGATCCCGCAGCAAAGGACGAAGGGTCCGGCGCAACGGCAGGGCGGAACGCCTCGCGACCCGGTGGATGTCGATCGCCTCGGAGGTCACGGCCGTCTCCCTCTCGCGGTACGCGTGTGGCCGGACGCCCCTCGCCTGGGCCTCGTCCAGCGACCACACCGAACATCACTGGCGGAGTATCACATGATCCGGTCGAAATGATCAATATTCCGGCCTAGTGATACTTTTGTAGGCATTAGTCACCAGTTGAGACGTGGGTGGCGTTTAGGTTCCTGGCGAGGGCTGACTTGCCGCACCGTGGCCGCACCGTGGCCGCACCGTGGGGAGCGAAAGCAAAAGGGCCGGGCCTCCACGGCCCGGCCCCTCACGACGCGTCGTCAGGAGTGGCTGGTCACCAGCAGCGCGATGCCCACGAGGATGACGATGGGGATCAGCCACACCACGACCTCGCCGAGGAACTCCTTGTACATGGGGACCGAATCCTCTCGGTGACGTGCGGAAAGTTAATCCCGAGCAGCATATTCGCTCGTGCCCGGCGGCGGAACACGGCACCGTCCCCTGGCGGCGGACGGCAGGGGCTCCTGCGCCGGCGGAGACCGTGCGAGCCGGAAGCGGCGCCCGCCCGCGCCGCGCGTCATCGGGTGAAACGTACATACATCCCCGCTGGTCAGGGCTTTTTCCGTGCCTCGTCCCTGGGTCTGGCGGCGGACCGCTCTCTACCATCGCGCCGGACGGCACGAGGGAGAGACGCGATGTCGAAGAGAAGCGCGGTGATGGCGGCCCTGCTCGTGGTGCTCGGGCTGCTCGTCGCCCGGCCCGCCGAGGCGGCCGCGGTGCGGATCATGCCCCTGGGCGACTCGATCACCGGATCGCCCGGCTGCTGGCGGGCCCTGCTGTGGAACAAGCTGCAGAACGGCGGCTTCACCGACATCGACATGGTGGGGACGCTGCCCGCGCAGGGGTGCGGGGTGCCGTACGACGGCGACAACGAGGGCCACGGCGGCTTCCTCGTCACGAACGTCGCCGACCAGAACCAACTCCCGGCCTGGCTCTCGGCGACCCGTCCCGACATCGTGATGATGCACTTCGGCACCAACGACGTGTGGAGCAACAAGCCGACCGACACGATCCTCGCGGCCTACAGCAAGCTTGTGGACCAGATGCGGGCGAGCAACCCGAACATGAAGATCCTGGTCGCCCAGATCATCCCGATGAACCCGAGCACCTGCCCCGAGTGCGCCCAGCGGGCCGTCGCCCTGAACAGCGCGATCCCGGGCTGGGCCGCCTCGAAGACCACGGCGGCCTCCCCGATCGTGGTCGTCGACCAGTGGACCGGCTTCAGCACGAGCACGGACACCTACGACGGCGTGCATCCCAGCGACAGCGGCAACCAGAAGATGGCGGACAAGTGGTATCCCGCTCTGTCGGCCCTGCTCGGCGGCGCGCAGCCGTCCCCCAGCCCAAGCCCGAGTCACAGCCCCAGCCCGAGTCGCAGCCCCAGCCCCAGCCCCTCGCCGACCCGCTGGCCTTCTCCGTCGCCGTCCCCCTCCCCCTCGCCCTCGTCCGGCCCCTCCGGCTGCGGCGCGACCTACACGATCACCAACCAGTGGGGCGGCGGCTTCCAGGGCGAGGTCACGGTCAAGAACACGGGCACCGCTCCCATCAGCGGCTGGACCGTGACCTGGACCTTCGCCAGCGGACAGCAGGTGACCCAGGCGTGGGGCGGCAAGGCCACGCAGAGCGGGGCGAGCGTGACCGTGAAGAACGAGAGCTGGAACGGCTCCCTCGGCGCCGGCGCGAGCACCACCTTCGGCTTCATCGCCTCCTGGAACGCCGCCAACCCCGCCCCCACGCCCGCCTGCGCGGCCGCCTGACCTCGATCGGGCCGGGCCTGCTATCGGCGCGGTCGGCCCGCCCGGCAGGCGTGCGTCCCCCGGTGTCCCCCGGTGTCCCCCGGTGCCCCCTATGCGGGCCCCGGGGGACGCGCGCTTACGGCCCGATGCACGTGTTCCGAACTGTTCGTGACAGCCGCCGTCACGCGGCCGCCCACCGTGTTCCCTGGTACGGGTGATCCCCTCTGACCGGCTATGGCCGGACATCGACGTGGTCGGCGCCGCCGTCCGCGACCCCGTCACCGTGTACGGCGGCACCGGCTCTGTGCGCGAACTCGCCCACGAGGGCAACCGGGTCCCCGACGTCGCCGCCCCCGACGCCCGCCGCCTCGTGGTCGCCTGGCGGGCCGGGGCCGCCGACCCGGTGGACCCCTCCCCCACCGACCAGGGCGCGATCATGTATGCCCGGTCCGAGAACGGCGGCCGCACCTGGACCACCGGCACGCTCGCGGCGGCCACCCCCACCCATCGCTACCACTACGTGGTGTTCCTCAAGGACGGCGACGCGCTGCTGGCGCTGCTCGGCCGGATCACGATCGCGGCCGACCGCGACGCCGAGGGGAACGTCGACGGCTTCCCGGTGACGATGGTCGCCAGGAGGAGCACCGACGGCGGCCGCACCTGGGCCGATCACCCCGTCTCCGTCGCCGTCCCGCCCAACTCCCGCGGGGTCGTCGTGGCCGGCAAACCCCTCAGGTATGAGGGCGTCTGGCTGGTGCCGTACTGGCAGGCGGCGGGTGGCACCACCAGGGCGGGCGTGCTGCGCTCGGCCGACCTGGTCACCTGGACGCCGGGCGCTCTGGCGGACAATCCGCCCGGCCTGTCCGTCGAGGAGCCGCAGGTCGTCGTGTCACAGGACGACCCGCGCACCCTGCTCATGGTCGCGCGTACGCTGCGCGGCGGCACCGCGGCGGAAAAGGACGCCCACTACCGCACCCACGCCGCGTACGCCGCGACCGCGACCAGCACCGACGGCGGGCTGACCTGGTCCGCCTTCGCCGTGGACCCCGAGCTGCCGAACTACTACGTCAAGACCTTCTTCACGAAGGACTCCCTCGATCGCTACCTGACCGTCTACAACACCCTGGCCGGGCCGTTCACCGGCCCGGCGTCCGCGAAGCCCGACCAGTATCGCGAGGTCCTCCACTACAAGGTCAGACGTCCGGGTACGCCCTGGGGCCCGGGGCGGCTCTTCGCCGACGGCAGGCGGCTCACCCAGGGCGCGGCCCGCGGCTGGGACGTCTACGCGTCGGCCGACGAGTACGAGCCGGGCCGGTTCTTCGTCGTCTGGGAGCACAATCAGATCGAGATCAAGCTCGCCCGCCTCGACCTGGCCGAAGTCTTCACCGGGATCGCCCCCGGCTGGGGCGGGTGGACCGTGAGCGGCGGCGCCGAAGTCCTCGGATCATTCGGCGAAAGCGGCCCGGCCCCCGGGGGCTCCTCCCCTGATGACGCCCGCGGTCTCCGCCTGACCTCCGGGCGGATCAGCCGCCCGTACGGACCGCCTGAGGGCTTCGTCCTGACCTTCCACGGCAGGGTGACCCGCTTCCCGAGCTCCGGCGACGGCCTGGCGATCGAGGTGAACACGGGCACGCGCCTCCTCAGGATGGCCGTACGGCCCGACGGCCCGCACGCCCTGACGGCGGACGGATGGGTGCCCGTCCCCGGGGTGGGAGAACGGTGGCGGGTGATCGTCGACGCGGCGGGCACCGCGACCGCGCAGGCCGTCCCCCCGGCCGGCCCGCCCGGAGCGCGGTGGACGGTCCCGGCGGCGGACGGCTCGCCGGGCATGTCGGTCGGCGCCGACGGGGAGGCCGTGCTGGAGCTGGTCGAGGTGACCGACCACGTGGCGGGCGGCTCCTGGACGGGATGGGCACTCGACCGGGGGGCGACTCTCACAGACGGCGGCCTGCGCCTGCGCAGCGCCACGAGCGGGGTCGTTTCGGCCGTGCTGCCCCTCGACGTGACCAGGGCGTGCGACTTCACCGTGGAGTTCCGGGGCCGGGTGATCGACGACAGCGCCCTGGACCCGCGGACCGGACGAGGGGTCAGCCTCGGGACGAAGGTCGCCAACGGCGCCCGGCGGCTCATGCTGACGGTGCAGCGGGGCGGCGTGTGGACGATGACGAAGGGATCCGGCACCTGGGAGAGGGTCTTCACGCTCCCCGAGGCCGGGAGACCCGCCACCTGGAAGGTGACCGTGGACAGCGCCGGAGTGGCCCGCCTGCACCGCGACGGCGCGGACACGGGCGCGACCTGGGTGGTCCCGGACAGCAGGGAGACACCGCAGGTCGCGCACTGGGTGGCGGGGACGGCGGGCGGCAACGCGGCCGAGGCTCACATCGACTGGACCCTGGTCACGGCCACCCTCGGCACCCGTTCGCCCCGGACCGGCTCTGTCATCGGTAGCCGGTGACGTCGGCGGGGCGGCCGGGGTCCTGGACCTCCACGAGATATCGCCAGCAGTCGGGGCGGCTGCCGTCCACGTCGGTGAAGCCGTACACCTGGGCCAGTTGTCCGCTGGACAGCGACTGCCCGTTCCAGCGGCTCACCTCCGGGTCGGCGGCCAGGGCCGCCACCGCGCGTCCGACGAAGGCCGGGGTCTCGGAGATGGCGAAATGCGGCACTCTGGCCAGCGCGTCGCGCCAGTTGGCCTCCGTCACCCCGAAGTGCTCCAGCATGAGCTCAGAACGCAGCCAGCCCGGGGTGAGCGACACCGCGGTCGCGCCGTGCGGCGCCAGCTCCTTGGCCTGGGCGAACGCCATGCGATTCACGGACGTCTTCGCGAGGTCGTAGAAGAACGAGACGCGATAGTTGGCCGCGTTGTACTCCGCCGTGCCGTCGGTGACCTCGACCACCAGACCACCCGGCTTGCGGATCAGCAGCGGCAGCGCGTAATGGCTGGTGATGATGTGCGTGTCGATCGCCAGCCGCAGGATGCGCAGGCCGTCGTCGAGCGAGTGCTCCCAGAGCCGGTCGTTCCAGCTGAACAGCAGCTCGCCGCCCCAGATGTCGTTGACCAGCACGTCGAGCGCGCCCTGCTCGGCGTCGATCCGCTCCACTAGGGCCCGCACCTGCTCGCGGTCGAGGTGGTCGACCGGCACGGCGATCCCCCGCCCGCCGGCGGCGGTCACCAGCTCGGCCGTCTCCTCGATCGTCTCCGGCCGGTTCATCTCCGAGCGCCGCTCGCGGGTGCTGCGGCCGGTCACGTAGACCGTCGCCCCCGCCGCGCCCAGCTGGATCGCGATGCCGCGTCCCGCGCCCCGGGTCGCTCCGGCGACCAGTGCGACCTTTCCCGTCAGGCTGCTCGTCATGAGACGGCATGGTGGCACACGCCACCGACAAAAACCGGGCCCTGCCGCTTGGCCGCGATCCCTGGGGGCAGCGCGTGCTTTCAGCTAGGGTGCTGATCGCGATCCCGGAGGAGGACGGCATGAGCGAATATGCGGCGACTTTTCAACTTATCGACACTGACGGGGACGGGCGGATCTCCGCCGAGGAGCTCGTACGCCTGATGGAGGTGCTCGGCCGGCCGCTCACACCGCAGGGGGCGCAGGGCGCGATCGACAGGGTCGACGCCGACCGCGACGGCCTGATCGATCTGGAGGAGTTCGGCGCCTGGCTGAGCAGCGCCGAGCAGCGCTGAGCGGCGTTCAGCGGGCGTTGAGCGGGCGTTGAGCGAACGCTGAAAGGCGACGACGAGTTCTGGGGCGCGGTGCCGGCGGGCGTCGCGAGGCTGCTGCGTCCCCGCATCGGCGACGTCGCGGACCGGATGATCACGGAGATCCAGCGGCGGGTGCCCGAATACGCCCGCCCGGAGGACGAGATCTACATCAAGGTCCTGCGGCTGTCGGTCAACCAGGCGCTGCAGGGGTTCCTGGAACGCATCGAGAACCCGCGGGCGCCGTGGGACCCCGAGGTCTTCCGGACGATCGGCAGGGGCGAGGCCGCCGAGGGGCGCGACCTCGAGCCCTTCCAGACCGCGATGCGGCTGGGCGCGCGGGTGGCGTGGCGGCGGCTCACCGAGCAGTCCGAGCAGCTCGGCCTCGACCCGCGGACGCTGTACGACCTGGGCGAGGCCATCTTCGTCTACCTCGACCAGCTCGCCGACGCGGCCGCGGAAGGCTTCGCCGAGGCGCGGGCGCACGCGGCAGGCGAGATGGAGCGCCGTCGCCGGCGGCTGCTCGACCTGCTGCTCACCCGGCCCGCGGCCTCGCCGGAGGCCGTCGCCGACATGGCCAGGGCGGCCGGCTGGCGGCTTCCACGTACGGTCGCCGGGGTGGCCCTGGAGGAACGCGACGGCGGTTCTCCCCTGCCGGTGCTGCCGCCGGACGTGCTGACCGGGCTCGACCGCAACGTCCCGTGTCTCGTGGTGCCGGACCCCGGCGGCCCCGGGCGGGTGCAGGCGCTGGAGAACGCCCTGCGCGGCTGGCGGGCGGCGATCGGCCCCGCCGTGCCGCTCGCCGCCGCCGCGAACTCGCTCGGCTGGGCCAGGGAGGCCCTCGACCTCGGCACCCGCGGCGTCCTGCCCCGGCGGGGACTGCTGCGCTGCGCCGACCACATGGCCACGCTGGTCGTCTTCAAGGACGAGGACCTGGTGTCCGCCCTGGCGGAGGTGCGCCTCGCGCCCCTCGCCCACCTGCGCCAGAGCCAGCAGGACCGCCTGGCCGAGACCCTGCTCGCCTGGCTGCGTCACGGCCGGGGCGTCGCCGAGGTCGCCGCGGCGCTCCACGTTCACCCGCAGACCGTGCGGTATCGCCTGCGCCAGATCGAGCAGCTGTACGGCGACGCGCTCGCCGACCCCGACGTCCGGTTCGAGCTGGAGATCGTCCTGCGCGCCCGCCAGGCCCGCCAGGACCCGCCCGGCTAGCCCTCCCTACGGGATGGTGCCGCCGCTGGTGCGCAGGCCCCGGGCCGCCGGCCGCTCGTGCAGGCCGAACCGCGCCTCCGGCTCCCGCGCGCCGTCGAGGATCTCCGCCACGTGTCCGGCCAGGGCCGGGGCGTGCTTGAAGCCGTGCCCGGACTCGCCGCCCAGCAGCCAGACGCCGTCCTCGACCTCGGCGATGATCCACTCGGCGTCCCTGGTCAGCGCGTACTGGCAGACCTGGCTGAACACCACCGGCGCGCCCACCAGCGAGGGGAACCGCCTGGCCAGGTAGGCGCGCGCCTGTTCCTCGGTGTGCCGCAGCACCCGCCTGCCGCCGCTCTCCGGGTCGTACGGCTCGCCCTCGGCGTCGCCGGTGACCTTCATCCCCATGCCGTCCAGGTCGCCGTGCCCGTACGCCGACAGGTCGTAGTCGCAGAACGCGGGCAGCGGCGGCGTGGTCCAGTCCCTGGGCACCCCGAAGTGGAAGGTGTCCTGCCGCGTCACCTCGACGTGTCCCGCCTCGTGCGGGAACAGCCGCGGCAGCCACGCGCCGCACGCCCACACCACGCGGTCCGCCGTCAGCACCTCGCCGTCCGCCACGACCCCGGCCCCGCGACCGTACGGCACGGCCCGGGCGCGGACCTGCCGGACGCCGGCCGCGCCGGCCAGGCGCGCGGTCACCTGCGTCGCCCGCCGGGCCCGCAGCACTCCGGCGTTCGGCTCCCACAGCACGAAGGCGAGGTCGTCGCCCCGCAGGCCGGGAAACCGCCGCGCCGCCTCGGCCGGGTCGAGCAGCTCGCAGGGGATGTCCAGCCGCTCGAGCACCCGGGCGCTGCGCGTCTCCCAGCCGTCCGGGTCGCGGGCGAACCACATCAGCCCCGACTCGACGTACAGCTCCTCGCCAGTCCGCTGTTCCAGCCGGCGCCAGGCGTCGCGGGCCTGCCAGGCCAGCCGGGGATACCAGTCGTCCGAGCCGTGCGCGCAGCGCAGCAGGCGGGTCTCCCCGGCGCTGGCCTGACGCACGTGACCCGGCGCGTACTGCTCGACGAGCGTCACCCGCCAGCCCTCGTCGGCCAGCCGCAACGCCAGCGACGCCCCCCAGATCCCCGCCCCCACGACGATCGCCGACTTCATCCACCACTCCTTGATCGCGGGCCGAACCTACATCCGACGTAGGCTACGTCGAATGGAGGTTTCGCCTACAGGCGCACCGGTGCGGCCATAATCAGAGCATGATGGCGGCCGAATCGGCGCAAACGCTCGAACGGGGCTTACGGCTGTTGCGACTGCTCGCCGACGCGAACAGGGGCCGCACGCCGACCGAGCTCGCCCAGGAGCTGGGCCTGAGCCGGCCGATCGTCTACCGCCTCCTGACGACCCTGCAGGCCGAGGGTTTCGCCCGGCGGGACGCGCACGGCCGCGTGCATCTGGGCTTCGGGGTGCTCGTGCTGGCCCAGGCCGTGCACCCCCTGCTGCGGGCGGCGGCGCTGCCGGCGCTGCGCGCGCTCGCCGAGCAGGCCGGGGCGACCGCGCACCTGACCGTGGCCGAAGGCGACGAGGGCCTCGCGGTCGCGGTGGTCGAGCCGTCGTGGACCGACTTCCACGTCGCCTACCGTGAGGGCTCGCGCCATCCGCTGACGCGCGGCGCGGCCGGGCTGGCGCTGCTCGCGCTGCGCGAGGGCCGCACCGAGCCGCCGCTGCACGTGAGCAGCGGACACCTCCAGGAGGGCGCGCAGGGCATCGCCGCGCCGATTCCGGGCCTGCCGTGGCTGGAGGCGTCCGTCGGCGTGGTCAGCTTCGCCGACCTCGACGCGGACAAGGTGGGCCCGCTGGTCCTGGAGGCCGCCTGCCGCCTCACGTCCGCCCTGTCCGAGCCCCCGCGCTGACGGTCACCACTTCAGCAGCCGGGGCTCCGCGAAGTCGGTGTTGTCCACGATCACGTCGGCCCGCCCCACGGGATCGGCCTCGCGCCGGGCGCGGCGGTCGCAAGCACCGACGAGTGGTCCACCTGGGTCAGCGGGTCGATGGAGCACAGCGCGACCTTCCCCGAACCGTCCGGCCCGGCCGGTTCGAGCAGCAGGGCGATCGCCGCGTCGTAGTCGTACGCGTTCCGGTAGTACCCCTCGCCCGACTCCCGGTCGTACAGGTGCCGGTCGCGCCACGGCCGCTTGAAGTCGTCGAGGCTCGCCCGCAGCACCGGGCGCCCGGCCCGGGCGAGGTGCTCGGCGAGCTCGTGGCCGACAGCTTGACATTCCCGGCGGCATGGCGAATCGTCGTACATATATAGGACACTGACGTCCGATTAACGGACAAGAAATCCAAAGGACGAGCAGAGGAGGCGTCATGCCGTACTACCGCGTGGTCGGTGAGGTGCCACGCAAGCGCCACGTGCAGTTCCGCGCGCCCGACGGCGGGCTGTACAAGGAGGAGCTCATGGGAGAGGAGGGCTTCTCCTCCGACTCCTCGCTGCTCTACCACCGTCACGCGCCGACCGCCATCGTCAAGGCCGAGGCCGTGGACGGGGGCGCGCCCGGCCTCACGCCCAACCTGCCGCTGTCCCCACGCCATTTCCGTACCCAGGACCTGACGCCCGACGGCGACCTGATCTCCGGGCGGATGCTGCTCGCGGGCAACTCCGACGTCCGCATCTCGTACGCCGCGACGCGGACGCCCAGCGAGCTGTACCGCGACTCGATGGGCGACGAGTGCGTCTACATCGCGCGCGGCAGGGCCCGGTTCGAGTCGGCGTACGGCACGCTCGACGTGGCCGAGGGCGACTACGTCGTCATCCCGACCGGGACGATCCACCGGTGGGTGCCCGAGGGCCCGGTGACCGCGCTGGTGATCGAGGCGGCCGGGCACATCAGGCCGCCGAAGCGCTATCTGTCCCAGTTCGGCCAGTTCCTGGAGCACGCGCCGTACTGCGAGCGCGACCTCCGCGCGCCGGCCGAGCCGCTGCTCGTGGACGGCGAGGAGGTCCCGGTCCTGGTCAGGACGCGGGGCGGGCTGACCAGGCTGACCTACGCCCACCATCCCTTCGACGTGGTGGGCTGGGACGGCTGCCTCTACCCGTACGCGTTCAACATCCAGGACTTCGAGCCGATCGTGAAGCGCACCCACGCGCCGCCGCCGGTCCACCAGACCTTCGAGGGGCCGGGCTTCGTCGTCTGCTCGTTCTGCCCCCGGCCGCTGGACTTCCACCCGGAGGCCGTGCCGATCCCGTACAACCACCACAACGTGGACTCCGACGAGTTCATGTTCTACGTGGGCGGCGACTACACGGCCAGGAAGGGGTCGGGCATCGACGTCGGCTCGATCTCGCTGCACCCGGCCGGCTTCACGCACGGCCCGCAGCCGGGCGCGGTGGAGGCCGCCGTCGAGGCCGTGCGCCAGGGGCACACCGAGACGACCGAGATGGCCGTCATGATCGACACGTTCCGCCCGCTCGACCTCGGCCAGGCCGCCCTCGCCTGCGAGGACACCGACTACGCGTGGACGTGGGCGAGATGAGCTTCGGGCTCGACAACCTGCCGTACGGCGTGTTCTCCCGGCCCGGCGAGCCCCGCAGGGTCGGCGTCCGGGTCGGGGACCAGGTCCTCGACCTGGCGGCCGCCCTCGGCGGGGACGTCTACTCCGCGCCCAGCCTCAACCCGCTGCTGGCCCTGGGCCGTGCGGCCTGGCAGGAGACGCGGGCGCGGGCACGCGAGGCGGCGGCCACGGGCGACCACCTGATCCCGCTGGCGGAGGTGACCCTGCACCTGCCGGTCGAGGTGGCCGACTACGTGGACTTCTACGCCTCGCTCGAGCACGCGTCGAACCTCGGGCGGATGTTCCGGCCGGACGACGAGCCGCTGAAGCAGAACTGGCGGCACCTGCCCGTCGGCTACCACGGGCGGGCGGGCACCGTCGTCGTCTCGGGGACGCCGATCAGGCGGCCGTGCGGGCAGCGGCCGTCGTTCGGCCCCTCACAGAAGCTCGACATCGAGGCGGAGGTCGGCTTCGTCGTCGGGGTGCCGACGCGGCTGGGCGAGCGCGCGGGCGCGTTCGAGGACCACGTCTTCGGGGTGACGCTCGTCAACGACTGGAGCGCCCGCGACATCCAGGCATGGGAGTACGTCCCGCTCGGGCCGTTCCTGGGCAAGTCGTTCGCCACCTCGATGTCCGCGTGGATCACGCCGCTCGACGCCCTGGAGGAGGCCAGGGTCGAGGGCCGGTCGCAGGATCCGGAGCCCCTGCCGTACCTCGCCAGGCAGGCGCCCTGGGGGCTCGACCTCACGCTGCACGTCGACCTGAACGGCGAGACGATCTCGACGCCGTCGTTCCGCGACATGTACTGGACGCCCGACCAGATGCTCGCCCACATGACCGTCAACGGCGCCCGCCTCCGCACGGGCGATCTGTTCGCGAGCGGCACGGTCTCGTCCCCCGGGCAGCCGGGCTCGCTCATCGAGCTGACCTGGAACGGCGCCGAGCCGGTCAAACTGCCCGGCGAGACCCGGACCTTCCTGGAGGACGGCGACACCGTCACGATCACGGCGTGGACCTCGCACGGGATCAGCCTCGGCGAGGTCTCGGGGAGGATCCTTCCGGCGACTTAGCGTGTTCCTGTCGTCACCCCTCGCTATCTTGGGTGCCCGTGAAGCCACGCACCCTGCCTCCCGCCGCCCGCGCCCTGCTCGCGGCGCTGCTCGTGGCCTGTCCCGCGCTTGTCGCGGGCTGCGCCGTACGCGTGCCGCCCGCGCCGCGCATCACGATCAGCCCGGCCTCCGGCGCCGTGGCGGTCCCGCCGGATGCCGGGCTGGTCGTCAGGGCGGAGGGCGGCACGCTGACCAGCGTGCTGGCGTTCGCGGGGCGCGACCCGGTGCCCGGCGCCTTCGACCCGGCCCGCACCGTGTGGCGGTCGTCGCGGACGCTGCGCCCCGGCACGCAGTATGTCGTCAACGCCGTCGCGACCGGACCCCAGAATGTCACCGCCCAGGTCGCGGGCCGGTTCCGCACGCTCACCCCGCGCCGTGAGGTCGCCGTCGCCTCGATCGTCCCGTACGACGGGGAGACCGTCGGGATCGGCATGCCGATCATCGTGACGTTCACCAGACCGGTCGAGGAGCGCGCGGCCGTCGAGCGGGCGCTGGTGGTCCGGGGCCCGGCCGAGGGCGCCTGGCACTGGGCGAGCTCCACCCAGGTCGTCTACCGGCCCCGGAAGTGGTGGCCGGCCGGCGGCGAAGTGCGCGTCACCGCCCATCTCGCCGGCGTCCGCGCCGCCCCCGGCACGTACGGCTCCGCCGACCGGAGCGTGGCCTTCACCGTGGGGCGGGCCATGGTCAGCACGGTCGACACCCGCACCCATCAGATGGTGGTGCGGCAGGACGGCAGGGTGGCCCAGCGCCTGCCGATCAGCGCCGGCATGGCGACCACCAGGGAGTACACGACCACGAGCGGGATCCACCTGACGATGGACAAGGGCAACCCCGTCCGCATGGTCTCGCCGGGCCGCCGCAAGGGCGACCCCGGCTACTACGACAAGCTCATCGACTACGCCGTGCGGATCTCCAACAGCGGCGAGTACGTCCACGCACTGGACAACGTGTGGGCGCAGGGCCGGGCCAACGTCAGCCACGGCTGCGTGAACGTCCGCCCCGACCAGGCGCGGTGGTTCTACGACCACGCGCTGCGCGGCGATCCCGTCGTCGTCACGGGCACCACACGCCACCTGGAGTGGAACAACGGCTGGGGCTACTGGCAGCTCTCCTGGCCCCGATGGCTCGCCGGCAGCGCCCTCCGGCACGACGCGGCCGAGACCCCTTCCGCCGTCTCTTGACAGAGGTGGCCGCGTCCAAGTCAGCGTCCTGCATTACGGTCGAGTCATGGCAGTAGCAATCGATTTGACCCTTTACTGCGACAACGCGCGGCTCCTCGCCGAGTTCTGGAAGACGGCGCTCGGCTACGTCGACGAGATCCCGGCAGCCCGGTACGCGACCAGTGAGGAGTCGTTCGCGCGGTTCGACCTGCCGGCCGGCGGCACCGAGGACGACGGCGCCTGCCTCTGCGACCCCGAGGGGGTCGGCCCCCGGCTCTCCATCCTCAGGGTCCCCGAGCGGAAGACGGCGGAAAACCGGCTCCACATCGACGTCCGCGTGCCGGGGGACGGCACGGCCGCCGACCGGTGGGAGCGGATCAGGGCGGAGGCCGCCCGGCTCGTGCGCGCCGGCGGCACGATCCTGGAGGCGTTCGACGACCACATCCTGATGGCCGACCCGGAGGGCAACGAGTTCCGCGTCACCGCGTCCCCCGCATGAAACCCTGCATGAAACCCTGTGTGAAACCCGGCGTGATACCGGGCTCTCTGGGAGACCGCGACCGTACGCGTTAGGTTTGAGGAGGAGGAACCCGAACCGAGCGGTGTTCGTTCATTGCTATGGAGGCGGGCAATGGACCCCTGGATCGTATGGCTCATCCTGGCGGCGGTGCTGGGTGCCGCGGAGATCTTCACGCTGACCGCGGCATTGGGCCTGCTGTCGGTCGCGGCCCTGCTCACGACCGTCGTCGCGGCCGTCGGGCTGCCGCCCGCGATCCAGCTCGCCGTGTTCGTCATCGCCTCCACCGCCGGCCTCGCCGGAGTGCGCCCGATCGCGCTCCGGCACATCAAGCAGCCGCCACCGAGGCGCTTCGGGGTGTCCGCGCTCGTCGGCAAGTCCGCGTACGTGACCAGGGAGGTCACCGGCAGGGACGGCCGGGTGCGGATCGGCGGCGAGGAGTGGTCGGCCCGTGCCTACGACGAGACGCTCGTGATCCCGCCGGGTGCCACGGTCGACGTCATAGAGATCGAGGGCGCCACCGCCCTCGTGTACCCCCGGGAGTGAGCAATGGACGCAGCAGTGATCGCCGGAATCGTCATCGCGTTCGTCGCGATCCTGACGGTGCTGCGGGCGGTCCGGATCGTGCCCCAGGCCAGAGCCGGCAACGTCGAGCGCCTGGGCAGGTACTACCGCACACTGGGCCCCGGCCTGAACTTCGTCATCCCCTTCATCGACCGGGTCCGCCCGCTGCTGGACCTGCGCGAGCAGGTGGTGTCGTTCAAGCCGCAGCCGGTCATCACCGAGGACAACCTCGTCGTGGACATCGACACGGTGCTGTATTTCCAGGTCACCGATCCCCGGGCGGCGGAGTACGAGATCGCCAACTTCATCCAGGGCGTCGAGCAGCTCACGGTGACGACGCTGCGCAACGTGGTCGGCGGCATGGACCTGGAGAAGACGCTCACCTCGCGTGACATGATCAACAGTCAGCTGCGCGGCGTGCTGGACGAGGCCACCGGCAAGTGGGGCATCCGGGTCAACCGGGTCGAGATCAAGGCGATCGACCCGCCGAAGACCATCAAGGACGCGATGGAGAAGCAGATGCGCGCCGAGCGGGACAAGCGCGCGGCGATCCTCACGGCCGAGGGCCAGCGGCAGTCGCAGATCCTCACGGCCGAGGGTGAGAAGCAGAGCGCGATCCTGCGCGCCGAGGGCGAGCGCACCTCGCAGATCCTCAAGGCCCAGGGGCAGTCGCAGGCGATCGACGAGGTGTTCCAGGCCGTGCACCGCAACGACCCCGACCCCAAGCTGCTCGCCTACCAGTACCTCCAGGTGCTGCCCCAGCTCGCCCAGGGCCAGGGCAACACGATGTGGGTGATCCCGAGCGAGGTCACCTCGGCGCTCAACACGCTGTCGAAGGCGTTCACCGAGTCGCTGCCCGCGAGCCGGGCCACCGTGACGGACGGCAGGGAGCACGAGCGGAGGACGGCGGGCAGCGAGGCCGTCGCGGAGGCCGAGCGCGCCGCCGCCGAGGCCAAGGCGGCGGCCGAGGACAGCGAGCTGGGACCGCGCCAGATCGAGGCCGGCCGCCCCGGCCTCGGCGCGAACGGCGTCCCCAACCCCGGCCCGGCCCACGCCGTGCGCCCGGACGAGCGGCCGTAGCCCGGCGTCAGACCATGGCCAGGTAGGCGGCGAGCTCGTCGGCCGAGGACGTGGAGATCCCCACGTATCCGTCCGGCCGGACGAGGGTGTGCCGCTCGCCGCCGTACGGCCCGGCCGGCGCGTACGCGCGCACCTCGGGACCGCCGGGGACGCGCGGAGCGGGGCCGGGGGACAGCAGGGTGAAGTGCGGGCCCCGCAGCAGGTCGAACATGCGGGCCCGCGTCCCGTCCGCCAGCGGGAGCGGGCCATCCGGCACCCGGTCGCCGCCGCGCCGGGCGAGCGAGCCGCCCCGGTAGCTCAGCGAGAGCTGGTAGGTCTCCTGTCCGCGTTTGTAGGACTTCTTGTCGGCGAGATCCGTGCTGAGGCCGAGCACCCGGGCGGCGACGGGCCTGCGCTCCTCCTCGTAGGTGTCCAGCAGCGCCTCCGGCGCCCCCGCGAGCACCCGGGCGAGCTTCCAGCCCAGGTTGTAGGCGTCCTGGACGCCGGTGTTGAGCCCCTGCCCGCCCGTCGGCGGGTGCACGTGGACGGCGTCCCCGGCCAGGAAGACCCGGCCGGACCGGTAGCGGTCGGCGAGGCGGATGTTCACCCGATAGAGGGAGGACCACAGCAGCTCGGTCAGGCGCACCCGGCGCAGCATGGACCTCTCGGCGAAGATCCGCTGATATCCGGACAACGTCTGCTCCGGCGTGACCCCCGGCTTCAGCGAGGCGAGCATCTGGAAGGTGTCGGTGCCGGCCATCGGGTAGAGCGCCACCATCCCCCTGCCCGGCCGCACCCAGACGTGGATGTGGTCCCGATCGAGCCCCTCGACCCGTACGTCGCCGAGGGCCATCCGCTCCTCCTCGCGGGTCTCGCCGGTGAAGCCGATGCCGAGGGCCTTGCGCACCGGGCTCCTGCCTCCGTCCGCCGCGACCAGGTAACGCGCCCGCAGGCTCTCTCCCGTGCCGAGCCTGGCGGTCACCCCGTCGGTGTCCTGCTCGAAGCCGGTCAGCGCGCTGCTCTGCTCCACCTTCCCGCCCAGCCCGGCCAGGCGCTCGCGCAGCGCCGCCTCGGTGCGCCACTGCGGGTGCATCAGCACCGTCGGGTACGGCACCGCGTCCGTGGCCGCGGCGGGCCTGTGCATGCGGGCCTGCCAGATCGGCACGGCGCCCATCCTGACCCGCAACGGCGGGTAGCGCGTCGCCGCCGCCAGGATCCGGCCGATTACCCCGAGGTCGTCGAAGACCTCCTGCGTGCGCGGTTGCAGGCCCTTGCCCTTGGAGCCGGCCGCGGGCTCGGGCGCCGCGTCGACGATGCGGAAGGCGACGCCCCGGCGGGCCAGGTCCACGGCGAGGGTGAGCCCGGTCGGACCGGCTCCGACGATCAGTACGTCCGTGTTCTCATGCATGTCCCGACCGTGACAGGCGGCTCTGCCAAACCCCTGTCAGGCGCCTGCCGCCCGATGCCGGGTCAGGACGCGGCGACGGCCACGCGGTCGGCGAAACGGGTGTAACGCGACAGCTCGTCGCGTGTCGGGGCGATGATCAGCTCTCCGGCGACCTGTTCGATGCCGGCGCGCAACGCCTTGGCGGCTCTGCGGGCCCTGCGCCGCCCTCCGGCCCAGGCGAACACCCGGCACAGTGCGGCGATCAGCACCCCGGCCAGCGCGCCGCCCAGCAGGAGCACGGTCGGCCACGGCGCCCGGCCGACCGTGGGGGTGGGAAGTCCGGGCAGCATGAGGTAGTCCAGCGCGAAGCGCACGAGCAGCCAGATCGCGCCCGCGGCCATCGCGGCGACGGTCAGCCACTGCGCGGTTCCCGCCACGCGCCACCACCGAGGGGCGCTGGAGACGCGGCCCGAGGTCGCCGCGGCGACCGTGCGGTCCAGGGCGTCCTTCAGCTCCTCCGACCGCGACCGCGCCGCGTGCCGTACGGCCGTCGCCCACGGCTCGGGCACCGAGGCCGAGGCGGCGGCACCGACGTCGCGCAGGGCGGTGTCCACGGCCGAGACCTCCACGACGGTGGCCGCGGGCAGCGAGGAACGGGCGCCCTTGGCCAGGTGGAGACGGCGCAGCGGATCGGGCCGCAGCCTGCGCAGCCAGCGCGTCACCGGCCAGCCCGTCGCGGCGATCGAGCGGTGCCGGTGCGACTTCGCGACCGCCTCGACCGCGGCAGGCACCCCCGCCGCCTGTGCCAGCGCCCGCGTCAGAGTCCTGTTCACGGCGACCTCCGGCACCGCGGCCTGTCCCGGCGCGGGCGGGGCGTCCGCCCAGAGCGCGGAGGCGGCCGAGGCCACGTCGGCGGCGAGCCGGGACGACCAGGCGCGGCGGAGGGAGACCTGACGGTCGAGCAGCGCCCGCAGTTCGGGGACGCCCTCGCCGGTGCGGGCGGAGACGCCGAGCACCGGAACCCCTTCGAGCCCGTCGGCCGCGAGCAGGCCGCGCAGGTCGTCGAGGCAGCGCTTGACGGACCGCTCCGGCAGCCGGTCCACCTGGTTGAGCACGACGACCATGACGTCCCGGTGCCGGGCGAGCGGGCCCAGGTAGCGCTCGTGCACGGCCGCGTCGGCGTACTTCTGCGGGTCGAGCACCCAGACCAGCAGGTCGACAGCGGCGACCAGGCGGTCGACCTCCCTGCGGTGGGACAGCTCGATGGAGTCGTGGTCGGGCAGGTCCAGCAGGATCAGCCCGGACGCGTCGCCCTCGACCTTGTGCCGCAACGGGACGTCGAGCCAGTCGAGCAGCGCTCCCGAGCCGTCCGGGCCCCACAGGGCCGCCTGCGCCTTGGCGGTCGTCGGCCGGGTCACCCCCACGGTCGCCAGCTCGGTCCCGGACAGGGCGTTGAACAGCGACGACTTGCCGCTCCCGGTCGCCCCGGCGAGGGCGACCGCGGTGTGCTCCAGCGACAGGCCGCGCCGCGCGCCGGCCCGGGCGACCACACCGCGGGAGTGGTCCACGGCCTCCTGACCGAGCCGGCCCTCCGCCAGGTCGGCGGCCTCCGCGAGCGCCTCCAGGCGGTCGTCCAGCGACACCTCCGCCTTCCTGCGCGGGAGCTTCAAAGGACGCCCCTCTCCTGTACGGCCTTGGCGGCCTCCCGCAGCCGGGTCGCCGTCTCCGGAGCCGGGCCCAGCCCCTCCACCAGAGAGGTGAAGCGGGTGCGTTCCTCGTCGAGCAGCGCGCGGACGCGCCGCCGCAGGTCCTCACGCGCCTCCTGGGTCAGGGTGCGTACGGCCTGGTCGCCGAAGACGGCTTCGAGCAGCTTCTGGCTGAGCACGCCGGTGCCGCCGGCGATGCCCAGCTCGATGCCGGTGATCCCGCCGGTCGTGGAGAACACCGCCAGCATGATCAGCACGCCGAGGCTGTTCACGCCGAACGACGCCGCCCGGGCGAGCGTGCGCCGGTCGGCGCCCTCGGAGCGGACGAGGTCGAGCACGTGACCCTGCCAGTCGCGTACGGCCACGCCGGCCCGGGCGGGCAGATCGGCGGACGCGCGGCCGAGCCGCCCGGAGACGGCGACGCCGGACTTCTCCAGCAGGTCGCGCCCGGCGGGCAGGGCCAGCCACGCCTCGACGGCCCGCTCCGCGGCGGCGTCGGCGGTGGCGCGGATCAGCGACTCCACCCCGCTCTCCAGCGCGACCCGCAGCTCCCTGTCGGGCGCCGGGCGGCCGCGGAAGGCGGCGGCGAGGCGGTCGCGCAGCCAGCCGATGCGGGACTCCAGGGCCCGCATGAGGTCGCCGGTGCCGACGAAGTCCTGCCAGCGGGCCAGCACCTCGCCGCGCAGCAGCCTGCCGTCGCGCATCCCCTCGTCGAACGCCGACATCGCCACGTCGTACGCCCTGCCCGCGATGTCGCGCAGCTCGGCGATCCCCGCCCGCTGGCGCTCCACCCGGTCGGCCAGGTCGGGCACCCGGGTGCCGAGGCTGTCCAGGGCGCCGGACAGGGTCCGCCGTACGACCTGGGCCCGCGCCTTGGCGTTCACGGACAGGTCGGCGAGCCAGGTCGCGATCGGCTGCACGACGTGGCCGGGCAGCCGGGCGCGCTCCGACGGCAGTTCCAGTTCGGGGACGGCGAACAGCGGTGTGCCGCCCAGGCCGTTCTCCCGCAGGAGCCGGGTCAGGTCGGCGGCCACGGGTTCGCGTGCCTCGGCCGGGACCCGCTGGAGGATCACCGCGAGTGCCGTGCTCCGCTCCCGGGCCAGGCGCAGGAAGCTCCACGGCACCTCGTCGGCGTACCGCGCGGCGGTCGTGACGAACAGCCACAGGTCGGCCGCGGCGAGCAGCTGCGCGGCCAGCTCGCGGTTGGCCGTGACGACCGAGTCGATGTCGGGGGCGTCGAGCAGCGCCAGCCCGGGGGGCAGGGCGTCCACGGGGGCGATCCGCAGGGTGCCGGGCTCGCCGCGCCCCCCGCCGGCCGGCCCGCCCGTCACCCTCGCGAGCCCGGGCAGGACCGTCGTGGAGGTGAACCAGGCGGCGTCGACGGGGTTGCACACCAGAGTCGGCGCGAGCGTGGTGGGCCGCAGCACCCCGGGCTCGGTCACGAGCATGCCGGCCAGCGAGTTGACCAGGGTGGACTTGCCCGCCCCGGTGGAACCGCCGACCACGGCGAGCAGCGGCGCGTCGATGGCCGACAGGCGGGGCAGCAGGTAGTCGTCGAGCTGCCCGAGCAGCTCCCTCAGGACGCGCCGGTCCGCCGCGGCGTCCCCGATCTCCAGGGGGAACAGGTCCTGATCGAGGTGACGCCGCAGGCTCTCCAGGGCGGCCCGCAGCCTGTCGTTCCCCGCCATACTTTCCGACCTTCCCTGTGGAAGGCCGCCGAATCCGCCGCCCCGGTCTGTCAGGCGGTGGGAGTGGGCGCGGGCAGCAACACCTTGCACTTGTCGTACGCCTTGGCCACCTTGGGGTCCGTCGTGGCGAGATCGCGCACACGCCCGTCCGCGGGCAGCTCGGCGCCGTTGTCCTTCATGCAGGTGCGGAACGCCTGCATGGCCTGCGGATCGGCGCCGCGCCGGCCGCCGAACCCGCCCCGGCCACCTTGCGGCATCAGGGCGCGGCACGCCTCGAACGCCTTGCTCATGGCGGGGTCCATCGACCGGAACCCGCCGAAGCCTCCACTCGGTCTGGCGGTCGGTCTACCCGTGGGCCTGCCGCCGGGCATCCCGGACGGACGCCCGGTCGGCAGCGTGACGCCGTTCTTGCGCAGGCATTCGGTGAACGCGGCCCGGGTGTCGGCGCTCGAACCACCGCCGGCGGCGGCCTGCGTGGTGGTCGTGGCGGCGGTGTCGTCGCCGCCGCCGCAGCCGGTCACCGTGACCGCCAGGGCCGCCGCGGCGACCGCGATGGACAGGTATCGCAAGGGGGATCACCCTAACCTTTCGTCGGGAGCCTCTTGTCGAGGAGCATCTTGTCGAGGGGCCTCTTGTCGAGGAGGGCACGCGGGGAGTCGGACGCGGAACACCGCGCCGCGGCCGGGCTCGCTGTCGGCCGTGATGGTGCCGCCGTGGGCCTGGACGAGGGCGGCGGCGATGGACAGTCCGAGCCCCGTGCCGCCGGAGTCCGACCGGCTGCGCGAGGGATCGGCGCGGTAGAACCTCTCGAAGACGCGCTCGGCGTCGCCGGGGGCCAGGCCGGGCCCGTCGTCGGCCACCTCGATCAGGGCCTGCGATCCGGACACGATCCCCACGCCGACGCGGAATGCGGTGCCCGCGGGGGTGTGCCGCAGGGCGTTGCTGACGAGGTTGCCGACGACCTGGCGCAGCCGCGCCTCGTCGCCGAGCACCCGCACCGGCTCGTCCGAGTCGTCCAGCCGCAGCAGGTCGATCTCCCGGTCGGGCGCGAGGGTCTGCGCGTCGAGCACCGCCCCGGCCGCGAGGCTGAGCACGTCGACCGGGCGGCGTTCGAGGGGGCGCTGCTGGTCCAGCCGGGCGAGCAGCAGCAGGTCGTCCACCAGCAGGCCCATCCGCACGGCCTGGTCCTCGATGCGGCGCAGCAGCAGGACGGGGTCCTGCGAACTCTGCTGGCGGTACAGCTCGGCGAAGCCGCGGATCGAGGTGAGCGGGGTGCGCAGCTCGTGGGAGGCGTCGGCCATGAACCGGCGCATCCGCTCCTGCGACGCCTCCCGTTCCCGGAACGCCGTCTCGATCTGCGTGAGCATGCCGTTGATTGACCGGCCGAGACGGCCCATCTCCGTGCGCCGGTGCCGGAGCGGGACGCGCCGCGACAGGTCTCCGGCCGCGATCGCCTCCGCCGTCCGTTCGATCTCCCCCAGCGGGCGCAGGCTGCGCCGTACGAGCCAGTAGCAGGCGATCCCGAGCGCGACGAGCACCGCGAGGCCGACCCCCAGGACGATCACCACCAGCCGGGAGACCGTGCCGTCGATGTCGGCGAGGCTGATGGCCGCGACGCGGAAGCGGGTGCCGTCCTCCTCGCGTACGGCGATCGCCCGCCACAGCGCTCCCGAGGGGCCCTCGACCGTGAACAGCCACTGCCTGCGGTCCTGCCTGGGCCTGGGCAACGCGGGCAGCGGATCGGCGTTCGGCGGCTCCTGGACGGTGCGGACGACGCCGCCGTTCCGGTCGAGCAGGACGATGTAGAACGAGCCGAACTGCCGCGGCGGCCGGGACACGTTGCCCGAGGCCTGGAACGGAGGCGGCGGTTCCGCCGGGCGCCGGCCGACGGCCGTCAGTTGCCCGTCGACCCGGTCCACCAAATAGCCCCGCAGGAGCTGTACGGCGAAGCCGCCGGTCAGCGCGATCGCGAGCGCCACGAGCAGCAGCGTCCCCGCCACGAGCCGCAGCCAGAGCGGGGTCCTCGCGGCCCGCCGCCGCAGCTCGCGGATGCTCAGCAGGCGCAGCGCACCGAGCGCGCGCGACAGCCGGGGCCACCGGCGGGTGCGGGTGGGCTCACCGGCCTTCGCACCGGCGTCGCGGGCCGGCCCGCCGGCGTGGAGCAGGTCACCGACGCGGCGCACGGAGGACATAGCCCACGCCGCGGAGCGTGTGGATCAGCTTCGGCTCCGCGGTGTCGATCTTGCGCCGGAGATAGGAGACGTACGACTCGACCACGTTGTGGTCGCCGCCGAAGTCGTAGTGCCAGACGTGGTCGAGGATCTGCGCCTTCGACACCACCCGGCCCTGGTTGACCATGAAGTAGTGCAGCAGCTTGAACTCGGTGGGCGACAGCCGTACGGGGACGCCGTCCCGCCAGACCTGGCGGGAGTCCTCGTCGAGCTCCAGGTCGGCGACGTGCAGCCGGGCGGGGACGGCGTCGCCGCCGCGCGTGCGCCGCAGCACGGCCCGGATGCGCGCGAGCACCTCCTCGAGGCTGAACGGCTTGGTGACGTAGTCGTCGCCCCGGCCGAGCCCGGCGATCTTGTCCTCGTTCGCGTCCCTGGCGGTGAGGAACAGCACAGGGACCCGCCGCCCGGAGGCATGGAGCCGGTTGGAGACGGCGAAGCCGTCCAGATCCGGCAGCATGACGTCGAGCACGATCAGATCGGGACGCATCTTGCCGGCGATCTGGACCGCCTCGCGGCCGGAGGACGCGGTGATCACCTCGAACCCGGCATACCGAAGGCTCGCCGACAGCAACTCCCTGATGTCGGGCTCGTCGTCGACGACCAGCAGACGGCCTTCCCTGATCACGATCCCGCCCTCCGGCCCATGGCCGAGCCCTCGGTGACGGATGTCGCCGCCACCTGGCCCTGGGCGTCGGCGGTCCCGGCGACGGTGACGAAGCTGCCCGGCTTGAGGTCGGAGACCTTCCCCGACCGGGTGACCTGCACCTTGGTGTCGCCCGAGGTCGTCACCGTGACCACGCCGCCGTTCACGGTCTGGACGTAGATCTTGTCGCCGTCGACCAGCTTGACCGTGCCGAAGGTCATGCCGCCGGGCCCTGCTCCTGCCCCCGCGCCCGCTCCTCCTCCTCTTGCCGCACCGCCGCCCGCGCCCGCGAAGCCGCCGCCCCCGCCCGCGCCTCGGGCGTACCCGCCACCCGGTCCGCCACCCCCCGGGGCCTGACCGGCGTACGCACCGGCACCCGCCGCGCGGGACGGGAACCGGCCCGGCGCGGAGCCGCCCAGGAGCTTCTGCACCTGGATGCCGAGGAGCAGCCCGGCCACGAGCAGGACGCCTCCGGCCAGGGCGAGCGTCAGCTTCGACCCGCCCGCCCGAGCGGGACGCGCCGCCAGCACCTCCTGGAGGTCGTCGTCGAACGGCGAGGTCTCCAGAAGCTCCTCGGTGTCGTGCCTGCTCACATCCATCTCCCTTCGATGGGGTCCGCCTCGATGGGTCCGGCCGTCATTCGAAGCGGAGGGCTTCGATCGGCCGCAGCCCGGCGGCGCGGTTGGCGGGGTAGCTGCCGAAGAACAGGCCGATCGCGACCGAGACGCCGAGCGCCAGCGCGATCGACGTGGGGACGATCACCGGCCGCACGCCCGCGATCGTGAACTGGGCGCCGATCACGGCGATCAGCACGCCCAGCAGGCCGCCGACGAGGCTGAGCATCGTCGCCTCGGCGAGGAACTGGCCGAGGATCGCGCCCTTGGGCGCGCCGATCGCCTTGCGGATGCCGATCTCCCTGGTCCGCTCGGTGACCGTGACGAGCATGATGTTGGTGATGCCGATGCCGCCGACGAGCAGGCTGATCGCGGCCACCGCGCCGAGCAGGACCGTGAACGTCCCGGTCGCCGCGCTGACCGTCTCCTGCAGGGTCGCCTGGTTGAGGATGCGATAGTCGGCGCTCGCCGAGTCGGTGATGCCGTGCCGCTGGTTGAGCACCTCGGTGACCTCGGTCTGCGCGGCGTCCACCGCCTCGGCGCTCTTGGCCTGGACGAGGATCTGCCCCAGCGGCCCGAAACCGGTCAGGCTCTGCTGCACGGCGGGCAGCGGGGCGATCGCCACGTCGTCGGCGTCCTGGAACCCGGACGAGCCGGCCTCCTTGAGCACCCCCACGACGGTGAACGGCACGCCCGACACGGTGATCTGCTTGCCGAGGGGATCGACCGTGCCGAACAGGTTCTCGGCCACAGTCTGCCCGATCACCACGACCTTGCGCGCGGCGAGCACGTCGTCGTTGTAGAAGTAGGCGCCCTTGACCACCGGCTTGTTGGACGCCTCGAAGTAGCTCGGGTAGGTGCCCACGAGCTGGCTGATCGAGTGACTCGCCCCTTCGTACGTCGCGGTCTGGGACTGGGCCGTCACGACCGGCGAGACGCTCTTGACCGAGGGGGCGCTGGCCGGGTCGGCCAGCGCCCGCGCGTCGTCGACGGTCAGGTCCTTGGCCTGGGTGCGCGGCCCGCTGTTCTGCCGCCCGGCCTGGCCACCGCCTCCCCCACCGCCGAAACCACGGGCGAAGCCGCCGCCGGGGCCGCCCCCGCCGCCCGAGGTGGACGGCGTGACGGTCAGCGAGTTGGCGCCGAGCCGCTGGATGTTCTGCTGGATCTGCTGGGAGGATCCCTCGCCGATCGCGACCAGCAGGATCACCGCGGCGACGCCGATCAGGATGCCGAGCATGGTGAGCGCGCTGCGCATCTTGTTGGCGGCCAGGCCGCGCAGGGCGAAACGCAGGACCTCCGCGGCGTTCACGAGGCCACCTCCGCGAGCCGCGGGGGCAGCCCGCCGACCGGCGTGGTGCGCACGTCCTCCACGATCTGGCCGTCCATGAGGCGGACGACCCGTTTGGCGTGCGCGGCGACCTCCTCCTCGTGCGTGATGACGACCAGGGTCCGGCCGCTCGCGCTGAGGCGGTCGAAGATGTTCATGACGTCCTCGCTGGACTTGCTGTCGAGAGCGCCCGTGGGCTCGTCGGCCAGCAGCAGGGTCGGCGCGGTGACGAGCGCGCGGGCCACCGCCACCCGCTGCTGCTGGCCGCCGGACAGCTCGTTGGGCTGGTGGTGGACGCGGTCGGCGAGCCCGACCCGGTCGAGCGCGGCCAGCGCCCTGCGGCGCCGCTCCGCGGCCTTGACCCCGCCGTACGCCAGGGGAAGCTCGACGTTGGCGAGCGCGCTCATCCTGGGGATGAGGTTGAAGGACTGGAAGACGAAGCCGAGCTTGCGGTTGCGGACGACCGCGAGCCGCCGTTCGTCGAGCCCGCCGACGTCGGTGCCGTCGAGGCGGTAGGTCCCCCCGGACGGGACGTCGAGGCAGCCGATGATGTTCATCAGGGTGGACTTGCCGGAGCCGGAGGCGCCCATGATCGCCACGTAGTCGCCGCGCTCCACCCTGAGCGACACGCCGCGCAGCGCGCGCACCGTGGTCTCGCCCTCGCCGTACACCTTGGTGACGTGGCCGAGATCGAGCACAGGAGGGTCGATCGCAGGGGGGCCGAGCACCGGCGGCGGGCCGGCCCTCATCGGTTGCCTCCGCCGCCACCGCCGCCGAAGCCGCGGCCGAACCCGCCTCCGCCGCCGGGGAACTGGATGCCGCCGCCTCCGCCGGTCGTCGATACCTGGGGCCGCACCACCTGGTCGCCCTCCTGGAGTCCCGACTTGATCTCGGTGGTGGTGTCGCCCTTCAGGCCGACCTCCACCCGCTTCACGACCTGCCCGCCGTTCTCCAGCACCGTCACCGTGGTCTGGCCGCCCGCCGTGGTGACCGCCGAGGACGCCACCGTGAGCACGTCGTCGGCCTTGCCCACGGTCACCTGGACCGTGGCCGTCTGGCCGAGCCGTACGGTGGACGGCACGTCCGTCAGCGAGATCGTCACGGCGTACTGGACGACGTTGTTGTTCGTCTGCGGCTGCGGGTCGACCACCGTCACCTTGCCGGCGGCGGTGACCCCGGTGAGTGCGTCGAAGGACACGGTCGCCGCCTGGCCGACCTTGATCCTGCTGACGTCGGCCTCGGTGAAGTTCCCCACGATCCGCAGGTGGGCGGGGTCCGCGATCTCGATGAAGCCGCTGGACCCGCCGGTGCCGCTCGACCCCGCGGACCCGCTCTGCGACTGCGCCTGGCCGCCCTGGGAGGACCCGCCGGAACCGCCGGATCCGCCGGACGCGCCCGAGGAGCCGCCCACGGCGCCGTTGACCGCCGTGACGACCCCGGCGAAGGGCGCCTTGATCACCGTGCCGGCCAGCGCCCGCTTGGCCGACCGGTAGGCGTTCCTCGCACTTATGTACTGCGAGTAGCCCGAGGCGGTCGAGGTGTCGGCCTCCTCGGCGGCGTCCAGGCTCGCCTGGGCCGCCTCCAGGCTCTCCCGGGCGGCCGTGTCGTCGATGCGCGCGAGCACCTGTCCCTTCTTGACCTTGTCGCCGCTCTCGACCAGGACGGACTCGACGGTGCCGTTCGCAGCGAAATCGAGGGCGCGCGTCCTGGCGCTCTCGACGGAACCGGAGGCCGATACCGAGGCGAGCACGGTCCCGCGGGTCACCCGGGTCGTCAGCGGCGCGGTGCCGTCTCCGGAGGAGTCGCCTCCCACAGACGCCCAGGCCGCCGCGATCCCGCCGAGCAGCAGTACCACCAGGACACCGTTGATGATCAGCGTCCTGCGCTTCGTCGACAGCTTCACGACGTCGAACCATGGCAAACCCCGCTTCGGGCAACCTAGGCCGATGCTGAGGATTTGCTGACAGTCCGCATCAGGACGCGCATCCACAGACAACTCTCAGGTACGGCCAAGCCACCGGTCACGTGGCGTCAGCAGGATGTCCGCCATGAGATCGAGCACTCCACTCAGCGTCGGAGGGCTCGCGCTGGCGGGGATCGTCATCGCGAGCGTCGCCGTGGTCTCCGCCACTGGCGGCGACACCTCCGTGGCCGACCGGATAACGCTCGCCTCGGTCAAGCGGGGCACGGTCGCGTCGTACGTCTCGGCCGCCGGCAACACGATCGACACCGGCGTGCGCGATCTCGCGTTCGGAGCTGAGGGCACGGTCGAGAAGGTCTACGTCAGGGTGGGCCAGAAGGTCCGCCGCGGCAAGGTCCTCGCCCGGATCGACGACACCATCGCCAGGGAGAACTACGAGGCCGCCAAGGCCGCCCTCGCCGCCGCCCAGGAGACCCTCGACGACGTCGAGAACGGCACCGCCACCACGAGCGGAGCCGCCGCGCCGAGTGCGGGTGGTTCCGGGGCCGGGGCGTCCACCGGCGGCTCCGGAGCTGGGGCGTCCACCGGCGCGACCGGCTCGGGAGGCGCGGGCGGGTCCAGGACCCCCGGCGGCGGAACGGGCGCTGGAGCGGGGTCGGGAAACGCGGGTGGCACCGGTGGCGGAGCCGGAGCGGGGAACGCGGGCGGCACCGGCACCGGCAGCGGTGGCCCGGTCTCGTGTCCGGCCCCCTCCCCTCGGCCTTCCGGGCAGGAGTCCACGCGCCCCTCATCGCAGCCCTCGTCACGGCCTTCCGTGACCGCCCGGCCTTCGAGCCGGCCCGCCGCCGCCGGGGCGAACAAGGGCGCGAGCGCGGCGAGCATCAGCCTCGTGGCGTACCGGGGTGGTGACCACGGAGGCTCCAAGCCCGAGCCCGGTCCGGCGCCCACGGTCACGCCACGCCCGCATCCGCACCCGAAACCGTCCAGGCCGCACCACCCGGCCCCCACGGACGGCGCGACCGCGCCGAACCCGGAGGTGAGCGTCTCGATCCTGCCCACGGCGCCGTCGCCGCAGCCGTCCGTCAAGCCGAGCCCCTCACCCGGCGGTTCCTCCTCCGCCTGCGCACCCGGACAGGACGGCCAGGGACAGGGCTCGCAGGGACGGAACTCGCAGGGACAGAGCGGGCAAGGACAGAGCGGGCAAGGGCAGGGCGGCGCGCAGGGACGTGCGGGCTTCGGCGGCGGCCAGGCAGGACAGGGCGGCCAGGGCGGCCAGGGGGGCGGTGCCCGGCTCACCGAGGCACAGGCCGAGGCGCAGGTCAGCCAGGCGACGACCGAACTGGCCGAGGCCAAGGAGGCGCTCGCCGGCGTGAGGATCAAGGCTCCGGCGGACGGCACGATCCTGTCCGTCGCGGGGACCACCGGCTCCCGCTACGCCTCGGGGACCTTCATCACCCTCGGCGACCTCGACGACCTGCAGGTGCAGGCGATGTTCACCGAGTCGGACATCCGCTTCCTCAAGGTCGGTCAGGCGGCCACCGTGACGCTGCCCACGCAACCGGGGCAGGAGTACCCCGGAACGGTCGCCCACATCGACCCGACCGCGACCACCAGCAACCGCCTGGTCCGTTACGGCGTGACGATCGTCATGAACAGCCGCCCCGCCCGGCTGTTGCTGGGCCAGAGCGCCACCATACGGGTGACGACCGGCGAGGCGGCCGACGCGCTCTACGTCCCCTCGCAGGCCGTACGCGCCCAGGGTGACGGCACGGCCGTGGTCACCCTGGCCGACGGCGGGACGGAGTCGCGCCGTACGGTCAAGGTCGGCGTACGCGGCGACAGCTACGTGGAGATCACAGGCGGCCTTGCCGAAGGCGACCAGGTCGTCCTGCCCGCCGCCTCCACCGCCTTCCCCGACGAAGGCTTCCCCGCCGCCCGCTGACCCGCCGACAGACCACACGCCGTCCAGCAGGCTCGTGCTCCCCCGCCGTCCGGACACCGCCCGGTCGGCGGGGCCTGTTACGGCCGCCATGTCACCCGGCGCGCGGGTCCGTCTCCTTCGTCTCTTCCAGTTCATAGGCGAGACGTGCGGCCTCGTAGGCTTCGACCGCGCCGGGCTCGCCCATCCGGCGATCTCGGAGCTCCCGCCAGCTCTCCTGCTCGCCCATACCACCCCTCATACGTGCTTCGTGGACGGTGAGAACGTACAGTGCCTGAATGACCACTGATCGCGATTTTGAGGAGCGGCTGTGGACCGACCAGGTCCGCGATCTGCGCGCGGTCGTACCTCGATTGGTCGAGACCAACGAGAATCCGGACAGGTCAGACACGGAGCAAGCGGGCCGACGACGACGGTTGTCGTTCACCGGCGCGCTGAAGTCGGGAGTCGGCGATCTGGCGGAACGCCATGAAGAGGTGCTCCGCAAGGGGTTGAATCGCGCGATGTGACGATCCTTCTCGATGCGGGGCCCCGGTCGCGGCGCTCGACGCCGACGACAGGGGTCGCCCTTCCTGACTTCGATCGAGAGCGGCGAACTGATGTCGATCTTCCTTGAGCAGGTCACCAGCGGGCGAAGGGAACTTCGTAGGCGGGCGGTCCGCCCAGCATCTCTGTGAGATCGTCCTCGGTGACGTCGAGGCCGACGGCAGGGCCCGCCTGCCAGGGGCCCCAGCCGCGGCCGAGTGCCATGCGTACGACCGCCGCCACGAGCGCCGGCCGTACGGCCATCGTTCGCTCCCCCAACCAGGCGTCCGGGCGGACGAAGGGAAGCGACACCAGAAGCACCCGGCCCGGCCCTTCTGCCGGCTGGACCGCGAAGGTCAACGGCGACCAACCGTTCCCCTGGTCATACGTGGGCTTGCGGCGGATCCGCCATCGGTAGGCGACGCCGTCGACCGTGATGAGCCGTGAGCCCTTCCTGGGAATCGCCACGAACACCTCCCGCCCTCAACCTCCGCCCTTGGGGACGCGTGAGTCAACGGCATCAGCGATCAGGTGCGGGCTTCGGGGGCGAGGGGGAGCGTGACGCGGAAGGCGGCGCCGGCGCCGGGGGCCGTCTCCACGCCGACCTCACCGCCGTGGGCCCGTACGAGGGACTCCACGATCGCGAGCCCGAGGCCGCTGCCGCCGGACGGCCGCGTACGGGAGGGGTCGGCGCGGTAGAAGCGCTCGAAGACCCGGCCGGCCTGCTCGGGTGTGAGGCCGGGCCCCTTGTCGGCCACCTCGATGAACGCCGTGCCGTCCAGGCTGCCGACGCGTACGGTGATCGGCGTTCCCTCGGGCGTGTGGGTCGTGGCGTTGCTCATCAGGTTGCCCACGACCTGCCTCAGCCGCACCTCGTCCCCCGAGACGATCAGCGCAGCGTCCCCCTCGACCACCAGCGACACCTCGCGGCCGGGGCAGAGGGTCCTCGCGTCGTGAACCGCGTCGGCCGCCAGAGCCAGCAGATCCACGGGCTGCGTGCGCAGCGGGCGCTGCTGGTCGAGCCGGGCGAGCAGCAGGAGGTCGTCCACGAGCAGGCCCATGCGGGCGGCCTCGCTCTCGATGCGCGACATCAGCCGCGTGGTGTCGGCGTCCGGCACCTGCCGGTGGAACTCGGCGAAGCCCCTGATCGAGGTGAGCGGCGTACGCAGTTCGTGCGACGCGTCGGCCACGAAGCGGCGCATGCGCGCCTCCGACTCCCTGGCCGCGGACTCGGAGGCCGCCCGGGCCTGGAACGCGGTCTCGATCTGGGCGAGCATGCCGTTGAGCGCGCGGGCGAGCCGCCCGACCTCGGTGCGCGGGTCGCGGTCGGGGATCCGGCTGCCGAGGTTCC
Organism: Microbispora sp. NBRC 16548; assembly: GCF_030268985.1. Lineage (NCBI taxonomy): Bacteria > Bacillati > Actinomycetota > Actinomycetes > Streptosporangiales > Streptosporangiaceae > Microbispora > Microbispora sp. NBRC 16548. The sequence continues at coordinate 92,116 of NZ_BSSF01000018.1, forward strand.
CCCGGGCGATGGCCTCGGCGGTCGCCTCGATCTCCGCCAGGGGCCGCAGGCTGCGCCGTACGATCACGACGCCGACGACGGCGAGCAGGACCATCAGGGCACCGCCGACCAGCGCCTCGATGAGGGCGAGCCGGCCGGTGATCTGCCCGACCGAGGCCATGTCCACCGCGACGACGACCGTGCCGAAGCCCTCCACGGGCACCACCTGGGCCCGCCACTGGCCGTCACCCGACACGGCCGACACCGTTGTGGGGTTCCTGGAGGTCACGGCGCCGGGGCCCGGCAGAGTCTCCGCACCCATGCCCGCCTGCGCGAGCAGCGTCCTGCCGGCGGCGTCGCGGATCTCCACCCGGCCCTCGGGCGGCAGCCTGAGCCGTGCGAACGCCGCCGGACCCCGGTCGAGCCGTCTTTCGGCCTCGTGCGCCAGCAAGGCGACCTTTCGGTCGACCCGGCTGACCAGGTAGTCGCTCAGCACCGAGACGCTGCCCACGCCGATGACCGCGAGGGCGACCGCCACCAGCGCGAGCATGGCCGCGCTGAGCCGGATCCGCAGCGGCGTGCGCCCCGACACGGCTCAGGCGCCGCTTGGTGGTGTCCGCATGACGTAGCCGACGCCGCGCAGCGTGTGGATGAGCCGGGGGTGGCGCCGGGATTGGGCGGTGTCGAGCTTGCGGCGCAGCACCGACACGTACGACTCGACGATCCCGGCGTCACCGCGGAAGTCGTAGTCCCACACATGGTCGAGGATCTGGGCCTTGGACAGCACCCGGCCGGCGTTGCACATGAAGTAACGCAGCAGCTTGAACTCCGTCGGCGACAGGGGCACGGCCCGGCCGCCGCGCCAGACCTCGTGGGACTCCTCGTCCAGTTCGATGTCGGCGAAGGTCAGCCGCGGCGGGGTGACCATCGGGTCTCCGGCGGTGCGGCGCAGCACGGCCCGGATCCGGGCGATGACCTCCTCGAGGCTGAAGGGCTTGGTCACGTAGTCGTCGCCGCCGAGCGTCAGGCCCCGGATCTTGTCCTCGGTGGCGTCCCGCGCGGTGAGGAAGACCACAGGGGTGTGGGTTCCGCCGCCGCGCAGCCGACGCACGATGTCGAACCCGTCCATGTCGGGCAGCATGACGTCGAGCACGATCAGGTCCGGCCGGTGCCGCTGAGCCGCGGCGACCGCCTCGCCGCCGTTGGACGCGGTGTGGACCTCGAATCCGGCATACCGGAGGCTGGCCGCGAGCAGTTCGAGGATGTTCGGCTCGTCCTCGACGATCAGCAGCCGGGCTTCGGGAGATTCAGCGACCATGGCGGGAGCACTCTAGACCTAGAAAGTTAAGGGAACCGTTAAAGCGATGTGCCGCGCGATCGCCAGGCTGCTCGTCGCCGCAGGCGAGGGCGCGTTTCGCACCAGCACGATCCGCCCGCGCACGTCGATGACGAAGTCGTCGAGCAGCCTGCCGTCCCGCGCCACGGCCTGGGCCCGCACGCCGCCTCCGGCGCGTACGAGGTCGGCCGAGCCCAGCTCGGGCACGTACCTCCGGGCGGCGGCCACGAAGGCCCGCTTGACCAGCGAGCCGTACACCTCGCGCAGGCCGGTGCGCCAGTGCTCGGCCGCCATGCGCCGGGCGCCCGGCCAGGCGACGATGCGCCGCAGGTCGCGCAGCGACGCCGACCGCCAGGAGTAGCCCTCCAGGGCGAGCGCAGGCACGGCGTTGGGCCCGACCAGGACCTCTCCGTCGATCCTGCGGGTCAGGTGGACGCCGAGGAAGGGGTAGCGGGGGTCGGGCACGGGATAGATGAGCCCCTTCACCAGGCCGCGTGCCGGACCGGCGAGCCGGTAGTACTCACCACGGAACGGGACGATCCGCACGTCGCCGCCCGCTCTCGCCAGGTCCGCCACGCCGTCGGTGCCGAGGCCGGCGCAGGAGATCAGCCGGTCGAAGGTGAGCCTCTCCGGCCCGGCCGCCACCGCCACGCCGTCGGTGGTCTGCCTGATCGCGCGTACGGGACGCGAGAGCCGTACGGACCCGCCGGCCTCGGCCACGTCGGCGGCGAGGCGGCGCGCGACCGCGGAGAAGTCGGTGATCGCGGTGTGCGGCGAGTGGACGGCGGCGACCCCGACCGCGTGCGGTTCCACCTCCCGCAGGCCGATCGCGTCGAGCTCGGCGATGCCGGGCACGCCGTTCTCCCTGGCCCGCTCGGCGATGCGGCGCAGCCCGGGCAGTTCGGCCCGAGTGGAGGCCACGACGAGCTTGCCCGCCTCGTCGTACGGCAGGCCGTGCTCGGCGCAGTACTCGCGCAGCATGGCGGCGCCCTCCCGGCAGAGGGTCGCCTTGAGCGAGCCGGGCTGGTAGTAGATCCCGGCGTGCACGACCCCGCTGTTGTGCCCGGTCTGGTGGGCGGCGATCCGGGGCTCCTTCTCCAGCACGGTCACCTCGGCGCCCGCCCGCGCCATCTGCCGGGCCACGGCCAGACCGAGGATCCCGGCGCCGACGATCCCGATCCTCATGTCCGTGCGGTTGTCGACAGCATGCCGGACATTGTCGCAGCCGGAGCCGCTCCACGGTGATCGAACCTGTGTTCGGTACGATGGCGGCGTGTACGTGCCACCCGGCTGGCCACCGGAGGTGCGCCCTCCTGGCAGCCCCGACTGGGAGGTCTCGGCCGTGTCGTGGCTGCTCGACGCGGTGCCCCCGGACTACCGTGCGTACGGCGTGCTGCGCCGTCACCCGCTCGCGCTCGCCCGGATGGCCCGCCAGCAGGTGGCGGCGTCGATCCAGGCGGCCAGGGAGGGATACCGGGGAGCGGCGGTGGACCTGAAGGAGCACCTGCCCCCGCACGCGATCGAGGCGGTCCTGGACGCCTACCGGCAGGAGGGCCCCCGGCTCGTACGGCTGGCCGAGTCGGTCGCGCTCGTGGAACGAGCCCTACGCGGCGAGCACTTCCTACCTCGCCTGTGACCACGCTCTTATTTCCGGACAAATGGGGCACAACAGCCTGAAAGGGGGAATCGGGGGTTAGCCATGACCACAGAGGGAGTGAACAAGACCGCCGGCCAGGTCATGCACGAGGGCGCGGAATGCGTCGGCGAGCACGAGAGCCTGCGCAGGGCCGCGGAGATGATGCGGGACATGAACGTCGGCGCCCTTCCCATCTGCGGGGACGACGACCGGCTCAAGGGCATCATCACCGATCGCGACATCGTGATCAAGTGCGTGGCCGAAGGCAAGGACCTCGACCAGACCACGGCGAGCGAACTGGCCCGCGGGCTGGTCTGGGTGGACGCCAAGGCCAACGTCGAGGAAGCCCTGGCGAAGATGGAGGAGCACCAGATCAAGCGCATGCCGGTGATCGACAACCACCGGATCGTCGGGATGATCACCGAGGCCGACCTGGCCAAGGAACTGCCCGACAGCAAGCTCGCGGAGTTCGTCCACCGCGTCTACGCGCGGGGCTGACTCTCGCGGCGATCTCCGGGCCGGGTGTCGCCGGGAACGGCGGCCCGGCCCTCCATCTGCCCGCCCCCCCGAGGCGCCGGAGAACCTTCAACGACCCGCGCGGTAGGCGATGAACGCGATGATCCCGATCGCCCCGAGAGCGACCGTCACCCATAACAGCGGCATCGGCACGCCGAACACCTCGCCGCCTGCGGTCGCCCCGCTCGTCGCCTTGACCGCCCTCGGCCGGGCGGAGGTCCGCGCCGGACTGGGCGAAGGAGCAGGCCGGGCGGCGGCGGGCAGCGGCACCCGGTAGACCGGGCTGTCCTTCCCCTCGCTCCCGGTGAGCAGGGCCGTGCCGTCCCGCGTGTACGCGATCGACTCGGCCTGGTTGAGCGGCGGCATCGCGACGTGCGCGATCAGTTTGCCCGGCGAGCGGTAGACGGACGCCGAGAAGTACGTGCGGACGACGAAGCTCGACCCGTCGGGGGCGTACGCCGCGTCGGTGGCCATGAGGGGCGCGGACCCCACCCGGCGCAGGACGTTCACCTTGTCGGTGCGCAGCTTCGCGGGGGCGGCGTAGACGCCGCCGGAGAACTCCTTGCTCACGATGTACAGCCGGCCCGTGCGGGGATCGACCATCACCCCCTCGGCGTTGCGGGGGCCGTCGGCGTAGCGGAAGCGATACCGCACGGCCCGCAGCGTCGCGTCCTCCATCGTCCTGGGCTCGACGACCTTGTAGACGGACACGTCCGGCCAGGCGCCGTCCATGTTGTCCCCGATGTCGGCGACCCACAGCACGCCGCGTCCGGTCGCGCGGTCGGTTGAGGCCGCGATGCCCTCCCAGTCCCTGGCCTCGGCGTTGCCGATCGTGAAGGTCGCCCGCGTGCGGCCGTCCGGGCCGATCGCGTAGATCTGCGGTCCGTGGCCGCTGTCGTTGTGCGTGTAGACGATGCCCTTGTGGGTGGGCGAGACGGCGAGGCCGCTCGACTCGCTGACGCGCTCGTCCCGGATCCGGAACAGCAGCCGCTCCCCGTCGTCCGCCCGCGCCGTTGCCGCCGCCGCAGTCGCAGTCGCCGTCGCAGTCGCCGGAAGCGCCGCGCCCGCGACCGCGAGGAGCGCCAGGACGGCCCGCGGAATCCTGCTCGTCCGCGTTCGCCCCGTTGCGCTCCCCATGCGGTCATCATTCCCGATGCCCGCCCCGCGTGCGGCGGGCGACATGCCCTGGTCGTCCCGGAATCCGTCAGGAGCGGGTCTGCGGGCGGCCTGTCACCGCAGGGCCGCGTAGAAGTCGCGCAGGTCGGCGGCGAGCACGTCCGGCCGCAGGTGGGCGGCGTAGTGGCCGCCCGCGTCATAGGACCGCCAGTGGACGATGTTCTTGTGGTCGCGCTCGGCGAAGGTGCGCATCGACACGAAGTCGCCCTCGAACATCGCCAGGCCGAGCGGGACCGTCGTCGGCTCCTTGGGATGCTCGGCGTGGGCGTCCTCGTAGTAGAACCGCGTGGCCGACGTGGCGGTGCCGGTCGCCCAGTAGAGCATCGTGTTGGTCAGGATGAAGTCGTCGTCGACGTCCTCACCGAACAACTGGGCGTTCCAGCCCAGCAGCCCGGCCGGCGAGTCGAAGATCCCGTACGACAACGTCTGCGGCTGCTGCGAGTGGACCATGTTGAACGACATCTTGTTCTCGTAGAACCATTGCAGCACCTCCAGTCCCTTCCGCTCCTCGTCGGTGAGGTTCGCCATCTCCGCCGGGTCGCCCGACGGGAAGGAGTAGATCTGCGTGACGTGGACGCCGACGACGTGCTCGGGGTCCACCCGGCCCACCTCGGGCGAGACGAACGAGCCGCCGTCGTTGCCCACCGCGCCGTACCGGTCGTAGCCGAGCCTGCGCATGAGCTCCGCCCACGCCCGGGCCGTACGGAACCGGTTCCAGCCCCGCTCCCTCGTCGGGCCGGAGAAGCCGAAGCCGGGCAGCGACGGGATCACCAGGTGGAACGCCTGCGCCGGGTCCTCGGGGTTCGTCAGCGGTTCGATGACCTTGAGATACTCCACGATCGAGCCCGGCCAGCCGTGGGTGAGGATCAGCGGAAGGGCGTCCTCGTGCGGCGACCGCACGTGCAGGAAGTGGATGTCCTGCCCGTCGATCTCGGTGACGAACTGCGGATACCGGTTGATCTCGGCCTCGTGGGCACGCCAGTCGTACCCGTCCCGCCAGTAGTCGGCCAGCCGCTTCACGTACGCGACAGGCATGCCGTACTCCCACCCGGCGTCCGGGATCTCGTCGGGCCAGCGGGTCCGGCCGAGCCGGTCCTTCAGGTCGTCGAGGTCGGCCTGCGGGACGTCGACACGGAAAGGCCTGATCTGCGTGTTCTCGCTCATGGCACCGACATTACGGACCCTTCAGGACAGGTTCTGTCCTGAAGTGCCGCCAGACTGGGAACATGCTGGAAACCTCGGCGCGGCTGCTGCGCCTGCTGTCGTTGCTCCAGGCCAGACGCGACTGGCCCGGCGTGATCCTGGCCGAACGGCTCGGCGTGAGCGAGCGGACGGTACGCCGCGACGTCGACCGGCTGCGCGATCTCGGCTATCCGGTGGAGTCCTCCCGCGGCACGGACGGCGGCTACCGGCTGGTCGCCGGGGCGGCGATGCCACCCCTGCTCCTCGACGACGAGGAGGCGGTGGCCGTGGCGATCGGGCTGCGGGCCGCCGCCGGCGTGGCGGGCGTCGAGGAGGCGGCCGAGCGCGGCGCCGCCAAGCTCGAACAGGTGCTGCCGTCACGCCTGCGCCGCCGCGTCGGCGCCCTGCAGGCCTACACCGAACCGGTGCCGCCCGATCGGCCGGGTCCGGCGGTCGACCCCGCCGTGCTCAGCGTGCTGGCCGCGGCGTGCCGCGACCGCGAACGGCTGCGGTTCGACTACCGCGGCCACGACGGCTCCTCCGGCGTCCGGGTGGCCGAGCCCTATCGGCTCGTGTCCTGGGGCCGCCGGTGGTACCTCGTGGCCTGGGACGTCGACCGCGACGACTGGCGCACGTTCCGGGTGGACCGGATCGCGCCGCGCACTCCCACCGGCCCGCGCTTCCCGCCCCGCGACCCGCCGGAGGGCGGCGCCGCGGCCTACGTCGCCCGCGGCGTGTCGTCGGCCGCCTGGCGGCACCACGCCCGGGTGCTCGTCCACGCCCCCGCCGAGGTGGTCGCCGCGCGGATCAACCCCGCCGTCGGCGTCGTGGAGGACGTCGACGGCCATACCTGCGTGCTCGCGACCGGCGCCGACACCGTGAACTCGCTCGCCGTCCACCTCGGCCTGCTCGACCTCGACTTCGAGGTCACCGGCCCGCCGGAACTGGTTGACCACCTGCGCGCCCTCACCGCCCGCTACGCCCGCGCGACCGCCACCTCGGCAGACGGGTCAGGCTGAGGCGCCGCCGTCGAGCACCAGGTCGAGCCCCACCGCGAAGCCGGCGTCGTCCGAGGCGAGCCAGAGCACGGTGCCGGTGATCTCCTCGAGGGCGCCGACGCGGCCGATCGGCAGCGCTTCCCGCACCCGGGCGGCCCGGTCGTCCTCGGTCTCGCCGGGGCGCAGGGACATGGTCGTGTCCAGCGCACCCGGGCTGACCGCGTTGATCCTCACACCCGCCCCGATGTTCTCCAGCGCGGCCGTGCGGGTCAGGGCGCTCACGGCGGCCTTGGACGCGGCGTAGGCGCCCACCCCGGGCATCCGAATGTGAGCCCCGATGTTCGAGGCGATGTTCACGATCACGCCGGATCCCTGGGCGCGCATCGCGGCGATCTCGTGCTTCAGGGCGAGGAAGACGCCCGTCGTGTTGACCTGGAGGACACGCGCCCAGTCCTCCTCCCGCATGTCCACGACGGCCCCTCCCGCGAAGATCCCGGCGTTGTTGACCGCGACGTCGAGGCGGCCGAACCGGGTGACGATCTCCTGGACGAGCCCGGCCACGGCGGCCGAGTCGGTCACGTCGACCGTGAGCGCGGCGGCTCGGCCTCCCTCGGCCTCGATCACCTTGACGGTCTGCTCCAGCAGCTCCCGCCTCCGTCCGGCCGCCACCACGGTGGCGCCCTCCCGGGCGAACCCGTGGGCGACCGCCCGGCCGACGCCGGAACCCGCCCCGGTCACCAGCACGACCTTGTCCGCGAACCTCATCTATCGCTCCTTTGTCCGGGCGAACGCGACGGCGACCGTCGCCGCCGCGAGAAGGAAGGCCGGGGCCATGGCGGTGAGGGCGAATCCGTAGCCCTCGGTCATGGCCCGGGCGCCGCCGGCGGGCACGTCGCCCGCGCGGGCGGCGGCGAGCGCCACGAGCACGGCGAGGCCCACCGTCGGCCCCGCCTCCATGGCGGTGTTGACCAGACCACCGGCCGCCCCGGCGTCCTCGGCGCGTACGTCGTCGAGGGCCGCCACGGTGGCGCCGGAGAAGGCCAGCCCCGAGGCGACCGGGAAGACCAGCAGCCCGGCGAGCACGCTTCCCCCGGACGCGACACGGCCGAGCAGCAGCATCGACACCGCCGCGAGCAGCAACCCGGCGACCAGCACGCGCCGCACGCCGAGGCGGCGCAGCAGGCGGCCGCTCACCGGGCCCATCACGACGACCAGGAGGAAGGGCAGGAAGGCCAGGCTGGTGGAGATCGGCGACAGCCCGCGCACCTGCTGCATATAGAGACTGAGCAGGAACGTGGTCGTCGCACTGGCGGCCGCCGTGACGAAGACGACAAGCAGGGCGGCGCCCCTGCGGCGGTGCGTCACCAGCCGGAGCGGCAGCAGCGGATGCGGCGTCCTCGCCTGAAGGACGACGAACCCGGCCGTCAGCAGCAGGCCGGTGGCGGCGACGGCCGTCGAGCCCTCCAGCAGGCCGTAGGCGAACGCGACCAGCCCGGCCGTGGCGAGCAGCGCGCCGGGCACGTCGAGGCGGGCCGCCGTACGAGGCGCGGACGGCAGCAGGAGGACCCCGGCGGCCACGGCCGCGACGCCGACGGCGGCGGGCAGGAGGAACGACCAGCGCCACGAGGCCGCGGCGGCGACGAGGCCGGACAGCAGGCTGCCGGTGACGGCCCCGGTGACCGACAGGGTGCCCCACACCGCCAGAGCGCGCTCGCGCTCCCGGACGTCCGGGCGGAGCCGCGTCACGAGTGAAACGGCCGCGGGGGCGGCCATCGCCGCGCCCACTCCCTGCGCGAAGCGCGCGGCGAGCAGGACGGCGTGGTCCGGAGCCAGCCCGCCCGCCGCCGACGCCAGCGCGAGCAGGGCCATCCCGGCGAGGAACACCTCCCGGGCGCCCCACCGGTCGGCGAGCCTGCCTCCGAGGAGCAGCAGCCCCCCGAAGGTCAGCCCGTACGCCGAGGTCAGCAGCGCCAGGTCCCCCTGACCGAGGCCGAACTCCCGCTGGACGGCCGGCAGCGGCACGGTGAGAAGAGTGATCGCCGCGACGAGCGTGGCCTGCGCCCCGCCGAGCACGGCGAACGCCATCATGTTTTTGGATCGATCGGTCAAGAATGAGGGCATGAAAAAGCGCACTCCTCTTCCCATGGAGAGATCAGCGGAGCATCGCGAGGGCCTGTGCGGCAGCATCGCGGAGACGGGCCGGGTCACCGTGCCCCTTCCCCATCACCCGCAGCCCCTGCAGGAAGACGAGCACGAAGCGCGCCAGCGCCCGGGGGTCCGACTCGGCGGAGATCTCCCCTTGGGCGCGGGCGCGGATGAGAGCCGAGGTCAGCGCCGTCTCCAGGCCCGTCCAGCTGGCCTCGACGAGCCGGGCGACCGGCTCGTCGTCCGGGAGGAGTTCGGTCGCCGCGTTCACGATCATGCAGCCCCGCCGGTCGTGGTCGCGGATCGAGTCCTCGGTGTAGCGCTCGACCAGGGTCCGTACGGCCGGCAGGGCGGGGCCGGGCTGCGACAGCAGCTCGACGGGGTTCGGGTCGCACGTCTGCGCGTAGCGGTCCAGCGCCTTCACGTAGAGGTCGTGCTTGCCGCCGAAGGTGGCATAGAGGCTGGCGCGGCCGATGCCGAGGTGCTCGACCAGGTCGGCCATCGACGTGGCCTCGTAGCCGCGCCGCCAGAACAGATCCAGGGCCCGCTCCAGCACGACGTCGGGATCGAACTCCTTGGTCCTCGCCATGCCCTCGACCCTAGACCAATCAGGAACGATCGGTCAATTAAGGTCATCCCTGTGCGGCTCAACCTCCAACGAACTGATGACCAGATGCACGGCGGCCGCGGTCACGACGTCCACCGTGGGGGGCCTGTCCGCCTGTAACCAGTCGCTGATGAGCTCCCCGATCGCACCGCCGAGTCCGAGCATGAGCAGCGGAGGCGTCCGCCCCGCCGGTTCGGGCAACTCGTGAACGGCCTGTTCGAGGATTCGCGCGAACCCTACGGCCGCCTTCTTCCGCGCGCCGTCCAGGAAGTCCCCGGCACGACCGGCCTGGATGTGCATGAGGCGCGCGCGTCGCGAGTCGGCCGTGACGAAGCGCACGTATTCCGCGACCGCCGCCTCCGCGCGGTGCGCGGGCGTGGCGGGGGCCCGGGCGATCGCCGCGGCCATGACCGCGTGCGTATCCTCCACGCACCGGCTGTAGACCACGCGCATCAACTCGTCTGGCCCGGAGAAGCACTCGAGGAAGTCCCGCCGCGCGACCCGGGCCGTCGCACACAGGCGCTCTGTGGTGGTGCTGTGGAAACCGGGGTTGGCGAACAGGTTGTAGGCCGCGCTCATCAGGCGCTCGCGCCGGTCCATCAGTCGCGTGGCGGCTCCGCTCTGCTCGACGCCGGGTGCCGGGGGCCAGCCGACGTGGCTGTCGACCTGCTTCGCCTGCAGACGCCGATGGGCGAGCGCGTCCGCCGCGAGAAAGTCGCCGCCGACCGCCGCGTCGCGCAGCAGCGTCTCCGCTTCCCTGTCCCTGCCCTCCTGGTCGAGCAGGCGGGCCAGCGCCAGCAGGGAGAGACTGTCCCCGGCGTTGACCGCCGCGCGTAACTCGGTCTCGACCCGCATACTGGCCAAGGGCTTGTCGAGCAGGCGCGCGAGCGCCCGGGACGCGGTGGCCCGCTCTTCCGCACCGGTCGCGTCGTCGGAGATCCGGCGCCACACCTCGACAGCCTCGTCCCCCCGTCCCTCGCGCTCCAGCAGCGTTGCCAGTCCCTGCAAGGCGAAGCCGTGACCCCTGGCTGCGGCCTGGCGCCACGCCTTGATGGCCTCGTCCACCCGCCCCGCGCGATCCAACAGGGTCGCCAGTTCCTGCGCCGCGTAGCCGTACCCGTTCTCGGCCAGCCATTGCCACACCTCGATGGCCTCGTCCACCCGCCCCGCATCGTGCAGGAGCACGGCCAGCTGCCGCCGTGCGGAGGGGTCGCCCGCCTCCGCCGCTCTGCGCAGGTAGTCCTCCGCCTCGTCCGGACGGCCGACGTGCATGAGCCGCTCGCCCATCATCCTGGTGGCCGAGGTGCTGCCCGGTTCGGCCGACCGCTCCCACACGTCAAGCGCCTCGTCCTGCCGTCCCAAGCGGTCGAGGATGACGAAGAGCTCCCGCTTGGCCTCGGGCTCGCCGTGGGCGGCGGCTTGCCTCCAGACCTCGATGGCCTCCTCGGTCCGCCGCGCCCGTTCGAGGAAGCGGGCCAATTCGCGTTTGGCCTCGTACCCGCCCGCCCTGGCCGCTCGCTGCAGCCAGATCTCCGCCTCGTCGACGTTCCCCATGCGTTCCAGGTATTCGGCCGTGACCGCCATCGCGTACGTGTTCCCGGTCTCGGCGGCAGTGCGCCAGACGCCCACCGCTTCGGCCGCCCTCCCCATGCGTTCCAGCCGATCCGTGAGCCTCCAGAGGGCGAACGCGTCACCGCTCCGCGCCTCCATCTCGGCGTAGCTGTCCGATTTCAGCAGGCTTGCCGAGGGCCGGGCCATCTCCCAGATCCAGCGTGCCGTCTCGATCGCCCCACCCAGACTCGAGACCAGCCGTACGGTGAACTCCCAAGTGGGGGGAGGAGCGGCGCCGGAGAAGACAGCGGCGATCTGGGTGTGGCTGTATCCGATGCGCCTGGCGATCCTGCGCAGTGACGGGTTTCCCGCCCGTTCCCGCAGATGCGTGAGGTGCTGCACATACCGCCGATGCTCCGGAGTCAGGCCCATGCGCCGGTGGTTGCGCGCCCGTCGCCGCCGTGCCTCCACCGCGGACGGGGTCAGTCCGAGCAACCGCGCGATCTCGTGGGTCTGGAAACCCTCGGCGGTCAGGTAAAGGATCTGGGCGGTTCGCCGGTCCAGGCTGTGCAGCAGATGGCCGGCCGCGGACCGGGCGGCCACTTCTTCGGCGATGTCGCCCTGCACCGCGTGACTCGACGTGACAGGGGACAGCGCGTCCTGCGTGCCGTCGAGCGTGTCCAGCGACACCGTGTCCCCGCCCCCGCCGGTGCGGTCGAGCAGCCCGGCGACCCGACGCGCGTAGGACGTGACCCACGGCCGCAGGTTTCCGCCGACCGCGCTCCAGCGCCGGTACGTGGCGAGGAGGGTTTCCTGGGTGACGTCCTCGACGTCCTCGGGTCCCAGCTCGTAGGTGCGGAGGGCGTCACGGACCCACCGGGACCCGAGCGCGTAGAAGTCCTCGAAACGGAAGGGGATGCGTACGCCGTAACGGATGCTCTGCTCGGCCATGGACCGGCGCAGCGCCCACTCGTGGGGGTCTCCCCCGCAGGCGCGTACGAGCACCTCGAGGAGTTTCTCGGAAGGGATGCTCCGGCCGGAGAACGCCTCGCTCAGCGAAGCGGGGCTGTAGAAGGTGCGAGTCGACAGCTGCCGCAAAGACGGAGTCCCGGCATTCGAGCGCAGCCTGCGAAGGTCTTCCGCGAACTCGCGGATGATCTGCTCCGCGCTGACCGGTGCCCCGGCCTCCCGGTCGGCCTGATCCTCGGCCTCGGGGCGGAGGGTCCTGACGGGGACCGCACGCTCCCGCCTGCGCAGCGCCACGGCGATCTGCTCTCGGCCTTGCCGGGTGACCTTGTAGTACTTGCGGCGCGGGCCGCCGCCGCGATGGTTGTCCGACTCCCACGCCCCCTCCAGCCAGCCGATCCGCTCCAGCCTGCCGAGCAGGGGGTACACGGTCCCGGTGGGCCGGCGCGTGAGCGTCGATATCTGGAAACCGTAGACGGGACTCCCGTCGGCGGCGGCGACGACTTCGAGCACGTCGAGAGTCGCGCTTGTAAGACGGACATCAGGATGCATGCGCGGTTACCATCTAGCTATATAGAGATAGAGCCAGGTGTTCAGCCGTCGCGATGTAATAGCCGACGACGAAACCGAAAAGGGCGGAGGCTCCGGTCCCAGCTAGGCACTGATCACGGAACCCCCGCCTGGTGCGCCGCCGGCTGGTCCGAGCTCTCCTAAAGCTCGGACCAGCCTTCGCGGATGGCGATGCAGAGCTTGATGACCACGGTGGCTACCGCGGCAAGCTTCAGCGCCCAGCGAAGGCGGCGACGAAGGCGGCTACTTCGAGAGGCACGAGTAGACGGCCGGTGGTGACCAGACCTCTCCTCGTCGTCCTCGCGCGCCGGTTCGTGACCGGTGTGTGAAGCATCCATTTCCGCCTTGCCCTTTCTATCTGTACCTGCCGGAATGCCGCCTCGAGGACCAGCCACCCGACTTCCCAGGGGCACAGCTAGAAAGAGTCAGCCCCTAGCGTAGCGGGACAACTCGATGAATGAGTCTCGCGTTTTGGATGTTGCTTCTTTTACTCGGTATATATACCAATACGTCAGAATATTCCGTTGATGTGTCTAAAGTGGCGCTTCGACCATTCTGATGACGGTTCGCGCACTCGCTGCAGTGGGCCGGCCGATCACGCCGCGACGCGGTCGTCCCAGCTGATCCGGTAGTCGTGCATCCAGGCCAGCGCGTTCCGCTTCTCCACCTGCCGCATGATCACGGGAAGGATCAGGTCGCGGACGAGGGCCCCGCCGGCGCCCGGCGCCTTGCCGTCACCGTTGCGCTTGCCCTGCGCGACGACGCGCTCGACCCGCTCGCGCCGCAGCCGCTCGAACGCGGCGAACGCGTCCGCGGTGTCCGGCACGTCGCGCAGGCACTTCCCGAGCGTGACGGCGTCCTCGATCGCCATCGACGCGCCCTGTCCGGATGACGGCGAGGTGGCATGGGCCGCGTCTCCGACAAGCACCATGCGCTCGTTGAACCACTTCGGCACGGTCGGGAAGTCGTAGGTGCTCCAGGCCGGCAGGATACGCGGGGTCGCGGCGATGATCTCCCGCATCGGCCCCGCGTCGCCCTCGAACAGGTCCATCAGCCTCGCCCGCCACCGCTCGGGACTGATCGACGCGAGCTCCTCGGGGGTCATCTCCCTGCGGCTCGGCGGGTTGGCGAACCACCACACCCGCCCCTCCGGGTGGATCATGTAGCCGAAGAAGCACCGCCTGCCGAAGATGAAGTAGCAGACCCCCGGCCTGCCCGGCGGCCGTACCTCCTCGGCGAAGCCGCCGGTGTTCAGCAGCCCGACGTACCGGGCGCGGGGGGCGCCGGGGTCGATGAGGGCACGGGTGCGCGAGCGCAGCCCGTCGGCGCCCACCAGCAGATCGCCCTCGGCCTCGCCGCCGTCGGCGAAGACCGCCCGCACCCCACCGGAGGTGGCCGAGGCGTCGGCGAGCCGCTTGCCGTAGTGGATCCGCACGCCCCGCCGTACGGCCTCGTCGCGCAGCGCCTGGTAGAGGTCGGCGCGCCGGAGCGTACGGCTCGGCTGGCTCGTGGTCGCCAGCAGCTTGCCGCGCGCGTTGTGCATCTCCATGACCGGCGTGTCCATGCCGAGGTCGCAGACGAGGTCGTGCAGGTCGAGCAGGCGGAGGGCCTCCAGCCCGTTGACCGCGAGCGTGAGGAAGGCGCCGACGCCCTCGGCGCCCCGGTCGTAGGCCTCGAAGACCTCGCTGTCGATTCCGGCGCGCTGCAGCGCCATGGCCGTGACGGGACCCGCGATCCCGCCGCCGATGATCAGAGCTCTCTTGGTCATGGAATGACTATACATATTATGACTATTAAGCGGCAAGACCCCTATGATGGGCGCCATGTCGACACGGCGCTCTCCCCTGGCCACGGCCGTGCTCGCCCTGGTCTGCGAGTCGCCGATGCACGCGTACCGGATGCAGCAGCTGATCAAGGAACGGCACCAGGACGACGTGGTCAACGTCGCGCAGCGCAACAGCGTCTACCAGACGATCGAGCGCCTGCTCCGCGACGGGCTGCTGGCGGTCCGCGAGACCACCCGTGAGGAGAACCGGCCGGAGCGGACGGTCTACGAGGCCACCGAGACGGGCCGGGAGACGCTCAAGCAGTGGATGCGGACCATGCTGTCCACCCCGGCCAGGGAGTTCCCCGAGTTCCCCGCCGCGCTCGCCTTTCTGCCCGTGCTGACGCCGGAGGAGGCGCTGGCGGCGCTGCGGCAGCGGATCGCGGCGCTGGAGGCACGGTTGTCCGCGCTCGACGCCGAGATGGCCGACAGCCTGAGCTTCGTGCCCCGCCTCTTCCTCGTGGAGTCCGAGTATCAGCGGGCCCAGGTCGCCACGGAGCTGGAGTTCGCGCGCGGCCTCGCGGACGACCTGAGCGAGGGCCGCCTCACCTGGGACTTCCAGATCTGACGCGTGCCGGGCTCGCCTGGAGTCCACTCCAGGTACCTAGGGTGGAGGGCATGGAATACGGACACCTTGGCCGCACCGGCCTGCTGGTCAGCAAGCTCTGCCTGGGGACCATGAATTTCGGTCCGCAGACCACGGAAGAGGACTCCTTCGCGATCATGGATCGCGCCCACGAGCTCGGGATCAACTTCTTCGACACCGCCAACGTGTACGGCTGGGTGAAGGGCGAGGGGATCACCGAGAACATCATCGGCCGCTGGTTCGCCAAGGGCGACGGCCGTCGTGAGCGTACGGTCATCGCCACCAAGCTGTACGGCTCGATGGGCGACTGGCCTAACGAGGAGAAGCTCTCCGCGCTGAACATCCGGCGGGCGGCGGAGGCCTCGCTGCGCCGGATGCAGACCGACTACATCGACGTCTACCAGGCCCACCACATCGACCGGGACACCCCGTTCGATGAGTTCTGGGAGGCGATGGACATCCTCAAGCAGCAGGGCAAGATCCTGTATGTCGGTTCGTCGAACTTCGCCGGCTGGCACATCGCCAAGGCCCAGGAGTCGGCCCGCCGCCGGAACACCCTCGGCCTGGTCAGCGAGCAGTCCCACTACAACCTGATCGTCCGCGCGCCCGAGCTGGAGGTCATCCCGGCCTGTGAGGACTACGGCCTCGGGCTGATCCCGTGGAGCCCGCTGGCGGGCGGCCTGCTCGGCGGCATCCTGCGGAAGATCGACAAGGGCCGCTCGGCGGCCGACCACATCGTCGCCCAGCTCGACAAGCACCGCGACAAGATCGAGCAGTACGAGGCGTTCTGCGACGAGCTCGGCGAGGACCCGGCCAATGTCGGCCTGGCATGGCTGCTGCACCAGCGGGCGGTCACCGCGCCGATCATCGGCCCCCGCACGGTCGAGCAGCTCGACGGCACGATCCGGGCGCTGGAGATCGAACTGGACGACAAGGCGCTCGCCCGGCTCGACGAGATCTTCCCCGGCTTCAAGACCGCCCCGGAGGAGTACGCCTGGTGATCAGGCGTTGTTGAGCAACGCCCCGACGATCACGATGAGCACGAGCAGCGCGAGCACCGTGGGCAGCAGCCAGCGACGAGGACGATCCACGCCATGGAGCCTAGTCGCGGACTGCCAATGGGTACGCCTCGACCTGCTCGTACCGCACGCTCGCCCCGATGTTGCTGCGTACGAGGTGCACCGACGACACCTCCCAGCGCCGCCCGCCGAAGGCGCTCAGGGCGCCGACCAGGGGGCGCAGGTCGTCGCCGTGGCGTGACCGGGTCCTGGAGCGGGCCAGGGTGAGGTGGGGATGGAACCGCTTGCGGTCCGTCTCTGCCGCCCCGGCCCGCCGGGCGCCGGCCGCCACCGACCCGGCGAGCCTCGTCAGGGCCGGTCCGGCCTCCAGGCCGATCCAGAAGATGCGTCCGCGGGAGGCGGAGGGGAAGGCCCCGGCGCCGCCGAACGAGACCGTCTCGGGGGAATACCGGGCGGCCGCGCGGGCCAGCCGTACGCGTAGCTCGGGCAGCACCTCGTCGGGCACCTCGCCGAGGAAGGCCACGGTCACGTGCCACAGCGCGGGATCGACCCAGCGCAGCTCCGTCCACTCGGCACGTACGGGCTCGACCGCCGTGGCGATCTCCGCCAGCGCCTCAGGCGGCGGCAGCAGCGCCACGAACAATCTGCTCACGTGCCGATTCTTCCCTGACCGCCACGCGTGCCGCGACCATCCGGGTCACCAGCACCGCCAGGCAGACGCCGCACATGCTCAGCACGCCGGCGGCCACGACCGAGACCCGGGGACCGGCCAGCTCGGCGAGCCAGCCCACCAGCGGCGCCCCGATCGGCGCTCCCCCGGTGAAGACCAGAACGTAGATGCCCATGACCCGGCCGCGCATCTCGGGCGAGGCGCCGAGCTGCACCATCGTGTTCGCGGTCGTGTTGACGGTGATCATCGCCATGCCCGCGGGGACGAGCATCAGCAGGAACGCCGCGTACGCGGGCGCGAGCCCGGCGACGACCTGGAACAGCCCGAAGCACAGCGCCCCGGCGATCAGGAACCTGCGGCTCGGCTTGACCCGGCGCGCGGCCAGCAGCGCCCCGCCGAACGCCCCGACGGCGAACGCGCTGGACGCCACGCCGAAGGAGGACGCGCCCGCGCCGAACGCCTGCTTGGCCATCAGCGCGATGCTGGTCGAGAAGCTCTGGGCGAAGATCGCCATGAACGCCACGAGCAGCAGCGGCAGCAGCAGGTCGGGCCGGCCGCCGACGTAGCGCAGGCCCTCCCGCAACTGGCCCTTGCCCCGCGGCACGGGCTCCGGCGAGCGCAGCTCGGACACCCGCATGAGCGCGATCCCGGTGATCACGGCGGCGAACGACGCGGCGTTCAGCACGAAGATCGGGCCGGTGCCCATCCAGGAGATCAGCAGGCCGGCCACCGCCGGGCCGACGACCCGGGCGAGGTTGAAGGTCGAGCTGTTCAGCGCGATGGCGTTCGGCAGGTCCCGCCGGCCCACCATCTCGACCACGAACGACTGCCGTGTGGGCACCTCGACACAGGACACCAGGCCGAGCGTGAACGCCATGGCGTACACGTGCCAGACCTGGGCCGTCCCCGTGAGGACCAGCACGCCCATGGTGAGCGCCAGCAGCCCCATGAGCGTCTGGGCCGCCATGAGGATCCGGCGCTTGGGGTAGCGGTCCGCGATCACCCCGCCGAACATCCCGAACAGCATCGTCGGCAGGAACTGCAGCGCCACGGTGACGCCGAGCGCCGAGCCGCGGCCGTGCGCGAGGTCGAGGACCAGCCAGTCCTGGGCGGTGCGCTGCATCCAGGTGCCGACGTTGGAGATCACGCCGCCGGAGGCGAACAGGCGGTAGTTGTAGTTCCGCAGCGAGCGGAACATGCCGCCTACATCGTGGACAACTTCTCCAGGATCGGCGCCGCCGCTCGGAGCGTCGCCCTCTCCTCCGGCGTCAGGTCCTTGAGCCGCTGCGCCAGCCAGGCTTCCTTGGTTCGGCGCTCCTCCTTGAGCAGCGCCGCCCCCTGCGGCGTCACGCTCACCGTCACCTGCCGGCGATCGGTCGGATGAGGTTTGCGCTCCAGCAGACCCCGGGCCTCCAGCTTGGCGATCACGCGGGTCATCGAGGGCGGCTGCACCTTCTCGTGCTCCGCGAGCTCGCCGGGGGTCATTGCGGTGTGGCGCTCGACGGCGACGAGCGTCGCGAGCTGTGTGGGCGTCAGTGAGTGGTGCGCGGCCTGCTTGCGCATCCGTCGCGTCAGCCGGGCGAGGGACACGCGCAAGGCGGACGCGAGAGCGGCGTCGCTGCGCAAGTTCTGGGTGTTCGTTAGCATGACTCATTACCTTTGCTAACTATATGGCGCATGTCCGCATTCCTCCAAATCGTCCAGCTCTGCACGGGATCGCGACACACCGTACCGGCGCGATCCCGGCCATGGACGATTCCATGAACGATCAAGGCCCGGCCCCCGCGTGGGGGCCGGGCCTCGTACGTGCGTCGCGTCAGGCGAAGTCCTCCGGCGTGAACTCCTTCGGCTCGACCAGGACGAGCCAGTTGCCCTGGTTGTCGCGGATGACCGCCTCCACCCCGTACGGCCGCTCCGAGGGCTCCTGCAGGATCGTCACACCCTTGGCCGTGAGCTCCTGGCAGGTCTTGCGGCAGTCGTCCACGCGCAGTCCCAGGCCGCCCGCCTGGCCCTTGTCGAGCTGCCTGCGGTAGAACTCGGCGCCCTCGTCGTCGAGCGGCGGTCCCGGCTTCATCAGCGTGATCTCGAGTTCCGGGTGGTCCGGGTGGTTGATGGTGACCCAGCGGAACCCGTCCATCTGGATATCGGTGTTGGAGACGAAGCCGAGGACGTCCACGTAGAAGTCGCGGGCCTCGTCCTGGTCGCTGCAGTAGAGCGTGATCAAGGAGACGTTCCGAATCATGCGGCAGACGCTACTGCGACCCCTCTGACCTGGGCTTCTCCAAAATTGCACAATCGTCGTCCCGCTTCGGCGCGCCCCCGAGGTGGAGCACTCCGTTCATGAACAGGTAGCAGCCGGGGACGCGGGGGCCGCCGCGCGCCGCCCACCGGTCGCGGTATTCGCTCGGGCTCTCCCCCACCATCTGGCGGAACTTGGCCGAGAACGAGCCCAGGCTGCTGAAGCCCACGGTCATGCAGACCTCGGTCACGGTCAGGTTGGCGAAACGCAGCAGGTCCTGGGCGCGCTCCAGCCGCCGCCGGGTGAGGTAGCGCATCGGCGTCTCGCCGTACGCCGCCTCGAAGCAGCGGACGAAGTAGAACTTGGAGACCCCGGCGACGGCCGCGAGCCGGTCGAGATCGAGCTCGCTCTGATAGTCGCGGTCCATGCGGTCCCTGGCCAGGCGCAGCCGCGGCAGCAGCTCCACCGGCACCGTCCGCTGTCCCCTCACGGCCACGTCACGACCCTAGCCCGCCCCACCGACAGGTTTCCGCACTTGCCGGGGCATTCTAACGGTGTTAGGTTGCCATTCTAACGACGTTAGAATGGAGCCCGATGAGTCCGGCCTCACGCATCGACACCGAGGCGATCGTCCGCGCCGCCTTCGACATCCTGGATCGGGAGGGCTTCGCCGCGCTCTCGATGCGCACGCTGGCCGCGCACCTTGAGGTGAAGGCGGCGTCGCTCTACTACCACGTGCCGAACAAGGCGGCCCTGCTCCAGTTGGTCGCGGACCGCGTCGCGCGTCAGGTCGTCGCGTCGTTCGTTCCCGGCCGGCCCTGGCGCGACCTGCTTCACGGCATGGCGCGCGACCTGCGCGAGGCCCTGCGGGCCCACCCCGGGGCCGCGGCCGTCGTCGCCGTGCGGAACGCGTCGCCGGAGGTGTTCGAGGACGCCGTTCCCCTCGTCCTGTCGGCTATGCACGAAGGCCTGCGCCTCGCCGACGACGAGGCGCTGCACCTGGTTCAGGCGCTGTACGTCCTGGTGACCGGTCTCGCCCTGGCCGAGTTCGGCGAGACACCGGAGCCGCCGGCCGCACCCGCCGCCTATTACGACGCCTGGTTCGACATCGCCGTCTCGACGTTCCTGGATGGAATCCAGGCGCGGCACGGGGCGTGATCCCCCGATCCCCGCTCAGGAAGGACTTCCGACCGTGTTTCTCGCCGCGCTGCTCCTGGTCGTCGCCGCCGACGCCTACTTCGTCCTCACCACGCTCGCCGACCTCTTCCCGTTCAACAACGTGCGGGAGGCGAAGAGGTCGGAGAAGCTGACCGAGGTGGCCGTGAACGGGCCGATCCTGGCGCTCCCCGCCCTGCTGCTCGTCTGGGCGTCCGCGGCCGGACTGCCCGTCCTCGCCTACGCCGGGGCGGCCGTCGAACTGCTCGCGGTCCTCGGCGGCCTGGCCCTGTGGTGGCTGCCGTACCTGGCCGGGGTGACCGTGCCGTGGGCGACGGCGGGCACGGGCGAGACCTGGGCCGCGCTGCACGCGCGCACCTACGCGAAGACCGTCATCGTGCTCCCCCGCCGGGGCGACCGTCCACGGCCCAATCTGGAGCACATGATCCTGCACACGCTCATGTTCGCGGCCGCCGCCTGCACGTTCGCCGCCGCCACGGCCCTGTGACGTACGCCGGGCCGCCGGGACACGCCCGGGACACCCGCGAAGACACCGGCTCAGGACAGCCCGTCCCCTCGGCTTCATCGATCCGTAGACGGCGCAGCAGATCGCCGAACCGTAGCCGCCACCCGCGTCCAGTCAGCCGGCGACACGTCTCGTCGACCTCGCGTAGGACCGGCACATCTCTGCGAACAGCCCGATCACGACGATGCCGAGCACGCCTTGATACCACTTCCAGCCCACGCCCATGCCGACGAACCCGTCCAAGATCATGATGCCCGCGCCGCCTCCGACGGCCGCCAGCATCACGGCCAGCACGAACAGCATCAGCGTCCGCGGCACCTTGCGCCCGAGCGGCGTGACCGTGGCGAGGGCGGCACACGCGCCCATCAGGCCGGAGGCGGTCGCGAGCCACTGCGCGGTGGCCGCGTCCATGAAGTACCCCTGGGTCTCGGAGGCCGGCACCGGCGGGCCACCCGGGAAGCCGAGCCGGTCCTGCAGGGCGAAGGCGGCCTTCCCCGCGGCGTAGCCGAGGAACAACACGGCCAGCGCGTACGCCGGCCAGCGCCGTGGGTGAGCGGAATCGAACATGGCTCGACCGTAGACACGGCGTGCCCGGCAGCACTCCCGTGTATGAGGGAAACGCCTCCCCCCTGTGGGGGAGCGCCCCTCCGAGGGTCACCGACGGCCGGCGCGCGAGAGGCCGCCGCGGCGTTGCCACGGCGGCCTCCGTACGGCGCGGATCAGCTCAGGCCGAGCAGGCTCTTGAGGGGCTCCAGCGCGAAGTACACGACGAACAGCGCGCCCACCAGCCACATCAGGGGGTGGAGATCGCGCGCCTTGCCGCGGAACACCTTGATGGCGATGTAGCTCACGAAGCCCGCGCCGATCCCGGCGGTGATCGAGTACGTGAACGGCATGAGAACGATGGTCAGGAACGCGGGGATCGCGGTCTCGAAGTCGCTGAAGTCGATCTCCTTGACCTGGGTCATCATGAGGAAGCCGACGACCACGAGGGCCGGGGTCGCCGCCTCGAACGGCACGATCTCCGTCAGCGGGGCGAAGAACATGGCCAGCAGGAACAGCACGCCGGTGACGATGCTCGCCAGACCGGTACGCGCGCCCTCGCCGACACCGGCCGCCGACTCGATGTAGGTGGTGTTGGACGAGACGCTGGCCGCGCCGCCGGCCGCCGCCGCGAGCGAGTCGACGAGCAGGATCTCCTTGGTGCGCTCGACGGTCCCGTCCTCCTGGACCAGGTTCGCCTGGCGGCCCACGCCGACGATCGTGCCCATCGTGTCGAAGAAGTCGGCGAGCATGAGCGTGAAGACGAACATCACGGCCGCCAGGCCGCCGATCTTGGCGAAGCTGCCGAACAGGCTGAACTGGCCGAGCAGCGACAGGTCGGGCAGCTCGATGAAGTTCTTCGGCCACGCGGGCACGTTGAGCGACCACCCGTTGGGGTTGCTTCCGTCGGGGGTCTGCGGCCCGATCTTGCCGACCGCCTCGACGATCATGGCGAGCACGGTGGTGCCGACGATTCCGAGCAGGATGGCGCCCTTGACCCTGCGGGCGACGAGGAAGGCCGTCACGAGCAGGCCGACGACGAAGACGAGTGTGGGCCACCCGGTCAGCGAGCCGTTGCCCAGCGCGCCGAGCTTGACCGGGACCGTGGTGCCGCTCGCGTCCGGCATGCGCCGGACGAACCCGGCGTCGACGAACCCGATCAGCGCAATGAACAGGCCGATGCCGACGCTGATCGCGGTCTTGAGCTGGGCAGGGATCGCGTGGAACACCGCCACCCGGAAGCCCGTCACCACGAGGATCGCGATGACGATGCCCTCGAGCACCACCAGGCCCATCGCGTCCTCCCACGACATCTGGCTGGCGATGCCGAAGGCGAGGAAGGCGTTCAGTCCGAGGCCGGTGGCCAGGGCGAACGGCACCCGGCCGAAGACGCCCATGATGATCGTGAGGATGCCGGCGGCGAACGCGGTGGCCGCGGCGACCAGCGCGATGTTGGGGTTCTCCCCGTCACCGAGGAACTGGCCCGTCTTGTCGGCGACGGTGCCGATGATGAGCGGGTTGAGCACCACGATGTAGGCCATCGTGAAGAAGGTGGCGAAGCCGCCGCGGACCTCCTGTCCGACGGAGGAACCACGGGCTGAGATGGAGAAGTATCGATCGAGAAAATTAGGGGTGTTCATGGGGTTCGCATTCACGCGCGCAGAGTCGCAGGCCCTTACCATCCGCGGAAAGAGCCAGGGGAGCAGCGTTGTCCTTTCGTGACTGGTTTGTCATGAAGATACCGGCTCGCTGCCGCGACCTTCTAAGCTGGCTGCCGTGAGCGAGCGCCGGCCGGACCCCATGCCTCTCAGGACGAGGGACACCCTCACGATCCTGGCCGGGACGGCCCTGTGGGTGATCGCCCTGGCCGTCGTGCTGCTGGTGGTCAGACCGGCCGACCCGCGGCCGGTCTGGGTCTGCGTCGCCGGGATCGGGCTCGGCCTGTTCGGGGTCCTGTACATCCGCCGCCGCGACGCCCGGCTGCGCGAGTCCGTCCCCGCCGCCGCCGAAGCCGACGAGTCAGAGCCCCGCCGCCCCTGAGGGGCCCTCCCACCACGTCAGGTGGGCGGTCGCCTCGGCCGCCGGCTCGATGATCTCCCACGCCTCGGCGATCAGCCCGTCGTCGAGCCGCCAGATGTCGACGACCGCGATCTCCGGCCCGGCAGCGGGCAGCCGGCGCCGCGAGTGCATCACGACGTGATCGCCGTCGGCCAGCACGTGCCGGATCTCCACCTGCATGCCGGCGAGCGGGACGAGCGCGGCGCGGACGGCGGCGAGCCAATCCGCCTTGGTCCTGGTCGCGTCCGGCCGGTGGTGGACGAAGTCGTCGCTCAGCGACGACGCGAGCGCGTCGACGTCACCGGTCGCGATCAGTGCCTCCAGTGCCTGTCGCACGATGCTCCTGTTGTCTGTGGTCATGTCCTTGGTCGGCATGGCCAGCAGTGTTTCCGCCGTTGGCGTGGATTGTCGATGAAGTGGCATTTCATCGGCGTACGGCCCGCCCGGGAGTAGCATCGGCGGCCATGCACACGGTCGGGGAACTGTTGCGGCGGTGGCGGCATCACCGGCGACTCAGCCAGCTGGATCTCGCGATCGCCGCCGACGTCTCGGCCCGCCACGTCAGCCTGGTGGAAACCGGCAAGTCCCACCCGAGCGCCGACATGATCCTGCGGCTCGCCGAACAGCTCGACGTGCCGTTGCGCGAGCGCAACCGGCTGTTGCTCGCCGCCGGCTTCGCACCCCGCTACGCCGAGCGGCCGCTCGACGGGGACGCCCTGTCGGCTGCCCGGAGTGCGGTCGGGAGGGTCCTCCGGGCGCACGAGCCGTACCCGGCGCTGGTCGTCGACCGCCGGTGGAACATCGTGATGACCAACAGCGCCCTCGACCCGTTCCTCGCACACGTCGCGCCCGATCTGCTGCGGCCGCCGATCAACATGGTGCGGCTCGGGCTCGACCCGCGCGGGCTCGCTCCGCACATCGTCAACCTGGCCGAGGTGCGTGCGCTGCTCCGTATCCGGATCGGGCGTCAGCTCGTCGTCGCTCCCAGTGCCGAGCTGACCGCGCTCTACGAGGAGTTGCTGGCACCCGGTGCGGGCCGCGAGGACGCGCGGCACCCGATCGAGGCCGAGATCGCCGTTCCGATGATCTTCCGCTTCGGCGGACGGGAACTGCGGCTGTTCTCGACCACCACCACGTTCGGCACCCCGATGGACATCACCCTGGACGAGGTCGCGATCGAGTCGTACTACCCCGCCGACGCGGAGAGCGCCGCGTACTTCACCACGCCCGGCCAAGCCTCCTTCGACGTCCCCGGGCACCCCGCCTAGATCGAGGCCGTGGGATCGAGGTCGGCCTCGGCGAGCAGCAGGGGGACCCGGGCGGGGTCGCGCAGGAGCGCCGCCACGGCGAGGCGGTCGCCCCACTGGCCGGCCGCCCAGGCGAGGCCCCTGGCCAGGCCGTCGACGCCGGTCGCGTGCACCACGCCCTCGAAGAACCGCCACGGCACCGGCCTGCCGTCCACGAGCAGCTCGTCGTGCTCGACGTACGTCACGGGAGCGCCGGGCAGCAGCGAGCGCACCTCGGGCGGCACGGGCTTCTCGGCGCCGGCCGAGGTGACCGCGCCGGTGACCACCTCACCGGCGAGCGACAGGTCGAGCACCTCCGACAGCGCCTCGGCGAGGTCGAACGGCGCGAGCACGAGCGGCCGGTCCTCGACCAGGGCGAGCAGGTCGGGCGCCTCCACCACGACCGGGCCGTCCTCGACGTCCGCGACCGTGACCGTGCCCTTCAGCACGGCGCGTACGGCCTCCGGCGGGCTCACCCGGGCGGGATCGACGGCCGCCAGCGCGATCCACAGGGACCGCAGCTGGGCCCGGTCGACCTCCAGCGACGAGTCGGCCAGCAGGTCGAGCAGCTCTTCCGGGCCGCCGCGCGAGTCGAGCAGTTCGGCGAGGGTGGACCGGACGCCGATCATCTTCAGCGCGTCCTCGTCGATCCCCGCCGGCGCCTCGCCGTACAGGCCGAACAGCAGCGGGTCGCCCGTCGGGAGCCGCAGCTCCGTCGGCTTACGCTCGCCGAGCACCGGGTGCCGCGACAGCCACCAGGCCGTGTACGACGGCACCTCGACGGTCTCCCCCGCCGCGAGCACCCGCATGGGCCGCAGAGCGGCGCGCAGCGGGGGCCGCGACAGCAGCGCGAGCGCGCTCGGCCAGTCGGCGACGTACTCCAGGTCGCGTACGGCGGTGAACTCCCTGACCACCGGCGGCACGTCGAGATCGGGTAGCAGATCGAGCACGGCCTCCAGCCACTCGTCCTCGAGGTCGAGGTCGTGGTCGCACTCGGCGGGGTCGAGCAGCACGTCGGAATCGTTGACCACGGCGAAGCCGTCGAGCACCCCGGCCGCCGCCAGCACGTGCGGGCCGAACTTCTCCACCAGGTCGGGGGCGGCGACGCCGAACGGCACCTCGGGGTCGATGAGCCCGGCCAGGGAGCCCTCGGCCAGCAGCAGCTCGCCCGCCGCGTACAGCTCGCCGTCGGCGCCGCGCAGCGCCAGGTCGGCCAGCCACGGGGCCTCCCCCGCGGTCAGGCCCGCCGCGTCGACCAGGGCCAGCACGGCCTGGGCCACCGGCTCGGGGTCGGCGCTGTTCAGCGACTCGGACACGGCCGCGTGGGTGAGCGGGTCCTCCAGCACCGTACGCGGGGTCGCCTCGGCCGCGCCCAGCCGCAGCAGCAGCGGGTGGACGGCGTCCGGGTGGACGATCCGCAGCCCGAGCGGCGCGAGTAGGGCGGGATCGAAAGTGCCTGACTCCTGCGACAGCACGAGCGTGCCGCGCGGGCCGCGCACCAGGCGGCCGTCGGCCAGCGGCACGGCGACGGCGCCGATCGCCTCCAGGTCGTCGGCGGGCAGCACCTCGTACAGCGACCGCCACCACGCCGGGTCCTTGTCCTCCACCGCCTCGCCGGACAGCATGTCCACGACGTCGGCCAGGTCGACCCGGCGTACGCCGAGCGTGGTCAGGGCCGGATGCCGCGAGGCCCAGCCCGCCGGCAGCAGCCCGGGGACGATGCCGGCGATCTTCGCCAGGAACCCGGCCGTCCCGTCGACCGCCCGTGCCTGGTTTCCTGGCACCACGCCCTCGGAGATCGTCGGCAGCAGCGGCGTGTCCGGCAGCGCCTTGACGATCTCCCGCCTGATCGCCGCGTCGAGCGCGCCCTTGCCCATCAGGCCGGGCACGAGGTCGAGCAGGTCCGGCGTCGCCGGGAGCTCCCCCAGCAGCCGTACGTACGCCTCGGCGGCCCTGGCGACCAGGAAGTCGGTGAGCGGCCCGGGGGCGACGTGCCGCCGGTCGGTGGTCATCGGGAACGACGCGATCAGCAGGGCGGGCAGGTCGAGCGGCTCGTCGCTCGGCGTCGGCGCGTGCACCACCCTGGGGACGTCAGCGCGGCGGTCGCCGGGGACGGCCCAGCGGACCTCCCAGTAGGGCCGGGCCCGCTCCTCGGTCGGCCGGTCGGCGAACAGCTCGGCCACCTGCTCGGGGCCGAACGTGCCCGACTCGGCGACCACGTGCCAGCCCTCGGCCGAGATCGCGCGGGTCCGCCCGTCCACCTCGATCTCGACGCTCTCCAGCGCCGGCATCGACAGCGGCAGCGCGGGCCCCGCCTCCTCCAGCATCCGCCGTACGGCCTGCTCGGCGGCCTGGTCCCGCAGCGGAAGCCGGACGAGAGTGTCATAACCCTCGGGTACGTCGAGGGAGTCGTCGGAGAACGGCAGCCGCAGCAGCGGGACGTGCCCCTCTCGGCCCCGCAGCTCGGCGGCGAGCTCCGGCCGGGCGGCGACCAGCGCGGCGGTCTCCTCCCGGGACCAGCGCACTCCTCCTGTGGCGCGAGAGGAGACCGAGGGGGTGTCGGTGACCGACACCACGGCGGCGAAGCCGACGCCGAACCGGCCGGCCGCTCCCACCTCGTCCTTCTTGCCCGAGACACGCAGGGTGCACAGGCCCTCCACGCCGCTCTGGTCGAGCGGCGCCCCGACGTTGGCGGCCAGCAGCACGCCGTCGGCGAGCGTCAGCCGCAGGCGGCCCGGCACGCCGGCCCGTAGCGCGGCGTCGGCGGCGTTCTGGGCGAGCTCCACGACCAGCCGGTCGCGGTAGCCGCCGAGGGCGAAGTCCTCCTCGGCGTTGGCGTCCTCACGGAAGCGGGCAGGCGAGGCCGTCCAGGCCGCGAGAACGGTGTCACGCAGGCGCGCGGTATCGAACATGATCAGGCGTGACCCAAGGGTTCGGAGCCGGCCTCGTCCACGGAGCCCGACTCGATGATGTCGTATCCCATGTCGTCCAGGATCGGGGGCGCCGGGTCCATGACCATCGAGGGCACGGTGGTCGCCTCGGAGTGCGCCCCGCAGCCGTGGTCGGCGGACACCACGCGGCCGTCGTCCGGCGCGTACTCGTTGGCGCAGACGCCGAAGCCGAGGCCCAGCGCTCCGGCGAGCGGCCAGTAGAAGCCGCAGGTGGAGCATTGCGCGGGGGCGGCGTGCGCGATCGGGGTGTGCGGTCCTGCCTCACCGGCGGCCCAGCGCCGCGCGGCGAGGTCGCGGCCGAGCACCGACAGGACGCGGGCGCGTCCCAGGCCCAGCTCGAAGATCGCCTGCTTGTCGATGTCCTCGTCGGCGGAGGCGAACCCCGGCACGAGCCGGTCGTCGTCGGCCTCGGCCGGCAGCAGGTCGCCCACGCCGAGGTCACCCGGGCGCAGCCGCTCGTTCCACGGCACCCAAGCGGGAGCGAGCAGCGCGCCCGAGCCGGGCAGCAGCACGGTCTCGCTCACGGTCACAATGCGGGCGCGGGAGGCCCGGGTGACGGTGACCGCCCAGCGCCAGCCGCGGTAGGCGCGGTCGAGGCACTCGAAGTAATGGGTGACGACCCGGTCGCCCTCGTTGTCGAAGCCCAGGTGCTCTCCCACCTCCCCGGGGCGCGCGATGTTCTCCGCGGCCCGGCGGGCGAGGTCGACCGCCGCCGCACAGGCCTGGTCGACTGGAGTGCTACGGATTCGGGTACGACTCACACTCCATTTTCACCCACGCCGCGAGCGGACCGCACCGGCTCGATGGGCAAATCTTGGAAGGACCCTCGGTGCCTATGGTGAAGATTTGGGCGAAAGTTACGCGTGTTGTGAGAGCACCGGCGCGGGCGACGCGCCGGCTCACGCACGCCCAGGGAGCGGGCCGCACCGGCCTCGGCCACCTCATCGAGCTGACGGCCGCCCATTCCGCCGGGGACGCGCTGGTCACCGTGGCCCTCGCCGGGGCGCTGCTGTTCGCGCTGCCGGTCGGCCAGGCCCGCGGTCAGGTCGCGGCCTACCTGCTGATCACCATGCTGCCGTTCGCGGTGGTGGCACCCTTCGTCGGGCCGGTGCTCGACCGGCTCCGCTCGGGCCGCCGCTACATCATGGCCGGCACCCTGCTCGCGCGGGGCCTGCTGTGCTGGGGGATGGCCGGCGCCGTCCACACCTCCGACGCGGTCACGCTGTTCCCTTCGGCGCTCGCCGTGCTGGTCCTGTCGAAGGCCTACAACGTGTCCCGGGCGGCGATCATGCCGAGCGTGCTGCCCGCCGACATCCCGCTGGTGACGGCCAACGCCAGGGTCGCGTTGTTCGCGCTGGTGTCGGCCGGCGTGGGTGCCGGCGTGGCCGCCGGCCTGTCGGCCGCCGCCGGGGCCGACTGGGTGCTGCGCGGCGCCGTGCCGCTGTTCCTGCTGTCCGGGGTGTTCGCCGTACGGCTGCCGCGGCACGTGGACGCGCCCGACCTGGAGGAGACCGAGCCACGCCCCCGATGGCGCACCGTGCTCAACCTGGGCCCTGTGGTGGGCGAGGCCATGGGCGCCAACGCCGCGATCCGGGTGCAGTCGGGCTTCCTCGTGTTCTTCCTGCTGTTCCTCGTCCAGGACGGCCACCTGCGCGGCGTGGACCCGAAGGTCGCGCTGGCGCTGCTGGCCGCCGCCGCGGGCGCGGGCGGCCTGGCCGGGGCCGCCGCCGGCTCCTGGTCCCGCTCCCGGTCGCCACACCTGACCGTCATGGCCACGCTCGCGCTGGCCACGGTCGCGACCGTCTCGGCGGCGTTCTTCTTCACCGTGTGGACCGCCGCCGCCGTGGCCCTCGTGGGCGCGTTCGCCCAGGGCCTCGGCAAGCTCGCGTTCGACGCCATCGTGCAGCGCGAGATCGGCGAGGAGGTGCGCTCCTCGGCGTTCGGCGTCGCCGAGACGCTGCTCCAGATCGCCTGGGTCCTCGGCGGCCTGCTGGGCCTGGTGATGTCGCTGTTCGTGGCCGGCCCCGCCGGGTTCGGCGTGATGTCCGCCGCCCTCGCGCTCTCCTTCGGCCGCCTCGTCATGCTCCGCCGCCGCAGGCTCGCCGCCCGCGCCGCCACGGCCACCTGAACTCCCGGGCCCGCCGCCCGGACCTGGCCGGGCGGCGGGGGACGTACGGGATCCGCCAGGCGATCAGGCGTCGAGGTCGTCCGCGACGGCGCGCAGCACGGTTGCGATCTTCTTGGCGTGCGCGGCGTCCGGGTGCTTGCCCCGCTGGTAGGAGTTCGAGATGTCGTCGAGCAGCTTGATCAGATCCTCGACGATCACGACCATCTCGTCGGGCTTCTTCCGCTTCGCCTTGCCCTTGGTGGCCTTGGCCAGCGTCGGCGGCTGGTCGATCACCCGCACCGAGAGCGCCTGCTGTCCGCGGCGGCTCTCGGCGACACCGAACTCGACCTTCTGCCCGGGCTTGAGCGCCTCGACTCCCTTGGGCAGGGCGGAGGAATGCACGAAGACCTCACCGCCGTCGTCGCGGGTGAGGAAGCCGAAACCCTTGTCGGCGTCGTACCACTTGACCTTGCCACTCGGCACAGGGGTGACCTCGTTCAGACTGTCGTGAAGGTGATGGATGTAGGTTATGCCCACAGACAGGCCCCGTGGACCCACCCAGAGGCGATTGAAGCGTCCCATGACCAGATTGGTGTGGATCTTCCGTCGCGGCGCCGCGCGAACGCGCGAAACCCCTGCCGTACGGGCGCTCCGGCGGCCGGATGAAGGCCCCGCCCTACCATGGAGAGAATGACGGGCACGGACTTCAGCGAGTGGCTGCGCGGCCGTTCCGACGAGCGGCTGCGGGCGCTCGTGGCGGCGCGGCCCGAACTCGTGACGCCCGTCCCCGCGCACATCGACGGGCTGGCCGCGCGCGCCTGCAGCCCCTCGGCCATCGGCCGGGCGCTCGACCGGCTCGACCGGTTCTCGCTCGCCGTGCTGGAGACGCTGGCCCTGCGGCCCGGCCCCGCCGATCGTGAGACGGTGCTGTCCCTGCTCCGCCGCGCCGTTCCCGCTGATCGGGACGACGAGGCCCTCGGGTCCGCCCTCGACGCCGCGCTCGACGTGCTGACCACGCGCGCCCTCGTCTACGGGCCCGACGACGCGCTGCTGCCCGCGCCGGGCGTGGCCGACGCGCTCGAGCCCCCGGCCGCCCTGGGGCCGCCGGTCGCCGAGGTGTTCCGCCACCACCCGCCGGAACGGCTCGACGTGCTCCTGCGGGACATCGACCCGGCGTACGAGGGCGGCGGCCAAGCGGATGGGGGGCGACCGGCCGGGGAGCGGCTCGCGGCGCTGCTGGCCGACTCCGCGACGGTCGCGCGCCTCGTCGGCGAGGTCTCCCCCCAGGCGCGGGCGGCCCTGGACGAGCTCGTCTGGGGCCCGGCGAGCGGACGGCTGCCGAACGCCCGCCGGGAGGTGGACGCCGCGAGCGCCCAGTCGCCCATCGAGCAACTGCTGGCCCGCGGGCTGCTCGGCGCGACCGGGGAGGAGACCGTCGCGCTCCCCCGTGAGGTCGCCCTCGTGCTGCGCGACGGCCGGGTGCACCGCGACCTGTCCCCCGGCCCGCCCGCTTTGGAGGGGCCCGTACGCGACCAGCACCTGGCCGACCGCACGGCCGCCGGGCAGGCGTTCACGTTCGTGCGCACGGTCGAGGAGCTGTGCGAGGTGTGGAGCGTGGACCCGCCGGGCGTGCTGCGCGCGGGCGGCCTCGCCGTACGGGACCTCAGGCGGACGGCCCAGCTCCTCGACCTGCCGGAGTGGGCGGCGGGGCTGGTGGTCGAGGTCGCCCACGCGGCCGGGCTGGTCGCGGCGGGCGAGGGGGAATGGCTGCCCACGGGCGGCTACGACGGCTGGCGGATCAAGGCCACCGAGGACCGCTGGGCCGTGCTCGCCGACGCGTGGGCCGCGATGGAACGCGCGCCCGGGCTGATCGGCGAACGGGACGACCGCGACCGGCCGCTGAACGCCCTCCACCCCGACCTGCGCAGGCCGGGGGCCGCACAGACGCGGGCGCGCACGCTCGCCGTGCTGGAGTCGGCCCCGCCCGGCCTCGCGCCGACGCCCGAGTCCGTGCTGGCCCGGCTCGCCTGGGAGCAGCCCCGCCGCCGCCCCGCGCTGCGCGACCGGCTCGTACGCTTCGCGCTGCGCGAGGCGGAGCACATCGGCGTGACCGGGCTCGGCGTGCCGGCCACGCACGGCCGAGCCGTGGCCCGGGGCGACGGCACGGCGGCAGGCCTGCTGGCGCCGCTGCTGCCTGAGCCGGTCGACCACGTGCTGCTGCAGGCCGACCTCACGGCCGTGGCGCCGGGCCCGCTGACCACCGACCTCGGCCGCAGGCTCGCGCTGACGGCGGACGTGGAGAGCAAGGGCGGGGCGACGGTGTACCGCTTCTCCGAGCAGTCGGTCCGCCGGGCGCTCGACGCCGGTCATTCCGCCGACGACCTGCTCGCCGTACTGGAACGACACTCGGCCACCCCGGTCCCGCAGCCGCTGAGGTATCTGGTCACCGATGTCGCCCGCCGTCACGGCCGTATCCGGGTCGGCACGGCGTCGGCGTACATCCGGTGCGACGACCCGGCCCTGCTCGACGAGGTGCTCGCGGACAAGCGGGCCCACCTGCTGCGGCTGCGGCGGCTCGCGCCGACCGTGCTGGCTTCCAAGACGTCCAGGGCCGCGCTGGTCGACTCGCTGCGGGCGATGGGGTACGCGCCGGTGGCCGAGTCGCTGGAGGGCGACGTGGTCGTCGCGCGGGCCGACGCCCGGCGGACCGAGGGACAGCTCGCCGCCCGCGTGACCGCGAGCGCCACGCCCGACCCGGAGGTGCTCGCCGCGGCCGTGCGGGCGATGCGGGCGGGGGACTCGCGGCGGCGGCCCGTGGAGGCGCCGGAGGGCCAGGTGCCCCGCTCCCCCGCGACCGCCACGATCAGCGCACTGCAGGAGGCCATCCGGCAGGGGTCGCGGGTGTGGATCGGCTACCTCGACTCGCAGGGACACGCCACCAGCCGCATCCTCGAACCGGCCCGGATGGAGGGCGGCTACCTCACCGCGTACGACGAGACCCGGGCGACGGTCCACCGCTTCGCCTTGCACCGCATCACCGGCATCGCCGAGATCGGCCGATGACATATCCGTGGTAAATCTTGAGGTCTCCCGTAGTAAAGGATTTCAGGGTGACGACTCCAGAGCAGCCGGGGCAGGGACCCCAGGATTGGCAGACCCCGTCCAATCCCTATGGACCGCCGTCCGGCTCCAACCCCTACGGACAGCAGCAGTACGGGCCGTACGGCCCGCCGCCGGGACCCGACCCCAACCAGCAGTACGGGCAATACGGCCAGTACGGCCAGCCGGGGCAGTACGGGCAGCCTGGCCAGTACGGTCAGCCGGGACCGAATCCCTATCAGCAGCAGTACGGCTACTACCCGCCCGGCGGTTACCCGCCGAGGCAGGAGGGCCCGCGCACGCACGCGATCGTGGCCCTCGTCATCAGCCTCGTGCTGGCCTTGAGCTGCTACATCTCCCTGGGCGGCATCGCCGGGGCGATCCTGTCCGGGATCGCGCTGAGCAAGGTGGACATCGCGCCGGACCAGTCCCGCAGGCTGCTTAAGTGGACGTGGATCGCCATCGGCATCAACGTCGTCCTGTTCGTGATCGGGATCGGCGCGGTCATCTGGGCCGGGGTCAACGGCTACCTCGACGACTGATTCCCGCGACTGGGACTGATTCGGCCCGGCCTCGTGTTTGATATGCGGTAGCCGTACGAGGGGGAGCAGGCATTGAGTGACGGGCCTCTGATCGTCCAGTCGGACAAGACGCTGCTGCTGGAGGTCGACCACCCGAGGGCGGGCGAGTGCCGCAAGGCCATCGCCCCGTTCGCCGAACTCGAACGCGCGCCCGAGCACGTCCACACCTACCGGATCACCCCGCTCGCGCTGTGGAACGCCCGGGCCGCCGGGCACGACGCCGAGCAGGTGGTCGACGCGCTGATCGGCTTCAGCCGCTATCCCGTGCCGCACGCGCTGCTCGTGGACGTCGCCGAGACCATGGCGCGGTACGGCAGGCTGCGGCTGGAGAAGCACCCCATCCACGGCCTGGTGCTCACCAGCACCGACCGCGCCGTGCTGGAGGAGGTGCTGCGTTCCAAAAAGATCCAGCCGCTGGTCGGGGAGCGCCACGGCGCCGACATCGTGGCCGTGCACCCCTCGGAGCGCGGCAACATCAAGCAGACGCTGCTCAAGCTCGGCTGGCCGGCCGAGGACCTGGCCGGATACGTCGACGGCGAGCACCACCCCATCGACCTGCGCGAGGACGGCTGGTCGCTGCGGCCTTACCAGAAGGAGGCGGCCGACGCGTTCTGGCACGGCGGCTCCGGCGTCGTGGTGCTGCCGTGCGGCGCGGGCAAGACGATCGTGGGCGCGGCGGCCATGGCGCACGCCCGCGCGACCACGCTGATCCTGGTCACCAACACGGTCTCGGCCCACCAGTGGAAGCAGGAGCTGCTCAAGCGCACCTCGCTGACCGAGGACGAGATCGGCGAGTACACCGGCACCAAGAAGGAGATCCGCCCGGTCACGATCGCCACCTACCAGGTCATGACGACCCGGCGGCAGGGCACCTACCGGCACCTTGAGCTGTTCGACGCCCGCGACTGGGGCCTCGTCGTCTACGACGAGGTCCACCTGCTGCCCGCGCCGATCTTCCGGATGACCGCCGACCTGCAGGCCCGCCGGCGCATCGGCCTCACCGCCACGCTCGTGCGCGAGGACGGCCGGGAGGGCGACGTCTTCTCGCTCATCGGGCCGAAGCGCTACGACGCGCCCTGGAAGGAGATGGAGAACCAGGGCTACATCGCCCCCGCCGAGTGCGTCGAGGTGCGGGTGACGCTCGGCGACGACGAGCGGCTGGCCTACGCCATGGCCGAGAGCGACGAGCGCTACCGGTTCTGCTCGACCACGCCGGCCAAGACGAGGGTGACCGAGGCGCTGGTGCGGCGGCACGCGGACGAGCAGGTGCTGGTCATCGGGCAGTACATCGACCAGCTCGACGAGCTGGGCGAGCACCTGAACGCGCCGGTCATCAAGGGCGAGACCAAGGTCAAGGAGCGCGAGCGCCTGTTCCAGGCGTTCCGCGACAAGGAGATCCGGGTGCTGGTGGTCTCGAAGGTCGCCAACTTCTCCATCGACCTGCCCGAGGCGGCCGTGGCGATCCAGGTCTCCGGCACGTTCGGCTCGCGCCAGGAGGAGGCCCAGCGGCTCGGCCGGGTGCTGCGCCCCAAGGCGGACGGCGGCGGCGCGCGGTTCTACTCGGTGGTCAGCCGCGACACGGTCGATCAGGAGTTCGCCGCGCACCGGCAGCGGTTCCTGGCCGAGCAGGGGTACGCCTACAACATCATCGACGCCGACGACGTGGGCGAGGAGGACCCGGCGCGCTGACCTCCCCGGGTCACGTACGCCGCCGGGCGCGGTAGGCGCTGGCCTTGGCCCGGTTCTGGCACGACAGGTCGCAGAAGCGGCGCGAGGCGTTGCGCGTGGTGTCGAAGAAGACCAGGGAGCACGTCGCGGCCTGGCACGCGCCGAGCCGCGCCCCCTGGCCGACCCCGATGACCATGGCCAGCGCGGTGCCCATGTCGGCGGCCCAGGCGTCCACGAGCGTCGCCTCCGGCCGGTGAAAGGCGAGCTGGAGCGGCTTTCCTGGGTCGCCGTGCAGGGTGGGCACGGCGCCGTGCCGCGCCAGGAGGTCGTTGAGCCGCGCGGCGGCCTCGGGCAGGCGGTCCCCCGCGCCGTACAGCGGGTGAAGCTCGGCGGCGACCTCCGCGAGCCGGTCGGCGTCGGCCGCCGTGAGAGCGCTCGGAGGGCGACCGGCGGCGGCGAGGCCGGCCTCGATCGCGGCCAGCCGTTCGCCGCCCGTTTGCGGCGGTGTGACATGACGCCCGTGCGACGCGTCGACGGCCAGGACGTTCACCAGGAGGACGGCGAGCTCCGCCCTACTCCCGACATAACTGTCTATCTCTGGTTGACCAGTGATGCGCCACGGCTCTATCGTCACTGTCGTAGCTTACCTAGACAGTGAGGTTTGAGGCATGTCCGTACGCCTGGCCCGCACCATGTGGCACCAGATCGAGCCGGTCCACGCCACGCTCTACTACAGCCCGGAGGCATTCGAGGAGGCCGCCGCGCTCGGCTACGACGTCACGACGCGCTGGCCGAGCTACTTCGCCTGGCGCACGGCGCCGCTGGGCGCGGCGGGACCCGCGCTGGTCGCCGCGACCTACTACAGCTTCAGCCCGAGCATGATCGCGCAGTATGTGCCGGGCGCCTGGGAGACCGCGACGCCCGCACAGGTGCTCGACGCGCGGCTGCGGGCGATGGACCGGACGTTACGAGGGCTCCTCGGCGACCGGATCGACGAAGGTCTCAAGGAGGCGGCCGAGCTGGCGATCAGGGCGGCGGAGAGCGTGGACGTCGCCCACCGGCCGCTCGCCGCGGCCAACCTCGACCTCCCCTGGCCGGAGGAACCGCACCTCGCGCTGTGGCAGGCGTACACGGTGCTGCGCGAGCACCGCGGCGACGGGCACCTGACGGCCCTGCACGCCGCCGGTCTGGACGCCTGCGAGGCCCTGGTCTCCTTCGCCGCGGTCGGGGCGGCTCCGGCGGAGAACTTCGCCGGGCGCGGCTGGGGCGACGAGGAATGGTCCGCCGCGCGCGACCGGCTCGCCGCACGCGGGCTGATCGACGACGAGGGGACGGCCACCCCGGCGGGGCGGGCGCTGCGCGACCAGGTCGAGCGCATGACCGACGAGCTGGCGGCAGGCCCGTGGCGGGCGCTCGGCGAGGCGGGGGCCGAGCGGCTGGCCGAGCTCAACCGGCCGTTGCTCGGGGCCGTGTTCGAGTCGGGCCTGCTGCCCGCCGTCACCACGCTCGGCATCGGCAAGATCCAGGCTCCCGAGTAAGGGGCGGCCGGCCACCCACACGGCCGGCGCTCAGCGCGGGGTGTCCGCGACGTCGGCCGGGCCGGTCACCGCGCCGGAAGAAAGCTCCGGTCCTCGGCGAAGCCCGCTCCGCTCCCCGAGCCCGGTGAACGTGCGTGGACATGACCTAGGTCCAGGAGATGCCCTTGGGCCTTGTCACCACATCACCCCCTCGCGCCTTACCCTCACATGATGCAGTCGTGATGGCGGCAATACCCAGCAGACAAGACGAATCACGCAATATACGCATTTTTCGTCTTACTCCTGGTTTCTCGCTGCCTGTTACCTCGCCCGCCGGTGAGCGCTCACGGCTCACATAACGCGGCACATCAGGACAAATCACCCCACTGCATACTGTTTCCCCGGCGGCCTGACGATGGAGCGCTCCATCGTCGCCGCCGCAAAGCTTCACGTGCCGGTCATCGGGAGGCGGTCACTGGGCGGCCAGGCCGCCGACGAACAGCACCGCCAGCGCGATGACCCAGACCGCCACCGCGACGCCGTACAGGGACTCGCGCCTGGCGAGCCAGGCGACCCCGGTGGCGCACGCCGCGACCACCCCGACCATCACGGACAGCGCGATCACCGAGGCGATCCGGTCCGCGCAGTCCGGCGACGCTCCCAGGCTCGTCGTGCAGAAGGCCTGTCTGCTCCAGTCGCCGAAGACCGCGAACCCCCATAGCGTGGCGAGCAGCAGGCTCGCCGCCGCCGGGATCGCCGGAGGAACCACGGTGCGCGTCACCCGGGTTCAGATACCCGCTCCGGGAAACGGCGACACGCGAGAGAAATACCGTTTCGGCATCGCGGTGCCCATCGCTAAGCTCTTGTGCTTCCCGCTTCCACCAGTCCTGTCCCCGTCATGCCCGGAGGAGCTTCCGCATGCCCGGAAATGTGCTCGAAGCCGAGCGCGCCCATCTCGCGGCCTCCCGCGCCGCACTGCGAGCGATGCGCGAGCACGCGCAGTCGCTGTCGGCGGACGCCGCCGGCGACTGGGTGTCCCAGCAGGTTCTGCAGGGCCTGCTCGACCAGCGAGTGGCCGCACTGGCCGACCACCCCGACGCGCCGCTGTTCTTCGGCCGGTTGGACCGCGCGGCCGACGACGACCTGCCGAGCATGGTCTACGTCGGCCGCAGGCACGTCCACGACGAGAGCAGCCGGCCCCTCGTGATCGACTGGCGCGCCCCGATCTCGCGCGCCTTCTACCAGGCCAGTCCCGCCGACCCCATGGGGGTGGCGCTGCGCCGCAGGTTCGGCTACCAGGGCGGCGACCTCACCGCGTACGAGGACGAACCTCTCGACGGCAGGGCGCTCGGGCAGAGCAGGCTGCTGACCGAGGAGATCGAGCGGCCCCGCACCGGCCCGATGCGGGACATCGTGGCGACCATCCAGCCCGACCAGGACGAGATCGTCCGCGCCGACCTCGGCGTGACCGTCTGCGTGCAGGGCGCGCCGGGCACCGGCAAGACGGCCGTGGGCCTGCACCGCGCGGCCTACCTGCTGTTCACCCACCGCGAGAAGCTGTCGCGCTCGGGCGTGACGATCGTCGGGCCCAACCGGGCCTTCCTCTCCTACATCTCCTCGGTGCTGCCCGCGCTCGGCGAGGTCAAGGTCGACCAGACGACGGTGGCCGGCGTCCTGGGCGACCACGCCCATCCCGAGGACCCCGCGGCGGCGGCCGTGAAGGGCGACGCCCGCATGGCCGAGGTCGTCAAGCGCGCGCTGTGGCTGCACGTCACCAAGCCGGCCGAAGGGGTGCTGTTCACCAAGGGCATCAACCGCTACCGGGTGCCCGATCACGAGGTCCGCGAGATCGTCGCCTCGCTGCGCGGCACGACGAGGTACGGCCCGGGCCGCGCCACCCTGGCCCAGCGGCTCGCCCACGCCGTGCTCGTGCAGATGGAACGGCGCGGCGAGTCGCCCGACGACCGGGTGCAGGACGCGGTGGCCCGGTCGAAGCCGGTCAAGGCCGTGCTGGACGCCGTCTGGCCGAAGCTCACCCCCGAGCAGGTGCTGTTCCGGTTGCTGTCGGACCCCGAGTTCCTGGCCCAGGCGGCCCGGTCGGACCTCTCGCCGGAGGAGCAGCAGCTCATCGTGTGGCGCAAGCCGTACAAGTCGCACCGGTCGGCCAAGTGGACGGCCGCCGACGCGGCGCTGCTGGACGAACTCGGCGACCTGATCGAGCGGACGCCGTCGCAGGGACACCTCGTGGTGGACGAGGCGCAGGACCTGTCGGCGATGCAGTTGCGCGCGCTCGGACGCCGCTGCCGCACCGGCTCGGCGACCGTGCTCGGCGACCTCGCCCAGGGCACCACGCCCTGGTCGGCGCGTTCGTGGAAGACCGTGCTCGACCACCTCGGCCAGCCCTCGGGCGAGGTCACCGAGCTCACGCTGGGCTTCCGCGTGCCCCGCGAGGTCCTCGACTTCGCCGCGCGGCTGCTGCCCTCCGTCGCGCCGGAGCTCGCCCCGCCGCGCTCACTGCGTCCCGGCGCCGGCTCCCTGTCCGTACGCCGAGAGAGCGACGTCGCCGCCGCCCTCCCCGAGGCCGTACGGCAGGCCCTCGCGCAGGAGGGCTCCATCGGGGTCATCGCGGCGGACCCCGGCCTTCCCGCGCTCTCCGCGGCCCTGGAGGCCGCCGCGGTGCCGCACACGGTGCTCGGCCCCGACTCGACGGGCGACGACCGGGTGCTGCTGGTGCCGGCGACGCTCGCCAAGGGCCTGGAGTACGACCACGTGATCGTGGCCGAGCCGGCCGCGATCGCGGAGGCCGAGGAGCGCGGCCTCGCCCGCCTCTACGTGGTCCTCACCCGGGCGGTAACGTCACTGACCGTCCTGCACAACCGCGACCTTCCCGAGGAGCTGCGATGACCTCCCCCGGCGTACGCGTCCGCCACGGAGCGCTCGACGACGTCCCGGCCCTGCTGCGGTTCTGGCTGGAGGCCGCGGAGAACACCGACAGGCACGACGACTCCGGCAAGGTCGTGGCCCTGATCGAGCGCGATCCCGAGGCGCTGCTCATCGCCGAGATCGACGGCCGCATGGTCGGCACGCTCATCGCCGGGTGGGACGGCTGGCGCGCCCACCTCTACCGGCTCGCCGTGGACCCCGCCCACCGGCGCATGGGCATCGGATCGCTGCTGATCCAGGCCGCCGAGGAGCGGTTCCGGAAGTTCGGCGCGTTCCGTGCCGACGCGATGGTCCTGCACGACAACGCCCTGGCGCACCACGCCTGGACATCGGCGGGCTACACGATGCAGACCGACTGCGCCCGCTGGGTCAGGCGCCTCACCTGAGGCGCACAACGGGAAAGGGCGGCTCCCCCGAGGGGGAACCGCCCTTCCGTTGAGACGAAGCAGGCAGATGGATCAGAAGTCCATGTCGCCGCCGCCGGGCATGGCGGGGGCCTTCTCCTTCTCGGGCTTCTCGGCGATGACGGCCTCGGTGGTCAGGAACAGCGCCGCGATGGACGCCGCGTTCTGCAGCGCCGAGCGGGTGACCTTGGCCGGGTCGATGATGCCGGACTCGAACATGTTGACGTACTCGCCGGTCGCGGCGTTGAGGCCCTCACCAGCCGGGAGGTTGCGGACCTTCTCCACCACGACGCCGCCCTCGAGGCCGGCGTTGACGGCGATCTGCTTCAGCGGCTCCTCGAGGGCCTT
This sequence comes from Microbispora sp. NBRC 16548, assembly GCF_030268985.1. NCBI lineage: Bacteria > Bacillati > Actinomycetota > Actinomycetes > Streptosporangiales > Streptosporangiaceae > Microbispora > Microbispora sp. NBRC 16548. Next base: position 132,303 of record NZ_BSSF01000018.1, read on the forward strand.
GCGGACGATCGCGGCACCGGTGGCCTCGTCGCCGTTGACCTCGAGCTTGTCGAACGCGTTGGCGCCGGCCTGCAGCAGGGCCACGCCACCGCCGGGGACGATGCCCTCCTCGACCGCGGCCTTCGCGTTGCGGACGGCGTCCTCGATGCGGTGCTTGCGCTCCTTGAGCTCGACCTCGGTGGCCGCGCCGGCCTTGATGACGGCGACGCCGCCGGCCAGCTTGGCGAGGCGCTCCTGGAGCTTCTCGCGGTCGTAGTCGGAGTCGGTGCGCTCGATCTCGGCGCGGATCTCGTTGACCCGGCCGGCGATCTGCTCGGCGTCACCGGCGCCGTCGACGATCGTGGTCTCGTCCTTGGTGATGACGACCTTGCGGGCGCGGCCGAGCAGGTCGAGGGTGGCGTTCTCGAGCTTGAGGCCGACCTCCTCGGAGATGACCTGGCCACCGGTGAGGATGGCGATGTCGCCCAGCATGGCCTTGCGGCGGTCGCCGAAGCCCGGAGCCTTGACGGCCACGGACTTGAACAGGCCGCGGATCTTGTTGACGACCAGGGTGGCCAGGGCCTCGCCCTCGACGTCCTCGGCGATGATGACCAGCGGCTTGCCGGACTGCACGACCTTGTCGAGCAGCGGCAGCAGGTCCTTGTTCGCCGAGACCTTGGAGTTGACGATCAGGATGTACGGGTCCTCGAAGACCGCCTCCATGCGCTCGGGGTCGGTCACGAAGTAGCCGGACACGTAGCCCTTGTCGAAGCGCATGCCCTCGGTGAGCTCCAGCTCCAGGCCGAAGGTGTTGCTCTCCTCGACGGTGATGACGCCTTCCTTGCCCACCTTGTCCATCGCCTCGGCGATGAGGGCGCCGATCTCGGTGTCGGCGGCGGAGATGGAGGCGGTGGAGGCGATCTGCTCCTTGGTCTCCACGTCCTTGGCGAGCTTCGACAGCTCCTCGCTGACGCGCTCGACGGCGGCCTCGATGCCCTTCTTCAGCGCCATCGGGTTGGCGCCGGCGGCCACGTTGCGCAGACCCTCGCGGACCAGCGCCTGGGCGAGCACGGTAGCCGTCGTGGTGCCGTCACCGGCGACGTCGTCGGTCTTCTTCGCGACTTCCTTGACGAGCTCGGCGCCGATCTTCTCCCACGGGTCCTCGAGCTCGATCTCCTTGGCGATGGAGACACCGTCGTTGGTGATCGTGGGGGCGCCCCACTTCTTCTCCAGCACGACGTTGCGGCCCTTGGGGCCGAGGGTCACCTTCACGGCGTCGGCGAGCTGGTTCATACCGCGCTCGAGACCGCGCCGGGCGTCCTCGTCAAACGCGATCATCTTGGCTGCCATTAGGCTAGACCTCCCAGTAGCAGGGTGTCTTCAACGGACCGAGCCGACGCCCGCGACGGCGCGGACCCGCTATCCCTGCGCGGGCCCCATCGCCCCGATCCCGGTTGTTGTCACTCTCGACCTCAGAGTGCCAAACAAGTATTTAGCACTCTACCCCTGCGAGTGCAAGCGGAAGCCTCGCTGACCAGCTTGGACGTTATGTCCAGATCAGCGAGCCGATGGCAAGCGGGAGACACCAGGCGAGCCCAGGGGGCGCGCCTCCGGCCCGAACGCGCCCGAAGCAGCCGAGCGACGCGAGGCAAAGAAGCACAGCGACCAAGCACGGCGAGGGCGGCGTTCATGGCGCGCCTCCGGCACGACCCGGCGGGTGTGGGCACCCCGATGGCGAAGCGGGCGACACGGCAAGCGGAAGGCCCGGCACGCGGGATCCGCGGCCGGGCCTTCCAAGGTCGATGACGGGATCAGACGGCCCGTACGGCCTCCGCCTGCGGGCCCTTCTGACCCTGCGTGATGTCGAACTCAACCCGCTGACCCTGCTCGAGGGCCTTGTAGCCGTCCATCAGGATTGCCGAGTAATGGACGAACACGTCCTTACCACCGTCTACCGCGATGAAGCCGTAGCCCTTGTCCGCGTTAAACCATTTGACGGTGCCCTGCGCCACTTCCGACTCCTCTTGCTGGGCTGGGGACCACACCCAAGAAGCCCCCGGTTTTGTCGATCGTCCTCGACCATACCCGTGTCAAGGCGTAGGACAACAGAGTCAATCCGCAAACTACTACTTGGCGTTCGCTCAAAGCGGGATCGAAGAATATTCACTTTGCTGTTGAATAGTTGAGAGCTACACCGTTTGCCATGGCTTCGCATGACTTCTTCATCGATAGAAGCGCATGTCAGGTGCTCGGCCCCGGCGCGGCGACTCAGCCTCCGGCGACGGCGGGGATGACCGAAATCTGCACCCCGTCCGGCGTGGCGGTGTCCAGACCATCGGCGAATCGGACATCCTCTTCCCCGACGTAGACGTTGACAAAACGCCGGATCTTACCCGTCTCGTCCAGGATGCGCCCGCCGATGCCGGGGTAGTCCGCGTCCAGCTTCTGCAGGACCTCGCGGAGCGTTCCCCCCTCCCCGCTCACCTCCGCGGCGCCGTTGGTGTACGTCCGGAGAATCGTCGGAATCCGCACGGAAACGCTCATTGTTCACTCGCTTTCGTTACTGCCGATGGACCTTTTGAAACGCTTTCAGTTGGCGAATGCCGCACGGAAGGCGTCGAGAGAGGGACGGATGACGGCGGCGGGACGGGCGTGCTCTGCCACCGCGTCGAGCGTCTTGAGCCCGTCGCCGGTGTTCAGCACCACGGTCTCGGCGTCGGGGTCGAGGCGGCCCTCGCGCACCAGCTTGCGCAGCACACCGACCGTGACGCCGCCCGCGGTCTCGGCGAAGACGCCCTCGGTCCTGGCCAGCAGACGGATCGCCTCGACCACTTCCCGGTCGTTCACGTCCTCCACCGCGCCGCCCGTCCGCCGCGCGATGTCGAGCACATACGGCCCGTCGGCCGGGTTGCCGATGGCGAGGGACTTGGCGATGGTGTCGGGCCGCACCGGCTGCACGACGTCCTGCCCGGCCTTGAACGCCTGGGAGACCGGCGAGCAGCCCTCGGCCTGCGCTCCGAAGATCCGGTAGGGCCGCTCCTCGACCAGCCCCAGCTTGATCAGCTCACGGAAGCCCTTGTCGATCTTTGTGAGCTGCGAGCCGGAGGCCACCGGGATGACGATCTGGTCGGGCAGCCGCCAGCCGAGCTGCTCGGCGATCTCGTACGCCAGCGTCTTGGAGCCCTCGGCGTAGAAGGGCCGGAGGTTGACGTTGACGAAGCCCCACTTCTCGCCCAGTTCGTCGCCGATGAGCTCGGAGCAGAAGCGGTTGACCTCGTCGTAGTTGCCGTCGATGGCGACCAGGCGGCCGCCGTACACGGCGGCCATCGTGACCTTGGCCGGCTCCAGGTCGGCGGGGATGAACACGCAGGAGTCCAGCCCGGCCCGGGCGGCGGCCGCGCCCACCGCGCCGGCGAGGTTGCCGGTGGAGGAGCACGACAGGGTGTGGAAGCCGAAGTTGCGCGCGGCCTCCAGCGCGATCGCGACGACCCGGTCCTTGAAGGAGTGGGTCGGGTTGCCGGAGTCGTCCTTGACGTGCAGCGACCGAAGGCCCAGCTCGGCCGCCAGCCGGTCGGCCTTCACGAGTTTGGTCCAGCCGGGCTGGAGGTTGGGCTTGGCCGCCACGCCGGCGGGAACCGGGAGCAGGGAGCGGTACCGCCAGATGTTCGCCGGGCCGGACTCGATGTCCTCCCGGCGAACCTCGCCGAAGTCGTACGCCACCTCAAGGGGGCCGAAACACTCCGTACAGGCGAAGATCGGGCCGAGGTCGTAAAGAGCGCCGCATTCGCGACACGAAAGACCGGTGGCGGGGCCGAACTCGACGGTGTTCGCGGCAGTGTTGGTGTGCGCCATGAAGCGAGGCCTTTCCCTCATCTTCGCTCGCGACCACCCTGGCCGCGAGCCGGAATTGGCACCTGTCCCGGCCGGGCCTCGTGGGCACGAGTTCGACACCGGGGAGGTTGCCGGGGCTTCGCAGGGCCGGTCCCTCCACCCCTCTGGATGAGCATGTTCAGTTGTAGGACCTTCCGAGAAAGGTCCCTAGCACTGTACCCCGGCGTCCCCGGTGTCCGTTCCCGCGTCTCACATCGCGAGACGATCTGTATCAGCCGTACGCCTCGCCGAGGGCACTCTGCACGTACTTGCGCGCCTGGTGGATACGGGACTTGACCGTCCCGAGGGGGATCTTCAGCTGGTCGGCGACCTCCGCGTAGTCGAGCTGGCAGATGTCGCGCAGCACGAGCGCCTGGGCGAGGTCGGGCCGCTCGGCCTCAAGCGCCTCCATCGCGTCGAGCAGGTCGAGCCGCGACCCCGCGATGACGCTCACCCGCCGGGGATCGGGCCGCTGCTCGGGCAGCTCCTCCGCCTGCTCCGACGAGCGCCGCTTGAGCGAGCGGTAGGTGGTCCTGGCGCAGTTCACGGTCACGATGTGCAGCCAGGTGCTGAACTTGGCCCGCCCCTCGAACCTCGCGATGTTGCGCGCCACGGCGAGCAGCGTGTCCTGCGCGGCCTCCTCGGCGTCCTGCCGATACGGTAGAAGCCGCTCACAGTGCCGCAGCACGTCGGGCTCGATGCGCCGCAGCAGTTCACCGAGCGCGCGATGGTCCCCCTGGGCAGCCGATCGGGCCAGGTCCTCGGTCGTGTCGTCCAGTGCCATGCCGTATCCAGCCCTTCCGCGATCGGTTGACATCCTATTGACGGAGGTCGGCTTTTATTAATCTTCCGGCATGCGCGCCCGCTCTGATCGAGGGAACCCCAAGATGAGCAGCACCGTTCTGATCGCGTCCAACCGGGGCCCGGTGTCCTTCACGCTGTCGGACGACGGCGGCCTGACCATGCGCAGGGGCGGGGGCGGGCTCGTCTCCGGCCTGTCCGAGGTGGTCAGGGACACCGACGTCCTGTGGGTCTGCGCGGCGCTGTCGGACGGCGACCGGGGCGCGGTGCGCCAGGCGCCCGGCGGGCGGCTCGACCGGGCCTTCGACACGGGACCGATCCGCATGCTGGACATCCCGCCCGCGGTCTTCCACCGGGCCTACAACGCCGTGGCCAACTCGACCCTCTGGTTCGTCAACCACCTGCTTTACAACACGCCCTTCGCCCCCGAGTTCGGCACGCGGTTCCGCCGCGAGTGGGAGTCGTACCGCACGTACAACGGGGCCTTCGCCCTGGCTCTGGCGGAGGAGGCGGCCCACCGGGCGCGCGTCATGGTGCAGGACTACCACCTGACGCTGACACCGGCGATGCTCCGGGTCGAGCGGCCCGACCTGCGCATCGCCCACTTCTCGCACACGCCCTGGGCGCCGCCCGAATACTTCGCGCTGCTGCCCGAGGACGTCGTGGCGGAGGTGCTGACCGGCATCCTCGGCGCCGACCACGCCGGATTCCTCACCGCGCGCTGGGCCCGCGCCTTCATGGACTGCTGCGAGACGCTGCTCGGGGCCCAAGTGGACCATGCCGCCCGTACGGTGACGCACGACGGGCGGACCACCAGGATCGGCGTCCACCCGCTCGGTGTGAACGGCGAGGCGCTGCTGGCCCGGGCGGCCGAACAGGACGTCGAGTCGCACATGACCGTGATCAGGGACCTCGTGGGCGACCGCAAGCTGATCGTGCGCATCGACCGCACCGAGCTGTCCAAGAACATCGTGCGCGGCCTGCGGGCCTACCAGGAGTTCCTGGCCGCCCATCCCGAATGGCACGGCCGGGTCGTCCACCTCGCGTTCGCCTACCCCTCCCGCCACGACCTGCCGGAGTACCGCGAGTACACGGCGGCCGTGCAGCGCTGCGCCAAGGAGATCGAGGACGAGTACGCGACCGAGGACTGGGACCCGCTGATCCTCAACGTGAACGACGACTACCCGCGCTCGCTGGCCGCCTACCGGATGGCCGACGTCCTGCTCGTCAATCCGATCAGGGACGGCATGAACCTGGTGGCCAAGGAGGGCCCGATCCTGTCGCCCCGGTGCGCGCTGGTGCTGTCCCGCGAGGCGGGCGCGGCGGCCGAACTGGGGGCCGACTCCCTGCTCGTCAACCCCTACGACGTGTCCGGCACGGCGGCGGCGCTGTACGCGGCGCTGACGCTGCCGGAGCAGGAGCGGCTCACGCGGGGCCTGCGGCTGCGGGAGGCCGCCACCGCCCTGCCGCCCCAGCGCTGGTTCGAGGACCAGCTCGCCGCGCTGCGCTGACCAGGTGCCTGCGCAGGTGCTGACCAGGTGCCTGCGCAGGTGCTGACCCGGTGCCTGCGCACGTGCTGAGCGCCATGGCGGGTGGCCCGCTCTCGTTGTCGATGATCTGCTGCGCTACCCTTGCCTGGTTTTGGACCGCAACATAAAGGTCACCAGGGACAGCCCCACCTGGTTGATCTATCTCCAGCTCGCCACCTTCGCCACCTACCTCTACGGCCTGTCGGCCGCCCTGCCCCTCCTGCGCGCCGAACTCGGCGTGTCCCAGGCCGTCGCCGGGTTGCACGGCACCGGGATGGCACTCGGCGGCATCGCAGGCGGGCTGGCCCTGCCCGCGCTGACCAGGCGGTTCGGGCGCCGTGTCGTCATCTGGGCCGGTTTGATCGGGATGAACGCCGGGGTGCTCCTCGTCGCGTTCGGGCACGCGCTCCCGTTCACGCTGACCGGTTTCACCCTCGCCGGCTGCTGCGGCTCGACGGCGCTGTACGTGATGATGGCGGTGCTCAGCGACCACCACGGCCCGGCGGGAGCGGCCGTCATCAGCGAGGCCAACGCGGTCGCCGTGACCGCCGGAATCGCCACCACCTACGCCTTCAGCGTGGTGGCCGAGTCGTCGGCCGGCTGGCGGCCCGCGCTGTTCGTGCCGGTGGCCTCCACCCTCCTGCTGGCCCTGCTCATGGGCCGGGTCTGGGTGCCGCCGGTGCCCGCCCCGCCGCCGCCGTCGTCTGCGGCCGGGGCGGGAGGATCAGGCGGCAGGGTGCCGTACGGCTGGCGCTTCCACGTCGCCGGGGTGGTCCTGCTGTGCTGCGTGGCCCTCGAGTTCGCCTTCAACCTGTGGGCCGCCGAGTTGCTCTCCCAGCGGACCGGGCTGTCGCCCGGTGTGGCGGCGACCGGGCTGACCGCGATGCTGGCCGGTATGGCGGCGGGCCGGTTCGGCGGCGCCCGGCTGGCCCTGCGCTTCGCGCCGGGGTCGGTGCTGCTGGGTTCGCTCGGGGTGACCCTGGCGGGCTGGGCGCTGTTCTGGACCGGGACCTCGGCACCGGTCTGCTACGCCGGGCTCGCGCTCAGCGGGCTCGGCATCTCGGTGCAGTTCCCCATGGGCCTCACGCGCATGATCGATGTGTCGGGAGGCCGGCCGGACCAGGCGTCGGGCACGGCCTCGATCTGGGCGGGCGTGGGCTCGGGCAGCGGGCCGTTCGTGCTCGGCGCGCTGGGCGACGGCTTCGGGACGCACACGGCGTTCCTGCTCGCGCCCGCCCTGATCGTGATGGCCGCGGGAGGAGCGGCCGCGTCCAGGACGCGTTCCTGAATGTCCGGGCCACTCAGGAGGCCGCTCGGAAGACCGTTCGGAAGGCCGGTCAGTTCCAGGTCGCGTTCTTGAGGATCGCGCTCAGCTGCGGGTGGTCCCACTGGTCGAGGACCAGGATCTTCGACGTGGGCAGATACCACTCGCGCTGGTTGTAGTGCAGCTTCACCCGCCACTTCTTGTCGACGCAGGTCGCCGCCCACTTGTGGTAGTCCGCCTTGTGGCCGGGCCCGACCTGCCGCAGCCCCTTGTCCGCGAGCTTCCACTCGCCCTTGTACAGCTTGTAGCTCTTGGGACAGATGCTGACGTCGGTCGCGGGGTCGAAGCCGTACTTCGACTTGTACGCCTGGAACGTGCGGAGCCCGATCTTGAGCGCCTTCGGGCCCAGCACCCAGAAGCTGTGGCATCCCCAGTCGCGGAACCCGAAGTCCTCGGTGCCGTAGGTGGGGCACGAGCCGGTGATGACCCGCACCCAGTCCTTGTCGTCCTTGGCCACCTTCCACGACGTGGGGATCGTGAGGGTCAGGCCGCTCCGCAGACGGACCTGCTTGGTGCCGCCGCTTTCGCTCGCGAACGCCGCAGCCGGAGCCGTCAGGGTCGCCGCCAGCACGGCCAGGCCGGCCGCCGCGGCCGAGATCGTCTTTCTGAACATGTCCGGCACACTAGGCGCGGTCGCTTGCGGACGACTTGCGGCCCGATGGACAAATTGTCACCAAACGCCGTGTCAGTTCCACGTGGCGTTCTTGAGCATCGTGCTCAGGCCCGGCGTCCCCCACTGGTCGATCACCAGGATCTTCGACGTCGGCAGATACCACTCGCGCTGGTCGAAGCGGGCCTTGACCTTGCCCGAGCTCATGGTCCCGCAGGTGCCCGCCCAGTCGCGGTAGTACGCCTTGTGTCCCGGCCCGACCTGCCGCAGCCCCTTCTCGGCGAGCGTGGTCCGGTGGATCCAGAGGTTCTTCTTCACCGGGCAGGGCCCGACGTCGGTGGCCGGATAGAACGGGCCGTCCGGCGTGTACTTCTGGAACAGCTCATGGCCGATCTTGATGGCCTTGGGCCCCATGACCCAGAAGCTGTGGCAGCCCGAGTCGCGGAAGCCGTACATGTCCGTGCCCTTGGTCGGGCACGAGCCGGTGATGACGCGCAGCCAGTCCTTGCGGCTGTCGTCGACCTTCCAGGACGACGGGATCCTGAGAGTCAGGCCCTTGCGCAGGTGCAGCGGCTTGGTGGCCCCGCTGTCGTTCGCGAACGCCGCAGCCGGAGCCGCCAGGGACGCCGCGAGCACGGCCAGGCCGGCCGCCGCGGCCGAGATCGTCTTCCTCATGCCCGGAACGTTACGCCCGGCCGCTTGCAGACGGCTTGCCGAGTGTTGCCACGAGGTCGCCGAGGAAGGCCACGACGCCGTCGGGCCCGTCCACCACCACGTCGGCGCGCTCCGCCAGGGCGGTCACCTCCGTGGACCCGCTGCACACCCGTACGCCGGGGATCCCGGCCGACTCGACCGCGTCGAAGGCGGCGAGATCCCCCAGGTCGTCGCCGACGAACATGACCGAGCGGGCGTCCCGCTCGGCGAGGAAGGCCGACAGAGCCCTGCCCTTGTCCATTCCGGCCGGCCGCAGCTCCAGCACCATGCGGCCCGGCTCGACCGCCAGCCCGGCCTCCTCGGCCAGCGCCGCGACCGGCCCGCCCAGCGCCTCCAGCGCCCCCGCGGGGTCGGCGCACCGCCGGGTGTGCACGGCGACGGCCCGGTCCTTGTCCTCGATCCACACGCCGCCGAACCCAGCGCCTTCCAGCCCTGCCGCGAGCTCGGGCAGCCGGGCGCGGACGAGGTCCAGCCCCGGCGGCGGTGGCGGGGCCGTCAGGCGGCCGTCCTCCCAGCGTTCCAGTCCGTAGTGGCCGAGGATCACCAGGCCGGGCACGTCGGCGAGGGACGGCCCGCCGGCGACCTCTCCGAGGGCGAGAGCCGTACGCGGCGGACGGCCGGTGACGATCACGACGGCGCGCACCAGCGGGGCGAGGGCGGCCAGCACGCCGGGCACGCCGGGATGCACGCGGGCGGCGGCCGGGTCGGGCACGATCGGGGAGAGCGTGCCGTCGTAGTCGAGCCCGATCACGGCGCCGGCCGGATCGGCGACGATCGCGTCGAGTCCTGCGTGCGCGGGCAGGGTCATGGCCATGGCCTCACTCCGAAGGGGGTCACGTGCGTACGCCTCGACGGCCTCATGCCCCAGGAACGGGGCTCATGCATGCGATGGGGAAAGCGAGGGGGTCAGGAGTTCAGTCCGAAGCGCCGGGCCGAGCGGTCGCGCCGCCGGCCGGCCCTCATCCGGCGCAGCCGCTTGACGAGCATGGGGTCGTGCTCCAGCGCCTCAGGCCGGTCGATCAGCTCCCCGAGTAACTGGTAGTACCGGGTCGCCGAGATGCCGAAGGCCTCCCTGATCGCCTGCTCCTTGGCGCCCGCGTAACGCCACCACTGGCGCTCGAACGCGAGCATCTCGCGGTCGCGGTCCGAGAGGTCGAGCCCGTCGCCGCCGGCCGGTTCGGTGTCCATCGGCTCCTCCTCGATCGGCTCGCGGGCCTGTCCCATGGTAATGCCAAGCCCGGGAGACGAACCCGGGGTGTTCAGGCCGGGCAGGACGGACGTAATGTCACGTGGTGTGAGCTCTGTAATCACGCTTCTGACCGACTACGGGCTGGAGGACGGGTTCGTCGCCGCGTGCCACGGCGTGATCGCGGGCATCGCTCCGCAGGCTCGGATCATCGACGTGGGTCATCTCGTCCCCGCCGGGGACGTACGGCGCGGTGCGGCCATCCTGGCGCAGGCCCTGCCCTACCTACCGGCCGGCGTCCACCTCGCGGTGGTCGATCCCGCCGTGGGCGGAAACCGGCGCCCGGTCGCCGTGGAGGCGGGGGGACGGGTGTTCCTCGGCCCGGACAACGGCGTCCTGTCGTGGGCGGTCCGCGCCGCCGGGGGCGCCGAGGCCGCGTACGAGATAACGAACAAGGACCTGTTCCTGGCGAACGTCTCGCCGACGTTCCAGGGCCGGGACCTGTTCGCGCCGGTGGCCGCCCACCTGTGCACCGGACGCGCGGTCGCCGACGTGGGGCCGCCGATGCCGGTGGACCGCCTGGTGACCCTGCCCGCGCCGACCTGCCGGTTGCGGGACGGCGCGGCCGAGGGCGAGGTGCTGTCGGTGGACAGGCACGGCAACGTCCAGTTGTCGATCACCGCCTCCGACCTGGCCGAGCTCGGCGTACGGCTCGGCGACACCATCGCCGTGTGGCTCGGGCGCCGCCAGGTCGCCGTGCCGTTCCGGGAGACGTTCACCGCCGTGCCGCCCGGCGATCTGGTGGCGTTCGCCGACTCCGCCGGCCTGGTCGCGATGGCGATCAACGCCGGGGACGCCGCCGACCGCCTGGGTCTGCCCCCTGGCGCGCACGTACGGCTGTCGCCCGGGCGCTGACCCGGCCGGTCTACTGGGCGTTCACCACGTCGCGGGCCTCCGCGAAGTGGCAGGCGCTGGGGTGGTCGCTGCCCGGACGCGCCTCGAGCGCGGGCGTCTGCTCTGCGCAGATGTCCTGCGCCTTCCAGCACCGCGTGCGGAAGTGGCAGCCCGAGGGCGGGTTGGCCGGCGAGGGCGGGTCGCCCTGCAGGATGATCCGCTGGCGGGTCTCCCGGCCCTCGGGATCGGGCACCGGCACGGCCGACAGCAGCGCCTGGGTGTACGGGTGCGTCGGGCTCTCGTAGATCTGGGCGTCGCTGCCCAGCTCGACGATCTTGCCGAGGTACATCACCGCGACCCGGTCGGAGATGTGGCGGACCACCGACAGGTCGTGCGCGATGAAGATGTAGGCGAGGTCGAACTCGTTCTGCAGCCGCTCCAGCAGGTTCATGACCTGGGCCTGGATCGACACGTCGAGCGCGGAGACCGGCTCGTCGCAGATGATGATCTCAGGCTGGAGCGCCAGACCGCGGGCGATGCCGATGCGCTGGCGCTGGCCGCCGGAGAACTGGTGCGGGTAGCGGTTGATGTGGTCGGGGTTGAGGCCGACCACCTCGAGAAGCTCCTGCACCCGGCGCCGCCTGCCGCCCTTCGGCACGACGTCCGTGTGGATCTCGAACGGCTCCCCCACGATGTCGCCGACGGTCATCCGCGGGTTCAGCGAGGTGTAGGGGTCCTGCATGACCATCTGGATGTTGCGCCGCATCCGCTTGAGCTCGGCGCCCCTGGCCGTGGCGATGTCCCTGCCGCGGACGCGCACGGAGCCCGACGTGGGCCGCTCCAGCGCCATCAGCAGCTTGGCCAGGGTGGACTTGCCGCAGCCCGACTCGCCGACGATCCCGAGCGTCTCACCGCGGTGCAGGTCGAAGGAGACCCCGTCGACGGCCTTGATCGCGCCGATCTGCCGCCTGACGACGATGCCCTGAGTGAGCGGGAAGTGCTTGACCAGGTCGCGGACTTCGAGGATCGACTCAGCGTTCGGCTTCATCGATGACCTCCCTCCAGTAGTGGCAGGCGCTGCCGCGGGTGCCACTGATCGTGTACAGCGGGGGAACGTCGGTCACGCAGTTGTCCCGCCGGTACGGGCACCGCGGGTGGAAGGCGCAGCCCGTCGGCATCTCCAGCAGGTTGGGCGGCAGGCCCTTGATCGCGTAGAGCTCCTGGCCCTTCTGGTCCACCCTGGGGATGGACTCCAGCAACCCCTTCGAGTAGGGGTGGGCCGGGTTCTTGTACAGGTCGTGCACCGGGGCGTTCTCGACGATGCGTCCGCCGTACATGACCGCGATCTTGTCCGCGACGTCGGCGACGACGCCGAGGTCGTGGGTGATCAGGATCAGGCCCATGTTGCTGTCGCGCTGCAGCTCCGCGAGCAGGCCCATGATCTGGGCCTGGACGGTCACGTCGAGCGCGGTGGTCGGCTCGTCCGCGATCAGGATCTCCGGGTCGAGCGCGATCGCCATGGCGATCATGATGCGCTGTCGCATACCGCCGGAGAACTGGTGCGGAAAGTCGTTGACCCGGTCCTTGGCGGCCGGGATCCTGACCCGGTCCATCAGCTCGATGGCCTTCTTCTTGGCCTCCGCCCGCGACGTGCCGCGGTGCATGCGGAACATCTCGGCGATCTGCCAGCCGACCGGGAAGACCGGGTTCAGCGCGGACAGCGCGTCCTGGAAGACCATGGAGATGCCCTCCCCGCGGATCCTCCTGCGCTGGTCCTCCGGGAGCTTGAGCAGGTCGACGCCCCGGAAGCGGATCTCGCCCCCGGTGATCTTCCCCGGGGGCATGTCGAGGATGCCCATGATGGTCTGGGCGGTGACGCTCTTGCCCGAGCCCGACTCGCCCAGCACGGCGAGCGTCTCTCCCGCGTCCACGCTGTAGGTCACGCCGTTGACGGCCTTGGCCACGCCCGCCCGGGTGCGGAACTCGACGTGGAGGTTGTCCACCTCCAGCAGGGCGCCGCTGTGGGAGCCTCTGCCCATCTGCTCGGAAAGCACTTCCGTCACTCGCTGTGCCTCCTCATCGAAGCTTCGGGTCGAGGGCGTCGCGTACGGCTTCGCCGAGCATGACGAAGGTCAGCACGCACAGGGACAGGAACCCGGCCGGGAAGAACATGGCGTGCGGCGCGGTCCTGATGTACGAGGCGTGGTCGGCGATCGCGATGCCCCAGGAGATGACCGGCGAGCGCAGGCCGATGCCGAGCAGCGACAGCGTGGCCTCGGCGCCGATGTAGCTGCCGATCGTGATCGTCGAGTACACGAGGATCGGCGCCAGCGAGTTCGGCAGGAGGTGCTTGAAGATGATCCGGAGGGGTCCGGCTCCGAGCGCCCTGGCGGCCTGCACGTAGTCCTGGTGCTTGGCCTGGATGACGGCCGAGCGGGCGATGCGCATCAGGATCGGCCAGCCCAGCAGGGCGAGCACGATGATGACGACCGCCATGATCGTCGCCTTGCCGGGGTTCGACTGGGCCGGCGCGACGGTGCCGAGGATGATGATCGCGCCCAGCACGTACGGCAGGCCGAGGAACATCTCGCCGACGCGGGAGATGACCGCGTCGAGCCAGCGCCCGAAGTAGGCCGCGAGCACGCCCGTCACGCCGCCGAGCAGCACGGTGGCCAGCGTGGCCAGCACACCCACGATGATCGAGGTGCGCGCGCCGTACACGGCGCGGGCGTAGACGTCGCGCCCCTGCAGGTCGTAGCCGAACCAGGCGTCCGCGCTCGGCAGCTCCATGCTCTTGGCGAGCGTGGCGTACTCCGGGTCCTTGTGCGTGAACAGCGACGGGAAGGCCGCCATCAGGAGGAACACCACCAGCATCACGAGCGAGACCCAGAAGATCTTGCGCCGCTTCAGGATGTCCCAGGTGTCGCGCCAGAGGCCGCGCTGGCCGTTCCGTACCGCGACCGGGCTCGCATCGTCCGCTCCCTTGATCAGATCTTGCGTCGCGGTCGGGTCACTCATAGCGGATCCTCGGGTCGAGCACGCCGTAGAGGAGGTCGACGAGCAGGTTGGCGAGCAGGTAGACGAGCACGAGCAGCGTGGCCACCGGGACCACGACCGTGTAGTCCTGGTCCAGGATCGCCCGCCACAGCAGCCCGCCGATGCCGTGGATGTTGAAGATGCCCTCGGTGATGATGGCGCCGGACATCAGCGAGCCGACCTCGGTGCCGAGGAACGTCAGCACCGGGATGAGCGAGTTGCGCAGCAGGTGGATCGCGACCACCCGGCGGTTGCTCAGTCCCTTGGCGACGGCGGTGCGCACGTAGTCGGACCGCAGGTTCTCGACGATGCTCGTGCGCGTCAGCCTGGCGGTGAACGCCATGTTGAGGCTGGCCAGCACGAGCGCCGGGACGATCAGCTCGGGGACCGTCGCCTCGTCCGTCACCGTCGGGGTGATGACACCGAGCTGCACGCCGAGGAGCCACTGCAGCAGGTAGCCCGTGACGAAGATGGGCAGCGACAGCAGGAACAGCGTGGAGAGCGTCACCACGTTGTCGATGAAGCCGCCGCGCTTGAGGCCCGACAGCACGCCGGCGCCGATCCCGATGACGGCCTCGAACAGCACCGCCATCAGCGCGAGCCTGATGGTGATCGGCCAGGCGTCGCCGAGCTCGCTCGCCACCGACACGTTGTTGAAGTTGACGCCGAGGTTGCCCGTGAGCAGGTTCTTCAGGAAGTTCCAGTACTGCAGCAGCAGCGGCTGGTCCAGGCCGAACTGCTCGCGCATGGCCGTGACATAGCTGTCCGGACAGGGCCGCTGGCCGCATCTCCCGGCGAACGGATCACCCGGGAGCTGCCAGACCATGTAGTTGATGATGAAGGTCGTGCCCAGCACGACAGGCACGAGTTGCAGCAGGCGCCGGATCGCGTATCGGCCCATGCGCACCTCCGATCTGACGCTAAAGGTCGTACATGCGCCCCCCGTGGGTCAACACGGGGAGTCGCGAATGGACAGCCCACGAGGCCGGCCCCGGTGGGGTACCGGCCTCGGGGGGTTCACCTACGAGCTGTCCCTACGCTTCCTTGATCGCGATCGACAGCGGGTCGAGCACGCCGAAGGGGGTGACCTTCACGCCGGTCACCCACTTGGAGGTGCCGGCCTGCAGACCGTACGACCACAGCGGAATCGCGGGCATGTCCTGCTGCAGCATAGCCTCGGCCTCCTGGTAGAGGGCGTTGGCCTGCGCGGGGTCGGTGGCGGTGTCGGCCTCGTGGAGCTTCTTGTCGAGGTCCTTGTTGCTGTAGAGACCGTCGTTGGAGGAGGCGCCGGTCTTGTACAGCGGGTTGAGGAAGTTCTCGATGTGCGGGTAGTCCATCTGCCAGCCGGTGCGGAACGCGCCCTTGATCTTGTGCTGGGTGATGGTGTCACGCAGCTCGGCGAAGGTGGGCATGTCCTTGTGCACGAACTTCACGCCGGCGTCGGCACCGAAGGCCTGGTTGATGCTGTTGACCGTGGCCTCGATCCACTCCTTGTGAGTGCCGTCGGCGTTGGACCAGATCGGGAACTCGGCCGGCGGGGTGTAGCCCTCGGCCTTGGCCTTGGCGAGGTACTCCTTGGCCTTGGCGGGGTTGTAGGTGCACAGGTCGCCGCAGGCCCCGTCCTTGAAGCCCTCGACGATCGGGGAGACCCAGCCGTTGATGGGCACACGGCCCTTGTTGAAGATCTTGTCGGTGATCGTCTTCCGGTCGATCGCGTACGACACGGCCTTGCGGAAGTCCGCGTTGCCGCCGAACTCCTTGTCGTACAGCGGGAAGGTGACCGTCTGGATGACGCCCTGCTGGCCGTCGATCGCGCGGTCGCCGAGGTCGGTCTTCCACTTGTCGCCGGCGAGGGCCGACGGCGGGATCAGCTCGGTGAAGTCGAGGTTGTTGGAGACCAGGTCCGCGTACGCCGCGTTGTCGTCCTTGTACATCTTGTAGACGATCTTCTTGACCTTGGGCTTCTCCGGCCCGGGGTAGTCGGGGTTCGCCTCGACGATGATCTGCGAGTTGTGGTCCCACTGCACGAACTTGAAGGGACCGTTGGTGACCGGCTTCTGCGCGAAGCCCTTCGGGTCCTTGAAGAAGGCCTCGGGCAGCGCCGCGAAAGTCGTGTAGCCGAGCTTGGTGCGGAACACGGCGACGGGCGCGGACAGCGTGACCTTGAAGGTGAGGTCGTCGACGACCTCCAGGCCCTCAAGCTTGTCGGTCTCCGGCTTGGGCGCCTCCTTCGGCCCGTCGGGGCCGTCGGGGTCGGCGGTGTTGACCTTGTCGAAGCCCACGATGTCACCGAACCAGAAGCTGCCGAGCTGGGCGTTCGGCGAGTAGGCGGTGTAGTTCCAGGCGTCGACGTAGTTCTTCGCGGTGACCGGCGTGCCGTCGGTCCACTTCAAACCGGGCTTGAGCTTGATCGTCCACACCTTGTTGTCGGTGGTCTCGATCGACTCCGCCTGGTCGAGCTCGGGAGCGGCCGTGTCCGAGTTGTACTTGACGAGCCGGCTGTACACGAACTCGTTGATCGTGCCACCGCAGGTCTCGTTGATGTTTCCGGGGACGAAGCCGGTCTGCGGCTCACAACCACGGATGTAGACGGTTCCCGTGGCGGCCCGGGGGTTGTCCCCGCCACCGCTACTGGATCCGCCGCCCCCGCCGCACGCGGCGACGCCGAGCGCAAGCAGCGCGGTGCCGGTGGCGATCTTCGCGCCCTTAGTCACGCGCATAGTGGATTGGTCCTCCCTCTAAGGATGGGCGTTCGCGCTGGTTAGCACCCGGTTTGCCGGGCATCGTCAAACCAGCTGACGTCCTGCCAGTCGTCCGGAGCATCCCTCACCGGACGCACCAGAGGAGTCTCCGGCACGTTGCAGTTCGGTCACACGTGCGTCAGTCGGGCGTCACACACATTCCTGTGAGCCCAACCTTAAATGCCCAGTACGGCATCAAACTCCCCTTTAGAGTACATATACCGACAGACGGTCAGTCCTTTGGCCGAGGATGGAGGCGACACCCGTGCCCCGGTCCCCGGATCAGGATGTCCTGGGCTACCTTTGACCAGTCGCAGCCACGTTCGGTGCGACAGCCGTCCCACCGACCTCCATCCAATAGAGTCCATGCCATGAGCCAGCCGGAATCCGCGCTCGCGGAGGCCCAGGGTGGCGGCCGAGCCCCGGAGTCGCTGGCCGCGCTCGCCGAGCGTCACGGACTACGACGCGCCATCGCACGCCCCAGCATGCCCGCCTACCTGCGCCAACTGTGGGACCGGCGGCACTTCATCCTCACGTACGCCACCTCGCGCAACGTCTCCAAGTATTCCGAGTCGATGCTCGGGCAGCTCTGGCAGGTGCTGACCCCGCTGCTCAACGCCGCGGTGTACTGGCTGATGTTCGGCGTCATCCTCGGGCAGAGCAAGAAGATCGACAACTACCCGGCGTTCCTCATCACCGGGGTCATGGTGTTCACCTTCACCCAGCGCACGGTGATCAGCGGGGCGAAGTCCATCTCGTCGAACCTGTCCCTCATCCGGGCGCTCCACTTCCCCCGGGCCGCCCTCCCGCTGGCGTACACGATCCAGGAGCTCCAGCAGCTCGGCTACTCCATGGCCGTGCTCGTCCTCCTGGTGCTCGTCACCGGAGAGCCGGTGAGCTGGCTCTGGCTGCTGATCCCCGTCGTGCTGCTCATGCAGCTCGTCTTCAACATCGGCACCGGCATGTTCATGGCCCGCCTCGGCGCGTTCATGCGGGACATGAACCAGTTGCTTCCGTTCATCACCCGCACCTGGCTGTACGCCTCCGGCGTCTTCTACGCGATCGACGACCGCACCAAGGATCTGCCGGACTTCCTCAGGTGGGCGCTGGAGTTCAACCCGGCCGCCGCCTACATCGAGTTCATGCGCGACCTGCTGATCTACCAGCGGTTCCCCGAGCGCTGGGCGTGGGTCACCTGTCTATTCTGGGCAGTGTTCGCACTGATCGTCGGCTTCTGGTACTTCTGGCGAGCCGAGGAGAGGTACGGCCGTGGCTGAGCTGACCAAGGAGCTGTCGCAGGTGGCGCCCCAAACCCCAGAGACGCAAACCCCAGAGACGCAGAACCCGCAGAATCCCGAGGCCGGAAGCCCGACCGTCATCGTCGACGACCTCCACATCGTCTACAAGGTGTACGGCTCGGCCAGCGACTCCGAGAAGGGCAACGCGGCCAGCGCGCTGATGCGCATCCTGCGGCGGCAGGGACGGCCGCAGATGAAGGAGGTCCACGCCGTCAAGGGCGTGAGCTTCGTCGCCCACCACGGCGACGCCATCGGCATCATCGGCCGCAACGGCTCGGGCAAGTCGACGCTGCTGCGCGCGATCGCCGGCCTCCTGCCCCCGCACAAGGGCGCCGTCTACACCAACGGCCAGCCGTCGCTCCTCGGCGTCAACGCGGCCCTCATGAAGGAGCTGACGGGCGAGCGCAACATCATCCTCGGCTGCTACGCCATGGGCATGAACCCGGCCGAGGTGCGCGAGAAGTACGACGAGATCGTGGACTTCTCCGGCATCGGAGACTTCGTCCAGTTCCCCATGTCGACGTACTCGTCCGGCATGGGCGCCCGGCTGCGCTTCGCCATCTCCTCCGCCAAGACGCACGATGTGCTGCTCATCGACGAGGCCCTCGCGACCGGCGACCGCGAGTTCAAGAAGAAGAGCCAGCAGCGCATCAAGCAGATGCGCGACTCCGCCGGCACGGTCTTCCTGGTCGCCCACAACCTCGACGTGATCGAGGAGACGTGCAACCGGGTGATCTGGTTGCACAAGGGGAAGATCAGAATGGAAGGCGACCCCCAGGAGGTCCTGGAGGCGTACAACAAGGCCTGAGAGAAACGGAGGGGTGACCGTGCCGACGCCGCCACCGATCCCGTACGACCATCTGCCCGAGGTGCCCGCGCTGACCGTCGAGAGCGACGACGTACGCGACGGCGAGCGGCTCCCCGAGGCCCACGTGTTCAACGACTGGGGCATGGGCGGGCAGAACGTCTCCCCGCATCTGCGCTGGTCGGGCGCCCCCGAGGGCACCAAGAGCTACGCCGTCACCTGCTTCGACCCCGACGCGCCCACGGGCAGCGGCTTCTGGCACTGGGTGCTGTACGACATCCCGGCCACCGTCACCGAGCTGCCGGCCGGCGCGGGCAACGGCCCCGACTTCAAGGGGCTGCCGGAGGGCGCCAAGCACGCGCGCAACGACTTCAGCACGAAGGAGTACGGCGGGGCGGCGCCGCCCCCCGGCCACCCCCACCGCTACCTGTTCGCCGTGCACGCGCTGGGCGTGGAGTCCCTGGGCGTGGACACCGACACGCCGCCGGCGGTGGTCGGCTTCAACATCACCGCCAACAGCCTCGCCCGCGGTTATATCGCACCTGTGTACGAAACCTGATGCGGGAGGGCCGCTCGTTCCACTATGATTCGAACGGAGATTCGACATAGGGGAGGGGCGGATGAGCGACCTGGCGACGGCGATCGACAATCTGGCCGCCGAAGATCCCTCGGAGCTTCCCGTCGGGCTGATCGCCGAGCAGCTCATCGAGCTGCACTGGCAGATGGCCCGCCTGCAGGCCCAGATCGCCAGGCGCACCCACCTGCGCACCCGGTTCGACTCGCCGGCCTCGCCCAACTAGGGGTCGGCTGAGCCCTGCCGCATGTGCCCGGGCGCCTGCCGCCCTGGCGCGTACGCTCTGCGGCGCGCACCTTCGTGCGACGCCGGACGGCCGGCTCCCCTCGGGGGCGCCGGCCGTTTTCGTCATCGACGTCTTTCCGATGGTCCTGCCGTACACGTGAACTGAGGCCGCTCGGCAGGTCGTCGCGACGGCGACGGAGGCCCTCAGGCGTGGCTCACCTGCCGTACCCGCCCTGGCGCCCGGTCGGCGCGAGGCCGGTCGCCGCGCCCGGGGCGAACGAGACCGCGCTCGACGCCGCGGCGTCGGCCGTGGCCGACGCGGAGGTGGCGAGCTCGGCCGCGGCCCCCGTCGTCGCGGCGGCTCCCTGCGCCGGTGCGTCCGTGGTGTTCCGGACGGTGCTGGTGGCCGCGTGGGCGTTGGCGTCGGCCTGGGCGGCGGCATCGGCGGCCGTCGTCTGGGTGCTGCTCATGGCGCGGTCCGCCGGAGTGTCGCACGGCACCAGCGCCAGCAGGCCGCCCGCACTGCCGGCGGTCGCCGCGACGGCGCCCTTGAGGCTGAGCAGCGCGTTGAGCCTGGCGGTGACGTTGAGCCCGGCGCGGACCGCGGCGCCCGCGGTGGCGACGGCCGACGCCGAGGCGTCCACGGCGGCGGCGGTCTGGCCGGAGACGGCGACGACCGGCTTGCCGACCTGGGCGACGACGTCCGCGGCGACGTTCGCCTTGGCGACGAGAGCCGCGTTGACGTCCGCGACCGCGACCAGGGCGGCCGACAGGTGGGCCTCCAGTCGGGCGACGACGTTGGCCTCGACGGTGACGGCGGCGTCGGCGACGATGTCGGCCGCGATGTCGGCGGCCGCGCTGATCTGCGCGTTCGCCTCGGCGGACAGGCCGGCTGTCACGGTGCCGCTGAGCCGCGCGACCGCGACGAGGTCGGCCCTGATGTCAGCGGTCAGGTTCACCGCCACCTCGGCGGCCGCGTCGGCCTGCGCGACGACGCCGGCCGTCGCCCCGCCGACGGCCGTGCCCTGCAGATCGGCCAGAAGCCTCGCCAGCGTCGTGACCCGGTGCTCCGTGCACTTCTGCGCGCACACGTCGGCCTGCGCGGGCGCGGCCAGCATGCCGGCGATGCCGATCGTGACGGCGACGACGGCTGTCCTAACCACTCGTTTCATTGACTTGCCCCCGGTTCATATTCCTTTTCACGAGAGTGGGAATGACGAACCCAAGAACCCCCGTGCGTCGGCGAGCACGCCGACAAAGACGTCGGCATTTCTATCACTGCCGATCACGGCGGAAAGCCCTGCTGACCAGGGGATGCCCGGCGGGCACCCCGCCGGGAAAGTCGGTATATCGAGCACCGGACGACCACTTCGCGGTCACCCCAATCCCGCCTCCGGAGAAAGCGACGGTAAACACGGCGCCCAGGCCCGGCGGCAGATCTTTCCGCTCACTTTTAGCGACGCGCCGACGGACGTCGCGACTCGGCCGGGCCGGGGCCGCCCACCAACCCGCAGTATCGCGACATATCTCGATAAGAGCTACGCTGGCGAGGTGACCTCCCTCACACCGTACGCGGGCGACGATCCCGCACAGCGCGCTTCGGACGCCGACCGCGACCGGGTCGCGGCCGTCCTCGGCGAGGCGCTGGCCACCGGCCGACTGACGAGCGTCGAACACGCCGACCGGCTCGACGCCACCTACAGCGCCGTGACCATCGGCGACCTCGCGCCCCTGACCAGGGACCTGCCCGACGCGGCCCACCCCCCGGCCGCGCTCTCCACCGAGAGGCACCGGGTCTCCGCGGTGTTCAGCAAGATCATACGTCGCGGGCGCTGGGTCGCCGGGCGGCACACCGAACTCAGCTCGGTCTTCGGCGCGCTGATCGTGGATCTCAGCGACGCGGTCCTGCCCGGCCGTGAGGTGACGCTGGAGCTGAACTCCTTCTGCGGCAAGCTCATCGTCACTGTGCCGGCCAACGCCAGGGTGGTCGACGAGGGCAGCGCGGTCTTCTCGAAGCGCTCCGTGACCGGAGGAAACGGCGACGGCGACGGCCCGCTGATCCGCGTCACCGGCAACGCGCGCTTCGGCAAGATCGTGGTCTACCGCGGGACCCGTCGCTGACGGCCTACGATGCGGCCATGCAGCCCACCGGCCGTGCGCTGCCCGTGGCCCTCGACGCCATGGGCGGTGACAACGCGCCCGGGGAGATCGTCGCGGGAGCCGTACAGGCCGTGCGGGAGCGGGGCGTTCCCGTCGTGCTCGTCGGCCATCCCCGCGTGCTCTACCAGGAGCTCGCCCGGCACGACGCGGTCACCGAGATCCCCATCGTGCGCGCCGAGGAGGCGCTGGCGATGGACGAGGGCGCGCTGGCGAGCCTGAGACGGCCCCGTTCCAGCATCGCCATCGCCTGTCATCTCGTACGGCGCGGCGACGCCTGCGCGGTGGTGTCCGCAGGCTCGACGGCGGGCGTCGTCGCGACCGGCCGGCTGCGGCTGCGGGCCCAGCAGGGAGTCGTACGCCCCGCGATCGCGGTCGGCCTGCCGACCCTGCCCCAGCCGACCGTGCTGCTCGACGCGGGCGCCACGGCCGACGCCAAGCCGGAGATGCTGGTGCAGTTCGCCCACCTCGGCGTGGCGTACGCCGAGACGGCACTCGGCATGCGTCGTCCCCGTGTCGGCCTGCTCACGATCGGCGCCGAGGTCGAGAAGGGCAACAAGCTCGCCAAACGGGCCCACGAACTGCTCGCCGCCACGCCCGGCATCGACTTCACCGGCAACATCGAGGGGCACGACCTGCTCACCCGGAAGGTCGACGTGGTCGTCACCGACGGGTTCACCGGCAACGTGGCACTCAAGACCGTCGAGGGCACCGTACGGTACGCCTTCGAGCAGCTCAGGGAGACGATCGCGGAGAGCCGGGTGGCCAGGCTCGGCGGGATGCTGCAGCGGGCCCGGCTCCGGGAGCTGGCCGGCCGGCTCGATCCTGAGGCGCACGGCGGGGCCGTGCTGCTCGGCCTCAACGGCACGGTGGTGATCGCCCACGGCTCGTCGCGGGCGCGCGGCGTGGCCGCCGCCTGCGAGCTCGCGGCCCACCTGTCGGCCCAGGGCATCATCGCCAGGATCGGCGAGCGGATCGCCTCCACCAACAAGTCGCACCGCCGCTGGTGACCGCCGGATATGGAACGGCGGGCAGAAGGCACACGCCGATAAGCTTGGTGCATGACCGACCCGCAGCTCGTGCTCACCGAGCGGGTCCAGCAGGCGCTGGGTTCCGCCTTCGGTCCGGAGTACGCCACTGAAGACCCGCTGATCAGGCCCTCCCAGTTCGCCGACTACCAGGCGAACGTCGCGCTCAGCCTGGCCAAGCGGCTCCGACGTGCCCCGCGGGAGGTCGCCCAGGCCATCGCCGGCCATCTCGACACGGCCGACGTGAGCGTGGAGGTCAGCGGGCCCGGGTTCCTCAACCTGACGCTGCGCGACGGCTGGATCGCCGAGCGGGCCGCGGAGCGGCTGCTCGACGAGCGCATCGGCGTGCCGCAGCCGGCCCCGCAGACCGTGATCGTCGACTACTCGGCGCCGAACGCCGCGAAGGAGATGCACGTCGGCCACCTGCGCACCACGATCGTCGGCGACACCCTCGCGCGCACCCACGAACACCTGGGCAACCAGGTGATCCGGCAGAACCACCTCGGCGACTGGGGCACGCAGTTCGGCATGCTCATCGAGCACCTCCTCGACATCGGCGAGGAGGAGGCGCTCGGCATGCTGGCCGCCGGCGACGGCAACGCCTTCTACCAGGCGGCGCGGCACAAGTTCGACAACGACCCCGAGTTCCAGCAGCGGTCCCGCCGCCGGGTGCCGCTGCTGCAGGGCGGCGACCCGGAGACCCTGCGCCTGTGGCGCGAGTTCATCGAGTACAGCAACCGCTACTTCCGGAAGGTGTACCGGACGCTGGGCGTCACGCTCACCGACGAGGACATCGCGGGCGAGAGCATGTACAACCCCATGCTCCCGGACGTATGCGACGAGCTGGAGCGCACGGGCGTGGCCGAGATCAGCGAGGGCGCGCTGTGCGTGTTCCCGCCCGGCTTCAAGGGCCGCGACGACCAGCCGCTGCCGCTCATCGTCCGCAAGAGCGACGGCGGGTACGGCTACGCCACGACCGACCTCGCCGCGATCCGCTACCGGGTGCGCGACCTGAAGGCCGACCGCATCCTGTACGTCGTGGGCGCCACCCAGTCGCTCCACTTCCAGATGGTCTTCGCCGCGGCGCGGACGGCCGGCTGGCTGCACGACGACGTCAAGGCGGAGCACGTCCAGATCGGCAGTGTGCTCGGCAGCGACGGCAAGATGTTCAAGACCCGCAGCGGCGCCTCGATCAAGCTCACCGAGCTGCTGGACGAGGCCGTCGTGCGGGCCGAGGCCGTCATCGCCGACCGCGGGTACGACACGGAGGCCCGCCGGCAGATCGCGCGCCAGGTCGGCATGGGCGCCGTGAAGTACGCGGACCTGTCGGTCAGCCACGACAGCGAGTACGTGTTCGACTTCGACCGCATGCTCGCCCTGACCGGCAACACCGGGCCGTACCTCCAGTACGCCACCGCCCGCATCCGGTCGATCTTCCGCAACGGCGCGATCGACCCGCAGTCGGTCACCGGCCCGATCACGCTGGGCCATCCGGCCGAGCGGGCGCTCGCGCTGCAGCTGCTCGGTTTCGGCTCGGTCGTCGCCGCCGTCGCCCAGCTGTCCGAGCCCCACCGGCTGTGCAACTACCTGTTCGACCTGGCCCAGGCGTTCACCTCGTTCTACGAGAGCTGCCCGGTCCTCAAGGCCGAGGAGGAGTCCGTACGGCAGTCGCGTCTGACTCTGTCGGCGCTCACCCTGCGTGTGCTGCTGCGCGGGCTCGACCTGCTCGGCATCGAAGTCCCCGAGCGAATGTGAGCGAGGTGCCGGATTCCGCTTCGGCGGACACGGGAGACGGCGTCCCTGAGGCCGGAGGCGGCGTCTCCGAGGGCGGGGGCGGCTCCCCCGTCCGAGCGCGGCGGGCCGCCCATACCGTCGCTCTCCGATCCAGGGCGGCCCGGGCTTTCGGTTTCCGCGGGTCAGGCGCGTCCACGGCGCGCCTCGCCCGTGACTGTCGCACCAAGCGTCTAGTCTGGCGCGGTCAAGGGAGTGCCAGCCGACCCCTCGGGGAGCGTTCCGCGTGAGCATGGACCTGACCACGAGTCCGGACCCTGGAAACCTGGCCGAGGCCACGGAGCTGCACCGCTACGCCGAGGCGCTGATCGTCAGCCTGGCGGCCGACGGCACCGCGCCCGACCTGCCGCCGGGGATCACCGACGTGCCGGGCTACTGGCTGGGGCCCGCCGTCGAGGCCCTCGTCCTCATCAGGTCCGGCAAGGACGCCCTGGAGCCGCTGGCCCTGGCCAACCAGTTGGACGAGCGGCGCACCGCCCTGTTCCTGTGCCTGGCCCTCGCCGTCTGCGGTCACGGCGACCGAATCCACGCCTCCTGGCTGGGCACCGCCTTCGGCGACCTGTCCGAGGACCGTCCGGTGACGTCCGGCCAGCGGGCGCTGTGGCTCGCCGCCGCCCGCGGGGCGTACGGACCGGTCGGCAAGATCTTCGTATTGCGCAAGCTCGACGCGGTGAACGTGCCGGCCACCGACGACCGGTGGTTGAAGACCCTGGTGCCCACTCTGCCGGAGACGTCCGTGCCCGCCTCTCTTGAGGCGTTCCCGGAACTGGCGAAGGTCGCCGAGATCGAGCGGTCGCTGCGGGCGTCGGTCACCCTGCGCCGTCTGCGCGAGCGCTGCACCGAGATCACCTCCACCCGGCAGGCCGGTGAGGTCACCAAGGTCGTACGCGGCACCGTGTGGGCCGAGGACGAGCCGCTGGCCGTGCTCCGAGCCCTGGCCGGCCAGGGCGGCCAGGAAGGGCCGCTGAGCTCGCTCACCGGGCATCTGCTGCAGGACCTGGCTCCCGACGCCGATCCTCACATGGCCGCGCTCGCCCTGCACGTGGCCGCGCCGGCGGTCAGGGCGGCCGCGGAATCCCTCGTCGAGGTGGTGCGCGAGCCGCCGCCCGACACCCTGGACGTGCCGATCCTCGGTTACCCGATCACGCTCAGACCCGAGGGCCCGGAGCAGGAGTCGATGGCGGCCGCCGAGCAGCGGCTCGTCACCGAGTGCGTGCCGAAGCGCACCCGGCCCTGGCCCGGATACGTCCTCCTGGTCCTCGCCGTCGTCGTCCTGGCCGCGGGGTTCGTGGTCTCGCCGCCGCTCGCCCTCGTCGGCCTGTTGGTCGCCGCCGTGGGCGGGCATCTGCTGTGGCGGCACCGCGTCCGGGAACACTCCGACGTGCGCTACGTCCAGACACGGGCGGGCAAGCTCTCCGATCTCGCAGACAAGGCCGTCTGGGCCCTGCACGAGTACGCCAGGGAGTCGGAGGAGCGCGCCTCTGACGCCGCCCGGGACCTGGCCGAGGTGTCCACGCTCCTCCGCCGGGGCCCGCGGGCCGCATAGGAACGCCTGCGCCATGCCTGCGGACCGCGTGGGACGCTCGGCACCTTGCACGTGGCCCGCGTGGGACGCTCAGCGCCTTGCACGTGGCCCGCGTGGGACGCTCAGCGCCTTGCGCCGTGCCCGCGAGCCATGAAGGACGTCGACGCTTGCGCCCGGGTCCTGCTGGTTACGTGAGAGCCGGCTGATTGCGTAATTGCCGGCAGGATGCGTAATTGCCGGCTCCGAGCACGACTGTGCCCGCCGACCGAGTGGGCAGCGGGCACAGGATCGAAGTCGGACCAGCCGGTTCAGGCGGTGGAGACCTCCACCGTCGCCGGAGTGATCAGAAAGACCTTGTCCGCGATCCGCTCGATACGTCCCTCACAGCCGTAGGCCAAGCCCGCGGCGAAGTCCACCATCCGCGTGGCCTCCGCCGTCGACATGCTCGCCACGTCCATGACCACCGTGTGGCCCTCGCGGAAGTGCCGGCCGATCGTCAGGGCGTCGTCATACTTCTGCGGGCGGACCATGACGATACGGGCCGGGTCGGCGTTGGGCTGCCAGCGCTTGGCGGCACGCTCGGCCGCCGGCATCCAGTCGTCCTCGTACTCGTCCTCGGCGTAGGTCTCGTCGTCGTACTGCTCTGCCCCACCCAGGCCAAGGTAGCTCGCCACCTTGCGCACAGCCCCCATCGGTTCGTCCTTTTCCGGCTTGTCCTTTTCCGGGCTCGTCCCGACACACGGGACCGTAATCGACGATTCAGCGAACCCCCGCCGACACGCCCGGCCGTTTAAGTGTTGTTGGCTGGATAATGTGGAGGCCGGGTAAGTGTGTCTTCATCGTCAATTCCGTCAGCCCTTCCAGGGTAACTCGCGAACCCGTCTACCCCATGGAACCCTTCGCAAACATTTCTCACAGTCACCTCGAACGACGGCACGCCTTCAGTAGATCACAACGGACGCCACCGATGCCGGGTTCCCGAAATACGATCTTGCTGGTAGGGCCAGGTATGCCGCCATCGAGAGGCGCGAATCGAGGCGACGGCAATGAAGATCGAATTATCGGCAGAGGCGCCCCGAATTCATATTTCGAAAGTATTTTCGATAGCGGCGGACGCGCTTGATCATCCCTCTCAGAAGGCCGCTCCGCGAACGGCAGTGGCCGCAATTGGGGGAACGGCCAGGGGAAACTCTTTCCTCGCAGCGCCTCCCGCGAGATCGATATCGACCACCATTTCGACCAGCCTCCGGCTTTCGAAGCGACGCAGACCCGCATCCTGCTCACCTTCCACGAAGGCAGCAGGGAGATGCCGGAGAAGGTTGTGAGGCCGGCGGAAACGGAGAAGCCGGGCCGCATCTCCGAGCTCGCGGCCGATGGGAGACACCGGCGACGCGGCGGGCTGGTGGCAGGTGCAGGCTCTCGGCGAGCAGACCATACGGGGCGCCGTCCGACCCGGTGCGGTCGCTGCGGTCGAGAGCGGCAGGCGACAGTCACCCGCATGTTCTCAGGCCGGGAGCGGCGTACCCACAGCCGTGATCTCTCCAGAAGCACCCGCCGATTCTCTCGCGCGTGCACTGGCCCGGTCGATGGCCCCCGCCCCTGAATTTCAGAGCACGAAAACGGCGCGTCGGCTCACGGCGTCTTGTGGGCGTAGAAAGGCAGAAAGGCACTCAGACGCCTGGATCGGGATACCGGACAGGTTGCTTACGGGCGTAGGAAGGTCGGCCTCCGCTTGCCGAACGCGAGCGTGCACTCGGCTACCGGTTTCAGCGCCTCGCCGGCCGCCGTTGAGGACCGCCTGTGGGTCTTGATAGAGGCCGCCCCTCGGTCTGTGCAGGCGCACACCTTAGAGCGTGTTGATCGCATGCTGGGGCCCCGCTGCGAGGGACAGGCGTGGGTTGTGGCGCCACGGCGTCAGTGTGAAGGCGTCGCGGTGAGGGCGCGATCATGGTTTGGTGGAAGGTCGCTGCACCCGGGGCGCGGCCTCTCGTGGTGGGGGTGTTCGGTTGGGTCGGGTCGGTTGGGTTGGGACGTCCCGCGCTCGGGGCGGGAGGACTGGTGGTGGGGCGTGGTGGTCGGATGGGTTGGGTGTCGGTGAAGTTGGCGTCGGTGGGGTTGGGGTAGGTGGGGTTGGGACGTCACTGCGCCGGTCGGAAGGTCCGGTCCTCGCGAAGCCCGCTCCGCTGGGCCTTCGCTGCGGTCCTCCCTCCCGCCCGCTCCGCTCCTCCCGGGCCGCTGCTCGCGCCCACCCCTGGGCGGCCCATCGCCCCTGCTCGCCCCCACCCCTGCTTGCCCCGCACCCTTCCTCGGCCTTTGGGCCGGCTGGCTACCCGTATCGGGCCCAGCCCGCTGGCAGCGCGCGGTCGCACCCCCTGGGGAACAGCACCAACCGCACCCCACTCAGGCCGGCAGGCCACGCAGGCCAGGGCGCCAGGCACGCCACGCCACGCCCGAGGAACACCCCCCGCTCCCCCGCCGTGATGACCCCCTGAAACGATCCCTGGACATGCGAAAGCCCCGGCCAACCACAGCCGGGGCACCCCCACACCACCAACACACCCGCACCCGCACACGCGCCGTCCGGGACACCCCCACGACGAGCCGGCGCGGGGCACGGGGGAAACCCCCTCCGGAAATGCGGAAGGGCCACCCCATAGGGGTGGCCCTCCACAAAGATTGTCCGGCGGTGTCCTACTCTCCCACACCGTCCCCGGTGCAGTACCATCGGCGCTGACAGGCTTAACTTCCGGGTTCGG
>NZ_BSSF01000019.1:0-153725 GCF_030268985.1 Microbispora sp. NBRC 16548
ACCCCCGCCGCGGCCTACAACACCCGGCCCAAGGCCCAACCGGCCGCCAACCGCGACGGCGACACCCACACCCGCGTCCGGCACGACCGCGTCGACCACACCGGCGTCGTCACCCTGCGGATCGGCGGCCGGCTCCACCACATCGGCATCGGACGAACCCACGCCCGAACCCACGTCATCCTGCTCGTCGACGATCTCCACGTCCGGGTGGTCAACGCCACCACCGGAGAACTCCTCCGCGAGCTGACCATCGACCCCACCCGCGACTACCAACCCCAGTACACGAAGAAACCCCCGAACCCGTAGGTTCGAGGGTTTCCGATGTCTTGCGACATCACAGAGCGGAGAGCGTGGGATTCGAACCCACGAGACCGGTCACCCGGCCTAGCGGTTTTCAAGACCGCCGCCATCGTCCACTAGGCGAGCTCTCCCCGGCGCCCCACGCTGGAGCGCCACGCAGCAGCCTAGTCTCTCACTCTCCGGTTGGTGACCGCGACCGCGAAAGAGATCATCCCGCCGCCACGTCTCGCCTACAGGTGGTCCGGGATCTCCGAGAACCTGGGCTCGGCCAGCGCGTGCGGCCCGGCGAAGCCGTCGCCCACGGAGGCCGCCAGGCGAAGATAGGCGTCCCTGGTGGCCTGCTGGAGGCGGTCCAGGTCGATCTCAGCGCCCTCCTCCAGGTGGGCGTCGTACGGCACGCGGACGACGGTGCGGCAGCGGGCGGCGAAGTGCGCCTCCAGCTTGTCGAGGTCCACGGTGGACTTCGACCGGGGCCGTACGCTGCACAGCACCACGGTCGCGGCCCGGACGAGGTCGCCGTAGTGGTGCGCCTCCAGCCAGTCCAGCGTGGCCGAGGCCGCCCGGGCGCCGTCCACGGACGGCGAGCTGACCAGTACGATCTGGTCGGCCATGCCGAGCACGCCCGACATGGCGGAGTGCAGGAGGCCGGTGCCGCAGTCGGTGATGCAGATGGAGTAGAAGTTCTCCAGCACATTCGCCACCGCGTGGTAGTCCTTGGCGCTGAACGCCTCCGACACCGACGGGTCGCGGTCCGACGCCAGGATCTCCAGCCGCGAGGGCGTCTGCGAGGTGAAGGCCCGGATGTCCACGTACCGCTTGATCTGCGCGCGCTCGTTCAGCAGGTCGCGTACGGTGGCCGCGGTCTCCAGCTCGACCTTGTCGGAGAGCGTTCCACGATCGGGGTTGGCGTCGACCGCGATGACACGGTCGCCGCGCACCTGCGCGAGCGTGGCGCCGAGGCCGACGGTCGTGGTGGTCTTGCCCACCCCGCCCTTGAGGCTGAGCACGGCGACCCGGTGGTGACCGGTGGCGACGGGCGTGCGGGCGCGCTGCACGAGTTCGCGGCGCCGCCGCACCTCCGGAGCCTCACCCGGCTTGATCAGCCCGGCGGACGCCTTGTAGACCAGCCGCCGCCAGCCCGTCGCGGGAGCGTTCCGCCGCCCCCTCAGCAGGGTGACCGGATCGAGGCTGTCGGCGGTCGGCTTGGACCCGGCCGACTTCCCCGTCGTACGCGCGGGCGAGCTGAAGGCGGAGACGGGAGCCGGCCGGCGTGGGGGCTGGTATGCCTCCCGCTCCGCCACCGCGTCCCGTTCCACGGCCGGCGCCTGGTCCGGTGCGGGGCTCGGCGCCGAGGCTCGCTCGGGTGCGGGTTGAGGGGCGGGTTGAGGTGCGGGCGCCAGCGCAGGCGCGGGCGGGGGCGGCGACGCCACAACCGGACCCGGCTCGTACGGCTTCCGCTCCTCGGCGGCCAGGTCCTCCCGCAGGGAGCCGATGAAACGGTCGTCCGTGAAGTCCGGCGCGGACTCGGCCCGGGGGGCGGCGAACGGAGACGGGATCTCCGATGGCGCGGGCGGCTCCTCCGGCTCGGCGGGGACGCCGGGAGCGTCGGGTTCCTGCTGGGCGGCCGGCACCGGCACGGCCGGCTCCAGCCAGCCCCGCAACGGCTCCTTCGCCGAGGACGACGTGCCGGACGCCGGGGAGACGAAGGGCTTGGCCGACTCGCTGCCGGAGAACGCGCCGATGTTCTTGTAGGCGTCGGTGTCCGCCGGGGAGCCGGGGAAGGCGCCACCGCCGAAAGGCTGTTCGCCGAGCAGGGGGGTGGTGAAGGACGAGGGACCGCTCAGGCCGCCCGGCGGCGGAGTGGGGCGGCCGTCGTCCTCCGTGGACTCCTGGTCATCGCCCGGCCTCTCCGGCGTCGCGTCCGAGGCCCCCTCGGGAGACTCCGATCCCGCGTCGGAAGAGGCACCGAAAGATCCCGGGAAGGACGACTCCGACGCCGCCTCGAAGGACGAACCGGGAGACGAACCGGGAGACGAACCGAAAGACGAGCCGAACGACGGGGCGCTCACCGGCCCGGTCGACGTGGCGGACTCCTCACCCCTCGTCTCCGGCGGTGTGCCGAACGCGGTGCTCGCGGTGGGCGGCTCGGCCGGCGGCGCGTCCTCACGCTTCTCGGAAGGCGAGGACTCGGGCCTGGTCAAGAAGGCCGTCGTATCGCCGAAGGCCGTCGTATCACTGACGTTCGTCGTGTCGCCGAAGTTCGTCTCGCCGTAGGCCGAGTCGGCGCCATAACCGGACCCAAATTCGGACTTTTCACCACTTTCATACCCAAAACTCTTCGCATAGTCGGCATCGAAGAGGGGGTCGCGGATGGGACCGGTGGACGACGCCTCGGAAGTCTGCGCGTCCTCCTGCGGCGGGGCGCCGTACGCGGAGCCGGTCGCGCTGTCGGCCGCGCCGCGGAGCAGGCCGCCGGACGCGGGCTCGGACGGGACGAGGCTCCAGGGGTCGGCGGGGTACGGCGAGGCGGGCTCGGGGTCGGCGGGCGGCGGCGGTGGAGAGGCGAGCGTGGCGGAGGTGACCGCGCTGACCGCTATCTCCACCTCGTCGGGCATTTCCTTGATCGCGTCAAGCCATGCCAGCTGGTCCTCGAGAGAATGCGGATCCTCACGATCATGTCTCGCCACCGTGTACCCCCTCGGGCTGGGCTAATGGGGTAGCAAACACATTGCAGATTAGCGCCACGTAATACGGTGAATGCGGGCAACCGCCGAGTTCTCCGCCACGCTACTTTAGGTCACATGCGTGCGATCGTGATTTCCGAACCCGGCGGACCTGAGGTTTTGGCCTGGCAGGAAGTGCCCGACCCGCGTCCCGGCGCAGGTGAGGTCGTCATCGAGGTCGCCGCCTCGGCCGTCAACCGGGCGGACCTGCTCCAGCGCCGCGGCTTCTACCCGCCGCCGCCCGGGGCCTCCGAGATCCCGGGACTCGAATGCTCCGGGACGATCGTCGAAGTCGGCGAGAACGTCCCGCATCTCGCGCCCGGCGACCGCGTCTGCGCCCTGCTGGCCGGCGGCGGATACGCCGAACGCGTGGCGGTCCCCTGGCAGCAGGTGATGCCGGCGCCGGAGGGAATCGCGCTGGACGAGGCCGCCGGTCTCCCCGAGGTCGCCTGCACGGTGTGGTCGAACGTCTTCATGACCGCCCGCCTGCGGAAGGGCGAGACCCTGCTCGTGCACGGCGGCGCGAGCGGCATCGGCACCCTGGCCATCCAGCTCGCCAAGGCGTACGGCTCGCGCGTGCTCGTGACGGCCGGCTCCGCGGACAAGCTCGCGCGCTGCCGCGAGCTCGGCGCGGACGAGGGCGTGAACTACCGCGAGGAGGACTTCGCTGAGCGGTTCGAGGGCCGGGCCGACGTCATCCTCGACATCATCGGCGCGAAGTACCTGCCCGGGAACCTACGCGCCCTCGCCACCGGCGGCCGTCTGGTCGTCATCGGCATGCAGGGCGGCGCGAAGGGCGAGCTCGACCTCGGCACGCTGCTCGCCAAGCGGGCCTCGGTCCACGCGACCGGGCTGCGCAACCGCCCGGTGGACGACAAGGGCGTGATCTGCCGGGGCGTGGTGGACAACGTGTGGCCGCTCGTCGCCGCCGGAGCCGTACGGCCCGTGGTGCACGAGCGGATCCCCCTCGACCAGGCCGCCCGCGCTCACCGAACCCTCGAAGAGGGTGAACACATCGGAAAGCTCCTGCTGGTCAGGTGAGTTAGGTTGATGGGGTGAGCACGGTGTGCCCCGGCGAATCAGGAGTTGTAAGCGATCGATGAACGCAGACGAGAGCACGCCGCAGATCGTGGTCGTGGGGCCGCAGGGCCTCTCGGTCTCCGGCGGCAACGGTAAGGGCGAGCACGAGGAGCGGTCCGTCGCCGACCTGGTGGAGCAGCCCGCCAAGGTGATGCGGATCGGGAGCATGATCCGCCAGCTGTTGGAGGAGGTGCGGGCGGCTCCCCTCGACGACGCCAGCCGCAAGCGGCTCAAGGACATCCACCAGAGCTCCATCAAGGAGCTCGAGGAGGGTCTGGCCCCCGAACTGGTCGAGGAGCTGGAGCGGCTGTCCCTGCCGTTCAGCGACGAGAGCGCGACCCCGCCGAGCGACGCCGAGCTGAGGGTCGCGCACGCCCAGCTCGTCGGCTGGCTGGAGGGCCTGTTCCACGGCATCCAGACCACGCTGTTCGCCCAGCAGATGGCCGCCCGGGCGCAGCTGGAGCAGATGCGCCGCGCACTCCCCGGCGGCATGGGCCAGGCCGCGCAGGACGACCAGGGCCACCGCGCGGGCGGCCCCTACCTGTAGAACCCCGACACCCGCCTGACTCAGAACAGGGTCTCGAGCACGACCGCCACACCGTCGTCGTTGTTGGCCGCCGTCACGTGATCGACGGCGGCCAGCACGTCGGCGTGGGCGTTCGCCACGGCGTACGACGTGCCGGCCCAGGTCAGCATCGGCAGATCATTCGGCATGTCGCCGAAGGCGACCACCTCCGCGGGCTTGATCCCCCGCTCCTCGGCCAGCGTCGCCAGCGCTGTGGCCTTCGTCACACCGAACGCGCTCATCTCGATCAGTGCCCGCCCGCTGGAGTGCGTCGGGGTCACGATGTCGCCGACGATCTCCAGCACCCCGCGGTGCAACTCGTCGGGGTCCATCGAGGGGTGCTGCGCGAGCAGCTTGGCGCACGGCCGGGACGTCAGCGCCGCGATGGCCACCATCCGCCCATAGGCCAGCTCCCGAGCGTCCCAGCGCCCCAGCGCGTAGTCGGACTCGTGCGCGAAGCCTCCCTCGTACTCCACCGAGAACGTGAGATCGGGCACATGCCGCCGCAGCCGGGCGACGCACTCTTCGAGCACGTCGGAGTCGATCAGGTGCGACTCGACGATCTCCTCGGTGTGGAGGTCGTACACGAGCGCGCCGTTCGCGCAGATGGCGAGCCCGCGGTGCCGTACGGCTCCCGCGACGGTGTGCATCCACCGGGGCGGCCGCCCGGTCACGAAGACGAGGGTGCCGCCGGCCTCCTCCACCCGGGCGAAGGCGGCGGCGGTACGTGGAGAGACTGTTCCGTCGGTGCGCAGAGCGGTGCCGTCGAGGTCCGTGGCGACGAGGCGGGGGCAGGTCATGACAGGTTCCAGTGTGCACCGAGATAGGCCATGCCATGCCCTCGGCCACACCTCGGGCGAGAAATCTCCCCCGGACGTGGAACACCAACGGGCTACATAGTGTTAGATGTGAAGGCGTTGTATTAGCTGTTCCCGTAGCGAAAACCAGTTTGACTGTATGAGCCACCCGGGGAGCTGTGCGACACACCCGGGGTCCACGAGGTGTGGTCCCCAAGATTCACTTCCTTAGGGAGAGCAGTAATGGCTCAGGGAACCGTCAAGTGGTTCAACGCTGAGAAGGGCTTCGGCTTCATCGCACCGGACGGCGGCGAGCCCGACGTGTTCGTGCACTTCTCCGCCATCACGGGCAGCGGCTACCGCAACCTGGAGGACGGCCAGCGGGTCGAGTTCGAGGTCATCGCCGGTCCGAAGGGTCCGCAGGCGTCGAACGTCCGTGGTCTCTGACCTGACCTGACGAAGGCGGGGTTCGCCGTGGCGAGCCCCGCCTTTCGCATGTCCGGGGGCGTCCGGCCGTAAGCCGGGGGCGAACCCGCGGACGGACTGCGCGCATGAAAGTTTCACGCGCGGAGGCCTTCTGCGCACTCGGACGCCGTCCGAACCGAGAGATTTACATCACATCTGACGGGCCCTGCCGTCAAAGGTCGCAGATTCCACTTCTGCCGGACATCTGAGGCATTCGATGCCGGCCCGCGCTGCCGCCGCAACCCGCCACAGAACGTCACCGTGAGACACGAAGACCTCCGGACGCGGTGAGCGGCACCACGCCGGAGGTCCTCGATCAAGGCCGGTGGATCTACCGGGACAGCGGCTCCAGGACGTCGAGCCCCACGTACGGCCGCAGCGCCTTGGGGACGACCACCGAGCCGTCGGCCTGCTGGTGGTTCTCCAGGATCGCCACGATCCAGCGGGTGGTCGCGAGCGTGCCGTTGAGCGTCGCCACGTGGTGCGGCTTGCCGTCCTCGTCCTTGTAGCGCACCTTCAGGCGGCGGGCCTGGAAGTCGGTGCAGTTGGAGGTCGAGGTGAGCTCGCGGTAGCGGCCCTGCGAGGGAATCCACGCCTCGCAGTCGTACTTGCGGGCCGCCGAGGTGCCGAGGTCGCCCGCCGCCGTGTCGATGATGCGGTAGGGCAGCTCCACCTTCTCGAGCATCTCCTTCTCCCAGGCGAGCAGCCGCAGGTGCTCCTCGTGGGAGTCCTCCGGCCGGCAGTAGGAGAACATCTCGACCTTGTCGAACTGGTGGACCCGGATGATGCCCCGGGTGTCCTTGCCGTACGACCCGGCCTCGCGCCGGAAACAGGACGACCAGCCGGCGTACCGCATCGGCAGCGACGCCCGGTCGAGGATCTCGTCGGAGTGGTAGGCCGCCAGCGGCACCTCGCTGGTGCCGACCAGGTAGAGGTCGTCCTCGGGCAGGCGGTAGATCTCCTTGTCGTGGGCGACGTGGAATCCGGTGCCCTGCATCGACTCGGGCTTCACGAGCACAGGGGTGATCATCGGCGTGAAGCCCGCCTCGATCGCCTGCTGCATCGCCATGTTGAGCAGCCCGAGCTGGAGCCGCGCGCCGACGCCCCTCAGGAAGAAGAAGCGGGCGCCCGAGACCTTCGCGCCGCGCTCGATGTCGATCGCGCCGAGCAGTTCGCCCAGCTCGACGTGGTCGCGGGGCGCGAAGTCGAAGACGGGCTTCTCGCCGATCTCCTCCAGCACCACGTAGTCGTCCTCGCCGCCGGAGGGCGCGCCCTCCTCGACGATGTTCGGCACGGTCATGAGCAGGTCGTCGAGCTCGCTCGCCAGCGCGGCGGCCTCGGTCTCGGCCGCCTTCACCTGCGCGGCCAGTTCCTTCGCGCGGTCGAGCAGCGCCTGGCGCTCGTCTCCGGACGCGCGGGACACCGACTTGCCGATGCTCTTCTGCTCGGCGCGCAGCGACTCGAAGGTGTTGAGCGCGGCACGGCGGCGCTCGTCGAGCGACAGCAGGGTCTCCACGATCGAGTCGTCCTCGCCGCGGACGCGCTGCGACGCCCGGAGCCGGTCAGGGTCCTCACGAAGGGTTCGCAGGTCAATCACGGCTCAAAGGCTACCGGAGCCGGTGCGGCTCCCGCCCGTCAAGCGAGACCGGCGCGGATCTTTCCGAGCCATTCGGCGGCCTCGGCGAAGTCCGCGTCGCCCGTACCCTCCTTGATCTGCGTCGGAACCCGGTCGGCCCGCGGATAGCTGCCGAGGAAACGCAGGTCGTCGCAGAGCCGGTGGAGCCCGGCGACGGCCTCCCCGACCCGGGCGTCGGCGATGTGCCCCTCGAAGTCGAAGTGGAAGAAGTAGCGGCCGATGCCGTCGCCGGTGGGACGCGACTCGATGCGGGTCAGGTTGACCCCGCGCACCGCGAACTCGCTCAGCATCTCCAGCAGCGCGCCCGGGTGGTCGTCGCGCAGGAAGGCCACGAGCGAGGTGCGGTCGGCGCCGGTCGGCTCGGGCAGCCGCCCGGGGCGGTTCACCTTGATGAACCGGGTGACGGTGTCGGAGCGGTCGCCGATGTTCGAGGCGATCGCGTCGAGCCCGTAGTACTCCCCGGCGATGGCCGGGCTGATCGCCGCGTCGTACGGAGACTCGGGAGAGGCGACCTCCTGCGCGGCGGCGGCCGTCGACGAGGCCGCGATCACGACGGCGCCGGGCATCTCGCGCTCGATGAACCCGCGGCACTGGGTGTGGGCCGCCGGGTGGGTGATGATCCGCTTGATCTGGGCCAGCTCGGTGCCGGGCCGCACCAGCAGGGAGAACTCGACCGGAAGCAGCCACTCGCCGGTGATGTGGAGCGGCCTCCCCCCGGCCAGCTCGTCGAGGGTCTGGGTGATCGCCCCCTCCACCGAGTTCTCCAGCGGGACCACCGCGCCGTCCGCCTCGCCGTTGCGGGCGGCGTCGAGCGCGGCTCCGACGTTGGCGCAGGGCAGGCGCTCGGCATCCGGCTCCAGGAGCCGCAGGGCCGCCTCACAGAAGGTGCCCTGAGGCCCCAGGTACGCGAGCTTCGACATGTCCCAAGGGTATCCGCAGGTAGGTGTGGCGGGCATGCGGAGACACTCCTGGGCCGACCGGCTTCCGCCCGTGAACCGCCGTCCCGGCTCAGCGGGGAAGGCGTTGCGGCTCGACCTCCGGCCCGATGCCGAGTCTGGCGGCCCGCACGGCGTGCTCCTCCTCCGGCGACAGCGGCTGCAGCCCCTTCCCTCCGCGTACGGCACGGGCGTACGTGCGGGTCTCGGTGCGGCCGTTGATGGACGTCAGCACGACGCCGTCGCCGAAGCCGTTGATGAGCGCGAGCGAGAACGACAGCGTGCCGGTCATCTCGTCGAGCGCGTCGTATCGATACAGCGCCACGTCGCGGATCGCCCTGCTGTCCACCGGGCCCTCGACGGCGGCCCGCCGATCCAGGGCGTCCAGGCACACCCGCACGGAACGGCGGGCGGCGCGCAGCGCGATCAGGCCGACGGCCACGCCGGTCACCCCCGCCAGGACACCGGCCATCTCCACAACGGTAACCAGCACGGCACCGAGCGTAATGAATTGGTCAAGTGACCGCAGCGGGAACGGCGACAGCGGCCCGCCGCCGGGGCAACCAGGATCCGAGGAGCCAGACGAGGCCGATCGCGCCGAGGCCGAACGCGTTCTGCACGATCTTGCCCGCGACCGGGCTGAGCACAGGGATCTCCAGCGCCTTGAGCGTCACGCCCCACCACGGGATGGGCAGCACGTAGTAGAGCCACACGCCCGCCGCGACCAGCAGCCGGACCCGGTCGCGCCCGGACCCCGCGAGGGCCGCGAGCACGACCACGACCCAGGCGATGTGGTGGATCCAGGCCACCGGCGACAACAGCACCGCCATCAGCCCCGTGAGCGCCACCGCGGTCGTGACGTCGCCGTCCAGGTACGCCCGCCGGGCGCGGCGGAAGCCGTACCAGCCGATCACGGCGACGGCGGCGAGCCAGAGCACCGTGGTCAGCCAGCCGGGCAGGTAGAGCCTGAGCAGCATGCCGCGCAGCGACTGGTTGGTGGTGGCGGCGTTCGCGCCGAGGCGCTCGGAGTCGAGCAGCGCCCCGAACCAGAAGTCCCGGGCGTCGTCGAAGATCACCAGGAACGGCAGCAGCGTGAGCAGGGCCGCCGTGAACACCGCCATGAAGAAGGCACGGCGCTGCCTTGTATCCCCCTCCCGGGCGGGGAAGGCGGTGATCGCCAGGTAGACGAGGAACACGCCGGGGGTGAGCTTCACCGCCGTGGCGAGGCCGATCAGCATCCCGCGCGGCCACCACGGCCTGCGCGCCACGCAGTCGAGCAGGCACAACGCCAGGAGGAACAGGTCCACCTGGCCGAACCTGAACTGGTCCCTGATCGGCATGAGATAGGTGCACGCCGCGCACAGCACGGCGAACAGCAGCGACGCGGCCAGGGCGCCGCGCACCCCGTCCAGGAAGGCCTGGAAGGCGTGCCGGACCGTCACGGCGAGGACCGCGACGATGGCGACCGTCCACACCCACTGCGCGACCGGCCACGACATCATGGCGAGCGGCACCGCCAGCATCGCGGCCACCGGCGGATACGTGAACGGCAGCAACTGGGGAGCCGGCGTGATCACGTTGTAGACGGGCAGACCCCGCAGCAGCGCCCAGCCGCCCGTACGGTAGACGTCCAGGTCCACCAGACGCTGGTCCTCGGGGTTGGTCAGCCAGTAGGCGATCAGCGGCGACGCCGCGGCGGCCAGCGCCACCAGGGCGAGCGCCCACGCCCAGGCGGGCCGGCGGGCCCCCGCGATCCGGCCAGTCGTCATGACCAGGCAGGCTACCGTGGACCGTGTCCGCACCGTTATCGATCATGAGGGAGCGCGGGACAGTGCCACCTGGATCAGCGACGGCTCCGGGCCCGGCGGCCCGAGCCGCGGCGGGGCTCTTCGCGTCGATCCTGGTGCTCGTCGTGACGGCCCTGGTCCTGCCCGCCGCTCCCGCGTCGGCTGCACGACAGGCCGCCGCGGTGACGGGCCGGGTCGTGATGATCGGGGTGCCCGGCCTCCGCTGGGACGACCTCGATCCGCGGCGGACCCCCGCGCTGTGGGGGCTGGCCGCCCGCGGCTCCAGCGCGTCGCTGTCCACGAGGACGGTCCCTCCCGAGGGGCTGCCCGTGACCTGTCCGGCCGCCGGCTGGCTGACGGTCTCCGCGGGCCAGCGGGCGGGAACTCCGGGCACCGGGTGCGGCCCCCTTCCCGAGCCCGTCACCGGCGCGGGCGGCACGGCGACGATCCCGAACTGGTCCGAACTGGTCGCCGTGCAGCAGTCCGGTCCGTTCAAGGCCCGGCTCGGGCTCCTCGCCGACGCCGTGACCGCCGCCGGGGGAAAGATCGCGGCCATCGGCCCGGGGGCCGCCCTGACCGCCGCCGACCGGTCCGGCAGGGTCGCGACGTATGCCGCGACACCCGCCGCGCTGCCC
Organism: Microbispora sp. NBRC 16548; assembly: GCF_030268985.1. Taxonomy (NCBI): domain Bacteria; kingdom Bacillati; phylum Actinomycetota; class Actinomycetes; order Streptosporangiales; family Streptosporangiaceae; genus Microbispora; species Microbispora sp. NBRC 16548. Next base: position 10,924 of record NZ_BSSF01000019.1, read on the forward strand.
GATCTCACGCCGTACGCCCTCGTGGTCGCCGAGGCGGGGGAGATCACCGGGGCCCAGCCCGACGACCCGGCCGGCGACGGGCGCGGGCAGGAGCGGCGGGCGGCCGTGAGCGCGGCCGACCGGACCGTCGCCGAGGTGCTCGCCAAGGTGCCCGCCGGTTCGACCGTGCTCGTGGCGGGGCTGTCCGACTCCCCCGGCCGCGGCGAGGGTTCCATCGCCCACCTGCACGTCGCGATCGCCGCCGGCGGGCCGTACGGGCACGGGTGGCTGACCGCCGCCTCGACCCGGCAGCGGGCGCTGGTCACGATCACCGACGTCACGACGACGGTCACGCACCTGCTCGGCCTCCCCACTCCCGAGGGCGCGGTCGGCAGGGCGTGGTCGGGCGGCGGCGCGGCGCCGCCGGTGAGCGAGGCGGCCCCCGGGCTCGCCGACGCAGACCTCGCGAGCCAGGTGCTCAGGGAGGTCAGGGAGCCGTTCTTCATCACGCTGGTCGCCGCACAACTGCTCTTCTACGGCCTGGCCGCGCTCGTGATCAGGCGCCACCGGCGGATGCTGACGACCACACGGGTCGTCGCGACGATCAGCGGCGCACTCCCGGTGTCGATCTTCCTGGCGCAGCTCGTGCCGTGGTGGGGCTTCGCGCACCCGATGCCCGCCCTTCTCGGCACGATCCTGGGCTTCGCCGTCCTGGTGGCCGGGCTCGCGTACGCCGGGCCGTGGCGCCGCCACGTGCTGGGGCCGCCCGCCGTGGTCGCCGGGATCAGCTCGCTCGCGCTCCTCGCCGACGTGGTGACGGGCTCGCGGCTGCAGGTGAACGCGGTGGCCGGCTACGAGCCCGTGACCGGCGGCAGGTTCTACGGCTTCGGCAACATGGCCTTCGCCGTCTACTCGACGGGCACGATCCTGCTCCTGGCGGCCGTCGCCTGCGCGCTGCGCCGCCGACCGAGGCTCGCCGTGGCCGTCTGCGTGGCGTACGGCCTGCTCGCGATCGCCGGGGACGGCTGGCCGACCTGGGGCGCGGACTTCGGCGGGGTGCCGTCGTTCGTCCTCGGCGTGGCGGTGTGCGTGCTGATGGTCACGGGCAGGCGGGTGTCGGTCCTCCGGCTGGGGCTGATCGCCGTGGCGGGGGGCGTGCTCATCATGCTGATCGCGGTGGCCGACTGGCTGCGCCCCGCCGACCGGCGAACCCACCTCGGTGCGTTCGTCCAGCAGATCATCGGCGGCGAGGGCGGCTCGGTCGTCGGGCGCAAGCTCGGGGCGATGCTCCACACGCTGGGCAATCTCCCGCTGACGCTGCTGTCGGTGGTCGCGCTGGCGTTCCTGTTCCTCGTGCTGGCCCGGCCGTCCCGGTGGGGCGCGCCCGCGCTGAGCCTGGCCTACGAGCGGACGCCGGAGCTGCGGGCCGGGCTGTTCGGCGCGCTGACCGCGGCGTTCACCGGGTTCCTGATCAACGACTCGGGGATCGCGATTCCGGCGATGGCCCTGACGGTCGCGGTGCCGCTGACGCTGGCGGCGTCCGTACGCGCGCTCCAGACCGCGCCGCCCACCACAGCAGCGCGATCGTCAGCGCCAGCAGGAGCGACGGCGCCACCCAGCCCCTGACCACGTCGACGAGCCACCCCAGGTCGTCCGGCTGATCCGCCTGACGCGCGGGCAGGTAGGCCGATGAGAGCACGGCGAGCCGGGCGACCAGGAACGCCTCCAGGCCCGGCCAGGCGACCAGGGCCAGCAGCGCGAACCCCAGCCCGTCATACCAGGGCAGCGCGTACGGCGTGGCGAACAGCCAGGCCACGGCGACGGCCAGGGCGACCACCGGCCCCTCGCGGCCGGCCGCCGGACGTCCGCGCAGGAGGAGGGCGGCGAGCGCGGCCAGCAGGAGCAGCGACCCGACCTGAATCCAGGCCCGGTAGGCCCCGGGTCCGAACACCCCCTGCAGCGCCCTTTGGGCCAGCTTCCACGGCGTGGCGAGCGAGACCGACTTGCTGGCGTTGACGAGCTGATCGAGCGAGTGGGGCCCGGCGAGCAGGTATGCCAGGAGCACGGTCAGCGCCGCCGTCCCGGCGACCAGGGCGAGCCGCCGGGGGCTCCTGCGCAGCTCCCACGCCGTGCCCAGCGCCACCAGGCCCACGGTGGCCTTGACCGCGACGCCCAGGCCGAGCGGCACGCCCCGGCGGGCGACCAGCCCGGCCACGACGAACGCGATCGCCACGGTGTCGAGGTGCATCCCGGCCACGAGCTCGTAGACGATCAGCGGGTTGGCCGTCCACAGCAGGGCCGCGCGGCGCTGCCGTACGGGATCGCCGGCGGTGGCGCGGTGGAGGAGCAGGCCGGCGGCGACGAAGGCGGCGGCGTTGACCAGGGCCATCACGAAGACCGTCAGGCGGACCGACTCGCCCCCGACGTGGCTCGCCAGCGCCTGTACGGCCGTCGCGACCGGGCCGTACACGCTGGGCGTCCTGCTCCATTCCTCCACCCGCCCGACGACGGGATCGGCGGGAAGGTCGGCGGGCACGGTCGCGTACGGGTCGTAGCCGAGGGCCGCCATCCGGCCGTACGCCGCGTAGTTGAGGTGGTCGGCCGACCCGGAGGGCGGCAGGAACGCGAGGACCGCGGCGGCGGCGCACCCGGCGACGACCAGCGTGCGCGCCCGCGGCATCCGGTCGGCGTACGCGAGGCCGGCGGCCAGGCCGACCGTGCCGAGGACGAGCGCCGCGGCGGCCAGCGCGACGACGAGATGACCGTCGGGTGCGAGACCGAGCGAGTAGGGGGGCTGCCACGACCGCCCGGGCAGCCCGGGCACCATCGAGGACGGCCCGAGGAGGCCGATCGTGATCGTGAGGACGACCGAGAGGCCGCCGGCGGCCGGGGCCAGCCGGGCGGCGATCCGTGCGCGCCCCCGCGAATCCACCCCAGAATTCCACCACATCAGCCCGCCGTCACCGGCCGGCCGCCGTGCCCGGCGGCAACGGCCGCGCCTCCGGGCGCGGCGCTCGTACGACGGTGGGGCTCAGCGGCGCGGCGGGCGGAGGGCGGCGCGCGCCTGGTCCACCGCGGGCTCGCGGGCGGCGAGGGCCAGGCCGACGTCGCGGAGCTGCTTGGCCCTGTGCAACTGGGAGCGCCAGTCGGTGCCGGTCGCCCGGTGCGACATCTCGACCTCGGCCTCGATCACCCGGAAGCCCTTCCTGAGCAGATCGACGGTCATGCCGGTCTCGACGCCGAAGCCGTGGGCGAGCGGCCGGGCCGCCTCGAACGCCGCCCGGGTGAGGCACCGCTGCCCGTTGAGCGGCTGGGTGGCCTCCCAGCCGGTGAGCCTCTTGATGCCGTCGCGGGCCAGCCGTACGACGATGCCGTGCCCGCCGAGCTTCACCCTGGTCGCGAACTTCGCGATGGTCATGTCGGCCTCGCCCGCGCGCACCGGCGCGATCAGCGGGAGGGCCGCCGCAGCCGTCTCGCCCAGGTCGGCGTCGAGGAACAGCAGGTGCCGGGGATGGTCCTCGTCCAGGAGGCGCACGGCCTCGGCGCCGCTCTCCATCGCCGCCGCCTTGCCCCGGTTGCGGCTGTGCCGTACGACCCGGGCGCCCGCCGCCCTGGCCACCCGGCCGGTCTCGTCGGACGAGCCGTCGTCGACCACGACCACGAGATCCACGCCGGGCAGCTTCAGGGCGGCGGTCACGGTGGCGCCGATGCGGTCGGCCTCGTCCTTCGCCGGGATCACCACCGCGGTGTCCGGCTCGGGTACTGCCATCTCCCCCATGCGCCTAGCCCTGATGCTCGGCCGTGAGCAGGTCGGCGGGCACCGTGTCGTGCACGGTGAACACCGAGTCCAGACCGGTGACCTGGAGGATCTTGCGTACCGCCGGTCTCGGCGCCGCCACCTCCAGCGTGCCGCCCCGCTCGCGCAGCCGTTTGAGCGCCGAGAGCAGCACGTTCATGCCCGTGGAGTCGCAGAACTCCACTCCGGACATGTCGATGACCACCCGGTCGGGCCCGGTCTCCAGCAGACGGGTGAACTCCGCCTGCAGCCGGGGCGCGGTATATAGGTCGATTTCGCCGAAGACGGCCATGACGGCCTGACCGGCGTGGGATTGCGTCGCGACTTTGAGCTCCACGAGGCGCACACTAGCGTCGTCCCGGCCCCGGGTCACGCTCCATCGGATTCATCGAAGAGTCGTCCGCCCTTTGTCCCCGATTCCGGCCCCACGTAAACGCCGAGTGCGCGAAGCTTGACGCTATGCGACACCGGCGTCGCCGGATGGAGGGCCCGGAACCTCCGCGTCTTGGTCGTCACTTCGCAAAGGAGGGCGGGCGCCGAGCACAGCGGGCCCGAGAGCAGATGAACAGTGAAATACCCGAGGATCCACAGCGGCGCGTCCTGCGCGAGCATCTGGAGACCATCCAGGTGCGCACCGAGAAGGCCTCGTCGTGGCGCGACGCGGCCGAGCCGCTGCGCGGCCTGGTCAACCGCGAGGGGTACGTCCCGGTCAGCGCCCGGTTGGCGGCCGAGGACCTCGACTTCCTCGCCGAGGCGCGCGAGGAGCTGCTGAGCTTCTCCGAGCTCGGCATCCGGCTGCTCGATCTGCACCAGCCCAGGGACGCGGGCGGCATCTCGAGCGACCCCGCCAACCCGATCCTGCGGTGCCGGAGCTGCATGTGGCGCTGGCCGTGCCCCACGTTCCGGGCCATGGCGGAGGCGTTCACCCCACGCCAGCGGGAGGCCGCACCGGACGTCCCCTCCTGGCGCGGCCAGCTGGAACCCCAGACCGACCTGTGACCCGGCGACCTGTGACCTGGGCGGCCGGCGCCGCGCCGAGCTGGGCTTCCGCGCCGAAGGCCGGCGACGCCAAGAGTTACAAGTCATCATTAAGTGTTCTCCATGGAGGCGTCCCTACCTTCCTCTGTGTAAGAGCCGGCGCGCGCAGACGTGCGCCGGCCGACACAGGAGGGGAAGAGCGCATGAAACTGGTCTACAAGGTCCTGGCCTCACTCGTCGCGGCCGAGGTCGCCGTGCAGGCGATGATGGTCGTGCTCGGCGACGCCGGGCTGTTCAAGTACGTCGAGCAGGGCGGCGTGATCGACAAGGCGAGCGCGGAGAGCGGAGGGATGGAGTTCCCCGAGTTCTTCGCCTTCGTGGTCCACGGCATCAACGGGATGATGGTCATCCCCGTGATCGCCCTGCTCCTGCTGATCTCCTCGTTCTTCGCGAAGGTCCCCGGAGCGGTCAAGGGGGCCGTCCTCGTTATCCTGCTCGTCGCCGTCCAGGTCTCCCTGGGCCTCCTCGGCCACGAGATCCCCGCCCTGGGCGCCCTGCACGGCCTCAACGCGCTGCTGCTGTTCAGCGCGGCCGTCCACGCCGCGCTTCGCGGCCGCCGGGCGGCGGCGGGCGCGACCGCGCAGCCCCACGCCCGTGTCGAGACCGCCGTCTGACGACAACTCGCATGGACGCGACTCGCCGTCGCGGTGCCCGCCTCCGGCTCGCCCTGGCGGGCGCCGCGACCATCGCCCTGCTCGGCCCGCTGGCCTGGATGTGGCAGGACAGTCTGATGCCCGGTGCGTACTCCGTCATGGACATGGGGTACGCGGACTACGGCGGCGCCCTCACACACGTGGCCGCCGACACCTCCGCACACTCGGAGCACATGCACTCGGAGCACAGCGCGCAGCCGGAGCACAGCGGGCAGCCGGAGCACAGCGGGCACTCGGCGCACACGGCGTCAGCGCGCAGCCTGACGTCGCTGACGGCCGATCCGGACCGCGCGGCCGACGTCTCGATCACCCTGGTCGCGCGCAGGCAGCGGTTCCGGCTGGCCACCGGCCGCCCGGTGGACGGGTACACGCTGAACGGCACCTCGCCCGGCCCGGTCATCCACGCGACCGTCGGGCAGTTGGTGCAGGTCCGCCTGGTCAACGAGTCCGTGCCGGACGGCATCACGCTGCACTGGCACGGCGTCGACGTGCCCAACGCCGCGGACGGGGTCGCCGGTGTCACCCAGGACGCGGTCGGCGTGGGCCGGTCGTTCACCTACCGGTTCGTCGCCGGCCAGGCCGGCACCTTCTGGTACCACTCCCACCAGGTGTCCCACGAGCAGGTGCGCCGCGGTCTGCTGGGCGCCCTGGTGGTGACTCCGGCGGCGCGACCGCCCGCGGGCACGGCCGACGTCGTGGCGCTGCTGCACCTCTACGACGGGGCCCGCACGATCAACGGGCGTGAGGGAGACGTCCGCGCCGAGGCGCGCCCCGGCGAACGGGTGCGCGTACGGGTCATCAACACGGAGAACGGCCAGACGCCCGTATGGGTCGGCGGCGCCCCGTTCCGGCTCGCCGCCGTCGACGGCACCGACCTGCACGACCCCGCTCCCGTACGGGACACCGCCGTGACGGTCACGGCGGGAGGCCGCGCCGACATCGAGGTGACCATGCCCGAGGACGGCTCGCCGGTGCGGGTGCACGTCGGCGGCCCGGCCGGCGTCGTGCTCGGTTCGCGGTCGTACGACGTGCCCGCCGTCCCCCGGCCCGCGACCTCGCTGGACCTGCTCCACTACGGTACTCCGGCGCCGCTCGGGTTCGACCCGGACCGGCCCGATCGGCGGTTCGACTACGAGATCGGGCGCCGCCCGGGCTTCCTCGACGGACGTCCGGGGATCTGGTGGACGATCAACGGCCACATGTTCCCCGACGTGCCGATGTTCGTCGTCGCCGAGGGCGACGTGGTGCGGGTGCGCATCGTCAACGACAGCGGCGAGCCGCACCCGATGCACCTGCACGGCCACCACGCCGTGGTGCTGAGCCGCGACGGCGTGCGCGCGACGGGCGGCCCCTGGTGGGTGGACTCGCTCGAAGTCGGCACCGGCGAGTCGTACGACATCGCCTTCGTCGCCGACAACCCGGGCATCTGGATGGACCACTGCCACAACCTGCCGCACGCCACGGAGGGTCTCGTCGCCCACCTCATGTACGAGGGAGTCACCACGCCCTTCACCGTGGGCGGGACGGCCGGGAACGAGCCGGAGTGACTCCCGGCCGAGGCGAGCCCCGCGAAGGCCGCCCACACCACGACCTGGTCTCGTGATGCTGGAACGGTCCGGCCCGCGGCCGTGAACCTTTCATGACAGGCGATGTCACCCCCGCCGGACCGGGTTCCGGCTCGGGCGGCGCCCCCGCATGTCACCGGGCCGGGATCCCTGACTGCGAGGGCCACCGGACCACATCGCGACCTCTCATCGGTTGATCTCCGCCGCCCCGATGAGAACGTGAGGACGGCTGCTCGCATGATCAGCCCGCGAAGGGAGGAGTCTCGCATGGTTCGCACGTTCCAGTCCTGGGGCGACCGCCTGCTGGCCCGCCTGGTGCCGAGGACCGAGGCGTCGGCCGCCGTGCCGTGCTGGTGCCCGGGCTACAGCCAGGCCGGCCCTAACTGCCCCTGCAACAACGGCGTACGGCAGGTGTGCTGCTACGGCGGCAACTACGGCTACTACTGCTACAGCCAGGCCTGCTGAGGTTCCGGCGCGGCGGGTCACGCGCGGGCGACGCCCGCGCGCGGCCTCGGCCGCCGGGCCCGGGGAGGGCGTTGCGGGCGAGGTCGGCGGCGCCCGCCCGGTCCCTGCCGCCGGGCCGCCTCTCGGCGATCACGTGTGGTGTGCGCGGCGGAGTCCGAGCCGAAGGGGGAATCCGTGAACTACCTGCTCCTCGCCTGCCGGATGGCCATCGGGCTGACGTTCCTGGTCTCACTCGCGTCGAAGCTGCGCGGGCGGGAGTCGTGGCTGCGGTTCGCCGACGCCACGGCGCGGCTGCTTCCCGCTCATATGGGGGCCCTGCGAGCGGAGCGGCGCCACGCGCTCGCGGCCGTGGTGGCCGTCGCGGAGGCGGCCGTCGTCGTGCTGATGACCGTCCCGGCCATGGAGTCCGCCGGGTTCGCGGTGGCGCTGGCCGCGCTGGCGGCGTTCTCCTTCGTCATCCACGCCGCGATCCGCAGGGGGCTCGCGGTCCCCTGCCACTGTTTCGGCGGCAGGAAGCTTCCGGTCGGGCCCGCCGACCTCGCCCGCAACGCCCTCCTCGGGCTGATCGCCCTCACCGGCCTGGCGCTGACGGTCCTCGTTCCCGCACGCGGGCCGGCCGAGCTCGCGGGAGCGGCGGTCGCGGCCCTGGCCGCGCTCCTGGTGACGGTCCTGGTCGTGCTGACGGGAGAGATCGCCGACCTGTTCGGCCTCACCCGGGAGAGCAGGTAGCGGTGGCCGACCCGGTCCGGGGGCGGCTGGTCCTCCTTCCCGTCGTGGCCGTGGCGCTCTCCGGCCTGGCCGTGGTCGCCTGGCTGCGCCGGCGCTTCGTCCTGGTCGAAGTGTCCGGCACGAGCATGCGGCCGAGCTTCCGCACGGGAGATCGCGTCCTGGTGCGGCGTGTCCCACCGCACGGCGTACGGGTGGGCGAGGTCGTCGTGATCGAGGCGCCGCGGCCGCGGGGTCACCAGCCGGGGCCGGAACGGAAATGGCACATCAAGCGGGTGGCGGCGGTCGGGGGCGATCCGGTGCCCGCACGGGTGGCGGACGCGCCCGCGCTCCGGGGCGCCGACCGGGTGCCGGCCGGCCACCTGGTCGTGCTGGGGGACGACCCGCGCTCGAGCCTGGACTCGCGCCAGCGCGGCTTCGTGCCCGCCGAGCGGGTCCTGGGAGTGGTCCTGCGGCGGTTGCCGCCGGACGGCAGTCGCTGAAAATCACGGCCCAAGCAGGGAGATCTCATGCCGTTCCTCATCGCCTTCGTCGCGGTCGTCGGGGTCTTGTGCGCCGTGGACCTCGTCCTGTCCGTGGGCATCATCCGAAGGCTCCGTGAACACTCTGAGGCGTTGGCGGCGTTGCGCCGCGGGCCCGGGGTCATGGCCCCCGCGGGGTCGGCCGTCGGCCCGTTCACCGCCGTGACCACGGACGGGGAGACGGTGTCCGACGACACCCTCCCCGGGACGCCCACCCTCGTGGGCGTCTTCTCGCCGGGCTGCCCCGCCTGCGCCGAACGCATGCCGTCGTTCGTCGACGCCGCCAAGAACCGCGCGGGCGGGAGGTCGTCGGTCCTCGCCGTACTGGCCGGTCGCGAGGAGGACGTCGCGGCGGAGCGTGCCGCGCTCGAACCCGTCGCCCGCGTGGTGATCGACGGCTCCGGCGGCGGCCTCACGAGGGCGCTGTCGGTGTCCGGGTTCCCCGCCTTCGCGCTGGTCGACGCCTCCCGCACGATCCTGGCGAGCGGCACCAGCATGGAGGGCCTGGGCGCGTGAAGGCCGTCTGGGCGGCCGTACGGCTGGCGTGGGAGGCGGGCAGGGCGAGGCTGGCGGCCTACGGCGCGCTGATCGCGGCCGGCGCGGTGGTCCCACCGGCCATCGCCTGGCTGACCAAGGCCGTGCTCGACCTGGTCGCCCACGGGACGGCGACCCCGGCGTCGATCGCCTGGCTCGGCGCCGCACTCGCCGCCTGCGGGACCACGGCGGCCGTCGTCCCCCAGATCACCCTGTATCTGCGGGAGGAGATCGGCAGGAGGATCGGCGTCGTCGCGCAGGACCGCCTGTTCCTCGCCACCGAACGGTTCGTCGGCCTGGCCAGGTTCGAGGATCCCGCCTTCCTCGACAGGTTGCGGCTCGCGCTGCAGTACGGCGGCGCCACGCCCGGCATGGTGGTCATGGCCGCCTTCGGGATCGTCAGGTCGCTACTGGCCGGTGCGGGCTTTCTCGGCGCTCTCGCCCTGATCAGCCCATGGATGGCCGTCCTGGTGGCGGCCACCGCCGTGCCGGGCCTGGCGGCCGAGGTCTGGCTGTCCCGGCGCCGTGCCGCGATGCTGATCGGCATAGGCCCGAACGAGCGCAGGGAGTTCTTCTTCCAGGACCTCCTCCTGAGCGCCCAGGCCGCCAAGGAGATCAGGCTGTTCGGCCTCGCGGGCCACCTTCGCGGCCTGATGCGCGAGCAGCGCACGGCCGCCGACGCCGAGCGCCGCCGCTCGGACCGCCGGGAGACGGCCGTCCAGAGCGTCATGGGGGGCGCGAGCGCGCTGCTGGCGGGGGCGGGTCTGGTCTGGACCCTGCTGGAGACGCTCGGCGGGGGACGGACCGTGGGGGACGTCTCGCTGTTCGTCGCCGCCGTCGCCGGGGTCCAGGCGTCGATCACCGGTCTCGTCGGCGAGATCGCGACGATCCACCAGCAGGCGCTGCTCTTCGGCCACTACCTGTCGGTGCTGACGGCCCCGCCGGACCTCCCCGTACGGCCCGAGCCGGGATCGGTTCCCGGGCTGCGGCGGGGGATCGAGTTCCGCGACGTCTGGTTCCGCTACTCGGCCGAGCACGAGTGGGCACTGCGAGGCGTCTCGTTCACCATTCCGTACGGACACTCGGTCGGTCTCGTCGGCCGCAACGGCGCGGGCAAGAGCACGGTGGTCAAGCTGCTGTGCCGGATGTACGACCCGGAGCGGGGTGCGATCCTCTGGGACGGCGTCGACCTCAGGGATGTCGATCCCGCGCAGCTGCGGCGGCGGATCGGCTCGGTGTTCCAGGACTACATGACCTACGACATGAGCGCGGCCGACAACATCGGCCTCGGCGACCTCGACGCGATGGGGGACCGGGAGCGGATAACCGCGGCGGCCGCCCGGGCCGGGGCCGACGGCTTCGTCGGCGCGCTGCCCCGCGGCTACGACACGCTGCTGTCGCGGATCTTCCTCGACGGCGGCGAGGCGGGCGTCCACCTGTCCGGCGGTCAGTGGCAGCGTCTCGCGCTGGCGCGCGCCTACCTCAGGGGCGGACGCGACCTGCTGATCCTGGACGAGCCCAGCTCGGGCCTGGACGCCGAGGCCGAACACGAGATCCACAGCGGGCTGCGGCGGCATCGGGCGGGGCGGACCAACCTGCTCATCTCGCATCGTCTCGGCTCGATCCGGGAGGCCGACCTGATCGTGGTCCTGGACGAGGGGCGGGTAGCCGAGCGCGGCTCGCACGCTGACCTGCTGCGCCTCGGCGGCCTGTACGCGAACCTGTTCGCGATCCAGGCGGAGGGGTACCAGGTCGGCTGACGCGGCCACCCGGACCTGCGGGCCCATGCCCGGCATCCCGCCGGCGCCTTGGCCGGCGGCGTTCCCGATCACGCCGTGAACGCCGGAACTCGCCGAGCGGGCGACCCCGCCCCGGCGAGGCGCTGTCAGGCCAGTGGCAGCGTGATCGTGAACAGGCAGCCGGGGCCCTCGTTGACCACGCCGATCTCGCCGTCGTGGGCCTCCACGATGCCGCGCGCGATCGCGAGGCCGAGCCCGGCGCCGCCGTCGGGGCCGGGCGTCCGCGCCGCCTCGCCGCGGAACGCGACGTCGAAGACGCGGGGAAGGTCCTCCTCCGGGATGCCGCCGCAGCCGTCCAGCACGGACAGGCGGGCGGTCGTCCCTTCCGCCACCGCCCGTACGACGACCGTGCCCCCGGCGGGCGTGTGGCGGATGGCGTTCACCACCAGGTTGCGTACGGCCCGGCCGAGTTGCCCGGCGTCCGCGTGCACCGGGACCCGCGGGTCCGCCTCGCCGGTGAGGTGCACGCCCTCGGCGCGGGCCAGCGGTTCGACGGCGGCGAGGGTGTCCGCGACGAGGTCGCCGAGCCCCGTGCGGGTGAGCGCGGGCCGCAGCGTGCCCGCGTGGATGCGCGACAGCTCGAACAGGTCCTCCACCATCCCGGCGAGCCGGTCGACCTCCACCCTGATCTGGACGTGGTAGCGCTTGACGGTCTCGGGGTCGTCGGCCACCCCGTCCTCCAGTGCCTCCACCATCGCCCGCATGCCCGCGAGGGGAGTGCGCAGGTCGTGGCTGACCCACGCGACCAGTTCGCGCCGCGCGCTCTCCAGCGCCCGCTCGCGTTCGCGACCCAGCCGCAGCCGCTCGTACGCCTGCTCAAGCGCGGTGCTGATGGTCTGCAGTTCGGCGGGGAGCGGCGCGGGCGGCGGGGTGAACCGGCCGGAGGGCGGCACGCTCTCCAGCGCGCCGACGAGGCTCCTGCTTGCGCGCACCACCGTGCGGGCGTTCACCAGCGCGACGCCGAGGCCCACCAGACCGCCGATGCCGACGACGGTGAGCACGATGTTCTTCGGCCGCCCGTCGATGATCATGGCGAGGGTGATGGCGACCACCCCGGCGAGCGTCGCGGAGACCGTCACGGCCGCGACGACCGCGAGCATCACGCCGATCGACCGGCGGCGCAGCACCCGCAGCAGCGCCAGGCCGAGGGCCGCGATGACGAGACCGAGCCCGGCGGCGACCGCGACGATCTGGACGATCACGACAGCGGCTCGTAGCGGTAGCCGACGCCCCAGACCGTGACGATCCGGCGCGGGTCGGTGGGGTCGTCCTCGATCTTCTCCCGCAGTCTGCGCACGTGGACCGTCACGGTGGAGGAGTCGCCGAACGACCAGCCCCAGACCTGGTCGAGCAGGGCCGTGCGGCTGAACGCCTGACGGGGGTTGCGCAGCAGGTACACGAGCAGGTCGAACTCCCGGGCGGTCAGTGTGATCTCCTTGCCGCCCAGGCGCACCTCGTGGGCGCCGACGTCCACCACCAGGTCGCCGTCACGCAGCACGCCGGTGCCCGTCGGCACCAGCGCGCCGCGGGCCCGCCGCAGCACGGACTGCACGCGCAGCGCCAGCTCGCGCGGGCTGAACGGCTTCGTCACGTAGTCGTCGGCGCCGGTCTCCAGGCCGACCACCCGGTCCATCTCCTCGCCGAGAGCGGTCAGCATGATCACCGGGACGGGCCAGCGCTCCCGCAGCTTCCGGCAGACCTGCAGGCCGTCGAGCTTGGGCAGCATCAGGTCGAGCACCATCAGATCGGGCGGGTCGGCCAGGGCCCGCCGCAGCGCCTCGGCCCCGTCGCCCACGCACTCGACCTCGTGCCCGTCCCGCTCCAGATAGCGGGCCACCACCTCGGCGACGGTGGGGTCGTCGTCCACCACGAGGACACGGGCGGGATTCGGGGAAGACTTCGAGGAGGACACGCCCTCAACGGTAAGTCCGCCGGGCGACCCGGCCGAGCCCCGTCACCGTCTCGTAAGAACCGGCCGCCGCGGCGGTCGTCGCGACCCGGGCACGCCGCTCCCGGCCGTCGGCTTCGTGCGCGCCGGGCGTGGCGTCATGACTGTCTGTTGGTGAACTGCCGCCGAACGCGATGATTCACGTGAAACCTCATGGATCGCGGGTATGCGAACCGATTCTGGATCAAGCTCGCGGTTGTCGGTGTCACCGCGTACCTTGGGGCCATGGCCCGTACCGTACTGACCGTACTGGGGATCCTCCTGGCCGTCTGGCTGGTGATCGGATTCGTGATCCCCGCACTGTTCGCGACACTGAAGTTCCTGCTGATCATCGGGATCATCGCCCTCGTCGCCGTCGTGGTGGTCACCGTCGTCGGGAAGCTGTCCCGCTGACGTGAACGCTCTCCAGGCCGCCGTCGGATCGCTCGTCTGGCTGCTGGCCGAGTTGGCCGCCGGGTCTTCCGCCCCCGGCGCGCTGACCGCGGTCGGCCTGGCCGGCGTGGCCGTCCTGGTGTTCGCCTGGATGCTCTGCCGGCTGACCGGCGTCCCCGTTCTGCGTCGGGGGCCGGGCAGGCCGTCGTACAACGGTGAGACGGCGATGGTCAGGCTGCGCGATCCCGGCGCGTCTGGCCGTCCCCGTCCCCGCGCACCATCCGGAAGCCCCGCGCTCGCCTGACCGGCCATCCGGTCACGAGCGCTTTCGTCATGCCCTCATCCCTCGGCAAAAGGTCACAGACGAAAGGCTTCCCATGTTCGACTTCGTGCTCGACCCCGCCTACCGGCTCATCGAGGCACTCAGCCATGTCACCGGCGCCGGGCTCGCGATCGTCCTGGTCACCCTCGCCGTACGGCTGTCGCTGCTACCGCTGAGCGTCCGCGTCGCCCGGGCCCAGCGGATCAGGACGCGGCTCGCTCCCCAGGTGGACAGGCTGCGCACGCGGTGGAAGAACGATCCGCAGCGGCTCCTGCGTGAGGTGAACGCGTTGTACGCCAAGGAGGGCCTCGGCCAGTTCACCGGCTATCTTCCGGCGTTCGCGCAGTCGCCGTTCTTCATGGTGACCTACCGGCTGTTCACGGCCGCCGTGATCGCGGGCCACCCGAACCTGCTGCTGGCGCAGAGCGTGCTCGGCGTGCCACTGGGGGAGCACCTCGCGGCCGCGGTCGCCGGGGCGGGCCTGGTCAGCCCGCCGGTCCTGGTCTTCGCCGGGCTGCTCGCACTGCTCGTGGCCGTGGCCGTGATCGCCGCTCGCAGGGTCGAGCCCACGGCGCCGATGCGGCGCATCCAACTCCTCACGCCGTTCTGGACCGTGGCCGTGGCGGCCTTCCTCCCGCTCGCGGCGGGCGTCTACCTGCTCGTGAGCAGCGCCTGGACGACGGCCGAGCGGGCCGTGCTCCACCCGCGCACCGCGTGACGCCGGGGGCTGGAATGCTGACGGCATGACCCGTGACCACGTGATCGTGTCCTGGGCGGCGGGGGACACCGGCGGCGACGACCTGCGGGCGCTCCTGGCCGCCTACCACCTGCGGACCGAGGCCGAGAAGGGCGTCCCGGTGGCCGGCCCTGCGCACCTGCCCGAGCGCTATCGGGTGGAGGTCGAGGACCCGGGCGCGGCGTTCGCGGACGACGTCGTGCTAGTCGCGCGCCGCGGGGACGCCGCGATCGGCTGCGTGGTGCTCGCGGCGCCCGTCGAGGGGCGGGCGGAGATCAAACGGCTGTGGGTCGATCCGGGCGAGCGCGGCAGGGGCGTGGCCGGCGCGCTCGTCCGCGCCGCGCTCACCCGGGCGCACGCGACCGGCCTGCGGTCGGTACGGCTGTCGGTGTGGCGCTGGCGGACGACGGCGATCGCCCTCTACGAACGGCTCGGCTTCGTCGTCACCGAGTCGTGGGACTCCCGGGACGACCTGGTCTGCATGGAGCACGCCTTCGGAGGCGGAGGCGGAGCGTAGCGGCGGGCCTCAGCCGACCTCGCGCAGCACCGGGGTTTCGGACAGCTCGGGATGCCCGTTTGGGGCGGGCCATGAGGCGGAGACGACGGCCCAGACAGTGGTCGCCTCCTCCTCGTGCCTGACCCCCCAGCGCTCGGCGAGGTATTCGACGATGCCGAGCCCACGGCCGCCGAGGGACGACAGTGTCGGGCGACCGGCACGGGGTTCCGTATACGCGCCGCCGTCGCTCACGGCCACCTCGACCTGGGTGTCCGAGCAGAGCCACGCCACTTTGAGCTGGCCGGACGGGAGAGGGTGGGCGTGGCGCAGCGCGTTGCTCAGCAGTTCGCTCATGATCAGAACGACGTCGTCGACGGCGGTGGCGAGCAGCCCCGCGTTCGAAAGTTCGGCGCTGAGGCGCTGACGTGCGACGGCGACGCTCGACGGTGCGTACGGCAGCATCACGACGCTCGACGCACTCACCTCCCCGTTCCCCCGTTTCTGCTGCACGAGCCAGTACGACCGAAATGCCCCGCTTACTCGGCCGGGAAACCGTGCCCCGGATCACAGCTTGTGCACATTGGACAATAGTTCAGTGCTTAAGTGGTGACGCCACGCTCCGATCTGTCTTATCAGGATGAAGATCCTGCCGAGGTCAACACCAGCCGCATGCGGGTTCCCCCGCCGGATCGGGGCAGCGCGGCGACGTCTCCGCCCTGGGCGCGGGCGAGGTTGCGCACGATGTAGAGCCCGAGCCCGACCCCGCCGAATCTGCGCCGGTTGCCGCTGTCGGCCTGGACGAACCGCTCGAAGATCCGCTCCCGGTCGCCCGCCGCGATGCCCACTCCCTCGTCGTCCACCACCAGCACGACCCGGTCGTCCTCCGGCCACGCCTCGACCCGGATCAGGCCGCCGTCCGGGGAGTACTTGAACGCGTTCTCCAGGAGCTGGGCCAGAAGGATGTCGGTGGCCAGCGCGTCCCCGTACACGAAGGGGAGATCGGGCGGGATGTCCACCTCCAGCCGGTGCCGGTCGGACAGGACCGGCAGCCCGAGCGTCGCCGCGTGCACCCGGGCGGCCAGGTCGAAGGGCTCGACCCTGACCTTCAGCTCCTCCGCCCCCGCCCGCGCGCCGAGCAGCAGGTGGTCCATGAGCTGCCCGAGCGAGCGGGCGCGCTCGGCGATCGTGTGGACCGCCGACCGCCGCTCCTCGTCGGACAGGTGGTCCCAGCGGGAGTCGAGCGTGCTGGCGAAGCCGTGGACGATCGTGATCGGCGTACGCAGCTCGTGGCTGGTGGTGGCGAGGAACAGGTCCTTGGCCTCCTCCAGCTCCTTGGCCCGGGTCACGTCGCGGAAGTCGACGACGGTCTCCCCCGTCTCCCGGATCTCCGCGCACAGCACGTCGAGCCATCGGCCGGACGGAAGCTGGAAGGTGAGCTTCTCCCCCGGTGCCGGCAGCGGGAAGGGCAACGGCCTCCCGATGACCCGGTCCGCCGGGTGGCCGGTCAGCTCGGCCGCCGCGGGATTCCACCGGACGACCGCGCCCGCGCCGTCCAGCACCGCGATGCCGTCGGCGCTGGCGTCGAAGACGGCCCGCTCGTGGGCGCGCTGCCGCACCGCGTCCTGGTACGCCATGGCGTTGGCGACCGCGATCCCGGCGTGTCCGGCCAGCAGTTCGAGCAGTTCGAGCTCCAGATGGCTCGCCTTGCGCCGGGCGAACAACGCGTAGAGCGCTCCATAGGGACGCCCGCCCACGGCGGCGATGCCGACGGCGATCGTGTGCAGGCCGGGCAGACGCGCCCAGATCAGGTCCTGGAAGCCCTCTGGGCCGGTCTCGAGCAGCACGGTCTTGCCGGTGCGCAGCAGCTTGGCGACCAGGCTGGTGTGCAGCCCGGCGGTGGCCCCGCGCAGCGTCTCGGGCAACTGGTGGACGCCGACCAGGCGCAGCCGCTCTCCCTCGATGGACACAAAACCGCCGGCGTCGGCGCCGGTCAGCTCGGTCAGGCTCGCGGCGATGCGGTCGAGCACGACGGGCAGGTCGAGCTCGGCGTTGATGTCGCCGACCACGTCGGTCAGCCGCCGCACCAGGCGGGCACGCCGCACCATCCTGCCGTGCGCGGCGTCGTCGTCCTCTGCGGCGTGGTAGACGCTCACGTATCCGAGCAGGGCACCGCCCGGCGAGCACAAGGCGCTCGTGTCCACCCGCAGGTCGAGCAGCCGCCCGT
Source organism: Microbispora sp. NBRC 16548 (assembly GCF_030268985.1). Classification (NCBI taxonomy): domain Bacteria; kingdom Bacillati; phylum Actinomycetota; class Actinomycetes; order Streptosporangiales; family Streptosporangiaceae; genus Microbispora; species Microbispora sp. NBRC 16548. The sequence continues at coordinate 28,098 of NZ_BSSF01000019.1, forward strand.
CGCGGTGGAGGCGCTTGGTGGTCAGCGACACCCGGCCGCCCGCGCGTACGCGTTCGAGCACGGCGTTGTGCTCGGCCATCAGCTCGTCGGGCACGATCGGGGCCCGCCTGCCCAGCAGATCGGACGCGGGCCAGCCGAACAGCCGCTCGGCCGCGGCGTTCCAGCTCAGCACGGCCAGGTCGCGGTCGAGCGCGACGATCGCGTCGGGGGAGCCGGCCAGGACCGCACGCGCGAGGCCCTCCTCGGCGTCGCCGAAGCCCGCGTCGCCGAAGCCCGCGTCATCGAAGGCCGCATCACCGAAGGCCGCATCACCGAGGGCCGCGTCACCGAGGGCCGCGTCACCGAAAGCCGTGACATCCGCAGCCACGGCGTCCGGGACCGCGGGGGCGAGGTCCGCCGCCCGGCCGTCCATGCTGCTGTCACCCACGTCCCCATCGTGCCTTCTTTCACCTTTTGATCTTGGGGTTTTCCGTCACCTCGCGACCGCTCCGATACGCTGCCTGCACGCAGAGAAGAGAAAGTGGGGCGCCCATGTCCACCGAGGACCTCGAAGCCCTGCTCCGCGTGACCTCGCCGGGCTACGTCGGCGTGGCCCCGCCCGAGGTCGCCTTCGGCACCATGGACGCGCCGGTGGGCCGCCTGGTCCTCGCGGTGACCGCACGCGGCGTGCTGGCCTGCACCTACGAGGACGAGCACGAGGTCTTCGCCCGGGTCTCCCGCGCCGTGGGCTCGTTCATCGGGCCCGACCCGCGCCGCATCGATCCCCTGCGCAGGGAACTGGACGCCTACTTCACCGGCAGGCTGCGCACCTTCTCCCTCTCGGTGGACCTGCGCCTGGTCACCGGCTTCAGCCGTACGGTGATCCAGCTCATGCCGGCCGTGCCGTACGGCAGCGTCACCACCTACCAGGAGATCGCCGAGCGGATCGGCCGGCCGCAGGCGCCCCGCGCGGTGGCCAACGCCCTGGCCGGCAACCCGGTCTGCCTGCTCCTGCCGTGTCACCGGGCGGTGGAGGGCCCCGGTGCGCTGGGCGGGTACGCCGGCGGCCCGGCGGCCAAGGAGCACCTGCTCCGCCTGGAGGGCGCTCTCTAGTCACTCCGGCGGGTGGCGTCTTCGGGTTTCACCGGGAAAGCGGCCGATGACCTTGACGCGCGGTTCTCGCCGAAGGCGCGCTCGATCACGCCGGAATGGCCGGACACGCTTGCGGTGCCTGGCGGGGATGCTCCACGGACCACGGGGCGGTCCAATCTTTCCGACGCGCCGTTGGTATGTTACCAACGGCGCGTCGGCAACTCGGGGCGCTCGTCGTCCCTGAAATCCCTGCCTTTCAAGGAGTGCCATGTTCCTGGCCTGGCGCGAGCTGGTCTTCGCCCGCGCACGCTTCGGCCTGATGGGCGGAGTCGTCGCCCTCATCGCGATCCTCGTCGTGCTGCTGTCCGGCCTCTCCTCCGGGCTCGTCAACGACGGCGTCTCCGGGCTCCAGCGGTTGCCCGTCACCGCGTTCGCCTTCGCCGAGGGCACCAAGACCGACTCCGCCTTCTCCCGCAGCACCGTCAACGTGAACCAGGCCGAGGCGTGGAAGGGCCGCGACGACGTCGGCGACGCCGCGCCGTTCGGCAACATGCTGGTCAACGCCAAGGCCAAGACCGCCGGCGGCGCCCAGGTGCCGATCGACCTGGCCCTGTTCGGCGTCGACCCCGGCTCCTTCCTCGCACCCGCCGTCTCCGGCGGCACCGGACTCGGCGACCCCGACGGGATCGTGGTCAGCGAGACCGTCCTGGACGAGGGCGTGGCCATCGGCGACACCGTCGTCATCGACCGTCTGGGCACCCGGCTCAAGGTCGTCGGCACCACGGGCGACCAGCGCACCTTCGGGCATGTCGACGTGGCGTACCTGCCGTTGCACACCTGGCAGCAGGTGCACGCGGGCGCCGGGCCGGGGGACGAGGTGCGTGACGGGGCGTACGAGGAGGCCACGGCCATCGCCCTGCGCGCACGGGACGGAGACCGGATCGACCTGCCGGGCGGCGACGCCGCGGCGGGCACCACGAGCATGACGCTCAAGGAGTCCTTCAGCGCCTCCCCCGGCTACTCCGCCGAGACCTCCACGCTCACGCTGATCCAGGTCTTCCTGTACGCCATCTCCGCGCTCGTCGTCGGGACGTTCTTCACCGTGTGGACGATCCAGCGCAAGCACGAGCTCGCCGTCATACGGGCCATGGGCGCCTCGACCGGCTACCTCATGCGGGACACGATGATCCAGGCGACCGTCATCCTGACCGTGTCCACCGCCGTGGGCTTCCTGCTGGGGGTGGGGGGCGGCACGCTGCTCACCACGACCCCCATGCCGTTCCTCCTGGAGGTGGGCCCGCTCGTCCTCGCCGCCCTGCTCCTCATCGGCCTCGGCCTCGCCGGTGCCGTGGCGGCCGTGGGCCGCATCGTCCGCGTCGACCCGCTCGCAGCCCTGGGAGGGCAAAGATGACCGCCGGCAGCTCCACGTCCCCCCGTCCGGCCGCCCGCCGGGCAGGCGCCCAGGAACGCGGCGGCCTGCTGGTGGAGGGCGTCACCCTGACCCTCGGCGACGGCGACGCCACGGTCACCGCGCTCGACGACGTCAACCTCGACGTGGCGTCCGGCGAGTTCGTCGCCATCGTCGGACCGTCCGGCTCCGGCAAGTCGAGCCTGCTCGCCGTCGCCGGCGCGCTCACCACGCCGGACACCGGCCGGGTCCTGCTCGACGGCGTCGACATCTCCCGGGCGAGCGCCCGGGAGAAGGCCCGCCACCGCCGCGAACGGATCGGGTTCGTCTTCCAGTCCGGCAACCTCATCCCGGCCCTAACCGCGCTCGACCAGCTCCGCTTCGCGCTCGACGTGGCGGGCAAGCGCGCGGGTGACGGTCACGACCCGCGGGAGCTGCTCGACCGCGTCGGCATGGGGCACCGCGCCGGGCACCGCCCCCACCAGTTGTCCGGCGGCGAGCGGCAGCGCGTGGGCATCGCCCGCGCCCTCGTCACCCGCCCGGCCGTGCTGCTGGTGGACGAGCCGACCGCCGCGCTGGACCGCGCCCGCAGTGACGACATCGTCACGTTGCTCGCACACGAGACGCACGAGTCCGCGGTCGCGACGATCATGGTCACCCACGATCACGACGTGCTCGGTCACTGCGATCGTGTCCTGTCGATGGTGGATGGGAGACTGTCGGAGTAGGCCGACCATGGTGGAGGAGAGCAGGTGCCACGCATTCAGGCGTCGACCGTCGCCGAGCATCGGGCCGCCCAGCACCGGGCGCTGCTCGACGCCGCCAGGGAGATCCTCGCGGAGACCGGCCGGCCACCGACCCTGACCCGGGTCGCGGCGCGCGCCGGGCTGGCCCGGCCCAGTCTCTACCAGTACTTCCGGTCCTCGGAGGACCTGCTCAACGCGCTGGTGGAGGACGTCTTCCCCCGCTGGTCGGCCGGGGTCGCCGCCGCGATGGACGCCGCCGCGACCCCGGCCGACCGCGTACTCGCCTACGTGCTGACCAACTTCGAGCTCATCAACGAGGGTGAGCACGCGCTGGCCACCGTCCTTGCGGAGGTCGCGCCGGGCGACACGGTCGCCGAGCAGAGCCGTGCCATGCACCAGCAGCTCCTGGAGCCGCTCGTGGAGGCGCTGCGCCACCTCGGCGTCTCCGCGGTGCCCGAGACAGCAGAGATGATCAACGCGATCGTGTTCGCCGGGTCCCGGCTGATCGAGTCCGGCAGCGACCTGCAGACCACCTGGGAGTCCGCGCGGGCCCTGCTGGAGCCGTTCGTGCGTTCGGCGGGCACGACGACGTCCTGACGCGGGGCCGTCTCGTCTTCAACGGCGCGACCGTAGGCGGCGGGCCGGGAGGGACAGCGCCACGGTCGCCAGCCCGGCGACGAGGAACGCGGCGAGCGCCGCGTTCATCCACGGCTGGTGGACGAACCCGAGGGCGAGGCGGACCTCGGTCCAGATCCCGTCCCACCAGCCGACGGTCGGGGTGGAGGTCACGATCCAGTACGCCGCGAACCCGAGGATCCACGGCACGATCATGAGCCAGCGGGAGGGGGCGTCCTCGGCCGTGTTCCACCGGGCGGCCCCGCCGAGCAGGAAGTAGTCCACCACGAGCACGGCGAACATCGGCACGAACACCGCCCCGATCACGCTCAGGAACGCGCCGTAGGAGTTCACGTCGGCGAACAGCGCGATCAGCGTGGTGAGCACGCCGATCACGACCGAGATCGCCCGGCGGTCCCAGCGCGGCGCGAGGTTCTGGATCGACACGGTCGTCGAGTAGACGTTCGCGAACGACTGGTCGGCCTCACGCAGCACCAGGATGCCGAAGAACACGACCCCGAGAGGGGCGGCCACGAACGGGTCCCACACCTTGTCCCCGTCGTTGCCGACCAGGGCGAGCGCGGCGATGCCGAGGGCCAGGCAGGCCACCTGGGCGATCGTGTATCCCGCGACGACACCGGTGAACGCCGCGCCGCTCGACCGCGAGTGCCTGGCGTAGTCGGCGGCCATCGGCACCCACGACACCGACAGCGCGATGACGTAGTCGACGGCCGGGGCGAAGGCGTCCCAGGAGCCGCCCCCCACGGACGGCCCCTGCCGGAACAGGGCGATCGACAGCCAGATCATCGCGATCACCACACCCGCCGTGACGTACCGCCGCAGCAGCCGCAGCGCGCCGAGCGGCCGGATCGTCAGCGCGATCGTCAGCGCGCCCGCCGCGACCGCCCACACCGCGTACGGCACCGCCGGGCCGAACAGCGCCTGCGCGCCGTTGGCGATGACCCACAGCTCGAAGGCGCCCCAGCCGAGCATCTGCACGATGTTCAGCACGGTCGGGATGTACGAGAGCCGGGCCCCGAACAGGCCGCGCAGCAGCACCATCGCGGGCCGCCCGGTGCGTACGCCGGGGATCGCGGCAAGGCCGACCATCGCCGTCCCGAGCAGGCTGCCGACGACGGCGGCGAGCACCGCCGCGGTGAACGTGAGCGGTTTGCCGCCCAGCGGGTCGAGCAGGAACAGCGCCCCCGAGAAGCCGAGGAGGCTGACGCCGAGGTTGGCCCAGAAGGCGCCCTGGTCGAGCAGGCCCAGGGTTCTCGGGGCCTCCTCGTCCAGAGTGAGCGGAACCTCCGCGTGCGCGTCGTCGACGACGGCAGAAGTCATCACACGCTCCCTACGCCGGCATTATCCGGACAGGTTCATGCGGTCGGCGGCACGATGTGGATCCGCCCTCTCAGCCCGGTCACGCCCGAGCTCCCGCGGGTATTGATGATGTCTTGGGGATTATGACACTTCTTTGACCGTTTTCCTACGCCGCCCCTGTCCCTACGCCACGTAGGGCGCCTCCCCGGTCTCGCTCACCATCGGACGCCCGACCGCGGCCCAGGACCGCATGCCGCCGTCCACGTTCACGGCGTCCCGGCCGATGTGGTTGAGCCACATCGCGGCGTGCGCCGACCGGCCGCCGACCCGGCAGACCACGTACACCGGCCGGTCGTGCGGCACCTCGTCCACCCGCACCTGCAGCTCGCCGAGCGGGATGTGGACGGCGCCGGGGGCGTGACCGGCCACCCACTCCTCGTTCTCGCGGACGTCCAGCAGGTACGCGTCCTCGGGCAGTGCGTCGGGGGCGATTTCCGGCAATGTCATGCGCCCATTCTGACGGCACACCACCGATGCCCGGGCCCATGTGGCGAGCTGTGACCCACGGTGATCCGCGGGCCGCATCGACACGGTCGTTTGTCATCCAAACTTCCCCATCCCTCCCTCAGTAACGTATGTTAGAGAGCGATAAATGACAATCGCGGCCGCCATGTGCGGTCCGCTCCGACGGGAGGCCGACGGTGAACGATGTGGTGCGGCGCGCGGCCGGCGGTGCGGGCGCCATGACGATCTACAAGTCCGAGGCCGGTCGGCGCGAGCTCCTCGACCACTACCGGCAGGTGCTGGACGCCTGGCCGATCCCGGCCGAGCACGTACGGGTGCCGACTCGCGAGGGCGAGACCTTCGTCCACGTCTGCGGCCCCCCGGACGCGCCGCCTCTCGTGCTGCTGCACGGCTCGGGCGCGAACGCCTCGATGTGGCGGGGAGACGTCCCCACCTGGTCCCGGCACTTCCGCACGTACGCCGTCGACCTGGTCGGCGAGCCGGGCCTGAGCGCGCCCTCGCGCCCCGCCCTGGACTCCGGCGCCGTGTCACTCTGGCTCGACGACGTGCTGCAGGGGCTCGGGATCGCCGGCGCCGCGTTCGTCGGCACCTCCCTCGGCGGCTGGACGGCCCTGGACTACGCCGTCCGCCGTCCGGAACGAGTGACTCGACTGGCCCTGATATGCCCCGGCGGCGTGGGGCGGCAGAAGGTCGGCTGGATCTTCAAGGCCCTGCTGACCGGCCCGTTCCGACGTGGTGGACTACGCGAGTCGGCGATGGCCGTCGCGGGCCTCGACGGGGAGAGGGACCGGCAGGCGCTCGACGCCGTCGTCCTGACGTTCACGCACTTCAACCCGCGCAGGGAGAAGCTCCCGGTGTTCCCCGACGACGCGTTGCGGGGCCTCACCATGCCCGTACTCGTCATCGCCGGCGACCGCGACGCCATGATCGACTCTCGCCAGACCGTGCGGCGCGTCCGTGAGTGCGTCCCGCACGCGACCGTGAACCTGCTCCCCCGGACCGGTCACGCCATCTTCGGCCAGGCCGAGCCGATCGCCGAGTTCCTCCGGGCCTGACGTGAACCCGCCGAAGGTGGGGTCGCTCCTCACGGGCCTACTTGAGCAGGCGCGACAGGCGGCGGTCGGCCAGCGGCTTGCCGCCGGTCTGGCAGGTCGGGCAGTACTGCAGCGACGAGTCGGCGAACGACACCTCCCTGATCGTGTCGCCGCACACCTCGCACGCCTCGCCCGTACGGCCGTGCACGCGCAGGCCCGACTTCTTCTCCGACTTGAGGTCCTTGGCGGCCAGCCCCCTGGCCCGCCCGACCGCGTCCCGCAGCGTGCTCACGATCGCGTCGTGCAGGTCGGCGACCTGGCCGTCCGTCAGCGTTCCGGCGATCTTGAAGGGGGACATCTTCGCGACGTGCAGCACCTCGTCGGAGTAGGCGTTGCCGATGCCCGCGATCACCTTCTGGTCCCGCAGCAGGCCCTTGATCTGCGCGCGGCTCCCGCCCACGATCGTCTTGAGCAGGTCCGGCGTGAAACCCTCGGCCAGCGGGTCGGGCCCGAGCCCGGCGACGCCGGGAACGTCCTCCGGATCGCGCACCACGTAGACGGCCAGGCGCTTCTGCGTGCCCGCCTCGGTCAGCTCGAACCCGGGGGCGCGGCCGTCCTCGCCCGGCGACAGCCGCACCCGCACCGCGAGCGGGCCCTTGCCCGGCCGCACCGGTTTCGCGCCGGTGAGGTCGTCGCGCCAGCGCAGCCAGCCGCCGCGGGCCAGATGGGTGACGAAGTGCAGGCCGTCGCAGTCGACGTCGAGGAACTTGCCGTGCCGCGCCACACCGGTGACGAGCAGTCCGGCGAGCGCGGTGACGGGCGGGTCGACCGTCTTGAGCGCCTGGAAGGCGGTCACGTCGACCCCGACGACGGCATGGCCGACGGCGTGCTCGCGAAGGAACTCGGCGAGCGCCTCGACCTCGGGCAGCTCCGGCATGCCCTCACACTAACCCGGCCGGTTAGGGGACGTCCCAGAACGCGAGCTCGTGCTCCATGCCGCGAACGAACAGCTCCCGGGCGCGTGCCGGGCCCGGAGCCGCCTGGTCGATCATGACGGCGATACGCGCGGCGAGGGCGGCGAACCCGGGGTCGGCGTAGGTGTCCACCCAGGCCCGATAGCGCGGTTCGGCGGGCGGGTCGGCGGCCAGGATCCGGCCGAGCGTCGAGTAGCCCCACATGCAGGGGTAGAGAGCCGCCAGCCCCTCGCCGTAGTCCGCCGCCGACTCCAGCAGGAACGAGGTGTACGCCGCGCAGGCCGGGCCCTTCACCGCACCGTCGAGGTCGGCGCCGAAGCCGGCCGCCAGCGACCGGTGCAGGTCGAGCTCGTCGTGCCACGTCGCGTACGCCAGGTCGACCAGGTCGCCGAGGTGGGCGTCCGGAGCCTGCCAGGCCAGCCGCGAGAACACCCGGACGTAGTCGAGCAGGAACAGGTAGTCCTGCTCCAGCCATGACCGGAAGACCGCCTCGGGCAGGTCGCCCGCCGAGATGCCGCGTACGGTCGGGTGCGCGAGCTGGGCGTCCAGCATCGGCCGCCCGATGGCGTGCAGGTCCGCAGAGATTCCCATAAGGGCTCATTGTGACCGTAATCCGCGAGTTAGGCTCGACTGCGTGACACTGACGATCGCCGAGGAAGTGCTGCTACTGGCCTACCGGGAGGACACCGGCAAGCCGATCATCGGGTCGGTGGAGCTCGACTGCGCCCTGGCCGGGGCCCTGCTCGCGGATCTGGCCGTACGCCGCCGGGTGGACCTCGACGGCGCGAAGGTCGTGCCCGTCGATCCCACCCCGGTGGGCGATGAGGAGCTGGACGCGGCGCTCACCCGCATCGCCGAGGAGCGCGGTCCGCGCAAGGCCGACTGGTGGGTGGGCAAGCTCCGCGCGGGCAGGCTGCGCAAGCGGCTGCTGACCCGTCTGGCCGCCCGGGGCGTGCTGAGCGAGCAGGAGGGCAAGATCCTGGGGATCTTCCCCACCACGCGCTATCCCGAGCTCGACCCGAGCCACGAGCAGGGCGTGCGGGAGCGCGTCCAGAACGTGCTGGCCGGAGCCGAGCCGGACGAGCGGACGGCGGTCCTGATCGCGGTCATGCACGCGGCCAAGCTCGACCGCAAGGCGTTCCCCGACGCGCAGAAGGGCCGGATCAAGGAGATCGCCGAGGGACAGTGGACCGCCGAGGCGGTCCGCAAGACGATCGCCTCGATCCACGCCGCCGTGGCCGCCGCCACCACCGCCGCGACGGTCGCCGCCACCGCGGGGAGCTGACCCCTGCCGCTCGTGCCGCGCACGTCGTGCGCCCGCGCGAGCGGCGGTCCCCCTACTTGGTGATGACGTCCTTGGGCACCTGCTTGTCGGCGGCCAGCGCCTCAAACAGGCGCAGCGCCTTCTGGGTGTCCCACTTGACCACCGCCTGGCCGCCGATCGTCGGCAGCGAGCCGATCGGCACGGCGGTCGCGACGGGCCCCTCGCGCATGGCCATGCCGACCGACAGCAGGTCGAACAGGCCGCTGCCGGGGTCGACGGAGACCGAGTCGGCCGCGCTCAGCGCCAGCGGGACCGAGGTGAACGGGTTGATCAGCGTGCCCGGGCTCGCGGCCTTCTGCACGACGGCCGAGAAGAACTGGCGCTGCCGCTGGGTGCGCTCGAAGTCGGGGATGGCGCCGGTGGCCCTGGTGCGCACGTAGCCGAGCGCGGTGCCGCCGTCCATGTCCTGGCAGCCCTTCTTCAGGTTGATCCCGGCCTTCGGGTCCTTGATGTCCTGCTTCACGCAGATGTTGACCCCGCCGATCGCGTCCACGATGCCGACGAAACCGCCGAAGCCGATCTCCATGTAGTGGTCGATTCGGATGCCGGTCACCCGCTCGACCGTCTTGGCCAGCAGCTCCGGGCCGCCGAAGGCGTACGCCGCGTTCAGCTTGCCGCTGCCGTGCCCCTCGATCGGGACGTACGAGTCACGGGGCAGGCTGACCAGGGTGGGCCGGCCGCTCTCGGGGATGTGCAGCAGCATCATCGTGTCGGTGCGCTTGCCGACGGCCTTCCCTGTGGCCAGCTTCTTGCGCTGTGCGGCCGTCAGGCCCGCCCGGCTGTCGGACCCGACCAGCAGCCAGTCCTGGCCCGGCGTCTCGGCGGGCCGCCCGTCGTAGTCGTTCAGCGACTCGACCGGCCGGAGCCGGGAGCCGATCCAGAAATATCCGGCGACGGCGGCGACGAGCAGGAGCACGACCACCACGACGACGACCCGCAGGACGATCCTGCCGGTCCGGCGCGGTCCGCGTCCGCCGCCGCGCACGGAGCCGTCGCGGCCCGTCGGCCCGCCGCCCCCGCCGTGCGGGGCGCTTCCCTGGTCCCCGGCCTCGTGCCTGCTCCCGCCGAGCGGGCGGACCGGGGCGCTGCCGGGACGCGGCTTGCCGTACACCTTGGACCGGGCGCGGGGGACCGTGTCCTCCCTGCCGGACCCCGCCGGAGCCGCCGGCTGAGGCTGTGCCGTCCGGGACGGGGCAGCCGGGGGCGGTGCTGCCGGGGGTTGGGCCGCACGCCGATAGGCACGGGTCGCCTCGTCCTCGTCGGCCACGTGAACCCCCAGCCCTCAGTGTCCTTGCGACTGCTTTGACCGCAGCGGCGAAAGTCTTTGCCGATGCGTCCCCTTCTTCACGGTACCCAGACGCCCTCTAAGCAGTCAGTAAAGGCTGCCGGGAAACACAGGAGAGATTCCAGCCGTTACGGTGGTATACCACCACGCGAAAGGATCGTCGTGTCCGTTCCGGACCCCTGGAGTACCTGCCCGTGCCCAGGCACGGGATCTCATGATCGCACGGCGGGCGCCCGATGAGCGCCGCCCTCGGCCTCCTGGCCGTCCTCCTTCTGACCCTGGCCACCGGATTCTTCGTGGCGCAGGAGTTCGCCTTCGTGGCCGCCGACCGGGGCACCCTTCGCGAGCAGGCGGCGGCCGGCGACGGCGCGGCGCGCCGGGCCCTCGACATCACCGGACGGCTGTCGTTCATGCTCTCCGGCGCGCAGCTCGGGATCACCGTCACCACCCTGCTGGTGGGCTTCATCGCCCAGCCCGCGATCGCCGGCGTGCTGCGCGGCCCGCTGGAGGCCGCCGGGCTGCCCGGCTCGGCCGTCCCCGGTGTCGCGGTGGCCCTCGGCGTCGCGATCGCCACCGTCGTGCAGATGATCCTCGGCGAGCTGGCCCCCAAGAACCTCGGCATCGCGCGGCCCGAGGACGTCGCGAAGGTCCTCTCCCGCCCGACGCACGTCTATCTCGTGGTCGCCGGGCCGGTCATCCGCCTGTTCGACGCCGCGGCCACCCGGCTCGTGCGCCTGTTCGGCATCGAGCCCGTGGAGGAGCTCGAACACGGCGCCACCCCCGAGGAGCTGTCGCGCATCGTGACGGAGTCGGCCGCGGCCGGCGAGCTGCCGCCCCGGCTGGCCGACACGCTGGAGCGTGCGCTGGAGTTCGGCGACCGTACCGCCGAGGACGTCATGGTCCCCCGCCCGCGCGTGGTCTCGCTGCGCGCCGAGTGGCCGGTCGACGAGTTCCTCGACGCCCTGCGCACGCACGGTCACTCCCGCTATCCGGTCCTGGGCACCGACGCCGACGACGTCGTCGGGGTGGCCGGGCTGCCCGAGTATCTGAAGGCCGGCTCTCCCTCCGGCGGGCTCGTCGGCGGCATCACCCGCGCGCCGCTGCTCGTCCCCGCGACCCTGCCGCTGCCCGAGCTGCTGCGGCGGATGACCTCCGCCGGTGAGACGTTCACCTGCGTGATCGACGAGTACGGCGGGCTGGCCGGCGTGGTGACGCTGGAGGACCTGGCCGAGGAGCTCGTCGGCGAGCTGGTGGACGAGAACGACCCCGAACCGCTCGGCGTCGTACGGCACGGCGAGGGCGTCTGGGACGTGCCGGGCACCCTCCGCCTCGACGAGGTCGAGCGCGCCACGCACGTACGGCTGCCGGAGAGCGAGGACTACGAGACCGTGGCCGGTCTCGTCCTCGCGCTCCTCGGCCGGATGGCCGAGCCCGGCGACCAGGTCGTCTCCCCCCTCGTGCCCGAGCCCCATCTCTTCGACGACGAGGACGACGACGCCGAGCGGGCCGTGCTCACGGTCCTGAGCGTGCGCCGCCGCGTCCCCGAGTGGGTGCGGGTGTCGACGCAGGCGCCGGCGGACGCACCGGCCGAGGCGCCGACGGACGCGGATGCGGAGGAGCGGCCGGAGCGGGAGAAGGCCCGCGCGGCGGCCCGCGGCGCGGGCGGCGCCGACTACGCCCCCGAGCTGTTCTCCGCACTGTTCCAGGGCAGGCCCGCATGAACTCTCTCACCGGCGTTCTGCTCGGCATAGTCCTGCTCGCCGTCAACGGGTTCTTCGTCGCGGCCGAGTTCGCCCTGGTCTCCGCCCGCCGCCACCGCCTGGAGGAGATCGCCGTCAGCGGCGGCCGGCTGGCCAAGGTCACGGCCCGCGCCGCGGTCAGGGGCGGGCGCGAGCTGTCGCTCATGCTCGCCGGGGCGCAGCTCGGCATCACACTGGCCTCCCTGGGCCTCGGCATGGTCGCCGAGCCCTCCATCGAGCATCTGATGGAGCCGGTGCTCACGCTGCTGCCGGAGACGCTGCGCACGCCCGTGGCGTACGTCGTGGCGCTCGCCCTGGTGACGTTCCTCCACATGGTCGTCGGCGAGATGGCGCCCAAGTCGCTGGCGCTCACGCACCCCGAGCGCGCCGCGATGGGGCTGGCGCTGCCGTTCCGCAGCTTCGCCTGGCTCGTCCGCCCGATCCTGGCCCTGCTGAACGCGCTGACCAACGGCATCCTGCGGCTGGCCGGCGTGCGGCCCCGCGACGAGCTGGCCACCACCCGCACACCCCGCCAGCTCGCCATGCTGGTCGCCGAGTCGGGCCGGATGGGCATGCTCGACCGCGACGAGCACGACCTGCTCACCCGCGCGCTACGGGTCCACTCCCAGCCGGTCGAGCGGCTGATGGTGCCCGTCGGCGAGGCGTCCTCGGTGCCCGCGAACGCCGACGACCTGCTCGTACGCCGGACGGCCGCGCGCGGCGGGAGCCTGCGCATGCTGGTCGTCACCCCCGACGACGTGGTCGGCGTGCTCCACGTGCGCGACGCGGTCCTTCAGCCGGGACACAGGGCAGGCGAGCTGGCGACCCCCGTCCCCCGCATGGCGAAGGACACCACGATCTCCGACGCCGTGACCCTGCTGCAGGAGGCCCGCGCGCAGCTCGGGCTCGTCACGGACGCCGGCGGCACGCCCGTCGGTGTGATCGATCTCACCACTCTGGTCGGCGAACTGCTCGTCGCCTGACGACTGTGTCTCCCGCTTCGCTCATCGAGGCGCTCAGACCCGCCGTCTTCCCTCGTCGTTCGGGAGCGGCGCGCCCGTCGCGTGAGCGGGCGCGCCGACCTGGGACGTCACGGCGCGGCCCCGCGCCTGCGGCTTCACCGAAAATCTTCCATCGCGAGACCCCTGTGCTCACGAACTGGGACAGAAGGTAAAGGTCGCCCCTGCAAGCGCGGGGAAAGTGGTTTGAAAGGCGGCCTCCTGAGAATGTGCAGTGCGCGACGGAGGGGCCCCGATGTTCGGGGCCCCCGCCGCGACATCGCCAGGAGGGCCCGTGCCGTACGGGCCGGGAGGGGAGGCCGGACGTGGAGGCTTCGCTTGCGTCCAGGCGAGGTTGCCCATCTGCCCGGGGGTCCCAGGGGGTTGCTCCACTGGGTCACACAAAGAAGAAGCCCCGCCGGGCGACTGCCAAGCGAGGCCGCTCATCTGCCCGGGGGTTCCAGGGCGTTGCCCCACTGGATCACACAAAGAAGAAGCCCCGCCGGGCGACTGCCAAGCGAGGCCTGTTCTTGGTGGGCAAGGGGGGAGTTGAACCCCCACGTCCTTTCGGACACACGGACCTGAACCGTGCGCGTCTGCCATTCCGCCACTTGCCCTTGCGGTTGGTCCCCATCTCTGGGTGCCTGGAAAGGTTAGCACGTATCCGCCCGTGCTTACGAACCCGGATACGATCCTTCTAAACGACGATGCGAAGGGGCTCAGTGCAGCACCGGAGCGGTCGCGACCATAGTGGCAATGGAAGGGAGGTGTCCGGTGGGAGTCCTTCAGCGCTTCGAGCGCAGGCTCGAAGGGTTGGTTGAAGGGGCCTTCGCGCGGGCGTTCAAGTCCGATCTCCAGCCGGTCGAGGTTGCCAGCGCCGTGCAGAGGGAGATGGACGAGCGCGCCGCGATCGTCGCTCAGGGTCGCACGCTCGTGCCGAACGACTTCGTGGTGGAGCTGTCGACGACCGACAGCGAGCGGCTGGAGGTGTACGCCGACAGCATCGGCCACGAGCTGGCCACTCTCGCACGGGAGTACGCCAAGGAGCAGGGCTACTCGTTCGTCGGGCCGGTGCGGGTGCGTTTCGAGACCGCAGACGACCTCGCGGTCGGGCTCTTCCGCATCCGGTCGGGGGTGATCCGGGGCGCCACGGTCGAGCAGGACGAGATCCGTCAGCCGCCGAGCGACGTGCCGGCCGGCCGGCCCAGCGCGTTCCAGGGCCGCCCCCGGCTGCTCGTCTCCACCCAGGACGACCCCCAGGGCCAGCGCTCGTACGAGCTGACCACACCGGTCACTTTGCTGGGCCGCGGAACCGATTGTGATCTTCGGCTGGTGGATCCCGGCGTATCACGGCATCATGCCGAGCTAAGAGTGGAAGGGCCGCAGGTCGTGCTCGTGGACCTGGGGTCGACCAACGGCACCTTCATCAACGGCCAGCCGATCCGCAGGATCGAGATGCAGGACGGGACGAGGGTGACGCTCGGCCGCACGACACTGGTGTTCAGGCGCGATTAGAGGTAGACAAACGGTCCATGTCCGAGCTAACGCTGCTGCTGATCCGGCTCGCCTTCCTGGCGGTGCTGTGGTTCTTCGTGATCGCCGCGGTCGGCGTCATCCGGACAGACCTGTTCGGTCCGCGTACGGCTCCCGCGCCCACACGCAAACCGGTCAAGCAGCCCCGACAGGTTTCCAAGCCCAAGAAGGGCGAACCCCGCCAGCTGATCGTCACCGGTGGCCCCCTGCAAGGGACCATCATCAACCTCACGGAGACGCCAATCACCATCGGCCGGGCGAACGACGCCACGCTGGTTCTCAGCGACGACTACGCTTCGAGCCGGCACGCCCGGCTCTTCCCCCAGGACGGCCAGTGGATCGTGGAGGATCTCGGCTCCACCAATGGCACGTACCTCGAACGCTCTAAAGTGACCCGCCCGACCCCGGTGCCCCTCGGAGTTCCGATCCGCATCGGCAAGACCGTCATCGAATTGCGCAAATGACCATCGCACTCCGCTACGCCGCTCGCTCGGACGTCGGGCTCCTCCGTGAAGGCAACGAGGACTCGGCGTACGCCAGCGGCCGCCTGCTGGCCGTCGCAGACGGCATGGGCGGGCATGCCCACGGCGAGGTGGCCAGTTCGGTCGCCATCGCCGCATTGTCGTCCCTCGACCGGGACGCCTCCGGCGGTGACCTGCTCAGCGCCATCGAGGCGGCGGTCCGGGACGCCAACCACCAGCTGCACGCGATGGTGGCCCGGGACCCCAGCCTCAAGGGCATGGGCACCACCCTCACCGCGATGCTCTGGAGCGGCTCACGCTTCGCGCTGGTCCACGTGGGCGACTCCCGCGCGTACCTGCTCAGGAACGGCGAGCTGTACCAGATCACGCACGACCACACGCTCGTGCAGTCACTGGTGGACGACGGGCGGATCACCCAGGAGGAGGCCGCCAACCATCCCCAGCGCTCGATCCTGCTGCGCGCGCTGGACGGGAGCGGCGAGGTCGATCCCGACCTGCAGGACCGGGAGGCCCAGGTGGGCGACCGTTACCTGCTGTGCTCGGACGGCCTGTCCACGGTGGTCAGCGCCGAGACCCTGCACCACACCCTGACCACGATCGACGATCCCGAGGACGTCGTCCGGCAGCTCATCGACCTCGCCAACCGGGGCGGCGGGCCGGACAACATCACCTGCGTGGTCGCCGACGTGATCGAGGTGGACGACCTGCAGCCCCCCTTGGGGGTGGCGGCGGTCGTCGGTGCGGCCGGCTCCGGCCGGGTCCGCTCGGCGCCGCCCGACACCCCCGCGGGCCGGGCCACCACGGTCACCGCGCCCCAACCCGTGCTCACCGACGACGATCTGGACGACGAACCCGTGCGCGAGGCCCAGGCCTCCGCGCGGCGTTCGCGCAAAGGCCGATCGGGTCCGAAAGTGGCCGTCGGGGTGCTGGTCGTCGCCGCCGCGCTCGGGGTCGGTGGCTATTTCGGCTACCAGTGGACCCAGAGCCAGTTCTACATAGGCGCCCAGGGAGACGAGCTCGTCGTCTTCCAGGGCGTCGACGCGGAGGTCGGGCCTGTGTCCTTCAAGAAGGTCGCCTACACCGACCACGTACGCGTCTCGTCGCTGCCGGCGGTGCAGCAGGACCAGGTCCGCAGCGGCATCCCGGTCGACAACCTGCAGACCGGGATAACCAGGATCAAGAGCTTCGGCGACTCGGCGACGCCCACGCCGAACGCCAAGTCGACGCCGACCCCCACGAGGTCCAGTAAGTGACTGCTGTCGAAGCCACGCCCGTACCGATGACCGCGAAGCGGCGCGGCGCCCAGTTGGGCATGCTCGCCTTCGCCGTGCTGATCGTGATGGGCGCGTACGCCGGCGTCGGGCTCGGGATCAACGGCAAGATCCCGTCCGGCATGCTCGGCTACGGCCTCGGCCTCGGCGGTCTGATGCTCGCGGCCTACCTGGTGCTCGCCAAGTGGGCGCCGTGGGCCGATCCTCTTCTGCTTCCCCTCGTGACGCTGGTCAACGGCATCGGCCTGGTGATGATCTACCGGATCGAGCAGGCCGGGCAGCCCGGCGCGTCCGCGACGAGTCAGCTCATGTGGACGGCGCTCGGCGTGGTGATGTTCTCCGCGACCCTGATCGTGTTGAAGGACCACCGCACCTTGCAGCGCCTCACCTACACCGCCGGGTTCGTCGGCGTGGTGCTGCTGGCCATCCCGGCGCTGCTGCCCGGGTCGCTGAGCGAGGTTCAGGGCGCCAAGATCTGGATCCGCATCGGCGGGTTCTCGATCCAGCCCGGTGAGTTCGCCAAGCTGGCCCTCGTCGTCTTCTTCGCTGGCTATCTCGTAGCCAAGCGCGACGTGCTCGCCCTCGCCGGCCGGCGGCTGCTGTTCATCGACCTGCCCCGCGCCCGCGACCTCGGGCCCGTGCTCATCACCTGGGGCTTCGCGATCGCCACCCTGGTCCTGGAGAAGGACCTCGGCACCTCGCTGCTGCTGTTCGGCGCGTTCATCGCGATGCTCTACATCGCCACCCAGCGCACCTCCTGGGTGCTCATCGGCATCCTATTGTTCGTCGGCGGCGCCTTCCTCGCCGGGCAGGTCTTCAGTCACGTCGAGGCCCGCTTCAACGTCTGGCTGCACGCGGAGGACCCCGCGCTGTACGACGCGGGCGGCGGCAGCTACCAGCTCATGCAGGGCATGTTCGCCATGGGCTCGGGCGGCATCCTCGGCACCGGGCTCGGCCAGGGCTACCCCAAGCTGATCCCGCTGTCGTTCTCCGACTTCATCTTCACCGCGACGGGCGAGGAGCTGGGTCTCACCGGCCTGATGGCGATCCTGATGATCTACGCGCTCATCGTCGAGCGGGGGCTGCGCACGTCGCTGGCCGCCCGCGACCCGTTCACCAAGCTGCTCGCGGGCGGCCTGTCGTTCATCCTCGCCTGGCAGCTGTTCATCATCGTCGGCGGCGTGACCCGGCTGATCCCGCTGACCGGTCTCGTGACGCCGTTCATGTCCGCCGGAGGCTCGGCGCTGCTGGCCAACTGGATGCTCATCGCCCTGCTCGTACGGATGTCCGACGCGGCCCGCCGGCCGCCGCCGCAGGCGATCCAGGACGAGGGACTCACGCAGGTGATGCAGCGATGAACAGCACGCTCAAGCGCGTCTCCGTGGCCTGCCTGCTCATGTTCGGCCTGCTCATGGCCAACGTGACCTACATCGGCACGGTGAAGGCCGACGGGCTGCGGACCGACTCGCGCAACGTCCGGGGCTTCTACGCCCGGTACGCGATCGACCGCGGCTGGATCACCGCCGACAACGGCAAGACGACGCTCGCCAAGACCGTGGACAGCGGGGACAAGACGTTCCGGTTCGAGCGCGAGTATCCGCTGGGCAAGCCGTTCACCCATGTCGTCGGCTGGTTCGCGCCGGAGAGCGCCTCGGGCATCGAGGCCGCGATGAACCGCTACCTCGACGGCAGCCACCCCGACCTGGTGGTCCGCCGGGCCATCGACATGGTCAGCGGCAAGCCCGCCAAGGGCGCGAGCGTCGACCTCACGCTGAACACCAAGGCCCAGGAGATCGCGTACAAGGACCTGGCCGGCACCGGCAAGCGCGGCGCGGTCGTCGCGCTCGAGCCGAAGACCGGCAAGATCCTCGCGATGGTGTCGGTGCCGTCGTACGACCCGAACCCGCTGGCCCAGGTCAACAAGGCCAAGGTGAACGCGGCGTACAACAAGCTGGACAAGGACGACAACAAGCCGCTGCTCAACCGGGCCATCGACCTGACGTTCGCTCCGGGGTCCACATTCAAGACGGTCACCTCGGCGGCCTACCTCAGCGACGACACCTCCCGCGACGAGAACACGCAGGTCGACGCGCCCGACTCGCTGCCGCTGCCGGACACGAACATCTCGCTGCCCAACTACCACGGCGAGTCGTGCGGCGGCCGGGCGTCGCTGGTGCAGGCGCTCACCATCTCCTGCAACACGCCGTTCGCCATCATGGGCATGGACGTCGGCTACGACAAGCTCAAGGAGCAGGCCGAGAAGTTCGGGGTCGGCCAGCCGCTGGAGATCCCCCTCGGCGTCGCGGCCAGCAACATCGGCCCGGACGAGGGCAAGGCGGCTCTCGCCAAGACCGCGATCGGCCAGCAGAGCAACCAGATGACCCCGCTGCAGATGGCGATGGTCGCGGCCGGCATCGCCAACCAGGGCACGGTCATGAAGCCGTACCTGGTCAACAAGATCATGGGGCCGGACGGCGCGGAGATCGACGGGACCGACCCCGACGAGCTGGACGAGGCCGTCACCCCCGAGGTGGCCGGCGAGCTGACCAAGATGATGATCGGCGTGATCGAGCACGGCACCGGCGGCGCGGCCAAGCTCCCCGGCATCACCGTGGCGGGCAAGACGGGCACGGCGGAGACCCTGCCGGGCAAGCCGTCGCACGCGTGGTTCATCTCCTTCGCCCCGGTGGAGGACCCGAAGGTCGCCGTGGCGGTCTTCGTGGAGTCCGGCAGCGCCGGCAACGACGCCACCGGCGGTGCGGTGGCCGCGCCGATCGCCCACGACGTCATGCAGGCGGTGCTCGGACAGTGACGGACACGGTGCTCGGCGGGCGGTACCGGCTGACCTCCCCCATCGCCGCGGGCGGCATGGGCGAGGTCTGGCGGGCCGACGACGAACTGCTCGGCCGGGAGGTGGCGATCAAGCTGCTCGGCCGCCATGTCGCGGGCGACGCCACCTTCCGCGACCGGTTCCGCTCCGAGGCCAGGATCACCGCCGCCCTGACCGACCCCGGGATCGCCCAGGTCTTCGACTACGGCGAGGGCGACGGCCTGGCCTATCTCGTGATGGAACTGGTGAGGGGCGAGCCGCTGTCGGCCATCCTCGCCCGCAACGGCGTGCTCGGGCCGGACGTCACGCTCGACCTCGTCGAGCAGACCGCCCGGGGCCTGCACGCGGCCCACCGCGCCGGGGTGATCCACCGCGACGTCAAGCCCGGCAACCTGCTCGTCACCGAGACCGGCCAGGTCAAGATCACCGACTTCGGCATCGCCCGCGCGCTGGAGGCCGCGCCGCTGACCGCGACCGGCACCATCCTCGGCACCGCCCAGTACGTGAGCCCGGAGCAGGCGTCGGGCACCACCCTCACCCCGGCGAGCGACGTCTACTCGCTCGGGGTGGTGGCCTACGAATGCCTCGCGGGCCGCCCGCCGTTCACGGCGGAGACCCCGGTGGCGCTCGCGCTGCGGCACCTCAACGACACGCCCCCGCCACTGCCCGGAAACGTGCCCGCGCCGGTGGCGGCCCTCGTGATGGCCATGCTGGCCAAGGACCCGGCCGCGCGGCCGGAGACCGGGCCGGTGCTCCTCGACAGGGTGCGGGTGCTGCGCGAGACCCTCGCGGGCACGGCGGCCTCGACGGCGTTCCTCGGTTCGCTGACCGACCCCCAGGGCTTCCCCGCGGCAGGCGGCGCCGGCCGCACGATCCCTCCGGCCGCGCCCGGCCTGACGGCGCCCCTGGGGGAGCCCTCAGGAGCCGACACCCCGCGTCCCGGCGCCACCGCGCCGCTGGGCCCGGTCCCGGCCGCCCCGCGCAGGGCTCCCGCGGGCGCCCCCGACGCCCGTACCCGGCGCCCCGGAGGTCAGGGGCCGACCGGCGGGCGGCGCCGCCGTCCCGCGACCCTGCTCCTCGCGACGGCCGGCTGCGCCGCCGCCGTGGGCATCGGGGTCCTGGCCTTCACCGCCGCCCATACCGGCGAATCGCCGCCGGACCCGGGTGAGACGGCCGCGCCCGTCTCACCGTCCCCCTCGCCGTCGCCATCGCCGTCGCCGGCACGTACGAACAGGTCAGAGGTTCCGCGGACGCATCGGCCGACTGCTCCGGCGGCGTCGGACGAGCCGAGCGCCGTTCCGTCGGCTACCGTAAGCAGGTCGGCATCAACCACCCAGACGCCCACACCGGCTTCGTCCCCGACCTCGACCCCGACTCCGACGTCCACCCCGGCCACGGAAACCAGTGAGACTCCGCCCCCTACGGACGCCCCACCCGACACGAACCCTCCGGATGAGGGGGAGTGATGAGAAGAGGGGTCGATGATGGAGACCGGTGGCACCCCACGATGAACGGCAAGGGACAGTGCAGGAAATGACTCAGCCACGACTTCTCGGCGGACGCTACGAGCTGGATGGCGTCGTTGGGCGTGGCGGCATGGCCGAGGTGTATCGCGCCCGGGACATCCGGCTGGACCGTGTCGTCGCCATCAAGACGCTCCGCTCCGACCTCGCCAGGGACCACACGTTCCAGGCGCGCTTCCGGCGTGAGGCGCAGTCCGCCGCCTCGCTCAACCACCCGTCGATCATCGCCGTGTACGACACCGGCGAGGACATGATGGACGGCACGCCCGTGCCGTACATCGTGATGGAGTTCGTCGACGGGCGGACGCTGCGCGACCTGCTGCGCGCCGACCGGCGGCTGCTGCCTGAGCGGGCCATGGAGCTGGTGGACGGCATCCTGCGAGCGCTGGACTACAGCCACCGGGGCGGCATCGTTCACCGGGACATCAAGCCGGCCAACATCATGTTGACGGTCAACGGCGAGGTCAAGGTCATGGACTTCGGCATCGCCCGGGCCATGGCCGACTCCGCCGCCACGATGACCCAGACGGCGCAGGTGATCGGCACCGCGCAGTACCTGTCCCCCGAGCAGGCCCGCGGCGAGCGTGTGGACGCCCGCAGCGACATCTACTCGACCGGCTGCGTGCTGTACGAGCTGCTCACCGGCCAGCCGCCCTTCACCGGCGACTCACCCGTGGCGATCGCCTACCAGCACGTGCGGGAGGACCCGATCCCGCCGTCGCGGATCGACCCCGAGATCCCGCAGTGGGCCGACGCGATCGTGCTCAAGGCGATGGCCAAGGACCCGCTCCACCGCTACCAGAGCGCCACGGAGATGCGGGGCGACATCCAGCGGGCCCTGTCGGGCATGCCGGTCGACCCGCAGACGATGGCGATGGCCACCCAGCAGTACAACGGGTATGGCTCGGCGGACCGCACGCGGACGATGACCACCGCAGGCGGCGCCCCCATGACGCAGAACACCCGCGCCATCCCCGACTACGAGTACGCCCAGGAGGAGCGCAGCGGCGGCCGGTACGACGGGCGGCGGCGCAGCGGCGGCGGCAACACCGCGCTGAAGACCACCCTGTGGATCCTGATCCCGCTGGTGGTGATCGGCGCCATGATCGGTGTCGGTTACGCGTTCCTCGGGTCCGGCGGATCCTCCACGGCCGACAAGGTCGAGGTGCCGAGGGTGACGAACCAGACGAAGGCGGCGGCAGAGCAGGCGCTGCAGGCGGCCGGATTCAAGGTCGCCTTCGGACCGGAGGAGTACAACAGCGACGTCCCCAAGGGTGCCGTCGTGAGCACCGACCCCGCCGGGGGCGAGCAGACCGACCGCGGGGCCACGGTCACCGTCGTCGTGTCCAAGGGCGAGGAGAAGGTCATCGTCCCCGAGGACCTGATCGGCAAGACGCCGGAGGAGGCCAGGGCCGAACTGGAGGCGCTCGATCTGAAGGTCAGCATCGTGCCGAAGGCCTCCACCAAGGAGCAGGGCAAGGTCTTCGACAGCAGCCCCAAGGGCGGCGAGAAGGTCGAGAAGGGCGCCCTGGTCCGGCTGTACGTGCCCAAGGACATGACGGAGGTCCCGAGCGTCGTCGGCCTCACACTCGAGGACGCGACCCAGACGCTGAAGGGCGCCGGCTTCAAGGTCAAGACCTCGGAGCAGCCGAGCGACGTGGTGCCGCAGGGCAACGTGATCGACCAGTCGCCGCAGTCGGGGGCGAAGCTCAACCCCGGCACCACTATCACGCTGACGGTCTCCAGCGGCCCGTCGCAGCAGCAGCAGCCGACCGGCGAGCCCACCGACACGCCGACGGACGGCACTGGAGACGGTGGCGGTGACGGCACCGGAGACGGTGGTGACGGCGGCGGAGACGGCGGCGGCGTGCAGATCGGGCCGCCCGGGGAGGGCGGGGACAACCCGTTCGGCAACTGACGACATGGAGTGGACGGCGGTCACCGCGAGGCGGTGGCCGCCGTCGGCGTTTCGCCGGCGTTCCGGCCGGGCCGCCGCATACGGTCGGCCGGGTGAACGGCGCCGGGCATGAGGAAGGGCTTCCGCCACTCGGGGGCAATGGCGGAAGCCCTCACTCTTCTAGTCGTAACGAGAGCGGAAAGCGTTACACGATCTGCGCGAGCCAATTTCCGAGCAGCCGATGGCCGTGCTCGGACACGACCGACTCGGGGTGGAACTGCACGCCCTCGATGGGGGCGTCGCGGTGGCGCAGGCCCATGATGACGCCGTCCGGGGTGGTGGCCGTCACCTCCAGCGCGTCCGGCACGGTGCCGGGGACCACGGCGAGCGAGTGGTAGCGCGTCATCGTGACCGGCGACGGGAGCTCCCGGAACACGCCCCGCCCGTCGTGGGAGATCAGGCTGGTGCGGCCGTGCATGAGCTCGGGCGCGCGGTCCACCGCGGCCCCGTACGCCACGGCGATGGCCTGGTGGCCGAGGCAGACCCCGAGCAGTGGCAGGCCGCGCTCGGCGCAGTGCCGTACGAGGGACACCGACACCCCGGCGGCCTCCGGCGTGCCGGGCCCCGGTGACACGAGCACGGCGTCGAAGCCGTCGGCGTCGCCCACGGCGACGTGGTCGCGCGGCCGTACGTCGCAGTCCGCGCCCAGGCCGCGCAGATACTGCACGATCGTGTGCACGAAGCTGTCGTGATTGTCGACCACGAGCACCCGGATCGGGCTCATAGATGTCTCCCGCTTCACCGGGGTGGCTGGGTGTGCCGAGCGGAAATCGGACTTTCAGCGTACGGCAATCCCGCATGGGGGATCGCCCGGTGGGGTCCGCGCCGACTATCCTTGCTCGGGACTTCACCGCCACAGCGATTACGCTATTGACACCAGCCCGCACGACCGCGCGGGTACCCACCAGGAGAAGCTCCCGTGCCCAAGTCGAAGACCCGCAAGAAGGCCGTTTACACGCCGCCGCAGAAGTCTCAGACGGTGAAGGTCAGCCCCCGTTGGCTCGCCCCCGTCATGGTGGTCTGCTGGATCATCGGTATCGCCTGGATCGCGATCTACTACATCGCGCCGACCGTTCCCGGCATCTCCAGCCTGGCGAACTGGAACCTGCTGATCGGTTTCGGGCTCATCATCGTCGGCGTCGTACTCTCGACGAAGTGGCGTTAGGCTGCTTTCTTTAGATTCTTTCCACAGCCTTTATCCACAGCCTGTGGGCAGCAGGCGCCGAGCGGCCCCCCGGCCGGGTTGGCGCCGGGTTCGGGCCGGGCGACGAATGCCCGGCCCGGCCGCGAGGAGGGTCAGCTTCGGCCGAGCATCTCGGCGGTGAGGACGTTGCCGCCGAGGCCCCAGCCGCCGTCCGGCACCTCTTCGAGAAGGACCAGGGTGGTCGCCCGGGCCCGCTCGCCGTACACGTCGGCGTAGGCGTCGGTGACGGCGTCGATGAGCTTCTTCTTGGACTCGGGGGTCAGGGTGTCGGCGGGCACCTTGAGGTTGGCGAACGGCATGGTCGTTCCTTTCGGGTTGTTTCGGGCGTTTCCGGGCCGGAATGTGGCGGCGACTGCGGCGGGGGTCAGACGATGCCGCCGTTGGCGCGCACGACCTGCCCGTTGATCCAGTGCCCCGCAGGGCTCGCCAGGAAGGCGACGACCTCCGCGATGTCCTCAGGGGTGCCGAGTCGTTCGAGCGGGGGCTGCTTGGCCATCCGCTCGATGGTGGCCTCGTCCTTGCCGTCGAGGAACAGTTCGGTGGCGGTCGGGCCGGGCGCCACCGCGTTGACCGTGATCTGCCGCCCCCGCAGTTCGCGGGCGAGCACGAGCGTCATCGCCTCGACGGCGCCCTTGCTGGCGACGTACGCCCCGTAGGTGGGCAGTTGCAGCCCCACGACGGACGTGGACATCGTGATGATCGTTCCCCCGTCGCGCACGCGGCGCGCGGCCTCCCGCGCCATGACGAAGGTGCCGCGGATGTTGGTGCGGTGCAGGGCGTCCAGGTCGTCGAGGTCGAGGTCGGCGATCGGGGACAGCGACAGGCGCCCCGCCGAGTTGACGACGACGTCGACCCCGCTGAACTGCTTCTCCGCCGCCTCGAACATCGCCGCGACCGCGTTCTCGTCCGCGACGTCGGCCTGCACCGCGATCGCCCGGCCGCCGGCCGATGTGACGGCGTCGACCACCTCGGCCGCGGCCGCGGCCGCTCCCTGGTATCCCACGACGACGGCGAAGCCGCGCGCGGCCAGCGTCGTCGCGACCGCCCGGCCGATCCCGCGGGAGCCGCCGGTGACGACGGCCACGCGCTGATCACTCATTGGAGAGCCCCCTTGCCTATATCGCCGATACGACTTGTCCGTATCGACGTTACGTGACAGACGTTAGCACGATATCCGTATCGGCGCTAGCGGACTTCCGTATCATTGGTTACATGGCAGGTGCGGACACCCTACGCGCGGCGATGATCGAGGCCGCGGAGAAGCAACTGGCGACGTCCACGGACAACGACATCGCCACGCGGGCGGTCTGTGAAGCGGTCGGCGTGACCCAGCCCGTGCTCTACCGGCTGTTCGGCGACAAGCGAGGGCTCCTCGACGCCGTCGCCGACCACGGGTACGAGCGCTACGCCGCGCTCAAGGCGGCGCAGGAGCGGACGACCGACCCGGTGGCCGACCTCCGGGCCGGCTGGGACGGCCACATGGCGTTCGCCCGGGAGAACCAGGCCCTCTACCAGCTCATGTTCACGCCTCGGCCGTGGTCCCGGTCCACGGCTCGCGACCGGGTGTTCGAGCTGCTGGAGGCGACGCTCGTACGGTGCGCGGCGATCGGCGCGCTGAAAGTGGAGCCGCCGCTCGCCGCCCGGCTGATCCTGTCCGCGAGCGTCGGGACCGCGCTCGACCACATCGCCAGTCCGGAGCTCTTCGACGACCCGGCGCTGTCCCACCGCATGCGCGACGCCGTGTTCGCGCACGTGCTCACCGAGGCGACCGTGCGGGAGGACGCCGATCCCCTCCACGAGGCCGCGCTGCGCCTGCGCGCGCAGCTCGACCTCGCCGGCACCGACGCCCTCGAGCCGGTCGAGACCGCCCTGCTCCGGCGCTGGCTCGACCGCATCACGCAGCCCGGTGCGGGGAGCGTCAGGTGAAGGCGCCCTCCAGCAGGCCGTACGGCGGGAGCATGGTGACGAGCAGGACCAGCGCCACCAGCACCGCGGCGGCGACGCCGGCCTGTACGAGGGTGCGGTTGCGCGGCGGAGCGTAGGCGAAGCCGGCGGCGAGGATCGTGCCGGTCACGAGCCCGCCGAGATGGCCCTGCCAGCTGATGCCCGGCACGACGAACGTGAGCACCACGTTGATGCCGATCAGCCAGAGAGCGCCGCGGGCGTCGTAGCCGAGTCTGCGGGCGACGACGAACAACGCGCCGAACAGGCCGTAGATGGCGCCGGAGGCGCCGACGGCCGACGTGCCGAACAGGTAGATGGCGACCGAGCCGCCCAGCGCCGACAGCAGGTAGAGCGCGGCGAACCGGCCGGCGCCGAGCCTGCGCTCCAGCTCGGGGCCGAGGGCGTAGAGCGCCCACATGTTGAACAGGATGTGCCAGAACGACGGCGGCGGGGAGTGCAGGAAGGCACTGGTGATCAGCCGCCACCACTCGCCCATGTGGACCCCGAGCGACCACATCGCGAACCGCTGGACGACCTCGTCGGGCCGCAGGACCTCGGCCCCGTACGCGAGCACGTTGAGGATCAGCAGGGTCCACGTGACGCGGGGCGTGGCCACGGCGGCACCGCCGAAGGTCGCCTGGGCCTGCCGCACCTCGCGACTGCCGTCGCGGACGCATTCGGGGCACTGGTGGCCGACCGCCGCCTCACGCATGCAGTCGGGGCAGATCGGGCGCTCGCAGCGCTGGCAGCGGACGTAGGTCTCGCGCTCGGGGTGCCGGTAGCAGGTGGGCACGGCTTGCGCCCCCGGCTGCGGGGGCGGCGGAGGCTGGGAGGTCATGGGGTCCTTCCTGGGCGGGGCCCTGTGCGGGGGCGCATCCACCAGCCAGCCTATAAGCCGGAAACGCCCCGGCCGCGTGTTCGCGGGGCCGAGGCGTCTCCGGAGCGCCGGAAGGGGCGGCGTCAGGACCGCTCGATGGTGACCTCTTCGAGGACCACGTCGTTCACCGGCCGGTCGTTGCGGCCGGTGGGGGTCTTCGCGATCGCGTCGACCACCTCGGTGCCCTCGATCACCTCACCGAAGATCGTGTGTCCCTGGTTGAGGTGCGGCGTCGGCGCGACCGTGATGAAGAACTGGGAGCCGTTGGTGCCCTTGCCGAACCGCTTGCCCGCGTTCGCCATAGCGAGCAGGTAGGGCCGGTTGAACTGGTTCTCGGGGTGGATCTCGTCGTCGAAGTCGTAGCCGGGGCCGCCGATGCCCTGGCCGAGCGGGTCGCCGCCCTGGATCATGAACCCGTTGATGACGCGGTGGAAGATCGTGCCGTCGTAGAGCTTGACGTTCGTCTGCTTCTCACCGGTCTCCGGGTGGGTCCACTCCCGGGTGCCCTCGGCGAGTTCGACGAAGTTGCGCACGGTCTTCGGCGCCTTGTTGGGGAAAAGCTGCACGCGGATCGTGCCGTGGTTCGTGCGCAGATTCGCGATGAGGTTGTCAGCCACGAGGGCCGCCCCCTTTGGTAGCTCGTGTTAGTTGTCCGGTGAACAGGGTATCGAGCATGCCTTCAAGCACCGCTCGTGATTGAGCCACGACCATCCGGGAAGGGGTCGTTCCGGGGCCCCGTCGATTGGGGAGGTTGATCGTGTCCCTGACAATGAACAGAAGGCGCCGCGCTGAAGTGGTCATCCCGCAAACGTGGCTGAGCAGGATGAGAGAACAGGCGACGAAGGCCGGTGGCCGGATGAGCCCGGTGGCGGAGACCGCACGGGATCTCGCCAGCCATCGGATCGAGGACGCCAGGATCTGGGCGGCGCCGAAGCTCGACCAGGCGGCGCAGTCGGTCGAGGAGCAGATCGCTCCGATCGTGAGCGCGTTCCTGACCGAGCTGGCCCGCCGGATCGACGTGAGCAGCGCCAGGAAGACCCGCAGGCGCTGGCCGGTCGTCGCGTTGCTGGGCGGCGTCGCGATCGGCGCGGTGGGTGTGGCGATGTACCGCAACAACGCCCAGCGCTGGACCGAGACGATGCGGGAGAGCATGCGGCACACCGGCTCCGACGCCAGCAAGTGGGTCGGAGACAAGGCCGGGGAAGTCGGCGAGAAGGCCGACAAGGCCGCCGACGAGATCTCGGGAAAAATGTCCTAGCACGTCCCTCACAGCCACCAGTACGGCCGGCGTTCCCCCAACGCCGGCCGTATTGTGTCTCCCGCGTCTAGGGGGTCTCCAGGCGGTGCAGGACGGCGGGGAGACGGTCCTCGTGGACCACCGTGAGCCGCCGGGTCGCCCGGGTGATGGCGACGTACAGGTCCTGGCCGCCCTTCGGCGACTGACGCAGGATGCCCTCGGGATCCACGACCACCACGGCGTCGAACTCCAGGCCCTTCGAGCCACGCACGGTGAGGACGGCCACCGGGCTGTCCAGGGGATCGACGGCCTCGGGGAACAGCGCGGCGACCTCCGCGTGCCGGGCGTCCGGCGTGACGACGCCGACCCGCCCCTCCCCGATCTCGCGCAGCTCCGACTCCACGAGCAGCCGCAGGTCGGCGCCGTCGGCGGGCACGGCGCGGGGGCGGGCGCCGCCGAACCGGACCGACTCGGGCGGCTCCTCCCCGGGCGCCACGGCGCGCAGCACGTCGGCCGCGACCTCCATGATCTCGGCCGGCGTCCGGTAGTTGACCAGCAGGCGCTCCTCCCGCCAGCGTCCCTTCACGTACGGGTCGAGCATCTCGCCCCACGACCGCGCGCCCGCCGCCGAGCCGGTCTGGGCGATGTCGCCGACGACCGTCAGAGAGCGGGCCGGGACCCGCCGCATCACCGTCCGCCAGGCCATCGCCGACAACTCCTGCGCCTCGTCCACGATCACGTGCCCGTACGCCCAGGTGCGGTCGCGGCCGGCCCGGTCGGCCGTCGTCACGTACGGCCCGTCCTCGCGGTTGCGGCCGGCCAGCAGGGTCGCGTCGAGCACCGGGTCGACGTCGGTGATGGTCAGGACCTCCCGCGCGTACAGTTCCTCCTCGCGGCGCGCGTCCTCCGCGCGGCGCCGCCTGGCCCCCGCTCCGTAGTCGTACTCGCCGAGCAGTTCGGCGGCCTCGTCCAGCAGGGGGACGTCGCCGACCGTCCACGGCGCCTCGCGGGGCCGCAGCAGGAGCGCGCGCTCCTCCTCCGTCAGGTAGGGCCCGGCCGCCGTGCGCAGCCGCTCCTCGTCCGACAGGAGTTCGCGGACGAGCCGCTCGGGGGTGATCTCCGGCCACAGGGCGTCGAGCGCGTCGCGCACCGGCCGGTGCTCCCACAGGGTCGTGGCGGCGTACCGCAGGTCGCCGTCCTCAAGCGGCCGGTCGAGCTGTGCCGCCTCGTCCCGCGCGAGCGCCCGCAGCATTCGGTCCACGAACGTCCAGCGGGCGATGTTGTGCTGCCGTCGCAGGCCGCGGGCGCGGTCGCGGGCCCGCAGGCAGGTGGCGTGGTCCACCCGCAGCGTCATCTCCTCGACCACGACCTCCACGCCGCCGCGCACCGACGTGCGGACGGGGATCTTCACCTCCAGGTCGTCCTCGGGCACCCGCTCGCGGTCGCGGACCGCCTCCTCGACCACCCCGGCCATGCGCGGGTCGCCCTTGACGACGGCGACGGCCGGCTCGTCCTCGGCGGTGGCCCCCACCCCGGGGTGGAGCCCGCCCATGCTCGTCAGCACCACCTGCGTCTCGCCCAGCGCGGGCAGCACCTGG
Organism: Microbispora sp. NBRC 16548; assembly: GCF_030268985.1. Lineage (NCBI taxonomy): Bacteria > Bacillati > Actinomycetota > Actinomycetes > Streptosporangiales > Streptosporangiaceae > Microbispora > Microbispora sp. NBRC 16548. The sequence goes on from NZ_BSSF01000019.1 coordinate 57,593, forward strand.
CTGATGTAGCGGGAGAACGTCGCGTTGGGACCGACGACGAGCACGCCGCGCCGCTCCAGTGTGTCGCGGTGGGTGTAGAGCAGGTACGCCGCCCGGTGCAGGGCGGCGACGGTCTTGCCCGTGCCCGGCCCGCCCTGCACGACGAGTGCCCCCGCCAGGCCGGAGCGGATCACCCGGTCCTGCTCGCGTTGGATGGTGGCGACGACCTCGCCCATGCGTCCGGTGCGCCCGCGGCGCAGCGCCGCGAGCAGCGCGGCCTCGCCGACGAGCGTACGGCGGTCTCCGTCGGCCATCCGGTCGAGGTCGAAGACCTCGTCGTCGATGCCCACGACGTCGCGGTGTCGCGTGTGCAGGTGCCGGCGGCGTACGAGGGAGCCCGGGTCGCTGGGGGTGGCGACGTAGAAGGGCCGGGCGGCGGGGGCCCGCCAGTCGACGAGCACGGACGTGTGGTCGTCGTCGCGCAACCCGATGCGGCCGATGTAGAGGGTCTCGCCCCCGGCGTCGTCGATGCGGCCGAAGCACAGGCCGCGTTCGACGGCCGACAGTTGCGCGAGGCGGCGGGCGTGCTCGGCCGCCGCCACCTCCCGCTCCACGACGGCCTGCCGGGTTCCCGCGCCGCCGCGGGCCAGGACTTCCCGCATGCCGCGCTCGGCCCGTTCGCGGGCGATGTCGAGGCGGCCGTACACCATGGAGACATGAGACTGCTCGATCCGCAGGGCCTCGGCGCGAGCGGAGTCGGATTGACGGTCACCCATTCCTGTGATAAACTCCTAGTGAGAGCGTCTGACTTTCAGATAATCGGGAATCTCTCACTATACGGCACCCCGCCTCTGTGGTGCAGCACGCCTCCGTCCACTCCGCTCCGGGGTGGATTTTTTGTTTTTCACACGACTTCTGTGACTCATGTGAGTGATGTCGCGTCCGTCCTGGGTAACCGGCGTACGGCGCGATCGGCGGGACGCATCGCCACATTTCGTCCGGATTCGCATCGCGCCATGGTCAACCGTCGCGCGCCGCGGGACGTCTTTGGAAACAAGGAGGCCCGGATGGACGTCCTCGAGAGCCTCGTGGACGACAAGCTCCGCCTGGAGCTCGTCCTCATCGAGGCACTGCACCACGAGGCGGAACGGCTGGCCGCCCCGGCCGTACGCTGAGATCACCGGCCCGCCGCCTCCTCACGGGGGCGGCGGGCGCTCTCCCACAGGTCAGGCCCAGGGGCGGAAGACGGCGCGGACGCAGCCGTCCTTCTTATGCTTGAACATGTCGTAGCCCTTGGGCCCCTCGTCGAGCGTCATCGTGTGCGTCGCGAGGTAGGAGGTCTTCAGATCGCCCTTCGCGATGCGGTCGAGGAGCTTCGGGATGTACCGCTGGCCGTGCTGCTGCGCACCGCGCAGCGTGAGGCCCTTGTTCATCAGCGCGCCGAGCGGGAACTTGTCCACGAAGCCGGCGAAGACCCCCAGCACGAACACCGAGCCGCCCTTGCGGCAGGCGTGGATCGCCTCCCGCACCGCGATCGGGCGGTCCTGCTCCAGGCGCAGCCGCTGCTTGACGCCGTCGTAGACGCGCTGGATCCCGGTGCTGTCGGCCTCCATGCCGACGGCCTCGACGCACACGTCCGGGCCCCGACCGCCGGTGCGCTCGCGCAGCTCGGCGGTGACGTCGGTGTTCGTGTAGTCGATCACCTCGCAGCCGACGTGCCGGGCGGTCATGGCCAGCCGTTCCGGGTAGCGGTCGATCGCGACGACCCGCTCGGCGCCGAGGAGCATGGCGGCCCGGGCCGCCATCTGGCCGACTGCGCCGCACCCCCACACCGCGACCACGTCTCCTGGCCGTACGCCGCCGAGCTCGGCGCCCATCCAGCCCGTCGGGGCGGCGTCGGAGGCGAACAGGGCGTCCAGGTCCGAGACGCCCTCGGGAACCATGAACGCGTTGTAGTCCACGAAAGGCACCCGGATGTACTCGGCGTGGCTGCCCCGGAAGCCGCCCATCGCGTGGGAGTAGCCGAAGATGCCCGCGGTCGTGCCGCCCCACATCAGGTCCGTGACGCCCGGGTTGGGGTTGCTGTTCTCGCACAGCGACCACTCGTCGTGACGGCAGGCCCAGCAGCGGCCGCATCCGATGATCGAGCAGACCACCACCCGGTCGCCCGGCCGGTGCCGGCTCACCTCGGGGCCGACGTCGACGATCTCGCCGATGAACTCGTGCCCGATGACGTCACCGGCCCGCATGGCCGGGATGTAGCCGCCGAGCAGGTGGAGGTCGGAACCGCAGGTGGTGCTCGCCGTCACCTTCACGATCGCGTCCTGGGCGTTGAGGATCACGGGGTCGGGCACCTGCTCGACCGACAGTTCGTTCACGCCCTGCCAGCACAGCGCCTTCACAGCCGCCCCCCTTCGGAGGCGCGTCCCAGCGCCATGTCGAGGACCTTGCCCGGCAGGGTCGGCCGGGTCGTCGCGATCTCCTCGTCCGAGCGCAGCACGTCGCCGGTCTCCAGCAGGGACTTCGTCTCGCGCAGCGCCGTACGGATCTCCGTGCGGGGATCCTCACCCCGCAGCCGGGCGAGGACGCCTTCGGCGCCGGCCAGGTGCTCCCTCGGCCGTGCGTAGATCTCCGTGCCCCGGTCGCCGGGCGCCAGGTTCATCCGCACCTCGGCGTCCACCCGGGCCAGCGGCTCGGGCAGGTGCCCGGCCGGGGCGACCTCGTCCGGCGGCCGGTTGACGGTGACGCCCAGCCAGCGGCTGGATTCCAGCGGGTCCTTCGCCGCGGCCGGCACCCGGCCACGCGCGGCCGCCCATCGCGCCATCCCCAGGCCGGCAGCCGCGAGCGCCGCCGCTCCGGCAACGAGACGTTTCATGGCTTCGCCCCCTCCACGGCCGACTTCTCGGGTGTTACCCCCGCTCATGGGCTCTATCCGCCCGCGGCGGGCATGTGAGGAGGAGTTGGACGCCAGGTGACGGTCTCGGGACGACGGCTCGCGGGCTATTCGGCGTCGGGAGCCGGCGCGGCGGAGAGGGCGTCCGCGACGGTGGGGAATACCGGGACGTGCGACGCCAGCCCGGTGATCCACAACGCGCGGGCCGCGCCGTGCTCGACCGCGACGAGTCCCAGCCAGCCTCCCTCGTCCAGCGCGCGCTTCCAGCAGGTGACCAGCAGCCCCGTCGCTCTGGAATCGAGGAAGTCCAGTTCGAGCAGGTTCACCACCAGGTGCGGCCCGAACTGGGCGAACGCCTTGTCGAAGAACTCGGTGGCCGGTTCGTGCGTGGTGAAGTCGAGCGTCCCCCGCACCGTCAGCACTCCCATGCTTCCGCTGCTCTCGGCGGCGAACGTGGTCTCGGCTGTCGAGATGTTGTGAAGGTCAGACATCAGGACACTTCCAAGGAGTTCGGCAGAATACGCGCGACCAGGATGCAGGTGTCGTCGCCTGTGTTACTCGGGGCCAGGGTCTCCATGACCGCCGCCACCCGATCCTGCGGTGGCACCTTCGGCACGGTCTCGGCGATCGCCGCGCTGAGGATGTCAAGGCCCTCGAACAGGTCCCGCCCCGGGCGTTCGATGAGACCGTCGGTGAACATGAGGAGTAGATCGTCCGGCTCCAGCCGGATCTCGGCACAGCTGTAGCTCACGTCCTCGAAGACGCCGAGCAGTACGCCGGGGTGCAGCAGCCGGTGCACCTTGGTCCCCCTGACTAGCAGCATCGGCGGATGGCCCGCGTGGGTCCACCTCAGCGTGCGGTCCTTGGTGCGGTAGCGGGCCACGACCGACGTCGCGAGCACGTCGGGCCGCATCCGCCGGAGCAGCCGGTTCAGCGCCACGAGGATCTGCGCCGGATCGTGGTCGGCGAAGGCCAGCCCGGTGATCGCGTGCCGCAGCTTGGCCATCGCGGAGGCGGCGGCAAGGCCGTGCCCGGCGACGTCGCCCACGGCCAGCAGCGCCTCCCCGTGGTCGAGGTGGATGGCCTGGTACCAGTCGCCGCCCAGCGGCGCCGTCTCGGCCGGGAAGTAGCGCACGCCGAGTTGCAGCCCGGGCACCGAGTCCTGCATCGGCAGAATGATGCTCTGCAGCCGCGCGGTGAGCTGCGACTCCTCCTCCAGCCGCTGGGTGACCTCGGCGAGCTCGTCCGCGGTCCTGCGCCAGTCGGTCACGTCCTGCACGACGCCGTGGATCTCGACGGGCCGCCCGTTCGCGTCCCGGCTGACCTCGGCCGTCACCCTGATGTGCCGGTATTCGTCACCGACGCGGATGCGGATGTCGAACTCGTGCGGCCCGCCGCTGCCGCTCAGCGTCGTGAGCGCGTGCTCGACGACCGGGACGTCGTCGGGGTGGGCGATCTCGCGGTAGTACTCCAGCGCGAACGGTCCCTCGGCCGGGTCCCGTCCGTGGATGACGTAGAGCTGGTCGGACCACTCGGCCTCGCCGGTGATCAGGCTCCAGTGTCCCCATCCGAGGTGGCCCAGGCGCTCGGTGTGGAGCAGCCGGGCCGACAGGCGCTCCTCCCTGTCGTGGCGCACCCAGGAGACGAGAAGGCCGCCCTGCAGCCGGGCGAGGCGGACACCGTAGGTCGACAGACGAGGCACGCCGCCCCCGTCTTCCCGGTGCACGTAGGGATCGACGTCCTCGGGTTCCCCGGTCTCCATGACGCGGAGGTAGGCGTCCCACAGAGGGGAGCCGGCGACGCCCGAATACGCCTCGAGCGTGCGCAGGCCGACGAGCTCCTTGCCGGTCCTGTCATGGACGTCCGTGGCCTCGGGACTGGCCGCGCACACCTCGAAGTCGCGGATCGCGCCGGCCTGGTCGCGGATGGGCACCAGCCAGACGCCCTGGATCGCGATCGCATCGAGCATGGCCTGCACCAGCCCGGCCACCGCTTCGGGGGACGATTCGCCCGCGTCGAGAGAGGGACCGCTCACAGGAGTAAGCCGCAGGATGCGATCACCTCCACTCATTGAATCCGCCGGCCACCTTCCGCGAGGCATCCACAAGAGCGGACTTTCGGGAGGATCGCTCTTGCCTTCCCGATGAGGCTACCCTCCGCCCTTCAGGATAGGCACGGGACGCCCTTGCTCTCCCCACGCCTTCCTTCTGTCCCTGGGCAGGCTCCCATGTCAGCTCTTATGATCTTTTAAGAACTTTTTACCCTTCTCGGTTTCGGTAGGGGGATTGTCGGGATGGTGCTTCCGCACAACGCTCTGGACCATCGATACCGGGGCGAGCACCCGCTCCGCACGCTGGCCTACCTCTTCCGGGAGCACCGGCCCCGCCTCGTCCTCGCCGTCGTGGCCTTCACGGTCAAGCACAGCCCGACCTGGCTTCTCCCTCTGGTCACCGCGAACGTCATCGACGCGCTCGTCCGGCACGCGCCCGTCGCCGACCTGCTGACGTCGATGGCCGTGCTGCTCGTCCTGCTCCTGCTGAACCTCCCCGGCCACCTGCTGTACGTACGGTGCCTGCACGGCGCGATCCGCCAGGTGGGCACCGGGCTGCGGTCGGCGCTGTGCCGCAGGATGCAGCACCTGTCGATCGGCTACCACTCCCGCGTGAGCGCCGGGGTGCTGCAGACCAAGGTCGTCAGGGACGTCGAGAGCGTCGAGCAGATGGTGCAGCAGACGGCCGACAGCGGCCTGGCGGCGGTGACCATGCTCATGGGCGGTCTCGTGGTGATCGCCTTCCGGGTGCCGGCCGCGCTGCCGGTCTTCCTGCTCGTCGTCCCGGCCGCCGCGGTCCTGGTCATGCGGATGCGCAACCGGCTGCGGGCCGACAACGAGAGCTTCCGGCAGGAGGTCGAGCGGCTGTCGGCGCGCGTGACCGAGATGACGCACCTGATCCCCATCACCCGCGCCCACGGCCTGGAACAGGACGCGCTGCACCGCATGGACGGCACGCTCACCCGTGTCCTGCGCACCGGCCTGCGACTCGACCTGCTCAACGGCCGGTTCGGCGCGATGGCCTGGATCACGCTCAACGTGCTCGCCGCGGGCTTCCTGGCCGGCTCCGCGCTGATCTCCTACTACCAGGTGATGCCGATCACGGCCGGCGACGTGGTCATGCTCAGCACGTTCTTCACCACGCTCACCACCTCGGTCACCACGCTGATGAGCCTGACGCCCGTGATCAGCAAGGGCCTGGAGTCCGTACGCTCGATCGGCGAGGTGCTCGAGGCGCCCGACCTGGAGAACAACGACGGCAAGGCCGAGGTGACGGCGGTCCGCGGCGAGTTCGAGTTCCAGTCGGTGTCGCTCGCCTACGAGGCGGACCGGCCCGCGGTGGACGACTTCAGCCTCACCGTGTCCCCCGGAGAGACCATCGCCCTGGTCGGGGCCTCGGGAGCGGGCAAGTCGACCGTGCTCAACCTCGTGATCGGCTTCCTTCGCCCCACCTCGGGCCGCATCCTGCTGGACGGCAGGGACATGGAGGAGCTCGACCTGCGGACCTACCGGCGGTTCCTGTCCGTGGTGCCCCAGGAGTCGATCCTGTTCGAGGGGAGCATCCGCGACAACGTCACGTACGGCATGCGGGACGTGCCGGAGGAGACCTTGCGGGCCGCCCTGCGCGACGCGAACGCCCTGGAGTTCATCGACCGGCTGCCGCACGGGCTCGACACGATCGTGGGCGAGCGCGGCGCGCGGCTGTCCGGCGGCCAGAGGCAGCGGCTCGCCATCGCCCGCGCGCTCGTCCGCGACCCGCGGGTGCTGATCCTCGACGAGGCGACCTCGGCACTCGACACCGCGTCGGAGGCGCTGATCCGGCAGGCGCTCGCCCGCCTGGTCGCGGGCCGCACGGTCTTCGTCGTCGCCCACCGCCTGTCCACCATCCGTACGGCCGACCGCATCGTCGTGATGCGGGACGGCCGGATCGCCGAGGTGGGCACCCACAACGACCTGAGCCGCAGGCCGGGCGTCTACTCCGGGCTCCAGGCCGCCCAGCTCGTCTGAAACGCTCCCCCTTGTCGTCAAGAAAGGGTCCGCCCGCGCGGCACAGGCCGCACGCTCCCCTGACGGCCGCGCACAATGCGCTGGTCGATCTGGGCCAGCCGATCTGGGCAGGCCGGTTGGGGAGGACGGGCGATGACCAGGGCATCGGCGGGGATCGCGCTGCCCCTCGTGGTCGCGCTGCTCGCCGTGCCCGCACCCGCGCCCGCGGCGGAGCTGCCGCCGTGTCCGCTGGTGATCGGCCACGGCGGCTACCCGAAGAGCGCCGGGGCCAAGGCCAAGGACATGATCCGCCAGCCCAACGTGCTGCGGGCGGTCGACGACCAGGCTTCGTGGGGCGCCGACGGCGTCGAGGCCGACGTACAGCTCACGCGGCAGGGCACGAAGGCCGTCATGTGGCACAACAGGACGACCAACGGGCTGACCGGTCCCCGGCAGGAGATCCGCGACATCGGGTGGGCCGACGGGCCAGGCGACCTGCGCGACCGCCGCGTCGCCCGCGGGCCGTACGCGGGTGAGCGCGTGCCGGCGCTGCGGGAGTGGCTCGACCACGTCCGCGCCCGGGGGCTGATCGCGCTGCTGGAGATCAAGAATTCCGCCGAGCCCGTCCTGGCCGACCCGGAGTACGGCGCCGCCGCGTGGCGGGAAATCATCGATCCCATCGTCGAACGGCAGGACGAGCAGCCGATCCTCGTCTACTCCCACGACGAGTGGATCGAGGCGGGGCTCGCCGACCGGCTGCCGGAACATCTGCGAGGTTCGGCGGCGAAGTGGGCCGACGGCGTCAAATGGGACGAGCCACCGCCCCCTTGGCAGCTCAACGTGCCACGGTGGCAGGCCGTGTTCGAACGGGCTCCTACCAGCGTGATGACCAGCCACACCGCGGACTACCGCGCCTGGCTCGACGGCAGGTGCCACCGCTATTCCGCCGAGCCGCGGTAAATGAGGTGACGGGCGCGGGTGGGGGCGGCACGATGGGATGTCACCCCTTCCCCCGTGTTCCGCGTCCTCCGGAGTCGTTCTCATGCCTGGCCTCCGCCGTGATCTCGGCCTGCTCAGGGATCGGCGGTTCGCCCTGCTGCTGGCGGCCCGGACGATCTCCGTACTCGGCACCGCCTTCGCGCCGGTGGCCCTCGCCTTCGGCGTGCTCGGCCTCCCGGGCGCGACCGCCACGACGCTGTCCGCCGTGCTCACCGCCGAGGCGCTGCCGATGGTGCTGTTCATGCTCGTGGGTGGAGTGATCGCCGACCGGCTGCCGCGTCACCGGGTCATGATGGCGGGGGAGTCGCTCAACGCGGCGGCGTACTTCTGCCTGGCCGCGATGATGCTCACCGGCTGGACACCGCTGCCCGCCCTCGTGACCGCGAGCGCGGTGAGCGGCGTCGCCGCCGCGGTCCTGTTCCCCGCCCTCACCGGAATCATCCCGGACGTGGTGCCCGCCGACCGGCTGCAGACCGCGAACGCGCTGCTGGGACTGGGACAGAACATCTCCCGCGTCGCCGGCCTCGTGCTGAGCGGCGCGGCCGTGGTCCTGCTGGGAGGCGGGTGGGCCCTGACGGCCAGCGGCGCGATGTTCGCCGTGGCCGCCGTGCTGATCGCGCTGCTGCGCCTCACGCCCGCCGAGCGCGCGGCCGGCGGCGGGCACTCGGTGCTGGCCGAACTGCGGGACGGCTGGCGCGAGTTCGTCTCACGGCAGTGGCTGTGGGTGGTCGTCGCCCAGTTCTCGGTCCTGGTCATGGCGTTGCAGGCCGCCCACGGCGTGCTCGGACCGCTTGTCGCCAAGCAGTCGCTGGGTGGGGCGCCCGCCTGGTCGGCCGTCCTCGCGGGCGAGGCCGTCGGCATGATCGTGGGGGTCGTCGTCACGCTGCGCCTGCGGCCCCGGCGGCCCATCCTGGTCGCGACGCTCCTCACGCTGCCCACCGCCGCGCCGTACGTGCTGCTCGGCCTGAGCGCGCCGCTGTGGACGGTCGTGGGCGGGGCGTTCGTGATGGGGGTGTGCTTCGACATCTTCGGCGTGCTGTGGCAGACCACCATGCAGCGGGAGATCCCGGCCGAGTCGCTGTCACGGGTGAGCTCCTACGACGCGCTCGGGTCCCTGATGTTCGGGCCGCTCGGCCTGCTGCTGGCCGGGCCGGTGGCCATCGCGGTGGGGCCGCGGCCCGCGCTGGTCGTCTGCGGGGCGATCATCATCCTGGTCACGCTGGCCGCGCTGCTGGCCCCCGGCGTACGCCGGCTGCGGGTCGTCGACGAGGAGCCCGCAGGCGTGCCCGCCGCGTCGCTGTGACGGCCACGTGCGTCTGATCAGGGCCCGGGATGGGGCCGGAACGCCGCATCCCGGGCTCGCGGACACCTAGCGGGCCGACTTGGTCAGCCGGACCTCGACGCTGATCCCCTCCGTGCGGATCTCGCAGGTCCCGAACGCGCTCTCGGCGGCGAGGCGGGCGAACAGGGCCCGGGAGTAGGCGCGACGGCGCAGCGCCAGCAGCGGCATCTTGGTCAACAGGGAGTTCAGCGGCGTGAGCCCCATCCCCCTGACCTCCTCGTCGATGGCGGCCCGGGACGCCTCCCGGCTCATGTCGTTGATCACCGCCGTGCCGCCGGTACGCAGCACCCGGTGCATCTCGTTCAGCGCGCCGCCGGGCCGCCCGAAGTTCTTGAAGGCGGCCTGACAGACGATCAGGTCGAACGAGCCGTCGGGATAGGGGAGGCCGGCGGCGTCGCCCTGCCGCACGTCGACGCGCACTCCGGCCCGGGCGGCGTTCTCCGCGGTGATCTCCACGAACGTGCGGCTGAGGTCGATCGCGGTCATCGCACAGCCGAGCCGGGCCATCTCGACGGCCAGGTAACCGGGCCCGGGGGCCACCTCCAGGACGGCCGCCCCGGCCGGCAGGCCGGCGGTGACCTGCGCCGCGTACCGCCGTACGGCGGCGATCTGGGGCGCCGAGGCGCGCTGCCGCGCGTACCACCGGGCCATCGCGCCCTCCATGCCGGGCGCCTGCCTCTGCGAGATCTTCTTCATGGTCTCCGTGAGGCCCCTTTCCGCGAGTTCGGCCACCTCGGGCGGCATCTGCCCGGACTCGTGCCAGGCGCGCGGCAGGCGGGCCGGCTCCTCCGGCGGAAGCACCCCACCCGCCGAAAGACGCGCCTGGACGCCTGACTGCTCGTGTTCCGGAGTCGCGACCAGTTCGCGCACCCAGCCGGCCGGTTCGGCCCGCCCGGCGTCCGTGATGCGGTAGATCGTGCGCTCGGGGTGCGCCCCCTCCCGTACGGTCCCCTCCACATTCACCTTCCGCCGTCCGGCCATCGTGTTCACCCATCCTGATACTCGTACGCGACTATACGTGGGCGAGTATCGTCCGTCCATACCGTGAACCCATACCGTGAACCCGCAGCGCGACAAGTGGCGAGACATGGCTGTCAGATCCTCGAAGGGTTAGGGAGTGCGTGACAGATGCTGCCCGTCGTGAGCGCGGATCCAGGTGGATGCATCGCAAGGCGGAGGGGGAGGTCGGAGCGGAGCTCCGGGCGACGACTCCGGGCCTCGCGGAGATTCCGAGCCTGCGAGGAATCCCCGCGAGTGGGGCGACAACGCTGCGAGGCGCCGCCTGGGCCGCGTGCAGCAGGGCCTGATCTGTCACGCACGACCAAGGCCGGCTCGATGCCATGGTGTCGTTGATGATCCCCCTTGCCACCCCACGCCTCGACTCGGACCTGATCGCCGAGTCCAGGGCGCGGCCCGAGGCGTTCGCGGCGCTGTTCGACCGCTACGCGGCGATGCTCTACCGCTACGTGTCCCGCCGCCTCGGTCCTGAGGTCGCCGAGGACCTGGTGGGCGAGACGTTCCTGGTCGCCTTCCGCCGCCGGGACCGTTACGACCTGACCCGCCCCGACGCCCGTCCCTGGCTGTTCGGCATCGTCAGCAAGCTCGTCTCCCGGCATCATCGAGACGAGGCCGCCCGCTATCGGGCGCTCACCCGCAGCCCGTTGGACGACGTCGCGGAGTCCCCCGCCGAACGGGTCGAGGACGGCGTGCGCGCGACGGCCGTCCGCCCGCTGCTGGCCGCCGCGCTCGCGCGCCTGTCGAAGGGCGACCGCGACGTCCTGCTGCTCATCGCCTGGGCCGACCTGTCGTACGACGAGGCGGCGCAGGCCCTCGGCATCCCCGTGGGCACCGTCCGCTCACGCCTGAACCGGGCCCGTCGCAAGGTGCGCGAGGCGCTCGGCCACACCAATCCGCTGCGGGACGAGGAGTAGCCATGGACGACCTCACGATGCTCCGCGATCTCGGCCGCGGCCTCGAGCACGAGCCCCCGGCCGGCCTCGCCCGCCAGCGGCGCCGCCTGCTCGACGAGACGGCGGGCGGGCGCCGCCGGCGCCTGACGCCATGGGCCGGCGGCCGGCGGGCGGGCTGGATCGCCCTCGCGGCGGTCGCGGTGGTCACCGCCGCGCTGGTCGTGGTGCCGACCGTGCTGCTGCGCGGGACGACCGGCGCGCACACCGTGGCGCCGCCCACGGGGGACCGTCCGCCCAAGAAGGGCGGGGCCCTGACCGTGCTGCTCCTCGGCTCCGATCGGCGCCCGACGTCCGCGCGCGTCGGCGACCTGGGCGAGCGCAGCGACCTCATGGTCCTCCTGCGGCTGTCCGCCGACCGCAAGCGGGCGACGGCCGTCAGCCTGCCCCGCGACTCCATGGTCCGGATCCCGCAGTGCCGGTCAGCCGACGGCCGCACCGTCGCCGCGCATCAGGACATGATCAACCAGGCGTACGCGATCGGCGGCCTGACCTGCGCCTGGAAGACGGTGGAGAGCACCACGGGCGTGCGCGTCGACCACGCCGTCGCCATCCGCTACGACGGATTGGAGAAGCTGGTCGACGCGCTCGGCGGCGTCGAGGTCACCCTCCCCCGCGCCGTGGACGACCCCAAGTCGAAGCTGAAGCTGCCCGCAGGCCGGTCCGTCCTCGACGGCAGAACCGCGGTGGCGTACGCGCGCCTGCGATTTGTCGGCGACGGCTCCGACATCGCCCGCATCAAGCGGAACATCGCCCTGATGCGGACGATGGTGAACAAGGCCTCGCGTCTCGACGATCCCGCCGCCCTGGCCTCCTTCGTCCGCGTGGCCGCGACGTCCGTCACCACGGACGCGGGGCTCGACCTCGACACCATGCTCGGTCTGGCGCGGGACGTGCAGCGGGCCGGCACCCGGGTCTCGTACGTGACCGTGCCGTGGCGGCCCTACACGAAGGATCCGAACCGGATCGAATGGCAGCAGCCGGACGCCGCCCGCCTGTTCGAACGACTCGCCGCGATCTGAGTCACGACACGGGCTCCCACAGGGCGGCGGCGCGGGCCTCGACGAGACCGCCGATGCGGGCCAGCGCCTCGGCGGCGGGCATCGCGTCCAGGGCGCGGCCGTCGCGCAGGCGCAGCGCGACCTCGTCGCCCGCGGCCTCCTTCGCGCCGATCACCGCCTGGTAGGGCGCCAGCCGGGCGGCCCGGACGCGGGCGCCCAGGCTGCCGTGCTCGGGCCCGGAGACCTCCGCCCGCAGGCCCAGCTCGGCGCAGCGCCGTACGAGCGCATCGGCCGGGGGCAGCTCGGCCTCGGTCACCGGCAGGACCACCACCTGGGTGGGGGCGAGCCAGGCGGGGAAGGCGCCGCCGTACACCTCGATGAGGTGCGCCACGGCCCGCTCCACGCTGCCGATGATGCTGCGGTGCACCATGACCGGCCGGTGCCTGGCGCCGTCCGGGCCGATGTAGTGCAGGTCGAACTGCTCGGGCTGGTGGAAGTCGACCTGCACGGTGGACAGGGTGGCCTCACGCCCGGCGCCGTCGGCGATCTGCACGTCGATCTTCGGGCCGTAGAACGCCGCCTCGCCCTCGACGGCCTCGTACGCCAGGCCGGAGCGGTCGAGGACGTCGGTCAGCATGGCGGTCGCCCGCCGCCACATCTCGGGGGCGGCGACGTACTTTCCGCCGACCCCCGGCAGGGACAGCCGGTAACGGACCGGGCGGATGCCGAGCACGGCGTACGCGCGCCGGATCATCTCCAGGGCCCCGGACGCCTCGGCGGCGACCTGGTCGAGGGTGCAGAAGATGTGCGCGTCGTTGAGCTGGATCGCCCGCACGCGGGTGAGCCCGCCGAGCACGCCCGACAGCTCGGAGCGGTACATGCCGCCCAGCTCGGCGACGCGCAGCGGCAGCTCGCGGTAGCTGTGCGAGCGCGAGCGGTAGATCAACGCGTGGTGGGGGCACAGGCTCGGCCGCAGCACGACCTGCTCTCCCCCGAGGTCCATCGGCGGGAACATGTCGTCGCTGTAGTGCGACCAGTGCCCCGAGATCTCGTAGAGCTCCCGTTTGCCCAGCACGGGGGAGTACACGTGCCGGTAGCCCGCCCGCCGTTCGGCGTCGCGGACGTACTTCTCCAGGGTGTGCCGGATGACGGCGCCGTCGGGCAGCCAGTAGGGCAGTCCGGAGCCGATCAGCGGGTCGGTGTCGAACAGGCCGAGCTCGCGGCCCAGCTTGCGGTGGTCGTGCATCGCGGTCTCCTCGCGTTTCGTCTGCGGCGAGGCGAGCGACCGGACGACGAAGCCCCGGGGCCACTCGCCCCGGGGCTTCGATGAAAGTACGTGTCAGCGCGCCGGGACGGTCTCCGGCGTCGTCGTCAGGCAGGCGCGCATCATGCCGCGAACGCTAGCACAGCCGCTGATCGTCTCCGAGCCGGTTTCGCATGGGACGTTCGCTACATAGATTGCAATCCTAACTAGCTCGCTTTATCGTCTAAGTCGCCAACACAGGTAAGAAGGGCGGCAATCCATGAGCATCTCTGCGAGCTTCTCGACCCCGGGTCTGCTCCTGACGGTCGCGCTGACGGCCTATCTGGCCTTCGCCGCTCCCTGGCTGGGCAAGCGTCAGTACGACCGGCTGGCACGACGCCGCGCCCACGACCCCCGGTCGCTGGTGCACGCGCACCGGCTGTGGATCGCGGAGGAGTGGATCTGGCTCGCCGTGACGGCGCTGATCCTGGCGCTGTCGCCGGGGCTCGACCCGGCGGATCTGGGATTCGCGATGCCGGGCCACCTCGGCCGGGTCGCCCCGGCGGTCGTCGGTATGACCAGCGCCATCGTGATCGGCACGTTGCTGCTCCGCCGTCTCTCCCGCTCGGGCCGTGCCGCACCGGGTCAGGCGGCCTACGCCGCACTGATGCCGCGCACCGCCGGCGAGCGGCGGCACGGCCTGGCCATGGCGGTGACCGCGGGCGTCTGCGAGGAGATCGTCTACCGTGGCCTGCTCATCGCGTTCGGCGTCGGCGTCCTGGGCCTGAGCACCACCGCGGCCGCCGCCCTGGCCCTGGGGGTCTTCGTGGCGGGCCACTTCTACCAGGGCTGGAAGGGCATGGTCGTGGTGGCCCTCCTCGGCTTCTGGCTCACCACCGTGTACCTGTCCACCGGCAGCCTGCTGCTGCCGATCCTGGTGCACGTCATGATCGACGTCCGGGGCCTCGTGTGCATGCCGGCGCCCGACCGCAAGACGGTCGGTCAAGCGGTCTAGGTAGTACTCCTACCGTGCGAGGATGAAGCACATGGCGACCGACCGCCGCGCGAGCTGGCTCAAGGGCGTCCTCGACCTGCTGGTGCTGGCCAGCCTGACGGAGGGCGAGAACTACGGCTACGAGATCGCCAAGTTGCTCGCCGGCTCGGGGCTCGGCCAGATTCGGGGCGGCACGCTCTATCCCGTGCTCAACCGGCTGGAGGAGGCGGGTCTGGTGTCGGCCGAGTTCCGGGTGACCGAGCGGGGCCCCGGCCGGCGCTACTACCGGCTGACCGAGCAGGGCCGGCAGACGCTGGCCGAGCAGGGCCGCCTGTGGCTGGCGTTCGACGAGTCCGTACGCACGGTGCTGGCCTCGGGAGGGTTGAAGTGAGCACCTACCTCGACGAGCTGGAGGCCCTGTTGCGCGCGGGCGGCGTGCCCGCGGCGCAGATCGAGGCCACCGTCGCCGACCTCGCCGCGTACGTCGCCGAGACCGGCGCCGACCCGGAGGAGGAGTTCGGACCTGTCGGCGACTTCGCCGGGCAGCTGCTGGCGGCGCGGGCGCCCGAGGCCGACGCGGCGGACGCCACCGAGTGGCGGTGGACCGCCGACATCTTCACCGACCGCCAGATGCTGGCCCGGCTCGGCGACCAGGGCTGGGAGATCGACCGCGTCGACCACCTCGGCAGGTTCGTCAGCCACCGCGATGCGGAACGGCCGCAACGGTGGGAGTACCGCAGGGAACCGTCGATCGGCGGTACCGCGCTGGCCGCGCGGCTGGCGCCCGAGGGCTGGGAGCCCTGCGGCACCTGGATGTACTGGCGCTACTTCAAGCGGCCCAGGGCCGCCAGCGTGGGACCGGCCGCGCAGCTCGACTCCCCGCCCGCGGCCCCCGGCCGCAACGTCTTCTTCAGCCGGCGCTTCTACCTCGTGCTGGCCGTGGCCCTGCTCGCCCTGGTCGTGCCCGGGATCCTGTGGGGGCCGTCGGACGGCGACGGGCCGGGCTTCCTCGCCGGCATGGCCGTCGGAGGCTGCGTCGCGATCGCCGCCCTGGCGGCGATGTGGCTGTGGACGGCCCGCCGCCGCCACTAGTGCCGGGGCACTAGCCTGAGCGGCGATGGACCGTATGACGACGGCGCGGGGTGATTTCGACCTCGCCCGCTTCCCCGAGGACCCCCGCGACCCGCTCCGCGCGTGGGACGCGGCCGACGAATACCTGCTGCGGCACCTCGACGAGCGCGAGGGCGGGCCGGTGGACCTGTCGGGGAGCCTGGTCGTGCTGGGCGACCGGTGGGGCGCCCTCGTCACCGCGCTCGCCGCGCACCGCCCCATCAACCGGCCCGTCCAGATCAGCGACTCCTTCCTCGGGCAGCAGGCCACCCGCGCCAACCTCGAGCGCAACGGCCTCGACGCGGACGCCGTACGGCTGCGCACGACCAGGGACGCGCCGCCGGACCGGATCGACGTGCTGCTGGTGCGGGTGCCCAAGAGCCTCGCCCTCCTGGAGGACCAGTTGCACCGCCTCGCCCCCCACGTGCACGAGGGCACGGTGGTCGTCGGTGCGGGGATGGTCACCGAGATCCACACCTCGACGCTGAAGCTGTTCGAGCGTGTCCTCGGGCCGACCCGGACCTCGCTGGCGGTCAGGAAGGCGCGGCTGATCTTCTGCTCGCCCGTCCCCGGGCCGGCGCGAGGGGCCGATCCGTGGCCGCGGAGCTACAGTTTGCCCGCCGACGTCGGGGTGGTCTCCGGCCTGACCGTCGTCAACCACGCCGGCGTCTTCTCCGCCGAGCGCCTCGACGCGGGCACCCGCCTCCTGCTGCGCAGCCTGCCCGCGCGTACGGGGCCGGAGCACGTGGTCGACCTCGGCTGCGGCAACGGGGTGGTCGGGCTCGCCGCGGCGCTGTCCAACGGCGAGGCCGAGGTGACGTTCATCGACGAGTCCTACCAGGCGCTGGCCTCGGCGGAGGCCACCTTCCGGGCGAACACCGGGGCGGACGCCGCCGCCCGGTTCGTGGCGGCCGACGGCCTTTCCGGCTTCCCGCCGGGCACGGCCGACCTGGTGCTGAACAACCCGCCGTTCCACACCCACCGGGGCAGGACCGACGCGACCGCCTGGCGCATGTTCAACGGCTCGCGTGCCGCGCTGCGGCGGGGCGGCGAGCTGTGGGTGGTGGGCAACCGCCACCTCGGCTACCACGTGAAACTGCGCCGGCTCTTCGGCAACTGCGAGGTCGTCGCGAGCGACGCGAAGTTCGTCGTGCTGCGGGCCGTGAAGCGCTGACTCAGAACAGGGTCAGCGGCTCGTCCGGCATCGGCCCGTTCGATGACATGGGCTCGGGCAGCGGCTCCACGCCGGGCACCTCGGCGCGTACGTCGTCGTGGAACCGGCGGGCGAGCGTCAGCGCGTCGGCGTTGTCCGGGGTGTGGACGAACACCGTCGGCGAGCGGCCCTCACGCAGCCACCCGGCGACCGCGTCCACCCAGTGCCGCCAGCCCTCGGCCGTACGCTCCGGGTCGTCGCGGCCGATGTAGCGGACGATCGGGCGGTCGGTGAGGGCGGCGGTCCGCAGCGGCACGCGCGGCTTCTTCGACCAGGCGTCCCGTTCGGCGTCGCTGGTCGGCGGGCTGCGGAACAGCACGGTCGTGTCGAAGGGCACCCACTCGGCGTCGGCCCCGGTCAGCACCCGCTCCAGGAGCCGCGCGGCCCGGGGGTCGTCGAAGAACGCGCGGTGACGGACCTCGACGGCGTAGCGGTGGTCGCGGGGAAGACGTCCGAGGAAGGCCGCGAGCGCGCCGACGTCCGCCGGGCCGAACGAGCCCGGAAGCTGGATCCACAGCGCGTGGGCGCGCGGGCCGAGCGGCTCGATCGCGTCGAGGAAGGCCCGCAGGTCGTCGTCGGCCCCGGTCAGGCGGCGCTCGTGGGTGATCGGCTTGGGCAGCTTGACCACGAAGCGGAAGCCGGGGCCGGTCTGCAGCGCCCAGGACTCGACCGTGCTCCGCGAGGGCGTCGCGTAGAACGTCGTGTTGCCCTCGACCGCGTTGCACCAGGTCGCGTAGGCCCGCAGCCGCTCCCCAGGCGGAAGCGGATGCGGCAGCAGACGCCCCCGCCACGGCGCGTGCGTCCACATCGCGCATCCCACATGAAGCCGCATGGCCCCGACGTTATCCGGTTCGGATCACTCTCCCGCTCACTCCCCGGCGACGGGCGGCGGCACGTCCGTCACGGACCACGTGACGCGGTGGCGCAGCACCTCGCCGGGCGCGAGCGAGGTCAGGGGCGACATGGTCTCGGCCTCGACCAGCCGGGCGGTGGGGCGCAGGCCCTCCAGCCCCTCCAGCTCCTCCTCCTTGGGATACTGCATCCAGATGGCGATCTCCGAGCCTTCGTCGGGATAGGGCGCGCCCGGCCGCACGCCGAACCGCTGCGTCAGCGTCGCCCCGCCGGGGGCCACCACGGCGAGCCACCCGGCCGTGCCGCCGATGCCGATCTTGCCGACCACGTCGCGCACCGGCACCCGGCCCGCCGAGGGGGAGACCCGCTCCAGGACCGGCGCGCCGTCGGGGGCGAACAACGTCACCGGCGCCCGGTGGCGCTCGGTCAGCCCGACCCACACCCCGCACCGCGGATCGTCAGGGGCGCGGAACGACTCGGTCTCGAACTGGGTCACCGTCCAGGCCGCCCACCGCACCGGGTGGTCGGTGACGTTCTCCAACTCGCTGTCGACCACGAGGACGGCCTCGCCGGCCGGCATCGTGACCGTTCGGGTGACGGCCAGCCCGGTGCGCGGGTCGTCGCCGCTGCGCATCCGTACGCGCAGGTCGTCGCGCTCCAGCACGGTGTAGGCGCCGGCGTCGAGCACGGGGTCGGGCGGCCCCGCCCACTCCTGCGCCGACGACCATCCCTGCGGGGCGGGCCAGGTCTTGTCTCCGCCCCAGTTGGCCCAGCTCGCGAAGCCGGTGGGGGCGGGCAGCCGCCGCGCGGCGGGGGTGAGCGCGAGCGACGCGTCGAGCAGTTCGGGATTGCGCCACAGCCACTCCCGGCCCGCGGCGCGCAGCGAGATGACGCGCCCGCCGCGTCGCGGCAGGACGACCGCCTCCCCCCAGGGCGCGGCGAGCCGGACCAGCGGCTCGTTCTCGTGGTTCGTCATCGGTCCAGCGAGGGGACCAGGCAGACCTTGCCGGTCCGCCCCGAGTCGGCCAGGCGGTACGCCTCGTCGGCCTTCTCCAGCGGCAGCACGTCGGTCACCAGCCGCTGCGGGCTCGCGCCCCACCGCACCAGGCGGAAGGCCAGCTCCTCCATCGCCTGCAGCGAGGTGACCCAGGAGGCGTACAGGGTGAGCTGGCGGTGCAGCAGCAGGTCGGAGACCTCGGTCTCCAGCCGGCCGCCCTCGCCCACCAGGGAGACGCGGCCCCACTCGGCCGCGCCCCGGATCGCGACGCTCCGGCCCGCGGCCGCGCCCGAGCAGTCCATCGTCACCGAACAGCCGCGTCCCCCGGTGGCCTCGTCCACGGCCTCGGCGACCCCGTCGTCCGCGATCAGGACCTCGTCGAACAGGCCGAGGGACCGGGCGTGCGCGGCGCGCTCGGGCGAGCGCTCCACGCCGAGCACCCGGGTCGCGCCGAGACCACGTGCGATCATCGCGGCGGCCAGCCCGACCGGCCCGAGGCCGACCACGAGCAGGTCGTCGCGCCCGCCGACCCCGGTGCGCAGCAGGCCCTCGTACGCCGTGCCGAACCCGCACGCGATCAGGGCGCCGTCCACGTAGGACAGCTCGTCCGGGAGCGGCACGGCCGTGCTCTCCTCGACCAGGATGTACTCGGCGTGCCCGCCGTCGCGCTGCCAGCCGTACGCCGACCTGCGCTCGGGGTCGGAGCAGCTGATCATGTGACCGCGGCGGCAGTTGGAGCAGCGCCCGCAGCCGGAGATGTGGTAGACGATCACGCGGTCGCCCACCCCGAAACGCCGGCAGCCCGGGCCGGTCTCAACGACCCGGCCGCTGGGCTCGTGCCCGGCCACGACCCCCTTGTACGCCGCGCCTTCCTGGCCGACGTGGGTCTTGTGCCCCCGGTAGATGTAGGACAGGTCGCTGCCGCAGATGCCGGACGCGCCCACCCGTACGAGCAACTGGCCGGGACCGGGCGTGGGCACCTCGACGTCGCGGAGCACGGCGGTGAAGTCGCCGGGCAGGAAGACGCCTTTCATGGTGGTCATGAGCTACGGGCTCCGTTCCGCTGGGAGAGCAACACGTTGATCAGCACCGCGCCGACGATGATGACGCCGCGGACCACGTCCTGGAAGAAGGCGTTGACCCCGAGCAGCACGAGGCCGTTGCCGATGACGGTGATGAAGGCGACGCCCAGCAGGGTGCCGAGCAGGGATCCCTTGCCGCCGGCGAGGGAGGTGCCGCCGATCACGACCGCGGCGATCACGTCGAACTCGAGACCGACCGACGCGCCGCCGTTGCCGGACCCGAGGCGCGCGGCCAGCAGCAGGCCGCTGACCGCGGCGAGCAGACCGGTCGTGGCGAACAGGATCACCCGGATCCGGGAGACGTTGATTCCCGCGAGGCGGGCGGCCTCGGCGTTGCCGCCGACCGCGAATACCGAGCGGCCGTACGCCGTGCGGTTGGCGACGAAGAGGAACACGACGAACAGGACCGCCATGACGATGGCCGGGGTCGGGATGCCGAGGATGCTCCCGGCCAGGACGTCGAGGAGCCCGTTGGCCTCCAGCGGAACCGGCAGGCCGTCGGTCATGTACTGCGCCAGCCCGCGCAGGGCGCTCCACAGGCCCAGCGTGGCCACGAACGACGGGATGCCCCAGCGGGCGCGCAGGAAGCCGGCCCCGGCCCCGAGCAGCAGGCCCACCGCGAGGCAGACCAGCACGGCGAGGGCGAACGGGATGTGCCACTCCCCGGTGGCCTTGGCCAGCAGCACCGAGGAGAACGCCACGGCCGGGCCGATGCTGATGTCGATCTCACCGGCCACGATGACGAGGGTCATCGCCCACGCCACGACGCCGATCGTCGCCGCGTCGCGCAGGATGGCCAGCTGGTTCGTCACGGACAGGAAGCCCGGCGCCGTGGCGGAGAGCACCACGAACAGCACCACGATGGCCCCGATGAGCCCGATCTCGTTCAGCCGTTGCGTGTTGCGTCCCAGCCGCCCGCCTCGGGCGTCCGCCTTGGCCACGGGCGGGCCCGTGGGCGTGGTCGTGCTCATGTTCTCCCTCACTCCTCGGCAATCGCCAGGGCCATGACCCGGTTGAGCTCGATCTCGTCGCCGCTCAGCTCGGCCACGGCACGCCCGCCGCGCAGGACGACGATCCGATCGCAGACGTCGGCCAGCTCCTCCACCTCACTGGACACGAAGACCACCGCGCGCCCGTCGTCGGCCAGCAGGCGCATCTGGTCGTAGATCTGGCGTTTGGCCTCCACGTCCACGCCGCGGGTGGGCTCGTCGAGCAGCAGCACGTCGCTTCCCGCGTGCAGCCACCGGGCGAGCACGGCCTTCTGCTGGTTGCCGCCGCTGAGCGTGCCGATCGGCGTCCCCGGACGGGCCGTCTTGATCGCCAGGCGGTCGATGAGCGCCCGGGCGGCCTGCCGTATCGCCCGGCGGTCCAGCACGCCCGACCTGCTCACCCCGCGCAGGTCGCTGATGACGATGTTCTCGTCGACGCCCATCAGCGGCACGATCCCCTCGCGCCGCCGGTTCTCCGGCGTCATGCCGAGCCCCCTGCGGAGCATCGCGGCGAACGCGCCGGGCCGTACGGCCTCGCCGCGCAGGCGGATCTCGCCGGAGGCCGGGCGGTCGAGCCCCACCAGGGCGCGCAGCGTCTCGGTGCGGCCCGAGCCGAGCACCCCGGCGATGCCCAGGATCTCGCCGGGACGCACGTCGATGTCGAGGCCGTTCAGCCGGTCGCTGACCAGGCCGCGCGCCGACAGCACCGGCGGCTCCGCGCTCGGGCGGCGGGCCCGGGCCGCCACGGCCTCTGGCGCCGTGCCGAGCATCATCGCCACGATCTCGTGGGTCGAGGCCGTGCGCACCGGCAGCGTCTCCACGATCCTGCCGTCGCGGACGACCGTGGCGGTGTCGGCCACCTGCCGGATCTCGTCCATGCGGTGGCTGACGTAGATGACCGCCACTCCCTGCTCCGCGACGGTCCTCACGACGTCGATCACCTGCCGGACCTCGGCGGCGGCCAGTGAGCTGGTCGGCTCGTCGAGGATGAGCAGGGTGGGCCGCTGGCCGACCGCGCGGGCGATCTCCACGAGCTGCTGCCCGGCGGAGCCCAGCGAGCCGACCGGGCTGTCGACGTCGATGTCCACGCCGATGCGCGCCATCGCCTCCTTCGCGTCGGCGCGCATCCTGCGCAGGTCGAGCGCGCCGCGGGAGCGCGGCCAGGCGCCCAGGAACAGGTTCTCCGCGACCGTCATCTCCGGCACCAGGCTCAGCTCCTGGTAGACGGTCGCGACGCCCAGGGCGGCGACGTCCCGCGTGCCGAGGCCCGCCAGCGGCTTGCCGCGTACGAGCGCCTCACCGGAGTCGAGGTGCTCGGCGCCGGACAGGACCTTGATCAGGGTGGACTTGCCGGCGCCGTTCTTGCCCAGCAGCGCGCGGACCTCGCCGCGCCGCACCGCGAAGTCGACGTCGCTGAGGGCGGTGACGCCGGGGTAGCGCTTGGTGCCCGCACGCACCTCCGCGACGACGTCGGTGTTCGACATGGGAGCCTTCCTGGGAGCCTTCGGTGGGGACGAGTGACTGTGCCCTTTCAATACGGGGGACGGTTTACGGGATCCCGTCGCTGTGCTCGGTCAGCCACTTCTCGTTGGTGGCCTTGTCGTCGGCGGTGTAGAGGATCGGGTCCACCGGGATGACGAACGAGTCGTTCTTGGCGCCGCTCGACGCCTTGCGGGCGGCGTCGTACGCGAGCTTGCCCACGGTCTGCGCGGGGACGTCGATCTCGGCCTTGAGGATGCTGCCGTCGACCAGGGCCTTGGCGATGTCGACGGTCATGTCGCTGCCGAAGACGACGGTCTTGCCGACGCGGGAGCGCGTGGTGACGGCCTTGATGCCGGCCAGGGTGCCGCCGCCCGCCACGGCGTAGAACGCGTCGAGGTCCGGGTTGGCGGTGATGATGTTCTCGGCGACCGGGGTGGCCTTGTCGACGACCGCGCCCTCCTGGTCGGCGACGTACTGGGCGCCCGGCACCGACTCGGCCAGGCCGTCCTTGAAGCCGCGCTTGCGCTCCTTGCAAACCTCCACGAAGTCGCAGTTCAGGATGGCGATCTTCGGCTTGTCGACCTTCTGGGAGGTGAAGTATTCGCCGGCCTGCTCACCCAGCTTCTTGCCGAAGACGTACGGGTCGGACAGGACGTAGCCCCACACGTACTTCTTGGCGTCCGCGTCGTTGATGCAGGTGTTGTAGCAGACGACCGGGATGCCGGCCTTGCTCGCCGCCGCGATCGCCGGGGTGGACGCCGTTGCGGAGACGGCCGAGGTGATGATCGCGTCCACGTTGGAGGCGACCAGGGTCGACATGAACGAGGACTCCTTGGCCGCGTCGCCCTGCGCGTTGTTGCCCAGCAACTTGAGCTGCGAGTCCTGGGCGGCGGCGGTCTCGATGCCCTTCTTCACGCCGGCGTAGAAGCCCTGCGAGTCCAGGTAGATCACCCCGACGCGCAGCTGCTCCTTCGCGCCCGAGGCGCCGCCGGACCCGGCGGACTGACCGCAGGCGGCGAGCACGGCGCCGACGGCCAGCAAGGCGATGCACCGCATCACCGTGAGTCGTACTGATGCCACGAATGGCCTCCCATGAGTCTGTCTTCGGTTGGCGACGCCACCGGGTAGGGCGCGCTGCGCCACGTTCCAGATGATGAGGCGGACGTAACGTGCCTGTCAATAAATTGTCATAAAAAAACACTTATCGTAGAGTGGCCGCGTGAACCTCCCCGGACCTTCCACGGAGGCCGGATGCTGCGCGGTCGTGACCGGCGCCGCCTCCGGCATCGGCGCGGCTACCGCCAGGCGTCTCGGCGCGACGGGCACGCCCGTCCTGCTGTGCGACATCTCCCCGGCCGGGGAGGACGTCGCCGCGGCTGTCGTCGAGGCGGGCGGCACGGCAAGATTCGTGCGCATGGACGTCAGCGACGAGAGCGCGTGGGGGGAACTCCGGCGCGTCGCCCACCGGGAGTACGGCCCGGTGCGGCACCTCGTCAGCAACGCCTACGTCGTGGACGTGAGACCCGTCCACGACCTGGGCGCGGCATCGTGGAACCGGCAGCTGGAAGTGAACCTCACCGCCTCCTACCTGGCCTTTCGCACGCTACACGAGGATCTGAAGGCGACGTCGGGGGCGGTCGTCCTCGTCTCGTCGGTGCACGCCCTCGTCGGCCTGCCCGGCCACCCGGCGTACGCGGCGACGAAGGCGGCGCTGGTGGGTCTCGGCCGCCAGCTCGCCGTGGACTACGGCCCCGGGGTGCGCGTCAACACCGTGCTGCCCGGGCCGATCATGTCCCCCGCGTGGGACCGCGTGGCGGAGGAGGACCGGCGCCTGAGCGTGGAGGCCACGATCGCCAAGCGGTTCGGCGAGCCCGCCGAGGTCGCCGCGGCGATCGCCTTCCTGCTGTCGGACGAGGCGTCCTACATCACCGCCACCACCCTCGTCGTCGACGGCGGCTGGAGCGCGACGAAGAACTCCTCCTGAGAGGGATGACCGCAGAGCATGAGCACCTACAAAGGGCGTGGCATCCACGGCCAGGTCGTCGAGACCATCGGCCGCCGCCTCGTCACCGGGCAGTTCGCCGAGAACGGGCGCATCGACCTGGTCGAGCTGGAGGCCGAGCTGCAGGTGTCCCGCACCGTGGTGCGCGAAGCGCTGAAGGTGCTGGCCGGCAAGGGCCTGGTCGACTCGCGGCAGAAGCGGGGCACGGTGGTGCGCCCCCGCAGCGAGTGGAACCTGCTCGATCCCGACGTGATCAGCTGGGAGTTCGAGAACCGGGGCAGCGAGATGCTCGGGCAGCTCGCCGAGGTGCGGCAGATGTTCGAACCGGCTGCCGCCGCGCTGGCCGCCGACCGGCGCACCGACGCCGACCTCGCCGAACTCGAGGCGGCCCTGGAGGACATGACCGCCGCCAGGACCCCGGCCGAGGCGGCCTCCGCCGACCTGCGGTTCCACCGCGCCGTCCTGGCCGCGACGGGCAACGAGCTCCTGGTCCGCATGGAGGTCGTCATCGAGTCCGTACTCGCGGAACGGGACCGCATCGTCCACGACGTCGTCACCGCCGACGACCCGGTGCCGAGTCACCGGGCCCTGCTCGACGCCATCAGGGCCGGGGACGGCGAGGCCGCCAGAACCTGCGCGCTCGCGCTCCTCGACAAGTCCATGGCCGACGTCGACCGCGCGGCCCGCCTCCAGGGAGACCGGTGAAGATCACGCGCATCGAAACGTTCCTGGTCCCACCCCGGTGGCTGTTCTGCCGGGTGGAGACCGACGAGGGACACGTCGGCTGGGGCGAGCCGGTCGTCGAGGGACGGGCCCAGTCGGTCAGGGCGGCGGTCGGCGAGATCGCCGAGCTGCTCGTCGGCGCCGACCCGCTGCGCATCGAGGACCACTGGCAGGTCATGACCAAGGGCGGCTTCTACCGCGGCGGGCCCGTGCTCGCCAGCGCCGTCGCCGGCCTCGACCAGGCCCTGTGGGACATCGCCGGCAAGGCGCGCGGCGTCCCCGTCCACGAGCTGCTCGGCGGTCCCGTACGCGACCACGTCCGCGCGTACGCCTGGATCGGCGGCGACGAACCCGGCGAGATCGAGGAGGAGGCCCGGCGCCAGGTGGAGGCGGGCTTCACCGCGGTGAAGATGAACGCCAGCGGCCGCATGTCCCCCATCGCGGGCCCGGGCGAGATCGACGAGGTCGTCGACCGCGTCGCGGCGGTCCGCGAGGTGCTCGGCCCGGGCCGGGACGTCGCGGTCGACTTCCACGGCCGGGTGTCCTATCCGAACGCCCGGCGGCTGCTGCCGCTGCTCGAACCGCTCACGCCCCTGTTCGTCGAGGAACCGGTCGTGCCGGAGTCGATGCCCCAGGTGCGCAGCCTCGTGGAGGCGTCCAACATCCCCATCGCCCTGGGCGAGCGGCTCTACTCCCGATGGGACTTCCTGCCGGCGTTCCAGGCGGGCGTCGCCGTGGCGCAGCCGGACCTGTCCCACGCCGGCGGCATCTCGGAGGTCCGCCGCATCGCCGCCCAGGCCGAGGTGTTCGGCGCCCTGCTCGCTCCGCACTGCCCGCTCGGACCGATCTCCCTGGCCTCCAGCCTCCAGGTGGCGTTCGCGACCCCCAACTTCCTGATCCAGGAACAGAGCATCGGCATCCACTACAACAACGGCAACGAGCTGCTGGACTACCTGGTCGATCCGTCCGTCTTCGCCTTCAGCGACGGCCGGATCTCCCGGCCGACCGGGCCGGGTCTGGGCATCTCGGTCGACGAGGCCGCAGTGCGTGAGGCCGACAAGCGGGGCCACACCTGGCGCTCTCCGATCTGGCGTTACCCCGACCGCTCCTTCGCAGAATGGTGACCGGCGTGCAACCACACGATCTGCTCGACCTGCTCAGAGCCCGGCGGCTCCTGGCCATCGTCCGCGGCGACGACCCGGCGGCGGCGCTGCGCAGCATCGACGTCCTCGCAGAGGAGGGCGTGACCCTGATGGAGGTCTCGCTCAGCGGCGCCGACGCGCTGTCGGTCATCCGGAAGGCGGCCTCCACCCTGGGCGCGGGCGTGCACCTCGGCGCCGGGACCGTGCTGACCGCGCGGGACGCCGTCGCGGCCAGGGACGCGGGCGCGACGTTCGTCGTCACACCCGGCCTGGGCGAAGGGGTGGACGAGGCGCTGCGCCTCGGGCTGCCCGTGCTCGCCGGGGCGATGACCCCCACCGAGGTCATCGCCGCGACCGCGCGGGGCGCCGCCGCCGTCAAGCTCTTCCCCGCCTCCGCGGGAGGGGTCCCCTATCTGCGCGCGCTGCGCGACCCGTTCCCGGCCGTGCCGTTCGTTCCGGTCGGCGGCGTCGGCCTCGACAGCGTGCACGACTATCTGGAGGCCGGGGCCGTCGCGGTCGGCCTCGGCTCGCCGCTGCTCGGCGACGCCCCGCGCGGCGGCGACCTGGCCGACCTGCGCCGCCGGATCAGGACGGCGCTCGACCTGGTGGGCGCTCCATGAGGGCGGACGTCCTGACGATCGGCGAGGCGATGGTCACGGTGCGCTGCGCAGGACCGCTGCGCCTCGGCGGCGACTCGCGGGTGTCCACCGCCGGCGCGGAGGCCAACGTCGCGATCGCCCTGTCCCGCCTCGGGCACACCGCCCGCTGGAGCGGCGCCCTCGGGAACGACGAGCCCGGCGAACTGGTCCTGCGCACGCTGCGGGCCGAGGGCGTCCTGACCGACCACGTCGTGCGGCGTGCGGACGCCCCGACCGGCCTGCTGCTCCGGGACGTGGCCGCCGGGGGCCGGGCCCGGGTGCACTACTACCGCAGGGACTCGGCCGCCTCGACACTGTCGTGGGACGAAGTGCGCCCCGCCGTCGACGCTGGTCAGGCGGGCCTGCACCTCACCGGCATCACGCCGGCGCTGGGGCCCGCGCCGCTGGAGGCCGTCGCCGCCGCCGCCCGGCGGGCGCACCGCTCCGGCGCCTGGGTGAGCCTCGACGTCAACCACCGTTCCCTGCTGTGGTCCCGGGAGGAGGCCGCGCGGGCGCTGCGGCCGCTCCTGCCGTACGTCACGGTGCTGATCGCGTCCGACGACGAGCTGGACCTCGTGGCGGACGGCGACGGCGAACGCGACCGCGTGGCGGCTCTGCTGGACGCCGGCGTCGAGGAGGTCGTCGTCAAGCGCGGCGCGGCGGGCGCGAGCTACCACGACGCGCGGACCTCGTTCGACGTCCCGGCTCGACGGGTGCCCGTGGTGGACGTCGTCGGCGCGGGCGACGCGTTCACCGCCGGATATCTGTCCGGGCGGCTCGACGGGCTCAACGCGTACGGCCGGCTCGAACGGGCGACCCTGCTGGGCGCCGCCAGTGTGGCCTGTGCCGGGGACTGGGAGGGCCTGCCCACCCGGGCCGAGCTGCCCGCGCTGGCCCTGCCGGACGGGGAGACGCTGCGATGACGGCGCCGGAGATGCTGGTCGACGCCGGTCTCGAGCTCGGCGAGGGCGCCCGCTGGCTCGGCGACCGGTGGGTCGTCGTGGACATCCTCGACGGCGCGTTGTACGAGGTCGCCGAAGGGCCCGGCGCGTCGCTGACGCCGCTGCTGCGCACCGGTGGTGAGCCGCTGGGCGCGGTCGCTCCGCTCCTGGACCGCCCCGGGCACTGGATCGCGGCCGTCGGCGAGGGCGTCGCCGTCCTCGGCCCTGACGGCACGGCCCACTGGCTGGCGCGCCCCGAGGCGGGCAAGAGCGTGCGCTGCCGCATGAACGACGGCGCGGTCGATCCCGCCGGCCGGTTCTGGGCCGGCAGCATGGCCTACGACGGCACGCCCGGCGCGGGCAGCCTCTACCGGGTCGATCCCGACGGCACCGTGGTCACCGCCCTGACCGGCGTGACCGTCGCCAACGGGCCCGCGTTCTCCCCGGACGGCACGCGGCTCTATCTGGCCGACAGCGCACGCGGCGTCGTCAGCGCCTACCCCCTGGACCCGCGCACCGGAGCGCTCGGCGCCCCGGAACCGCTCATCCGCCTGGACAGCGGCAGCCCCGACGGCATGACGGTGGACGACGAGGGATTCCTCTGGACGGCGGTCTGGGGCAAGTCCCGCGTCCTGCGCGTCAGCCCGTACGGCGAGGTCGACCGGGTGGTGCACCTGCCGTGCCGGCAGCCGTCGTCCGTGGCGATCGGCGGCGAGGACGGGACACGGCTGCTGGTGACCTCCGCGCGGTACGGCCTCACCGACCCGGCACCGGCCGACGGGGCGTTGTGGACGTGCGACGCGGGGGTGAGCGCCCCACCGGCCCGCGCCGCCGTCCTTACCCGCTACCCGGAGTAGACCTCCAGCTCGCCGATCTGGGCGGCGGGCCAGCCGGTGTTGCCGGTAACGGTGATCCGCACGTATCGGGCCGAGGAGGGCGGCACCGTGATCGTCACCGTGTTGCCCGATGCCGGGTCGAACGTGTAGCCGCCAGGCCCGGCCAGCGTGGTGAACGACGACCCGTTCGTGCTCGCCTGCACCGACAACGTCTGCGTACGCCTCTCCCACGCCGTGGCGGGCGGCAGCTTCAGCACCACCCGCCCGACCGTCGCGGCGGCACCCAGGTCAACCTGGATCCACTGCGGAAACGCGTTGTTCGGGCTCTCCCAATAGGTGTTCGCGTCCCCGTCCACCGCGTTGCCGCTGCCGTAGTTCTGCGTGTGCCCGCTCTCCGACGTCGCCTTCCCCCGCGCCAGGTCGGCGTCGCCTCCGCCGTTCACGACCGGCGGCGTCGGGCGTACGGAGGTGAGCGCGATCTGGCCCCTGAGCATCCGGCCGCCGTCGCGAGTGAGCCGCAGGTAGTAGTCCGACGAGCAGACCGTGCCGTCCTCGTCCAGCCCGAGGAGGCCGGAGCCGACCGGGATCATCGAGGCGTTCTCCGCGGTCTTGGCGATCTGGTTGCCCTCGTTGAACTCGTCGAACATCGAGATGTAGATGCCCTGGGCCCCGGCGCGGACCATGTTGTAGAACTGCCGCCACATGAAGTCGCCGTGCGCGCGCTGCCGCGACTTCACGTCCCCCGGCAGCACGCACGGCTGGTAGTCGATGCCGTGGGCGTCGCAGTACGCCTGGTCGGGGACGTTGAGATCGGTGTGGAACCGGTCGGAGTCGGCCGCGTTGCCGATCCGCCCGACCATCCACGGCGAGAGCATGTTCAGGGCATTGAAGACGTCGATGAACCCCGGCCGGCAGTCCTCCACGCCCGTACGCCAGTAGGTGGGCACGCCGCCCATCACGTAACAGCCCTGGGCCTTGAACCAGTTGACCACGTCGAGGCAGGCCGCCGGGTCGGACGGGTGCTTGTCCTCGTTGAACCCGAAGCCCCAGATGCCCACGACCGGCTTGCCGTTCTGGCGCGCGTACGCCGAGGAGGCCGTCAGGGCCGACATCTTGGTCGTCCAGTCGGCCTTGATCTCCGGGTGGAAGTTCGTCCAGCCGGACACGTCGTACATGACGTAGAACTTGCGGCCGTTCGCCTCGGCGGCGCTGCGCACCTTGGCGGCCATCGCGTCGCGTGTGGCACCCTCGCCGCCGTTCGGGTTGAAGCGCTGCAGGGCGGCCGTGTCGATCTCGTTGTCCCGCATCCAGCGGAAGTGGGTGTCCACGGTCTGCTGGTCGTAGGAGGAGAACAGCGTCGCGGGCTGCCCGTTGCCGAGGTTGCCGTACGCGGTCGGGTAGGCGTGGGTGAACTCCCGTATGTCGGGCCAGGCGACGATGGCGGTGTTGCCGGGGGAGGGCGCCTGGGACCAGTTCTGGCTCCAGTGCCACCAGCCGTTGATGGGGGCTCCGTCTCCGGGGCAGGCGAACCAGCCCTGGTAGCCCACGGTGATCTTGCCCACCACGTCGCCCGGGCCGCTCGCCGCGCTCGCGGCGGCGGTCAGGGCGGACACCAGCTGACTGGACGACACCGCGGCCAACGCGGATCCGGAGACCACGGACGTGATGAACGTACGGCGAGAGAACGGCACGTGCACTCCTCATGCTGGGCAGCCTTCGCTGACCGCGCCGTCCTTCCGGAAGCTCCGGGGACGCCAGGAGGCACGGAGCGGCCCGGGCCGTTTCCGTCCGGCGGACCGCTTGCCGTCATGGTTACCGCGTCCGACCCTCGGCAGCGTCCCGTAAAGCGGACGCCGCCCTGATCGAACGGTCGTGGCGAGATCCCGAGGATTTCGCCTTGCTGTTCGACAGGCACGCGGGACACATCCACCGTTATGTGGCCCGCCGGCTCGGCGACGACACGGCCGACGACTCCGAGACGTTCGGGCGAGGTCTGGGCATCCGTCGACGGCTCCCGCCCCGGGCTCCTCTGGCACAAGCCGGCGAAGTCCATCCCCCGCCGGGGAGGCCAGGAACTCGTGCCGAGGTACGGGCGTGAACTCTGGTCCATGACCCGTCCGCGGATCACCGACGCGCTCCCGGCCTGGTCCACGTCCGTGAAACGGACAGATTGCGCCTGAGCCTGCGCTCACCGAACGGCGGGCGGACGCCACCGGCACCACGGCCACCTGCGGAAAACCGCAGGAGAGAACGGAAACGCGCATCATTCCGGGCGCCGGGCGGCCGAACCTAACGTTCCCCTCCATGACAGAAGCGTTGATCGACGTGCCGCGCCGGGTGATCTCGGCGGTCGCGGCCCTGGGCGTCCTGGCAGCGGTGATCATGCTGACCGCGATGTCGGGAAGCACCATGCAGCCGCTCCCCGCGTCGGCCCCCGCCGGGGAGTTCAGTGCCGAGCGGGCGCTGTCCCACCTGCGGGAGTTCGCGGCCGAACCACGTCCCATCGGCAGCCCGGCCGGTGACCGCGCGCGTGACTACCTGACGGCCAGGCTGCGGGCGGACGGTCTGAAGGTCCAGGTCCACCGCGCCGTCGGGACGTGGTCGTCCACCGGGCTGGCGACGTTCGGCATGGTGGACGACATCGTGGCCACGCTGCCCGGCACGGACCCGACGGGCACCGTCCTGCTGGCCGCCCACTACGACTCCGCGGCCATGGGGCCCGGCGCGTCGGACGACGGCGCGGCCGTCGCCGCCATGCTGGAGACCGTACGCGCGCTGCGCACCGGCGCCGCACTCCGCAACAACCTGGTCCTGCTGATCAGCGACGGCGAGGAGGACGGCGTGCTCGGCGCCGAGGCGTTCGTCCGGGAGCACCCCCTGGCACGCGCGGGCGGGGTGCTGCTCAACTTCGAGGCCCGCGGCGTCAGCGGCCCCTCACTGATGTTCGAGACGTCGAGGAACAACGCGGGCCTGGTCGCCGCGTACGCGGACGCGGCACCGCGTCCCCGGGGCGACTCCTCGATGGCGGAGCTGTATCGGCTCCTGCAGAACAACACCGACTTCACTCCCCTGACCAGGGCGGGCTTCGCCGGCGTGAACTTCGCGTACATCGAGGACTCCGCGAAATACCACACCGCGGGGGACTCGATCGCGAACCTCGACCACGGGAGCCTGCAGCACCACGGCTCCACGATGCTCGTGCTGGCCCGCGCCTTCGGCGGGACCGACCTGGCCACGCTCCCCTCGGATCACGACGCGACGTACTTCCGGATCTTCGGAATCCTGGTCACCTACCCCGCGTCGCTGGTCTGGCCGCTCGCGGCGGCCGCCGTCGTGGCGCTCACCGTGCTGACGCTGCTCGCGCGGCGCCGGGGGATCACCAGCGTCCCCCGGGTCGTCGCCGGCGCCGCGTCCGCGATCGTGCCGCTCGTCGCGGCGGTGGCCCTCGCGCAGGGGCTGTGGACCGTGCTGGCGACGTGGCGGCCCGCCTACGACGCCATGGGAGGTCTTCTGCATCATCCGCTGCCCTACCGGGCCGCCGTCGTGGTCATGGCGATGCTCGCGGTGCTGCTCTGGTATCTGTGGGCGCGCCGCGCGATCGGGCCCGTGGGGGCGGCCGTCGGCGCGCTGGCCTGGCCGGCCGGGCTGGGAGTGCTCTGCGCCCAGGTCGCGCCCGGGGCGTCCTTCCTGTTCACGCTCCCGGCGCTGTCCTGCGCGATCGGCGGGATCGTGGCCGTGCTGCTTCCCGGTTCACCGGGAGCGCGGCTGGGACGGGTCGTCGCGGTGACCCTCGGGGCGGTCGCGGGCGCGGCGCTGCTGCCCGCCCTGGCCGGCAACGTCTTCGACGGGATGGGCCTCGCACTCGGCGGGGCCGCGGCACTGGTGTTCGCCCTCTTCTGCCTCACCCTGCTGCCGATCGCCGAACCGGCGCTGCCACGGCCGGGGAGCCGGCCGGGCCGCCACGTCGCCGTCGCCGTGCCGTCGATCGGCGCGGTGCTCGTGCTCGCCCTGACCGGTCTCGGCCTCCACGTGAACAGGCCCGGCGCCGCGGACCCCCAGCGGACCCATCTGGCGTACGTGCTGGACGCGGACACACGCACCGCCGACTGGGTCAGCGGGGACGTCGATCCGCCTGCCTGGACCCGGCGCTACGTGACGGGCCGCGACGTGACAGCGCTGCCGCCCGGCTACGCCCGGGGGGAGCTGTGGACGGGGCCGGCCCAGGCGATCGACGCCGACGGCCCTCGGGTGACCGTGCTCTCACGGGCCGGGGACACCGTCACGCTGCGGGTGGCCGCGGGTCGTGACGCCCGCTCGCTGACGCTGCGGGTCGACCACCCGATCACCTCGGTGACGGCCGCCGCCGACGGGATGCGACCGGTCACGGCCGCCGTGACCGGCACCCGCGCCCGCACCTGGCCGGGTGAGATCCGCTTCCGCGGCATCCCGTCCCGGGGCGCCCGGATCACTCTCAAAATCCCGGGCACGCGGACGGCGCGACTCACCGCGATCGCGGAGACGGACGGTTTCACGGCCGTGCCGGGCTTCGTGCCGAGGCCTCCGGAGCTGGTCGCCTCGACCCGCGAGGACGGCGAACTCGTCGCCGTCACCCGGACCTACGTGGTCTGATCGAGCCGGAACATGGCGGTCAGTTCCGCGGCCAGTTCCGCGACGCTTCGGGAGCCGTCGACGGGCAGGACCGGCAGCCCGAGTTCGCGGGCCTGGCGTCGCACCTCCTCGTCCCACAGCCGGTCGCGGGCCAGTCGCTTGGCCAAGGCGGCGGCGTGGTCACCGTCTCCCCAGTTGGCGCGCGCTCGGGCGGGATCGGCGAACCGGGCGCCCAGCGCACGGGCCCGGAATTCGGGCGACGGCAGGAGGAAGACGGCCTGTTCCGGCCGTGTGACCAGCGGCGCGACCTCCCTCGGCAGCGTACGGAAGTCGTCGACGAGGACGGGACGGTCGGCGGGCAGGGCGAGTAGGTCGTCGAGGACGAAGCCGAAAGTCTCGCCGTGCAGGCTGGGCATGGCGTGGAAGATCTCCTCGGCGGTGCGGCTCGCCCATCTGTCCTCACGTGACGTTCGCAGCAACGCCCACAGGTAGGGCTGTCGCTGCGAATCACACCTGTGGACGTAGCCGAGTTCGGCTCGGTCGCCGTCGTAGACGAGCACGTCGTGCCGTTCGGCCAGGGCCCGGGTGACGGTGCTCTTGCCGGCTCCGGCGCCGCCGGCTATCCAGCGGACATGCGCGAGCCTGCGGCGGAGATCGACGGTGGAAGGTCGGCTTGTCATGCCCGGCAGTCTCACAAACACGAGCGGAGCCGGTCCAGGGCCGCGGCGGCCGTCAGCAGGTGGGCCGGTAGTCCACCGTGGGGAAGTGGGCGGCCCACTCCGCGCGGGTGAGGTCGCGGCCGATCTCCTCGCAGAGCTTCCCCACGAGCGGGCCGGGCCGCAGCTCCCAGCGGATGATCCTGCCGTCCTCGCCGCCCGAGATCAGGTCTCCGCCCGCGGTGAAGGCCAGGCCCCTGATCGGAGCGGTGTGCCCGGTCAGCGTGGCCGCCGGGTGCCTGGTCGCCAGGTCCCAGACCATGATCGTGCGGTCGTCTCCCGCGGACGCGAGCGAGCGGCCGTCCCGGCTGAAGGCGAGGGCCTGGACCGGGGCGGTGTGGCCGGTCAGCGTGGCGTACGACGCCCAGGTCCGCGTGTCCCAGAGCTTCACGGTGCGGTCGGCGCCCGCCGTGGCGACCGACCTGCCGTCCGGGCTGAAGGCGACGTCGAGCACGGAGCCCTGCCTGGTCCTGAGGGCGCGTACCTCCCTGTCGCGAGCGAGGTCCCAGACGACCAGATCGCCGGCGGGGCCGGTGGTGACGAGCAGCGGATCGCGGGGGCTGAACGCCAGCGCCGAGACGAGATACCCACCCGCGAACGGCACCTCGACCGGCTTGCCCGGATCGCTGACGTCCCAGCGGAACCGGCCGAGCGCGGTGGCGACGAGAAAGCGCCCGCGCGGATCGAAGCCGACGTCGGTGGACGCGCCGAGCCCCCGGTACGCCGCCGTGCCGAGCCTGCGTCCGCTGCCGACGTCCCAGAGGGTGAGCGTGTGGCTGCGGGTGACGGTCGCGAGCAGGCGGCCGTCCGGGCTGAAGGCGACGGCCCGGACGTGATCGGGGTGGTCGCCGAACGTGGCGATCGGGTTCCCGGCCACGTCCCACAGCCGGACGGTCCTGTCACTGCTCGCCGAGGCCACGAGCCGGCCGTCCGGGCTGATCTCGATGTCGTTCACGGCCTGGTTGTGTCCGCTGAACGGAGGAACGGCGCGTTCCCTGACCACGATGGTCCGGCCCAGCCCGGCCGAGGCGAGCATCGAGCCGTCGGCGCTCAGGGCGAGGGACAGCGTCTCGGTGCGGCTTCTGTCCTGGTAGGTCTCGACGGGCTGCCGTCGTGCCACGTCCCAGATCGTGATCAGTCCGTCCTCGTCGGCGACGGCGATCCGCCCGGCGACCGGAGCGGACATGTCCCAGGTGTACGGCGACCGTTTGGGCAGCCCCGGCAGTCGAGTCACATGGTCGTGAGCGATCCGCCAGAACCGCACACCGTAGTGCGACGATCCCGTGGCGAGGATTCCGCCGGCGGGGTCGAAGCCCAGCCTGTGGACGTTCACGGCGTCGAGCGCCGCGACCTTCGCCCCGGAGGCGGCGTCCCACACGAGGGGGTTCTCGGTTCCGCCCGTGGTCGACACCAGGAACGCCTGGTCGGGGCTGAAGGCGAGAGCCACGACCTCCTCCCGGTGTCCCTTCAGGGTGCGCACGCTCCCGTCGCGCAGGTCCCACAGCTCGACCGCGCCCTTGCCCACTCCGATGGCGATCCTCGTCCCGTCGGGGCTCAGCGCCATCGCGTCGGTGATCCGCTCCCGCTGCCGCTCGAACACGGGCCGGCGGGAGGCCAGGTCCCACACGACGACCACGCCCCTGCTCGATTCGAGCGCGGCGTCCCTGACCACGGAGGCGAGCAGCCTGCCGTCGTGGCTGAACGCCGCCGCCCTGGCGTGGATCTCCCCCGGTCCCGTCCGGGTCAGCGGCCCGGGGAAGGCGGCGACACGGGTGCGGGTGCGCAGGTCCCAGAGGCCGACGGCTCCGTCGGTGCCGGCCGCGGCCAGGCGCGACCCGTCCGGACTGAACGCCAGCCCGAAGACCGCGGGCCCTTCCACGTTGAGCTCGATGCGGCGGCGCGCCGCGGCCGACACGCTCAGCAGGGCGCCCCGCGTCTCCGGCTCCGGGTCGAGCCGGTACGCCGCGATCGCCAGCAGGCCCGCGAGATCGGGATCGGTGGCGAGAAGCGATCGGGCCTGCAGGGACTGCTGCCGCGACAGGGCCACCAACTGCTGGTGGCCGGCCTCCCTGCCCTGCCGTACGGCGACGCCGCCGCCGAGCAGGGCGAGCAGGAAGAGCGCGGCCATCCCGGCCAGCAGGCGTTGCAGCAGCCGGGTGCGCCGCCGCGCCGCGGTGCGCTCACTGTCCTCCAGTGCGCGGCTGGCCCGCAGGAAGGCGCTTTCGACGTCGTTGAGCTCCTGCGGATGGTCCTCCGCCCAGGTCCCGGCCACCAGAAGCTGGGCGCCCCGATACAGGGCGCCCGGGTCGCGGCCCAGCTCCCGCCACGTCTGCGCGGCGTCGGTGAGCCGCCGGTGGACGAGCAGGTCCTCGCGGTCGTCGGTGAGCCAGCGGTGGAGCCGCGGCCAGGCCCTGATCAGCGCCTCGTGCGCCACGTCGACCGTCTCCTCCGCGAGGACGACCAGCCGCGCGGCGGCGAGCCGGTCGAGCACACGGGCGGTGACGTCGGGGTCGGCAACGCCGACGAGTTCCGTACGGGAGATGGGCCGCCTGGTGTCCTCCGTGCCGTCTCCCAGCGCGGTCAGCCGCAGGAAGATCCTGCGGGCGGCCTGCCGCTCCGCCGGGGCGAACTCGCCGAAGACCCGTTCCGCGCTCTGCGCGATGGCCCCGCGTACGCCGCCGGCCGCCTGGTAGGCCGGCAGCGTGAGCCTCGCGCCGGTCGCGTTCCGCCAGGTCTCCAGGAGCGCGTGCGAGACCAGCGGCAGGCTGCCCGGCTCCTCGGCGGCGTCGGCGAGCACCGTGGCCAGCAGGTCGGGGTCCACGGTGAGCCCCGCCCGGGCGGCGGGCCGTACGACGATCTCCTGGAGGTCCGGCGACGACACCGGCCCGACGAGCATCTGGGCCTCGCCGCCGAGCGCCTCGACCAGGGCGGGGTGCTGGGTCAGGTGGGCGAGGAAGTCGGCGCGGACGCCGAGCACGAGGACGACGCGCCGACCGGCGTCGGATGCGGTGCCGAGCGCCACGCCGAGCAGGGCCTCGACGAACCGGCGGCGCTCCGAGTCGTCGGCGCACAGAGTGAAGATCTCCTCGAACTGGTCCACCACCAGCAGCAGGCGGGTCTCCGGCGCGCCGCCGAGCGCGGCGGCCAGTGCGGGGGCCAGTGCGGGGGCTGGTGCGGCGGCCAGTGCGGCGGCCGGCGCATGCGCATCGCGAACCAGGTCGTCGCGCAGCGTCACCGGGTCGCCGCCCGACGCCTTCGCCACCACGTCGGCCAGCGCGTCCAGCGGGTGTTCCCCCGGCGTCATGAGCAGACCCCGCCACGGCACCGCCGCACCGTTCCCACCTGAGACACCGTCCCCGCCTGGGGCCGCACCCTCCTCGCCGAAAACACCGTCCTCGCCGAAGACACCGTCCTCGCCGGAGACGGATCCCAGCAGGCCTGCGCGCAGCAGGGACGACTTGCCGCTCCCCGACGCGCCGAACACGCCGACCACGGGAAGCCGGTCGACGAGGTCACGCAGCCGGTCGACCAGGTGAGAACGGCCGAAGAACCAGTCCGCGTCCTCCGGCTGGAACGCCATCAGACCCCGATAGGGGCAGTCGTCCGTCTTCCGCCGCTCCGCCTCCGGGGGCGGGGCCAGGGCCGGGAGGAGGTCCTCGTCGCCCCGGAGCATGGCCTCGTGCAGACGCTGGAGCACGGGACCCGGCTCGATGCCGAGCTGGACGTTCAGGACGTCGCGGGTCCTGCGGAAGACCTCCAGTGCCTCGACCTGACGCCCCGACCGATACAGCGCGAGCATGAGATGCCCGTGCAGGCTCTCCCGATACGGATGCTCCCTGATGAGGTCGGCGAGTTCGGCGGCCACCTCGACGTGCCGGCCCAGAGCGAGCTCGGCCTCCGCCAACCGCTCGTGCGCCATGAGCCGCGACTTCTCCAGCCGCCTGGCCTCGTCGGCGACGAGCACGCAGTCGGCGAACTCCGCGAACGCCGGCCCCCGCCAGAGGTTCAGCGCCGCGCGGAGCCGGTCACGGGCGGATTCGAGGTCTCCCCGATCCAGAGCCGCGCTTCCCTGGGCGGCGAGGCTGCGAAACCGCGTCGCGTCGAGCGCGTCGGGGATGATCGCGTAGCCGCCCGGCCGTCCGGGCAGGACGTGGGCGCCGTACGCCCGCCGCAACTGGTGGACGTAGAGGTGGATGTTGCGCCGCGCGGACGCGGGCGGCCGGTCGCCCCAAACGGCGGCGATCAGCCAGTCGACGGACACCGGCTGGCCCGCCTTCGACAGCAGCGCGGCCAGGGTGAGCCGGAGTTTCGGCGCTCCGCCGACAGGGATCAGGTGACCATCGTGGGAAACGCTGAGCGGCCCCAGGACGTGAAATTCCACTCAGATTCCGCCTCTGTCCGGACACCGGAGTGAAGAATCCAGGATCTTCGCCCTGTTTGTCAATGATCCAGTCAGGGCGGTGAACCCCTGGCGGAGCCAGGCCGATTCGCGGACGGAAATCAACCTCTATCAGGGCCTATACGCCCTGTATACCGGCCCGTCCGATGCTCGACCCGACCCGATCCCGATTCGGCCCGAAGCCGATCGGACCACGAAGAGGAGACGCGATGACCCCACGCGGAAGCGGAACGCGGAGCCGTACGGCACCCGCACCTGCGACGACGCCCCTCCGCCGGTCTCCTGCGGGGCGGGACGAGCTCGGAGAGGCGGCCTGAGGTGAACTCGATCCGGCTACGCAACCGGACCTGACCTCAGACGACGGACGGGCGCCGGGGCCGCGCCCGTCCTCCACGAAGACCGAGCGGATCACCAGGCGGGATATCGGCAGGGGCATGTCCCGCCTGGTGCTCCTCGCCCGGGCGCACCGAAAAAAAGAATTGTCTTGACAGCTGAACTCGTCGGCTGCGAGTCTGGGTCACGCAAGCGCGAGACAGAGGAGATCCAGATGCGCAAGATCGTCGCCAGCTTCTTCATGTCCCTCGACGGCGTCGTCGAGGCGCCCGACCAGTGGCACTTCCCCTACTTCAGCGAGGAGATGGGCGCGGCCGTCGGCGCGCTGATGTCCGAGTCCGACGCCATGATGATGGGCCGGGTCATGTACGAGAGCTGGGCGGCCTACTGGCCGAGCAAGGCCGGCACCGACGACCCCTTCGCCGACTTCATCAACACCACCCGCAAGTACGTCGTCTCCTCGACCCTCGACACGGTCGACTGGCAGAACTCCACCCTCGTCACCGGCGACTTCGCCGAGGAGATCACCAAGCTCAAGCGGCAGCCGGGCAAGACGATCGGCATCAGCGGCAGCACGAACCTCGTCCGCTCGCTGATGCGGCACAACCTGCTCGACGAGCTCCGGCTGCTGGTCCACCCCATCGTGGTGGGCAAGGGCCAGCGCCTGTTCGAGGAGGGCCTGGAGATCCCGATGACGCTCACGTCCTCGGAGACCTTCCCGACCGGCGTGCTGTCCCTCGCCTACCAGCCCGTCGCGTAGGCGGACGTACGGCCGGAGCGTGGGTAGTATCCGGCCACGTGACCGAAGCGCAGCACGTGATCCGGCAGGTCTCCTCCCGAATCGTCTACAGCAACCCGTGGATGACGGTCCGAGAGGACGCGATCGAGCACCCTGACGGCTCTCCCGGCCTGTACGGATACGTGGCCAAGCCCGACTTCGTGCTGATCGTGCCGGAAGAGGACGACGGCTTCCACCTCGTGGAGGAGTACCGATACCCGATCGGCCGCCGCTCGTGGAGTTTCCCCCAGGGGTCGGCCGAGGCGGACACGCGTGAGGACGAGGCCCGGCGCGAGCTGGTGGAGGAGACCGGGCTCCAGGCCGGCCTGCTGCGCTATCTCGGGCGCATGGACAACGCCCACGGGATGACCGGCCAGGGGCTACACGTCTACGTGGCCACCGGCCTCACCAGGGGCGAACCCCACCGCGAGCACACCGAGCAGGACATGCGCCAGCGGTGGGTGCACCGCACGGAGTTCGAGC
The DNA here is from genome assembly GCF_030268985.1 of Microbispora sp. NBRC 16548. NCBI lineage: Bacteria > Bacillati > Actinomycetota > Actinomycetes > Streptosporangiales > Streptosporangiaceae > Microbispora > Microbispora sp. NBRC 16548. The sequence continues at coordinate 97,371 of NZ_BSSF01000019.1, forward strand.
AGATGATCCTCGACGGCGTTGTCAGCGACTCGTCGTCCGTCGCCGCCTACCTGCTCTGGCGGCTCCGCCGAGCGTGACCGCGGAGCCGTACGGCCGTGTCGTTTCCGTACAAGACCTGCGCGAGCGTCCCGCCTAATCTTCCATTCGCAGCCACCGTCATACGACACAAGGAGCGGAGCACATGGCCAGGATCGTCGCGAACTTCTTCATCTCGCTCGACGGCGTCGTCGAGTCGCCCGACCAGTGGCACTTCCCCTACTGGAACGACGAGATGGGCGCCGTGGTCCAGGCGGGCATGCAGAACTCGGCCGGGATGCTGATGGGCCGCACGCTGTACGAGGAGTGGTCCGCCTACTGGACGACGACGGACCAGGACCCGGAGATCGCCGAGGCCTTCAACAACGCCCCCAAGTACGTCGTGTCGACCACCATGGAGAAGGCGGACTGGAACAACACCACCGTCGTCAACGGTGACGTCGCGGCCAGGCTGCGCGAGCTCAAGGAGCAGATCGAGGGCGGCGACCTCCAGATGTCCGGCAGCGCGACGACCGTGCGGTGGCTTCTCGCCAACGGGCTGCTCGACGAGCTGAACCTGCTCGTCCACCCGATCGTCGTCGGCCGCGGGCAGCGGCTGTTCGAGGACACCCCGACGCACAAGCTGAAGCTGGTGAAGTCCGAGACGTTCAAGACCGGCGTGCTCCACCTGTGCTATGTCCCGGACGCCGGCTGACGGCGCGCTTCAGAGGTAGTAGCCCTCGACGGGCACGCGCGCCTCGTCGAAGAGCGCCGGCCCCTCCTGCCGGAAGGACGACGGGCCGGCCGGCGGCTTGAGCCCGCCGAGCTGATCGGTGGAGAGCGCGAAGACGACGCGACCGAGTCCGGAGCGCTCGATGGCACCCGCGCACATGCCGCACGGCTGGCAGCTCGTGTACATGGTGGTGCCGGCCGCGGCTGCCGGGCCGAGCTCGCGGGCGGCCCAGCGCGCGAGCTTCAGCTCGGGATGCGCGGTGATGTCGGCCTCCGTGAGCGAGGTGTTGCGCTCCTCGGCGAGCACGTCGCCGTCCGGGCCCACCAGCAGCGAGCCGAACGGCGGGTTACCGCCCGCTCGGGCCTCGGCGGCCAGCTCGATCGCCCTGCGGAGGAACTTCTCGTCGTCGAGGGTCATGAATGCTCCTTCGTGTACGCGGCGGCCACCGTCTCGAGCATGTGCCACGCCGTCTCCGGATGGTTCGTCTCATCGGGGTCCCCCCGGAAGGGGTCGAGCAGGACGGTCTCCGCGCCCAGGACGCGCAGCCGTTCCAGGTCGTCCATGACCTGGTCGAGGGTGCCCTCTCCGGCCCGGCGTCCCTCGCCCGTCACCGGGGTGCCGGTGAGCCGCAGCAGGATGCGCGGGGCGAGCACGGGTGCGGGACGCCCCAGGCTCTCCGCGACGGCGGCCAGCCGGTCCATCCGCTCGCCCAGCCACGGCAGGGTGAAGCGCAGGGGATGCCAGGCGTCGCCGAGGAGCACCGCCCTGCGGAGAGCGGCGTCGCTGCCGCCGCCGACCCAGATCGGAATGTGCCCCGCCCGGTAGTCCTCCTCGTCCTGCCAGGCCAGGCGCATCGCCCGCAGGTGCTCGTCGGTCAGCGCCCCGCGCCGCTCGTACGACACGCCCAGCGCCTCGAACTCCTGCCGGGCCCAGCCCACGCCCACGCCGAGGACCAGCCGTCCCCCGCTCAGCTCCTGGAGGTTGGCCGCCATGCGGGCGGTCAGCAGCGGGTGCCGGTAGGGCAGGATCAGCACGGTGGTGCCCAGCCTGATCCTGGTGGTGATCCCGGCGAGCCAGGACAGCGTGGTGAAAGGCTCGTAGAACGGGGCGGGATACTGCTCGGCCACGTCGGGGGTCACCACGACGTGATCGGAGACCATGAGCAGGTCGAACCCGAGCCCCTCCACCGTCTCGGCCCAGCCGCGCAGCACGCCGGGGCGAGTGCCCGGCCCGAAGTTCGGGACGTTGACGCCTAGTTTCACCGGACCAGAGTATTCAGGCGATCAGGCCATTTGGAAGAAAGAACTCCCTGCATACAGGCCGTTCGGCCGTGGATTCGCCGGTATATTCGGCCGATGGCCGAGAGTCTTGATACGACGGACTGGTTCATCCTGGCCGAGCTGCAGCGCGACGGCCGCCTGCCGCTCACCGAGCTGGCCCGGCGGGTGAGCCTCAGCGCCTCCGCGACCACCGAACGGGTACGGCGCCTGGAGGCGGCCGGCGTCATCAGCGGCTACCGTGCCGTCGTCGACCTGGGAAAGGTCGGATACGCCGTGCTCGCCGTGGTGCGGCTGAAATATCCGGGCAGCCGGCATGAGCCGCTGCACCGGCTGCTCGCCGAGCGTACGGAGATCCTGGAGTGCCTGCGCACCACCGGCGACGACTGCTACACGCTCAAGGTCACCGCGACCTCCATGGCCCACCTGGAGAAGGTGGTGGACGAGCTCGCGCGGTTCGGCAGCACCACCACCAACATCGTCTACAGCGAGACGCTCCCCTACCGGGGGCCGCATACCCCAGTGCCATCGAGCGGGTAGGCGAGGTCGCGGGCCCGGGGTCCTCCGGTGCGATGGGCCGGGCCGGGTCACGCCTCCCGCGTCAGTCCGGCCGATCCCGCGACGGCGGCGCAGCGGTCCTCGCCGGGAGCCGCCCCGGTGGCGGCGTGCTCCAGCAGTGCCAGGAGGACACGCCGGTCGTCGGTCGGAAGGGTGGAGAGCAGCTCGTCCTCGGCCTGCGCGACCCGCGCGTCCACTTCGGCGAGGACCCGCCGGCCGTGGTCGGTCGGCACGATGCGCCGCGCCCGGCGGTCGGCCGGGTCCTGCCTGCGCTCCAGGAGACCGCACCCCTCGAACTTGTCGAGCAGATAGGTCATGACCGTGCGGTCGATGCCGAGGCGGGCGGCGAGCGCGGCCTGCGTGGGCGGCGCGTCGCGCACGACCGCGGAGAGCACCTGGTAGCCGCGCACGCCGTGCGGCAGGTCGCGTGAAGCGTCCTCGACGCGTGCGCTCCACTCCCGCAGCAGCACGGTGAGGGACCACCCGAGCACGGAACCGTGTGATGACGAACCCTGCGATGACGGCGTCGGGGAGTCGGCTGGTTCGCGGGCGGTCACATCATCCACTCTAACCCGGAATACGATGATTCCTCGATAAGTTGTGTCGCATATCGTCTGTTTGACAGATTACTTCGCGAGAGGCCCGGCATGACGGACTACGGCCACAAACTGGCCTTCGGCACGTTCCTCACCCCGCAGAACCAGGACCCGCACGGGCCGGTCCGGCTCGCCCAGGTCTCCGAGGCCGCCGGGCTGGATCTCGTGACGTTCCAGGACCACCCCTACCAGCCGGGGTTCCTGGACACCTGGACGTTGCTGTCCTGGGTGGCGGCGCACACCGAGCGGATCACGGTCTCGGGCAACGTGCTGAACCTGCCGCTGCGCCCGCCGGCCGTGCTGGCCAGGGCAGCGGCGTCGCTCGACCTGCTCTCCGGCGGCCGGTTCGCGCTCGGCATCGGCGCGGGCGGCTTCTGGGACGCGATCGAGTCGATGGGCGGCACCCGCCTGACGCCGGCCGAGTCCGTGACCGCGCTGGAGGAGGCCATCGAGATCATCCGCGGCATCTGGAACGCAAGCGAGCGCCGCATCCTGCGCGTCGACGGCGAACACCACCGCGTCGCGGGCGCCAAGCGCGGCCCGGCCCCCGCGCACGACATCCCGATCTGGCTCGGCGCCTACAAGCCGCGGATGCTGCGCCTGGTGGCGCGCGAGGCCGACGGCTGGCTGCCCTCGCTCGCCTACCTCAAGGACGGCGACCTGCGGCGCGGCAACACGATCATCGACGAGGCCGCCGAGGAGGCCGGGCGCGACCCGGCGCAGGTGCGCCGACTGCTGAACATCAGCGGCGCGGTCGCCGAGGCCCGTCAGGGCTTCCTGCAGGGACCGGTCGAGCAGTGGGTGGAGGAGCTGACCGCTCTGGCGCTGGAGGACGGCATCGGCACGTTCATCCTGGGTTCGGACGACCCGCGGCTCATCCAGGTGTACGGAGAGGAGATCGCCCCCGCCGTACGGGAAGCGGTGGCGCGCGAGCGGGCGGCCACCGGCACCGTCCCCGCGGCCGCCCGTCGCGGAGCCGCCGCTATCGCGCTGCGCCGCGACGGCATCGACTACGACGAGGTCCCGGCGAGCCTCGCGGCCGACGCCGTCGAGCCCGGCGACCGCGCCTACGGGTCCGTGCGGCACAACTACCTGCGCGCCGGGTCCCCCGGCCTGGTGCTGCGCCCCCGGACGGTCGATCAGGTCGTCGAGGGGCTCGCGTACGCCCGGTCCCAGGACGTCCCGCTCGGCGTACGCTCCGGCGGGCACGGGATCAGCGGCCGTTCCACGAACGACGGCGGCATCGTGCTCGACCTCGGCGCGCTCAACGCCGTCCAGGTCGTGGATCCGGCCACGCGCAGGGTACGGCTGGGCGCGGGCGCGACCTGGGGTGAGGTCGCCGAGGCCCTGGTGCCGTACGGATGGGCGATCAGCTCGGGCGACTTCGGCGGCGTGGGCGTGGGCGGCCTCGCGACGACGGGCGGCGTCGGCCTGCTCGGGCGCACGTTCGGCCTGACGATCGACCACGTCGTCGCCGCGGAGGTCGTGACCGCCGACGGCCGGGTGCTGCACGCCTCGCGGGAGGAGAACCCCGACCTGCTCTGGGGCCTGCGCGGCGCCGGGGGCAACCTCGGCGTGGTCACCTGGGTCGAGATCGAGGCGATGGAGCTCGGCGACGTCGTCTTCTCCCAGATGACCCTGGACGCCCGTGACACGGCCGGGCTCCTCGAGCGCTGGGGCGCCGCGGTCGAGAAGGCCCCGCGTGAGCTGACGAGCTTCCTCATCCTCTCCCCGGCGCGCCGCGGTCAGGACGCGGTCGCCCAGCTCATGACCGTGTACGCCGGCGCGGACACCGAGGCCGCGGTGAGCGAGCTCGAACGGCTCGCCGAGGCCGGCCCGCTGCTGGGGCACCAGGGATATGTACTGCCCTATTCGGGCGTGGTGCAGCCGGCCGAAAAACATCACACCGGCGGCGGGAGCCCCGCCGTACGCTCCGGCCTGGTCACCCATCTCGACGGGGACGTGAGCCGCGCCTTCGAGCGGATGGCGCGCTCCGGGCTGTCCTACTTCCTGCAGATACGCGCCACCGGTGGGGCCGCGCACGACCTGGCTCCCGATGCGACCGCGTACCCGCACCGGCACCAGAACTTCGTGCTCACGGCCATGGGCGCGGCGCAGCCGGCCCTGGATGCCGCGTGGGACGCCGAGGTCGCGCCGTACACCGACGGCCTCTACCTGTCCTTCGACACCGACACCCGGCCAGAACGGCTGCTCGACGCGTTCGGCGAGGCCAACCTCGCCCGGCTGCGGCGGGTCAAGCGCGCCTACGACCCGGACAACGTGTTCCGCGCGAACTTCCCCATCCAACCGGAGGACGACTGAGCGTCGTGTGGGCGGATCACCCGCGTGCGGGTGATCCACTTGCCGACTACCCTTCAGGCATGGCTGGCCGGAAGCGGAGCTCACCCCCACGGCCGATCGCACCGGGAGACGTCGTGGCTGCGTTCTCTGACGCCCTTGACGAGTGGACGGTCGCACAGATCACCGATCTCAACCCGGACGGGGAAACGGCGGGGGTGCTCGAGCTGAACTGGTCGGGCCCGGAGCCCGCCTCGGTGGCGGACCTCGGCGAGGTGTCGGCCCTCGTGCTGACCCATCACTATTGGAATGGGTGCCTTTCCCATTGCAACTACGAGTGGGTCCTTCCTCGCAGTTACACAATCATCGGCTCGTTGCCGCTGTTGTGTACCAAGCCCTCACAGAGCTACTCCACGGGATGGCGGCTCGGCGAGCAGCTCGCCTGTCAAAGGCGCTGGGACAGAGGCGAGCGCGACCCTCGGTCGGATCCGCACGAGATGAGCATCACGGGCGCGGACGTCGGCCAGATGACGAACGAACCGGCCGACCCCCGCCGGGACGTCCGCCACCTGCACGTCACGGAGGTCGAGTCACTCGACTGCGACCGGCTCGCCGGGCGCTTTCCCGATCTGACGACGCTCTCTCTGTCCGGCGACCTCGGCCTGCTTCTCCACGCGTCGAGCCTCAACCGGCTGGCGTCGCTTCGACGGCTGCTGATCACCGACCTGTTCGGCATGAGCGCATCCGATGCTCTGCTGCCCGAGTGCGTTCCGGCGCTGGAGACTTTGTGCCTGCACAGCATTCCGCGCGAATACGCCGGAGCGATGCGGTCGAAATGGCGCCCGCAGATCCCGTACGGCACTTTCGTCGACATCACCGCTGCTCGCGCACCTGAGTGGGTCGCGGAAAACCGGGGCAACCCGTTGCGCGGCTGGGATGGTCGCGCGCACATCAGCGGAACCTGCTTCACGAAGGCCGTCGCGCAGTACAAGAAGACGCGCGCGGAACTCATCACAGCGCTGTCGGACTGCTCTCAGGAAAACCAGCCGACCCGGCTGTACGAGATCGGCCGCGAATACGGCAGGGGCTTCAACCTTCTCAATCGCCGGACACTGTTCATCGAGACCGTGGAACGTGAGGAACTCTTCGCTGGCCTCGACGTCATGGTGAGCGACGCCGAGGCGGCTCTTGGCGTACGACTCGGATCGGCCAGAGACACTCTCGCCGCAGGCGTGGAGGCGGTTCGTGAGTGGTAGACAGCGCGTCCCGCCTGGTCACGCCGACGACCGGACGTCAGGCCCGTTGGAACCGAGCTCCCCAGTCGTGGATCCGGTCGAGCAGTTCGGGCGGCTCGATGACGCGGAATTCGGCGCCGAGCACGCCCAGTGACATGATCGGCCAATCCAGGGAGTGCGTGGTCATCCGGACCCGGCAATGCCCGGCGTCGACCTCCTCGATCGTGCAATAGCGGCCGATCCGCTCGCGCGCAGTGGTGGCCGGAGCGTCGACGAGCACCTCCACCCGGTAGGGACGAGGCAGGTTGTCCAGGCCGGCACGGACGAACTCGGCGGCGCCGGCGGCGGGCAGGTCCCGGGGGCGGAACCGACAGCCGGTGCCCTCCGGCGCGGTCAGCCGATCGGCCCGGAAGCTTCGCCAGTCGTGCCGGGTGAGGTCGTACGCGACCAGATACCAGCGGCGGCTGAGACAGACCAGCCGATGCGGTTCGACGTGCCGGTCGGTCTGCCTGCCGTCGGCCGCCTGATAGGTGAAGCGGAGCTGGTCATGGTCCCGGCAGGCCAGCGCGACCGTGGTGAGCACATCCGGATCGACGCCCGCCCCGGCCGGGCCGCCCCACTCGGCGGGTACGGTCATCGTGCGCAGGGCCTCGACCCGGTGCCTCAGCCGGGCCGGCATCACCTGCACCACCTTGGCCAGCACCCGCACCGAGGACTCGGCGATGCCCTCCACCGCCCCCTGAGCGGCGGTCTGCAGTCCCACGGCCAGGGCGACCGCCTCCTCGTCGTCGATGACCAGCGGCGGCAGTGCGGCGCCCGCGGCGAGCTGGTAGCCGCCGTCGACACCGCGCTGCGCCTCGACCGGATAACCCAGCTCACGCAGCCGGTCGATGTCCCGGCGCAGAGTGCGTACGGAGACTCCCAACCGCTCGGCCAGTTCGGTGCCCTGCCAGTAACGATGGGTTTGGAGCAAGGAGAGCAGCCGCAACGTGCGCGTGCTGGTGTTCGCCATGTCGTCGATTCTGTCGTCGATTCAGGCCAGAAAGTGACCGCTATGGCTCCTAGCGTGGTCCCTGACCGACGAGCGGAACAACGGAAGGCGGAGAGACCGTGACCACCAACGAGTCGATCATCAGCGACATCGCCGACGCGCCGGCCATCAGCGGCGAGCGCGCCGACCTGCTGGCGGCGCTGGCCACGAACCGGCACTTCCTGCGCTTCACAACCCGCGACCTCACCGACGAACAGGCCGGGCAGCGGACCACGGCCAGCGAGTTGTGCCTGGGCGGCCTGATCAAACACGTCACCCTGGTCGAGCGGAACTGGGTGGACTTCATCCTGAACGGCCCGTCGGCCATGGGTGACGCCACGACCATGACCGAAGCCGACCGGGCCTGGTGGGCCGACCAGTTCCGGATGCTGCCCAGCGACACGCTCGCCGGTGTGCTGGCCGCCTACGCCGAGGTGGCCCGCCGTACGGACGAACTGGTGGCCGCCCTGCCCGACCTCGACGTGACCCAGCCGCTGCCGAAGGCCCCGTGGTTCGAGGCGGGCGCGCGATGGTCGGCCCGCCGGGTGCTGATGCGCATCATCGCCGAGACCGCCCAGCACGCCGGCCACGCCGACATCATCCGCGAGTCCCTGGACGGCGCCAAAAGCATGGGCTGAGTCGCGAGGACGGGCAAGGGCCCTCACTCGAGGGCCTGCCCGAACTTCGCCCGGCCGAGAGTTCGACCCCCGCTGAACCGCCTTTCAGCCAGTGGCTCACCTCCTGATGGCGGTGCGCTTCCCTGGCTACGGCTCTCCGTGGCCGTCATTCGGTCAGTCGAGCTGCTGCCTTTCTCGCTGCTCGCAGGATCTCTTCGGACAGAGGGGAGCCCGCTGTCGCCCGGGCGAGCAGGAGAGCGCCCACAAGAGTGGACAGGGCGGCCAGCCCGGTGTCCTCAGGAGCGATCCAGCCGGCCATGTCGCGAATTCCGGCGGCGTAGGTGTCGCGCCATTCGGGATCTCGGGCGAAATCGCCGGCGAACCCGGCTGCCGGGCATCCGTTGCCGGGGTTGTCACGTGCTTCGGGTGACAGGTAGGAGTCGATCAGCGACGACCACGCGGCATCGTGACCACCGTGGCCGCCGTCCAAGGCCGCCAGATGCCGCAGCATGTCGGAAAAGGCCTCGGCTGTGGCCTCGTCGACGAGCGCCGCCTTGGAGGCGAATTGCTTGTAGAAGCCGCCCTGCGTCATGCCGACCGACTGCATGACGTCGGCGACGCTCACATCACGCACCCCCTTCTCGCGGAAGAGTCGCGAGGCGGATTCCACCACACGCTTTCGATTTTCCCGTGCCTCAGCCTGCGATACTCGGCTCATCTTCGATCCCTCGTCGCTTCGATTCATCGCGAGAACGTGTCGGAAGCTTGATTTCGGGCGTCCGGGGCCGGCCTGCCACGCGAAAAGTAGATTATAGTCGCAATCTATGCGTGCCATTGCACGCCCGGAAATCCGAGGAGCGCTTCGAGCGCCCCCACCCGGAACCTCACCCCGATCACGTACGAGGCATAGGGCCTTTCAGGGCAACGCCACGCCCAGACTCGCCCACCCGGCCAGGGGATCACCTACCGAGACGTGAGATGCGTCACGAAATCCGCCTACACGCGAGCCTCCGTAAGATTATGGCCGTAATCTAAGTGTCCCTGCGGCGAGTCCGCCTGCGCAGTCACCGAACGGAAGGTTCGACATGAGCACGTACTTGATCAACCATCTCCGCATCCCCGGGGACGTCCCGAACGAAGCGGGTCTGACCTACCTCGAAGAGGTCGAGGCCACCGTGAAGCCCTACGGCGGCAGGTGGCTTGCCAACGGCGAGGTCAGCGTCGTGGAGGGAGCGTGGCCGGGCCTGGTCGTCCTCATGGAGTTCCCCGACCGCGCCGCCGCCGACCAGTGGTACACCTCGGCGGAATACCAGAAGATCCTGCCCCTGCGTGTCAACAACGCCGTCTCCGATGTCGTACTGATCGACAGCCTTCCCGCGGACTACACCGTACGGGGATTCGCCCAGCAGGTCCGAGCGGCCATCCAGTCGGCATCCGACTCCCACAGCTGAGCGGCGAACAGACGCGGTCTTCGGCGTACGGCCCTGATCCGCTTTCCGAAGTCGGGGCCCGGGGCCCGCTGGGAGAAGCGCTCGAGTTCAGCAGGCGTCACCGATCACCTCCCGCCTCGCCCGGCCGCGCTTCGGCGAGGCGGGAGGCCGCTTGCACGCACCACGACGGGGAGACCCTCCCGTGAGTCCCGATCTCGCCTGACGACCGCCGAGTCGGAGAAAAGTCCTCCTCGTTCGAATCCACGAGCCGGTCGTCGGCCGACATACAAGGGGATGACGAATGAGTCCCATCACCTCCCCCTCTCTCGCGAGGGGAAGGCATGAGATCAGCATCGAGGGTACGCGGCAGGTGTTCCATGTCGCGGGCACCGGTCCGGTGTGCCTGGTGCATTCAGGCGGTCCGGGAATCGCCTGGGAATACCTGCGGACGCCGGCCCTGGAAGAGCACCTGACCATGGTGTACCTCGAGCCGATCGGCACAGGATCCTCCGGCCGCCTCGACGACCGCCGCGACTACCGGATCGACACCTACGCCCGGTTCGTCCATGGCGTGGTCGAGCATTTGGGCGTATCCGCCGTCTTCCTGCTCGGCCATTCGCACGGCGGATTCGTCGTCCAGCGCTACGCGCTCGATCACCCGGATCGCGTCGCCGGAGCGATCCTCTACTCCACCTCGCCGGTCACAGGAGAGGAGTTCTGGGCCGACGCGATGGCGAACATCAGCAGGTTTCCGCAGCGACTCCCGCAGCGGCCCGCAGCCCGCGAGATCCCGGACGCGTTCCAGCGAGCGCTGGCCGCGCGGGACGACGAGGCGTACACCTCGTCCCTACGGGAGATCCTTCCGGCGTACTTCGCCGACTACTGGGCGCACAAGCAGGACCTGGAGCCGATGCGCGCCGCCCTGAACGCGTGGATCGACCCGATGCACGGTGAGGAGCTCGTGCCGTTCGACGTGCGGGACGAACTCGGTTCACTCGAGATCCCCGCGCTGATCATTTCCGGTGTGCACGACTTCTTCGGCGGCACTCGCTGGGCGCGCGTCGCCCACGAGAGCATCACCGGTTCCCGCCTGGCGGTGCTCGAGAACAGCGGGCATATGGGCCATCTCGAGCAGCCCCAGGAGTTCGCCCGCGCGATCGTCGAGTTCGTTCGCGCTCAAGGCACGACGATCAGCTGACCATGCAGCGGAGACGACCTCCGGCTTGAGTCTCGAGTAGCTCGAAGGTGCAGGCTCGTCGTGTGACTGACGGAACAGAGCTGTACACCGTGGGCCAAATCGCTCGACGTACCGGTCTTTCGGTTCACACCATCCGCTTCTGGTCCGACAGCGGCCTGATAGCACCCACCGACCGCTCGGCCGGTGGCTACCGGCTCTACGACGCCGCCGCCGTGGCCCGATTCGACCTGGTCCGGGCCCTGCGCGAACTCGGTGTCGGGCTGGAGGCCGTCCGGAGGATCCTGGCGCGGCAAGCCACGGTGGCCGAGGTGGCCGAGGTGCACGCCCAGGCGCTGGACGCGGAGATCAAGGCTCTGAAACTTCGCCGCGCCGTGCTCCGCACGATCGCCAAGCGCGGCGGCACAACCGAGGAGACGACGATGACGCACAAACTCGCTCACCTGTCCGCCGCCCAGCGGCAGCAGGTCATCGACGAGTTCATCGAGAAAACGTTCTCGGGGATCGCACTGGATGACGACGCCGAGGTGGTCGCGACGTGGATGCGGGAGCTGCCCGATGAGCTGCCGGACGACCCGGCACCAGGCCAGGTGGACGCCTGGATCGAGCTGACCGACCTGGTCGGCGGCGAGGACTTCCGGCAACGGCTCCGGCAGATCGCCCTGACCGGTGCCTCGCCGGTGGCATCGCGTCACGGCTATGCGCTCCGGTCACTGACCCTGGAGCACGCCAACCGGGCGATGGCCGAATTGATCGCACCGGAGTCGGCCGAAGGCCGGTCGATTCTGAACCAGATCATCGAGCCCGGCATGCCGGCCGGTGAACGCGACGAACTGCATCGGTGGCTCGAGACCGTCGCCGACGCCCGGGTGGAGCGCTACTGGCAGCTGATAGCCGTGCTCAACGGCCGTGAGCCCGGTCCGTCGGCCATGCCGGCTTTCACCTGGCTGATCGCCGCCATCCGCGCCCACGGCTGAGCCGTCCACCCCCCTCGTCATGGCCGATTCGCGGTGTCATCGGGACGGGCCGGCCGTTCCGAAGGGTGGTCCGGGACGAAGCCGGGCCGGCCCCTACAGCGGAGTGAGCGGTTCGACCTGGTAGGCCCGGTGCAGCACCTGCACGAAGGATGACGCTTCAGGCAAGGACACAGAGCCGATCCGGCGCACCGGCACTCCCGGGGTCCATGAGTTCATCACCACGGCCCCCGCCAAAGCCGGCAGGTCCGCGAGCGTGACCTCCTGGACGCGTTGGGGCACACCGAGGCGATCCAGTTGCCGCCGGACGATGCCCATCGTGGTGCCGCTCAGCATCTCGGCCTCCGGCCACACCACGGCTGCGCCGTCCCAGAAGGCCAGATTCCAGATCGACCCCTCGCTGAGCCGGCCCCGGCGGTCGACGAAGGCGGCGTCGTCGAAGCCCTGTCGAACGGCCTGACGGGGAAAATATGTCTTGGCTATCTCGCCGACATGCTTCACGGCCGGGAGGACCCGTTCGTACTCGACCACTGCCAGCGTGAGCGGGCCCCGCGGGCCGGACGCGGCCGGTCCGGTACGCACCAGCAACTCGGGCTCCGAAGAAGCCCCTGTCACCGTGAACCCGCCCGTTGGGGGGTAAACGGTGGCTGTCAGCGAAAGGTCGGCCGGACCGGCCTGTAGCGCCGCCCGCAGACAGGCCCGCACTCGATCGTCGGGCAATGCCCGGCCGAACAGTTCCACGGAGGCGGATCGCAGCCGCTCCAGATGGAGATCGAGGCCCCGGACCCGGCCTCCACGAACCTGCATGGCAGTGAAGTGGGCATAGCCCCCGAAGGCGAGCGGCGCCAGTTCCTCGGCGCTCGCCGCGTGGCCATTACGTTGAGCAACATAAGAGGACATACATCGCTCCAGCAGTGCGAAATGGATTGGACTGCGGACAACCGCCACGGGGCGACGTTAATGCCTCACATCAACCGAAGCCCAGGCAGGGAGAACGGTCCCTGGCCTGGGCTCCGGAGTGGGTGGGCGGAGTATGGGCAGCCGTGGCTACTCGGCGGGGCGCAGGTGCACGAGGAGCTCCCGGTGACCGTTGCTGATGAGGGTGGGGATCGGCTGCAACGCAGCGGCAGGCACCGCGAGCGACATGGTGGGGAAACGCTCGAAGAGCTGACGCAGGGCTTCTGCGACTTCGAGGCGGGCCAGAGGAGCGCCGAGGCAGAAGTGCACGCCATAGCCGAACGCCAGGTGATCCTTGACCCTACGGGTGACGTCGAAGGTGTCGGCGTCCGGCCCGTGCCATTCCGGGTGACGGTTGGCGGCCGCGTATGCGGCGAGGATGGGATCCCCCGCCGAGATGATCTGCCCGTCGGGCAGCTTGACGTCGGTGACGGCGAAACGCAGCGGCAGGTACTTGATGGCGGGCTCGTGGCGAAGGGTTTCCTCCACCACGTCGTCCCAGGTCGCCTGGCCGGTTCTGACGAGGTGAAGCTGGCCGGGGGACGTCAGCATCGCGAAGACGGCCTGGTCGATGACGTTGACGGTCGTTTCGTACCCGGCGTTGATCATCAGCACCAGCGTGTCGCGGAGTTCCTGATCCGTGAAACCGGCGCCGGCCGACTCCTCGTCGCGCGCCGCGATGAGAAACGAGGTCATGTCGTCGCCGGGGTCGCTGCGCTTGGTGGCGATCAACTGGTCGATGCGCTCGTAAAGACGTGCGGCGTTGGCCTGGGCCTGCTCAGGCGTGAGCGTACTGTCGAAGACGCGGTCGACGATCTGCCGAAAACCGTCCCGCTGGTCTTCCGGCACGCCCATCAGATGACCGATCACGGCGATGGGCAGCGGGAAGGCCAGTCGTTCGCGCAGGTCCACCACCTGGCCGTCGGGCACCGCGGCAAGGTCGTCGATCAACTCGGCGACCATGGACCGAATGGTCGGCTTCAGCTCGGCGATGCGGCGCGCGCTGAAGGCGGGGGCGACCATCCTCCGTAACCTCCGGTGATCAGCGCCGTACGCGGTGAGCATGCTCTGCACCGCGATCCACAGCGCGAGCGGCCACGTGCTGATCGTCTGCTGAAAGGCTGGATAGTGAGTACGGCCGTCCTTGGAGACATCGGGACTGGTGAGAAGAGTCTTGAGTACGGCAGGGTCGCTGACCGCCCAGGCGCGCAGGCCGAGGACGTCCACGGGGGTGGCCGGGCCACGAGCCCTCAGGGCCTGGTATTCGGCGTGCCGGTCGGCACCGGTGGGATCGATGACGAACTTGAGGGGCTGGGACATCTGTCTTCTCCTTCAGGTCGCGATAGTGGAGCGACGGGAAAGGGGTCTCACGGGCACGCTCATCCGATCCGGCTCGCCACGTTGGCCGGATGCGGAATGCCGGAGTCTGTCTCGGCCGTGTCTGGACGATCAGCTCCTCGCCGAACTGGCCAGGCCGGTTGATGGCGTTGATGACGGCGATGAGAGACATCAGGGCAACGCGCTGCCGGTCCTCGTCAAATGGTTCTCCGCTTGCGCGAGGAAGTCGCCGAAATAGGTGAGACGCGATTCCACGTGGCCTCCCTGCCGTTTTGCGGACACACGATTGACCGGGTAGTCGGGGCTATATGTGACAGGAAGCCACGTGTGACGTACGTCTCACCAGAGCCGCGGCGAAAACGGTGCAGCTCGGTCAGACGGTCCACCATGTCGACCGCGTCAAGGGCGCCATGATTGAGCACAGGAAACATGGCCCCCGAAGAATTGGATGGGGGAGGATGAAGCGCTGCTGACGAATTGCGGCGCTTCCCCGGACGAGGCGGCGATGGCTCGCCGGCCAGGCCAGTGACCGTTCGACAACCCACCGCCGCTCGATCACCGCGAACCCGATCTACCCGGAGGCCTTGCGGACGATGTGCAGCACGCGCTGGGTCCAGTCCACCGGCATCCCGGCGAAGCCGGCGTCGGCGAATACGTACCGGGCCGACGTGACCAGGTACACGCCGAGCAGGGTGATCTTGGCCCCGTCGCGGTCATGCGGAAGGCGGCCATCACACAGACGACCAGCAGCAATCCGAGAGTGTCGGTGACGATGAACCGCTTACGCCCGTTGACCTTCTTCCCCGTGTCATAGCCGCGGCTGTCGCGGCCGAGGTGCCGGCAGCCTTGACGCTCTGGGAACCCTCTACGCCGAGCCTTCGCTGACGGGCACAATGCGTGACGCCGCTCTTGGCTGGAGAAGGAGGGTCCGTGGCGACTAGATGGAGTTTGACGATTGACTGCGCGCAGCCGGCGAAGCTGGCGAGGTTCTGGGCACTCGCCTTGGGATATTCCGAGAAGCCGCCCCCGGCGGGCTTCGGTAGCTGGGAGGACTGGTTCGCGCATCACGATGTCCCGGAGGAGGAGTGGGATGAGGGCGCCTATCTGTCCGATCCCGACGGGGTGGGTCCTGACCTGTCCTTCCTGCGGGTGCCGGAGCCGAAGGTGGTGAAGAACCGGCTACACCTCGACGTACAGGTCGGCGGAGGCCGCAGCACTCCCTGGGAGGTGCGGTGGCCGCGCGTGGTCGAGGCGGTCGAGCGGTTGACGGCCGCAGGCGCGACGGTGGTTCGCCAGGACGACCTGCAGGGCAGGCCCGATCACGTGGTGATGGCCGACCCGGAGGGAAACGAGTTCTGCCTGGTCTGACGCGACCGGCCCGAACTGCCGGCGGCCGGGATCAGCCCCCAGGCCACATGCCCGGCCGCCGCCCTTGACAGCCTCACGCGAGGACAACTTATGAGTGGTTCAGCCATCCCTCAGTCACGAGGGGCAGCTGCCGATTCCCAGAACGGAACCGCGTGTGTCAAGGGTCGGCGAAGCTGATCGCGAAACGACGCCGAAGGCGCCCTTGACACAGCGGACACGTACGGGACACTCGGCCAGCGAGGAGGACGAAGGCCATCGAATTGGAAGTCGAAGATCTTCTCTTGCTCAAGCATGGCTCCGACCTGCCCATCTCGCCGTTCTTGATCGTTTGGCGATGAGATCATTCCGAGCGCATACCGGATCTTGCCGAAGCCGTGAACCTTCCCTGTCGGCGCCGCCGTCTCCGACAGGCCCAGGTTCCGCCGCACGATGGACGCATGCGATCGGTAATTGATCAGTGACGGTGAGTGATGACATCGTGCTTGCGTCTCGATCAACTCTCTCGGGAGGCAACCATGCTTGCTCGCCGTCTGCTAGCCGTCGCCGTCATCTCCGCCGCGGTCGGCGCGGTCACCACCGTGCCCGCCGTGGCCTCTGCTCGCCAGCACGCCGGCCGCACGCCCCTGGTCGGCCCCCCGGCGTGCGTCGACGTCAGCAACAATCGTGGCAACGGCACCCAGATGTACCTGTGGGACTGCCAGAACAACAACTCCAACCAGAAGTTCGTCTTCGACAACGGCCTCATCAAGGTGGAAGACACCATCGGTAAGGGCCGGGAGATGTGTCTGGACGCCTCCAACAGCCGCGCCAACGGCACCCGCGTGTACCAGTGGCAGTGCCTGGGAAACGCTAACCAGCTCTGGGTCCTCCAAAGGGGCCTGATCATCCTCAAGTCCACCCTCAACACAGGCAACCGCATTTGTCTGGACGTCACCAACAGCCGCGCCAACCTCGCGCCGGTATACCTGTGGCAGTGTGTGCCCAACAACAACCAGAAATTCGTGATCGACGACGGCCAGATCGTGGTCAAGGACACCCTTTCCTGATCTCCGGCCGCACCCGGCACCTTCCCGACGTACCGCAGGGCATGAGCGGCAGGCGGGACGGCAACCCGCCTTCGGTGGGCCGGGGCTTAGAAACGAAGTCCCGGCCCGTCGACCCCCAACCCGTGTGATGGCCGGCCGCAACAGGGCGATCGTCGTGCTGCATCAGTGTGGCGGCGGCGCGCCTGTGGTCGGCGGGTGCGGCTTGGTCCGGCGGGCGCTGTGTACCGGCGGGCGGCCCGCGCCGCTGCCGGCCGGGACCGGCCCCGGGCCGCACGCCCGGACGGCGGGCAGGCGACGGCGCTCAGCGCCGCCGCCTTGACAGCCTCGCGCGAGGACAGCTCGGACGCGCGCGGCGATCAGCCACGTTCTCCCGGCGAGCCAGGGTAGGGACCGAACCCTGGCTCGCCGATCGCCCCCAAGCACATATGGTGACCGGCCACGCCGTGGCGATCGTAAGGGCTGCATCTGCGCGGAGGCGTGGCAAGTGATCTGCGGTCCTGCGGTGAGTGGGACAGAATACCGGCGTATGCGGGATAAACCGGCAGGTCTGGCGGAAGCCAAACTGATGGTGGCAATGACCGAGGGATGGGGCGTAGAGCCCCACTCGGTCGAGTACCTCCCGGTGGGCGCAGGCAGCTACCACTGGTCGGTGGTGGACCAATGTGGGACGGCGTGGTTCGTCAAGGTGGACGACCTCGGCGTCGAGGACGCTGGACGTGACGACGCGTTCGACCGGCTCGGCCGATCCTTCGGTGCCGCCCTGGCACTGCACCGGGACGCGGGGCTCGATTTCGTCCTTGCGCCGATCCCGACCACGACCGACGCCGCGATCTGGCGGCTGAACTCGCGGTACGCCCTGTCGGTGTTTCCAATGGTGTCAGGTGCCGCCGGGCACTTCGGCGCGTACCGACCCGAGGACCGTGTCACGGTGATCGACCTGCTGGCCGAGCTGCACGAGGCAACCCCGATCGTGGCGGACACCGCACCACGGGCTGACCTGGTGCTGCCCGCTCGGGACAAGCTGGAGGAGGCGCTGCAGGACCTCGACCGAGAGTGGACCGGCGGGCCTCATGCCGAGCCGGCCCGCAAGCTGCTGTCCGTCTATGCCGGGCAAGTCCAACGATTGCTCGCCGACTTCGATTGGCGAGTCGACCAGGTACGAAACACTGCGGCGGTGTGGGTGGTCACGCACGGCGAACCGCACCCCGGAAACGTCATGCGTACCCCGGCTGGACTGCGGCTTATCGACTGGGGCACCGTGCAGATCGCGCCGCCAGAGCGGGACCTGTGGATGCTCACCCCCGCCCTCGCCCGCGTGCTCGGCAAGAACCCGGTTGGCGACGATGACGTACTCGTCCGTTACATCCGGGCCACCGGCCGGACCGTCTCATCCGCCAGCCTCGCTCTCTATGCGCTTGGTGGCGGCTCGCCGACATCGCCATCTTCGTCGACGAGCTGCGCCGGCCGCACGGCACCGGTGAGGACATCGCCGCATCGTTGACCTATCTCACCGGCTATCTCGAATCCAGCTGAGACTGGCCTTGCGGCCCGGATGGTGGTGCGACGTCCCATGCGAGGGACGCCGCTTTGTCTGTCCCACCCATGTTTTTCGCAGGGGACGCGCCACTCTCGCGAACCGCGCTCTCACCGGGAACAAGTAGGTCAGCCTCATCAATGAAGGACTGAACGTGACCCGCTTGACTCGAAAGTGCACGAATTCTTGCCCAGACTTGTCCAGATATGGCAACTAAGTCAGAATCAGTTCAGCCTTCAACTACTTGGTTGTAGGGTCACTGCACGGATGAGGAGAGGCATGAAGCGCACCATCTCCGTTCTCGCCGTCACCACCGGCGTCCTCGGCGCCACGCTCACCGGCATCGGTCCCGCGTCCGCAGCCACCCCTGCGGTCGACTGCTCCACGGGCGGATACACACGGGTGCTGACCAGCTACGTTCCCACCAATGTCCAGCGGCCGGCGGTGGACGGTCACAGCTACAACATCGGCGGTCCGTTGGCGTATACATATGAGGTCTGCCTCGACATCCCGGACACCTCGACATTCACCATCGAGGTACGGATTTGGAACAACGGGACACAGACCGTGTTCGTGGACGACCGGCCCGGAGACAAGGTCTTCCGCTACTCGCTCGACCCCAACAGCTTCTGGCAGGTCTACGGCACGATGACCGGGCCCGACAGCACCTACATCTACTACACCTGGAACGAGAAGCAGATCCCGGCCTGACTCGGAACGGGCCGGCCGCCTCGCTCGGCGACCACATGCTTCCGACCTTTCAAGCGGCTCGGTGAGCGACTGGGATTCGTAGCCGTTGTTGTATTTCGCTGCTGTACGGAATCGCAAAGGCCATCTCCTGATCACGGGAGGTGGCCTTTGACGTGGGGTGGAGCCTGGGGATTCGAACCCCTGGGTTCCTGCTTGCAATTCGGCCTGATCACCAGAGGAAACGGCCGCGACCTGGGTGAGAGGCAGTCCGCGAGTGACCGCGAGTACCCGCCCCGTGAGCGGCGGCGACCTCAGCCCTTGAAGGCGCCGTTCATGATCCCGGCCACCATGCGCCGCCCGACGAAGACGAACAGGACGAGCAGTGGGAGGGTGGCGAGGAAGGAGCCGGACATGGCGAGCCCGAGGTCGATGTTGAAGCTGTTCTGCAACGCCTTGATCGCGATCTGAACCGTGTACATCTCCGGTGACTTCAGCACCACGAACGGCCACAGGAAGTCGTTCCACGCGGTGACGAAACCCAGCAGGCCGAGCACGAAGGCGGCGGGACGTACCAGCGGGAACGCGACACGCCAGAAGATCTGCCAGGTCGTCGCCCCGTCGATGCGGGCCGCCTGGAGGATCTCGTCGCTGATGGTGGACGCTATGTGCTGGCGCATCCAGAAGATGCCGAAGGCGTTGGCCAGGCCGGGGACGATCAACGCCTGGAGCGTGTCCACCCAGCCCAGCGACGAGATAATCATGTACTGGGGGACGATGGCGAGCTGGGTCGGCACGGTCATCGTCAGGACGACGAACAGGAACAGCGCGTTACGGCCGCGGAAGCGCATCTTGGCGAACGCGAAGCCTGCCAGCGCGCACAGCACCGCCTGGCCCACGCCGATCGACCCGGCCACGACCAGGCTGTTGACGATCGACCGGACGAACGGCACGGTCGAGAACACCAGGCCGGCCAGGTGGAAGAAGTTGCCGCCCGGCACGATCTCGGGCGGCAGCTTGATCGCCGTCGCGGTGTCGGTGGTGGCGACGACGAACATCCAGTACAGGGGGAACAGGCAGGCGAAGGCGGCGAGCGCCAGCAGCGCGTAGACCCACCATCGGACCCGATCACCGGAGCGTGGTCTCGGCGTACTCATGATCGCCCCCTCAGCCCTTGACCGGGCGGATCCGGGTGGACAGGAAGTAGTTGAGGCCGGCGAGCGCGACGACCATCACGAACAGCGCCACGCCGATCGCCGCTGCGTAGCCGAACTTGAACTGGGTGAACCCCTGCTCGAACAGGAAGAGGGTGAGCGTCTGGCACTGGCGGATCGGCCCGCAGGTGCTGGCTGCGCCGCGGTTCACGAGCAGGGCCTCGGTGAAGATCTGCAGTCCGCCGATCGTCGAGGTCACGATCGTGAACACGATGACCGGCCGCAACGAGGGGAGGGAGATGTGCAGGAACTGCCGCGCACCTCCGGCTCCGTCGACGGCGGCCGCCTCGTAGATCGCCCGGGGAACGGCCTGCAGGGAAGCCAGATAGAGGAGCGTCGTGTAGCCGAACCACCGCCATGCCACCATGACGGCGATCAGCACGTGGCTGCCCATCACCGACTGGGTGAAGTCGATGTGCTCGAAGCCCACCAGACCGAGCAGCCAGTTCAGCAACCCGTAGTCGCGGTCGAACATCTGGCTGAACACGATGGCGGTGGCCGCCACCGAGGTGATGTACGGCACGAGCATCGTCATGCGGAAGAACACCGCGAGGCGCAGCCGTACGTGGTTGAGCATGTGCGCGAGCAGCAGCGCGACCAGCAACTGCGGCACGGTGGACAGCAGCCAGATGCTCACGGTGTTGCGCGCCGCGTTCCAGAACCGCACGTCTGCGAGCAGCCGGCTGAAGTTGTCCAGGCCGACGAACACGTGCTCGCCGATCGGGTTCCAGTCGAACAGCGCCACGTAGAAGGTGAACAACAGCGGGATGAGGCCGAACACCGCGAAGAGCACGAAGAACGGGGTGATGTAGGCGTAGGGGGCAACGATCTCGGTGAAACCGCGCCGCGCCGCCTTCACCGGCAGGGCGGGAGGCAGGCCCGCCTTGGTGGGGCTGATGCTCGTCGTCACGGTCTGCTCGCTTCCCCGCCGCCGGCGCGTGCCGTCGGAACGGCCTGCGCCGGCGGCGCTCGTGAAGGGTCCTAGCCGCCGATCGCGGTCTTGATGTTGGTCACCGCCGCGTCCCACGCCTTCGCGGGATCACCCTTGCCCTGCTCGACGTTGGTGATGGCGTTCGTGAACTCCGTGCCGATCGTGGTGCTGTCCGGCCCGATGAGGAAGGGCTTGAGGCCGAGCAGCGAGTTGGTGTAGATCGTGCCGATCGGCGCACCGGAGAAGAACTCGTCCTTGGCGGAGGTGAGCTTCGGGTCCTGGTAGACCGACGGGGTTGAGGGCAGTGACCTGGCCTGAGAGAAGTGATCAAGCTGGCCCTGCGGCGACTGCGTGGCGGCGATGTAGTCCCAGGCGGCCTTCGGGTTCTTGGCGCCCTTGGGGATGGCGAGGAAGCTGCCACCCCAGTTGCCCGAGCCGCCGGGGATCGTGGCGATGTCCCACTTGCCCTTGGTGTCGGGGGCGTTGTCGCGAATGGAGCCGAGCAACCAGACCGGTGCGGCGATGGCGGCGAAGTCCCCCCTCTTCATCGCGGCGCTCCAGCCTTCGGTGAACGTGCTCTGCTTGGCGGTGATCCCGGCGGCCACGGCCTTGAGCGCCTGGTCGAAGGCGGTCTTGACCTGGGGGCTCTGTTCGTACACCAGATTGCCCGCGGGGTCGTAGTACTTCTCCTGCCCCTGGTTGACCACCTGCGAGTAGATGCTCCCGCCGGCGTTGTCGATGAACGCCTTGCCGGTGGCCGCCGTGTACTTCTTGCCGGTCTCGATGAAGGCGTCCCAGGTGGGCCAGAGCTTGCTCACCTCCTCGCGGTCCGTCGGCAGCCCGGCCTTCTTGAACAGGTCGGTTCGGTAGGCGATGGCCATGCCGCCGACGTCGGTCGGGATGCCGATGATCGCGCCGTCCTTGGTCGTGGACTGGCTGATCACCCAGTCGAGGTAGTCGCCCTTGATCTTGTCGGCGCCCATCGTGCGCAGGTCGACGAAGTTCTGCGGTTGCTGGACGAACTTGGGCAAGTCGTCGCCCTGGATCAGCACCAGGTCGGGCACTTTGCCGCCGGCGAGCGCGGTGGTGAGCGCCTGCGCCGTCTCCTGTGCGTTCCCCACCTCGGTCAGCTTGATCTGCACGTCCGGCTTTATCTTCTTGTACTCCTCGGCGGACCCCTTCGCGTTGATCCCGGTGAACGACCAGAACTCGAACGACTTGCCGTCGGATCCGCCGGAGGAAGTCCCGGACGACGAGCCTGAGCACGCTGCCATGCTGAGGGCCGCGGTAGCGGCGAGCACGACCGCTGAGACGTTGCGGAACTTCACGGCGACCTCTTTTCGGTTGCTGTGGTCAGGGATGTGATGTGCGGCCCGGCATTGAAAGTGCGCTGCGCTCGCCGGACACCTCCTACGTTCAGGACCCCCGTGCTTGCCTGGAGCGTAGGACGGCGACGGCGCCGTGCTACTTCAGACTCCGGACCGCGAACACCGGACAGGTTCGGCACCGCCATGCTGACCTGGTATTTCACCTGCGGCGTCTGCTGACTCCACGCTCTGGAGCCTGAAACTTTCGGCGGCGTCACGTCGATCATTGCTCCAGGACATTAGGCCGCTGTCAACCTGAGCGTCAATAATCTAGCGGCTGGCTGCCTGAAACAATCGGCCCACCGGTTTTATGTTTTCGGAGACGTGCCGCCCCTCACCAGGACAACGGAGGCGGCCTTCACCGCAGGTCACCGGGAACGAGGGAGAGATCCGACGCCCACGGGCCAGAGGCGTCACCTTGACTCGAACGCGCAAACACCTTTGCCCAGGCTTGTCCAAGTATCGCTGCCGGGTCAGAATCAGTTCAGCCTTCAACTACTTGGTCGAAGGGTCACTGCACGGATGAGGAGAGGCATGAAACGCACGATCTCCGCTCTCGCCGTCACCACCGGCGTCCTCGGCGCCACGCTCACCGGCATCAGCCCCGCGTCCGCCTCGGCAGTCGACTGCTCCACAGGCGGCTACACCTGGGTCCGGAACAGCTACGTCCCCACCAACGACCAGCGGCCTGCGGTGGATGGTCGTAGCTACAATCTCTCCGGTCCGACGGCATACACGTACGAGGTCTGCCTCGACATCCCGGATACTGAGACGTTCACGATCGAGGTGCGGATCTATCACCCGGGCGGGCCCACGGACGTGTTCGTGGACGACCGGCCCGGGGACAAGATCTTCCGCTACTCGCCCGGCGCCAACACTTTCTGGCAGGTCTACGGCACCATGACCGGGCCCGGCAGCACCTACCTCTACTACACCTGGTACGAGAAGCAGATCCCGGCCTGACGTGAAACGGGCCGGCCGCCTCGCCCGCCGAAGTGGCCGGCCCCGACGTGCCTCGGGGTTCCGTGGAGCCGGCTCCAGGGTGGAGCATTGCGGTGGATCTCGTCGGTACCGATCTTGAGGGCCACACCTTCGGCTGGCGATCCCTCGACCGGAGTGAGTATGACTGGATCCACAGCAGAAGCGACGGACGGCTGTTCCAGGGTGCGTGTGGGCCCTTGAACCTGGCCGAGATGGTGGCTGAATTCGCAAAGTTCGCGACGGCTCCGGCGAGCGCCGACTCCATCTGATCGGACCGGATGACCTATGCCGCGCATGCTCAGCGATGCCCGCCGTACAAAGAGACTCGCTCGTCTTTTTCGTATGTGATCTCCTCGCTCACAAACAGCTCGCGGTGCCACGGCTTGTGGGCGATGTTGACGGTCCATTGCTCGTAGTACCACTCGGTGCTGTAGCCACTGAAACGGAAGTTGGCCCGATAACGGGCATTCTCTCCCGGGTGAAGCAGGAACACCTGGCCTGGAAAGCGGTTGGTCGGGTACGCGGCGTGCGTTGGGGTCCGCACCACTTCAACCGCCGCTCCGGACAACCTGAACCGCAGTCCATCGAGCTGCACTGGAATGGGGTGGCTGCTGACAGCACTGCTCGGCGCGTATCCGGTCCGTTCCTCGGCAAGTAGATCGTGGACGACGAGTGGCGCGCCGGGGATCGGCGGCAGCTCGAAAGCCGGGGGAATCTCACGTCGACGCGTAGCCTCCGCGGCGCCGCGCGCCTGCTTGGTCCACCGGATCACGACCCGCTGCACGATCACCATGCCGCCCCCCTTTGGTCTGTTTCAGCGAACAACAACACTCCACTTCCTGGTCAAGGGAGGTGGCCTGTGACGTGGGGTGGAACTGACGGTGACTGGCCCCTGGTGGCCGTGCTGAATGGCCCAGAAAGTTCACGCCGTCTCGCGGAGCCGGTAGAAATGGACGTTTGTGGAAGCAGCGGCGTATCGATGGCGTGCGGCCGCTGACACGAATTCGGATCTGTTCGACGCATGACTCTTATCGTCGCGGCTGCTGGTCGGCGTCGCGCTTCGTCGGCTGTGACGCAGAGTCCTCCACGAAGCGAGGACGGCAGGCGAACCAGCCGGCGATCACCCCTGGAATGGCGGTCGCAGCGAGCACCAGGAGCGGGATCGACCATGATCCGGTCGCCTCGCGCAGAAGGCCCAAACCGATCGGGCCGAAGCATGCCAGCCCATAGCCGATGCCCTGAACGAAGCCCGACACGGCGGAGGCTGTCTGCGGGCTCTTGGTTCGGCGGTTGATGAGGGTCATGCAGAGCGGGAAGGTGCTCACCCCGATTCCCAGCGCGCATGCCCACACCAGCGTGCCGTCGAGCGGGGACAGGAGCATGCCCAGGTATCCCGCTACCAGGAAGATCGCGCACACGACGACCACGATGAACGGGTTCGTCATGCGCGTGGCCAGGTGTGGAACCACCAAGGCCGCGAGCATGCCCCATGCCGAGTAGAGCGCGACCATGGAGCCGCCCAGGGCCGCGCTGCCTCCTGCGTCGGTGAGCACTGCCGGGACCCAGGTGATGATCCCGTAGTTGGACAGCGAAATCATCGCGAAGAGGATCACCAGGCCCCAGACGGTTGACGACCGGCTGATCCTTGGTCCCGCATCGGCCGCCGTCACGGCCGCGGGCGCGTGGTGATCAGCGGGCAGCCTGACTGCCAGGATGAGCCAGACCACGCCAGCCACAGCAGCTGGTCCCGCCCAGATACCCACCGAGAACCGCCACGTCGCCGCTTCTGCCACCGGGACCGCGAGGAGCGGGGCGATGAACTGGCCCGCCTGCATGAGGATCAGGTAAAGCGAAGTCCCCAGGGCCAGTCGATCGGCGAACCATGCCTTCACCAACGGAACGACCACGACGTTCGCGGCTCCGATTCCGGCCAGTGCCAGCACGGTCGAAAGCACCAGCAACAAGGGCGTTGGAGAGAAGGCGCGCATCAGGAGCGACAGAGCCGTCAGGCCCAGCGCCACAGTGGCCGTGCGCTCGAGTCCGAACTTCCTCGTCACCGCTGGGGCGAGGAACCCGAAGATGCCGAAGGACACCGCTGGCACAGTGCCGAGCAGGCCGGACAGCGTCACCCCGAAGCCGAGATCGGATCCGATGATCTCCAGAAGCGGAGTGAACCCGGTCACGGCCGTTCGCAGGTTGACCGCTGTCAGGGCGATGGCGAGCCAGGCCCATAAGGTCAGACGCCCACGATGCAACGGAACGAGCGACGAGGAGAGCGTTGCCACGTTACACTCCATTGTAATGTTAGCAGATGATGGGGTTATGGGATGACTTTCGAAGAGTCTGGCACGCGACAGCCGATGCGTCGAGTGGGACTCATCGACCAGGCCGCCGAGCGCTTCCGCGAGGAGGTGGTCTCTGGACGCTGGCCGGTCGGTGAGCGGATACCGACCGAGGCCGCACTGGTGTCGGAGTTCGGGATCGGTCGGAACACGGTGCGCGAGGCGGTGCAGTCGCTGGTGCACGCAGGTCTGCTGCGCCGTGAGCAGGGCCGCGGCACCTTCGTCATCTCCAGCTCCGAGCTGACCGGCGCTCTTGAACGTCAGCTCGCCGGTGGCACCCGTCGCCACTACCTGGAGCTACGCCTTGCCCTTGACAGCGCTGCAGCGTCACTGGCCGCATTGAACCGCTCAGATGCCGACGTCGAACTGCTGCGCGAGCTGCGCGACCGTCGAGAAGCGAGCTGGTCGACCGATGATCCCGACCTGCGAGCGAGCGCTGACCTCGCCCTGCACCGCGCGATCGTGGCAGCGACGCACAACCCTCTCTACGTCAAGCTGTACTCCAGCATGCTCGACATCTTCGCTGCCCACATGCGCGACGAGAAGAGCGAGGATGAGGACGCGGCACACCGCTACCACCACGAGCTGGTCGAGGCGATCGCGGACGGGGACGCCGACCGTGCTGCCACGAAGGTGGTTTCCATCTTCAAACCCTTCATGCGCTGACCACGCACTTGCCCCCCGCTCGGGCGAGGCGTCTCCGACGATGCCCCGCAACGCGAAGCACCGCAGGCCGGTGATCGTGCTGACATACCTAGACAGCGGCGTGATGGGGCGGCGGACGGTGCGGCCTTCGGCCGTATCAGCCTCAACACCGGGGGCGGACTTTCTCGGCAAGCTCGGTGCGTTCCTCCGCGGTGGCAACTTCCGGCGTCAGGCCAAGTGGGCGGAAGCGCTCAAGGAGATGGGGGTCAAGGGCCTGCACTTCCACGACCTGCGGCACACGGGCAACACGCTTGCCGCGCAGTCGGGCGCGAGCCTCGCCGACCTCAAGGCGCGGATGGGCCACGACAGCGACCGGACCGCGCTGATCTATCAGCACGCCACGCGAGACGCCGACCGGAAGATCGCCAATGCGAGCGCGCGAGTCGAGGCGGAGCGCGATGCCGGCAAGAGCTAATGGCACATTAATGGCACGAACGCCGCTTCCCATGATCGGAGAAGCGGCGTTTTGGCTGGTGGAGCCTAGGGGATTCGAACCCCTGACTTCCTGCTTGCAAATCGGCCTGATCACCAGGAACAACGGCCCCGACCTGGGCGAGAGACAGTCCGCGAGTGACCGTGAGTACCCCCTGTTGACCGCTCTTAATGGCCCGACTATGCGGCCCCCACAACGCGATATCCCCACCATGGACAGTGTGGTGCTACCTGGTAGCACCACATAGCACGCCCCTCTACACTTGTGGGGTGAGCATCTCTGAGCCTGAACGTTCCCATCAGATCTCGCAGCGCGATCTCCGCAACCGGTCTGCAGAGATCATGGATGGACTGGAACGCGGGGAACGGTACGCCGTGACTCGTAATGGCCATCACATCGGCGACCTCGTGCCGATTCGTCGCCGGCGCCGGGCCGTCTCACGAGCGGAGTTCGCCGCCATGTCCCGAGGTATGCCGCGTCTCGATGACCGGAAGTACCGCGAGGACATGGACCGGCACGTCAACGACGATCTCTACGACCCCTACGATCGCGCGTACGGCAGAGGCGAGTTCAGCGAGGGCGAACAATGACCCTCACGCAAGGGCTGCTCGACACCAACATCCTCATCCTGCGCGCTGGGATCGACCCGGACGAGCTGCCCGACGAAATGACCATCAGCGCCATCACAACGGCGGAGTTGTCGGTCGGCGTACTCGTGGCGTCCGGGCCACAGGAACTCGCTCAGCGGATGAAGATCCTGCAGGCCGCCGAGGCTGAGTTCGACCCTCTTCCCTTCGACGAAACCGCTGCCCGCGAGTACGGCCAACTCTGGACCGCTGTCATCGCCTCAGGCCGCAACCCGCGTCCCCGCACAGCCGATTTGATGATCGCTTGCGTGGCGGTGGCCAACCAACTGCCGCTCTACACCTGCAACCCAAAGGACTTCAAGGGCCTGGATCATCTGCTCACAGTGGTTCCGGTCACTCGACCACAGTGGGACGGCACCTGAGACGTGCTTTCGTTCGCAGGAATTAACTCAAAGCCCAGGCGGAAAATGGCCCTGACCTGGGCTTTCTAGTGGGTGGAGCCTAGGGGATTCGAACCCCTGACTTCCTGCTTGCAAATCGGCCTGATCTCCAGGGACAACGGCCCCGACCTGGGCGAGAAGCCTCCCGCGAGTGACCGTGAGTGCCCCCTGTTGACCGCCCTTAATGGCCCGCTAATGGCCCGACGATTAGCCCCATGACCTGCCCCGGACCAGCGCCGGCGCGGCCCGTCTCCTGGACTGCCCCCGTCCTCCTCGTAGCTGCCGCCCCCCAGGACGTGACCGCCGTGTCAAGGGTCAGCGAAGCTGATCGCGAAGCGACGCCGAAGGCGCCCTTGACTCGGTGGGCACGGCCGGGACACTCAAGCAGCGAGGAGGACGAGCCTCGCCGACTCAATGCCCGCCTCCACGCCCAGTCACCCCCCTCTGCGAAGATCCTCGCTTGTGGTGTCTGGGTGGGTGGCCCAACTCCTCGCCAGGGGCCGCAGGCGCGGAGGAAGACGCTGGCATCGGCGGATGTTTAGAGGACACTAGCTCTGTGGTACATCCGTGGTACGGTCCGTCTTGTGCGGATCGAGGAGGTCGTGTGGGATGACTGGAACGAAGAACACATCGCTGGCCATGGCGTCTCCTCGATGGAAGTAGAAGAAGTCGTCTTTACTCACCCCCTGCGGGCGCGGCGGATGAGGGATGACAAGTTTGCCGTATACGGCCAGACAGATGCCGGACGATACCTAACAGTCATCGTCGCCCCAAGACCGAACAATGCGTATTACGTCGTAACAGCGCGCGACATGAACAACAACGAACGAAAGCAGTACTCAAACTGAATGGAGGTGTAGTGATGAAAGAAACTAACGAGGGCTCCGCAGAAAGCAGCATGGAGCAACTTGCGGAATTTTACGACACGGCTGACACGACAGAGCTAGAAGGCGAAGATGTAGAGATTGAACCTACATCTCGCGCAATGGTTTCGCGTTCAGTTCGCCTGAGCCGCGAGACCATGAATGCCATTCGAAAGATTGCGGACGAGCGCAACGTGGGCGTGACGCAATTGATGCGGGAATGGATTCTAGAACGACTAACTGAAGAGCAAGCCAACAAATCCGTAGCGTCGCATGCTACTCCCTCTCGAAGCCCCAGCGATTACTCTGAAGCACTGCTCCACATCCTCAGCACAATCGACACGAATGCACTTTCCAGAGTTGGGCCCGGCGCGAAGTTGCCCACAGGGGTTCCAGCGGTACCCAGCCCAGCCGAAGTGCTCAAGGGGCACTTCGTTACCCTCGCAAAGATAAATGAGCCAGAATCTGCGGCCATTTTTCTCTCAGCGATCAATCGTGCGCAAAAAAGAGAGAAACAACAGCTTCTCGTGCAGGCGAAACGGCAAGTGGCGCGTACTCTCGGCAAGCATGGAGCAAGAGTGCGAATCTCCTAAGAAACTCCTCGCGGCGATATAGAGCGGACCGCTCACCCCGTCTAGACGAAAAGTGGTTACCTTGCAGGATAAAAAATCGGATCCCGCACTCGCGGCTCTGGTAGATATCGTTAATAGCCTGAAGGACCCTGCCGATGCAGGCCCCGGCGTGGTCCTTACAGTCGGAGGCCTTGTAATTAGCGGCGAAGTTATTCCTAACTGGCTTTGGTCGCAAGCGGTTCAAGAGGCCCATCGCGAGGCACGGTTCAAGCTTGGAGAGAACGTCCGCCGCGAAGCACAAGGATGGGAGATCCTTTTCGAAAATCTTCGCGATCAGTTCGTTTCTAGGCGCGATGAGATAGACGCGACTCGGGAGATACTTGACAATCTACCCGAGCGCTACCAAACGGCTATACTGGAGACAGACGAGACGACCTACATTCATCTCAAGGATGCAAAAGTATATTCACCTGGCCAGGGCCCGTTTCCTGCAAATGGCATGTATTGGCGTGGTCAACTCTCTGCTATTACCGGCTGGTCTTTTGGCCTCTTGAGCGAAGTGCAGGACAACTAGCAGAATAGGTTAGTTCATGCTTCTTGGATCTGAACCGCCGCTCTATGCGAAGAGTTGTGCCTACGTTATTGAATCTTGCGAAGGGCGGTCCGAGTCGCCGGCGGCCGGGACCGGCCTCCAGGCCGCACGCCCGGCCGCCGAGCGGGTGTAGGGCCGCGAGGCGGCGCGGAGCGCCGCCCTTGATCCTTATAAGCTCATTTCGGCAGAGCCCGTTGCTCAGGCCAACGCCTAGCTAGACGGACTAGAACTCAGGATGCTTGTCAAGTAGGCACAAGCCCTGTCCTGATATCTTCTGGCGACGGGAGCGGGTGTGCGAGATCCTTAGCTCATGACGGAGCACTTCTACTCTGACCGAACCTTCGGTCCGCGCCCTCGAACCCTCGAGGAGATCACGGCGAACGTGTGGCGAGGACTCGTATCCCTAGTACATCGGCGAGTAAAAGATGGATCGCTCGCCTTGGAGTTCCCGGATCGTACTTGCCCGGACGGTTCCTCTGTGGCTATAGGAACCGACGAAGATGCGTTCTATGCAACTCTTCTAGCGCTCATCCCTCAGCTCGAAAGTTATTGCTACAATTCTGGCTACCCCAGGATGCGGCTCGATTCGGATAACCTGCCATCAACGCGAATTGCATTAGACGTAATAGATTTCATTGCCCAGAGAATTGCCACTCCGAGCAGTCGGAGCTTCCATGGGTTCTTCGGACACGAGCACATATGGTTTGATGGCCAAGAAAGCATCGAAGCTGGTAGAGAAACGTTTCGCAGGGATATCGAGCTACTCTTCTCAAGGAATGGAATTGCTTTCACAATCGGCCAGAGCATGCAAGTTCAGCGGCTTAGCCCGCTAGAGGTTCGGCCCCTAGTCAACGGATTTAAACCTTCAACTGGCGATAGCATATTAGACGAGAAGTTGCTTGATGCCATAACTCGGTATCAGTCCAGGGTCGTCCCTGATCGAGTAGATGCTGTCGAGAAGTTGTGGGATGCTTTCGAGCGACTTAAAACTCTGGAGCTAGGTGACCGCACTCAAAAAAGTGCATCAATTCAGCAGTTGATAGAAGCAGCAACTAGCAGTACTGCACTTCGCGAACAGCTCACCGAAGAGTGCAAGACACTGACCAAAATCGGTAACAATTTCGCCATCAGACATCACGAACATGGGTCCGAACAGCTTCCCGCCCCTGTCAGCGCATCAGTCGATTATCTGTTTACTCGTCTTCTCGCCTTGATCAGTTTCTTGTTGCGTCAGACAGGCCGCTTATGAGACACCTATAACCCTTGAAACGTGATTTCCGGCACCGTCTCAAGCCGTCTCGGTTCGAGGGCCTCCCGTATATCCAACATGGTAGAAACCTTCCTATGGACGGTCGGCGGGATCGGTTGCGGGAGTTGGGTGAGCTGCTGCGGCGGCTTCGCAAGGATGCGGGGCTGACCGGCAGAGAGTTGGCTCAGCGGGCCGGGGTGGCGCAGCCGACGATTTCGCGGATGGAGACGGGGCGACTACTACCGACGCCGGAGACGGTTGAGCGGGTGTCGGCTGCTCTCCAGCTCGATTACGCCGCTCGCTCTGAGTTGGACGCGCTGCTCGTGCGGCTGCGTGACGAGGTATCGCGGCTAAAAGGTGGGCTTGCTGGCAGGGAGGCGGCGAACGCGGCGCGGGTTCGCTCGTCGAAGTGGATGGCGGTCTTCTCTTCGGCGATGATTCCGGCGCTGTTGCAGACGGCGGAGTATGCGCGGTTGGCGGTGGCGATCGGCCGCGATGTGGATGAGGACGATGCGGCCAAGGCGGCGGCTGTACGGATCGATGCGCAAGCAGTGCTGTTCGAGGAGAGCCGGCGGTTCGCCTTCGTATTGACCGAGGGTGCGGTTCGTACGTGGCCGGGGTCGCCGTCATTAATGCTGGCCCAACTCGACCGGTTGGCTCAGGTCTCGACGCTGCCCCATGTTCGGCTCGGTGTTGTCCCGTGGAAGGTGGAGGCGCCGGCCTTCCCGCTGCACGGGTTCACCATCTTCGACGGGTCCGTGAGCGTGGTGGAGAGCCTGACCGGTGATCTGACGCTGACCGAGGCGGGCGAGGTCGGGGCTCATGAAGAGGCGTTCGAGGCGTTCGCGGGCGCGGCCGTGTACGGGGAGGAGCTGCGGGCGCTGCTGGGCGAGATCGTGGCGGACTTCCGGGAGCTGGCGAAGCAGCTCGATGACTGACGCATTTATGCGTCGTATTCCTTGAGATGCTTGCGGTGATGGTCATACGCTCCAGTCGAAGGCATGTCTAGCCCCCTATACGACGGAGCGTGTCCCATGCCCCCATGGCGCCTGTCCCGGCACTTCCTCGGCCGTCCCGCCTCGGTCACCGAAGCCCGCCGCTTCATCACCGCAGCCCTCGGTACCTGGCCGGTCGTCGAGTCGGCCGAGCTCATCGTGAGCGAGCTGGCGACCAATGCGGTCCGGCACACCGCCTCAGCCCGGTTCGGCGGCCGGTTCATCGTAAGCATCCAGGCCGAACGCGATCAGGTATGGCTCGGCGTCACCGACGAAGGCGGCCCCGGCGTCCCTCGGCTCGTCCGGCCTGCCGATGACGAGGGGGGCCGCGGCCTGCTGCTGGTCGCCAACCTGGCCGACAACTGGGGCGTGTACGGCAACCAGGCCGGCCGTACCGTCTGGGCGCTGCTCAAGGTCGACCCCATCGCAGCCGCCGCACAGGCGACGCCCCGGTCATGAGCTGCATAAGCCCGCACGTCCCCAATCGCCGGCGACCCGGGTGCACGAAGCTGGAATGGTTTAAGCCCTCGGACGGAGCCCGGGTTCGCGTGCTCGCCTGGACCTGCGACTGCCTGGCCATGGTCTATGAGCTGTGCCAGGCGGGCGGACAGGGGTTCATCCGGCGCACGCTCCAGAACGAGGACGCACCTGAGATCCGCGAGACCCATCGCTGGCCCCTCGGCCAGGCGCGCGAGGTCTGGGCGGCCCTGTTGACGGGAATGGCGCGGTGAGCCCGCGCGGTGTCCCCAACCGGCGCTCGGCGATCCGGGCCGTGGATCCAAGGACGGGCAAACCCGCCAAAACCGTACTGTCAAGAGGGATAGACGGTATTTCGTCTAGGGGCCTAGACTCGGGTGCGCACCACCGAGGAGGAACCGTGCCACCGAGCGACCTGGACAAAATCGCCGCGATCGACGATCCCTACCTGCTGCTCCGGGTCGCCACCGAACGACTCAACGCCGCCCAGCAAGAGGTCACCGAACTGGCTCGCCTGCGCCGCCGCGTCATCCAAGAACTCCACGCCCAGGGCATGTCGTATGCGCAGATCGCCGAGAAGGCCGGTCTGTCCCGCGGGCGTATCCACCAGATCCGTCACACCGGCCCCGCCCCCGAGGGTGCGTTCCTCGGCGTCGGGACCGTTACCGTGGTGACTCCGCTGCGGCACGACGCCGCGACCGGCCGCTCCATGGTCGCCCTGGACGACATGCGCACCGGCAAGCGCCTGGAAGACCTCGCCCGGACCTTCGGCCTGAGCGTCGCCACGGACAACGTCACCGTCGACGGGCAGATCGACCTCAACCGGCCCGGCCTGCTCGTCATCTGCGGCCCCCGCATGTCCGATGCCATGCGTGCCGCGTACGACGCCGACCCGGTCATCCACTGGGACCGCGACGACACCGGCTGGAAGCTCCTCGACACGCGCACCGGCCGCGAGTACCGGTCCGGCTCCCAGCTCGACCCTCAGCAGCCGACCGACTCGGCCTTCCTCGGTCGGCTGCCCCGCCCGGACGGGAAGGGCTCGTTCCTGGCCATCGCCGGTATCCACCCCAACGGCTCCCTCGGCGTCATCCACCTACTCGCCAATGAGATCGCCACGTTGTGGGGGCAGGTCGGCGACCACCGCTTCTCCTGCGTGGTCGGCGTCGAATACGACCCGCACACCGGGGAACCAGTGCGAGCGGAACTGGCCAGCCCGCTCTACCGGCACGAGGACACCTGATGCGCGTCGCCTTCGCCAGCGAACCCGCCTACCCCGACCGGCCCAACGAAGACTTCATCGGCGCAACCGCCAACGCCGTCGTCCTCCTCGACGGCGCCAGCATCCCCCCAGGTCTCACCTCGGCCGGCTCGCACAGCGTGCGGTGGTATTCCCATACCCTCGGCTCCACGTTGCTCGCCGAGATGACCCAAAGCGCCGGCCCCCTGCCCGAACTCCTCGCCCAGGGCATCAAGCACGTCACCTCACTGCACGACTTCACCTGCGACCTGACCCACGGCGGCTCCCCCTCCGCCACCGTCATCATGCTCCGCCAGGTCTCCGACCACCTCGACTGGCTCGTCCTCGGCGACTCCACCCTCATCCTCGATACCGGTACGCCCGAGCCGATGGTGATCTGCGACGACCGGCTAGAACAGGTCGCCGCACCCCACCGCACCCGACTCGACAGCCTCCCCGGCGGCACACCCGAACACGCCGAAGCCCGCCGCGAGTACGTCGAAACCCTCGGCCAATACCGCAACCGCGACGACGGCTTCTGGGTCGCCTCCACCGACCCCCTCGCCGCCGACCAAGCCCTCACCGGCACCATCCCCACCGACCAGATCCGCGCCGCAGCCCTACTCACCGACGGCGCAGCAGACGCCGTCAACCGCTACCACCTCACCAGTTGGCGCCAGCTCCTCACCGACCTGGAACAAAACGGGCCGACCGAACTAATCCGCCGAGTGCGCGAGACAGAGCAATCTGATCCGCACGGCAAACGCTGGCCCCGCAGCAAGGCCCACGACGACGCTACGGCAGCCTACGTCTTGGCCTGATCACATCGGGCCTGAGCGTTTCGCTGATCTTGCACCGCCAGTGGCGGTACGGTTACCACAACTTACCCGCGAAGTATCGAAAATAGGTTCGATCTGAGTTATGATCGCCGACAAGGGTCGATTGATGTGATCCAGGACTCGAAGAGGTAGAGGGGCAAGCGATGGGTGACCGTAGCCATATCGAGTGGACCGAAGCTACGTGGAACCCCTCTACAGGTTGTGACCGTTTCTCTCGGGGCTGTGATAACTGCTACGCTCTCGCACTCGCGAAGCGATTGAAGGCTATGGGACAGCCCAGATATCAGCGCGATGGAGATCCCCG
Source organism: Microbispora sp. NBRC 16548 (assembly GCF_030268985.1). NCBI lineage: Bacteria > Bacillati > Actinomycetota > Actinomycetes > Streptosporangiales > Streptosporangiaceae > Microbispora > Microbispora sp. NBRC 16548. Next base: position 132,390 of record NZ_BSSF01000019.1, read on the forward strand.
GACGTCAGGGCCAGGCTTCGGCGTAACGCTCCATGAAGATTTATTAGACCTGCCAAGACGGTGGCGGAAACCTCGCACCGTCTTCGTTAACTCAATGAGCGATTTATTTCACGCTCAGGTCCCCTATGACTTCGTACACCGCGTTTTCCGCACTATGGAGGAAACGCCGCAGCACACTTATCAAGTGCTCACTAAGCGTGCACGGCGTCTGCGACGCATGGCTCATCGCCTGCCTTGGCCGGCTAACGTCTGGATGGGAGTCAGCGTCGAAGACACTGACTCTAAGGATCGAATTGACGAACTACGAGAGGTTCCGGCCGCAGTTCGATTCCTCTCATGCGAACCCTTGCTTGGCAACTTAGGCGACTTAAATCTTTCCGGCATATCTTGGGTGATAGTTGGCGGAGAGAGCGGGCCTGGTTTCCGGCCGGTCGACATAGCTTGGGTTAGGGACGTGCGCGACCAGTGTATCAGCGCCGGAGTCCCATTCTTTTTCAAGCAATGGGGTGGCAGGACCCCCAAGGCACAGGGGCGACTGCTAGACGGACGCACCTGGGATGAAATGCCTGCCATTGCGGGATCACCGGTATTAGTAGGCGTTTGAACTATCGCCTTCACCCTGCAGTGAATGTGATCATCGTACCCGTTGGAAACCCGTGTTTGCCGGGTCGCTGCACTTTTATCATCCCTGCTTTCTCCAGAGGTGCCAGCACAGGCCTTCGAAGGTGGGTTTTCTTGTATGGGGTTCGAATGGTAGTGAAGTTCTCCAGTTCCTGAATTGGAACCGTCTTACCCGAGAACTGTTCCAGTAGCGCCTGCTGTAGTGGGGCAACGTCGAGCCTGTCCTCTATGAAGAGGATATCTTGCCCAACTAGCCGATCCGAAAACCTATAATCACCTCCCGGATCCAACTTCCACATCGCCTCTTTCATCAACTCCAGGCCCTTGATGTCTCGGGTGCCATAGAAGAGATAGTATCCGATATGGCCCGACTTATTTATCATGCCGAACGACTGCACATAAGGGAAGCCGCATACAGCCTTAAGTTGATTCTCGTAAAGGTCGTGAAGAAATTGTTGGCGAGGTCGCCCTGCAAGCGTTGCCGCTTCCTTGTATTGGTCGGTTCCGAATAGCTCCGTGAGATGGCGATCCACGTTCCCGGCTCCAGCGAATCGGTTCACCGAATCAACCATGTAGTTGACGAAGAGTTCGCAACGCGGCGAAGCAAGGAGATCGCGCAGTAAATTGAGGGGGAGGCCGGAGAAACCGAAAGGGTCCACGAAAGCAAAGGTAGGGGCTAGCTGCCGTTTCTGTCTTTTCAGATCCTCCACGATGTCCGAGGCGGCTTCCTGGAAAGGCTTATCTAGAAGTATGACCTTCACATGGCGAGGCCAGGGACTGCGAGAATTTTGAAGAGCAGTAACCTCGGACTTCAGGCTCGCAAATCTATTAGGCTCTGGCTCGCAAAATACAAAGAGAAATTCTGCCCTCATGCGAGGGAAGTACGAATGATCCAGCAGGGTGGTTAGCGCAATAATAGGCGAGCCCGGCTCGCCATTCTCGTAGCGTCCGGGGCCGGCAAACCCATCAAGAAATACGACACGCCCGTTATATGCGGAAAGAACTGGAAACCATCCGCCGAGGTAATGGCGCAGGATCTCATGCTTGGCCTTGGTGTGAGGGTCGAGCTTCCAGTGAGTCGTGTTCGGGCCTGCCATAACTCTCCTTAAGGTGCAGGTGCCTCATGTATGAGTGTTGATGGGCATCTGGGTCATGGTAACGGGCACTGCTGTCTGCGACATACAGACTTTGGGCGTATTGCCCGCTTGACACAGGATTGTGAAGTCATACCGTCTCGCGGCAAGAAGGCCCGAGATAAGGAAAGTCCGATTTAAGCCTTTGTTCCGACCCGTAACTCAAATCATGCCTCGCTCTGCCCCGTCGTCTGAATAAACCCGTCGACCCCCCTAGACAGTTCGCCTCACTCCGCGCTACCTGCTGTCGCATAGCCCCCTAGACAGTTCTCGTGACGGATCGGCCGTCGCCGTCTAGGGGGGTGGACAAGGAGGTGGTGAACGATGGCACTGCAAGGACCCATCCCGATCAGCTTCGAGCTGCTGTTCCCGCACGGCTGCTACGTCGTGGGCGAGGTGAGCGCGGCGAAGGACTTCGACGCCAAGCGGGACACCCAGGCCAAGGACAAGGTGACCGGTCTTCCGGTGTGGCAGGTTCCGGTGATGGACGCCGATCCCTCGCTCAAGGCCGCGCAGAAGACGGTGACCGTGAAGATCCTGTCGGAGGTGCAGCCGGTCGTCCCGCCGTCGCTGCCGGGCGTGCCACTCGCGCCGGCCGAGTTCGACGGGCTGGAGGTCAAGCCGTACGTGCATCAGGCGACGGGGCGGCTGGCCTACTCGATCTCGGCTCGGGTGATGCGGGCTCCCCGCTCGGCGGCCGGCAAGACCGCCAACGCTGCGAAGGACGCGGCGTGATGGGGCGGCGGACGGTGCGGCCTTCGGCCGTGATCAGCCTCAACACCGGGTGCGGGGCCTCGGCCAAGACCATGCCGTACCCGGCGCGGACGCCGGTGCTGGCGCTGGACTTCGGCTCGACCTCGGTGCTGCTGTCCACTTCGGACAGTGACCAGGTCAGTCCGGCCGATGTGGAGTTCGCCCGGCAGCTCGCCCGTGAGGCGGCCTCGTTCGCCCGGTCGGTCGAGCGGCGGTTTCACGGCCTGGCCAACGGCCGGGGGGGCCTGATGGCACACGGTCCCTACACCCACGTGTCGATGTCGATCGACCCCGGCCAGCGGCCTCGCATCGGCATCTCGTTCTACGCCTCGATCACTCGGGCGCGTGCTCGGGTGCTGGAGTCCGGGCGGCCGTACCTGGTCCTGGAGTCCGACGAGGCGGACGTGACGGTCTCGACCATCGGGGCCGGACCGGTCACCGCGCAAGACCTCGACATCGCGCGGCAGATCTTCAACGCCGCCGCCCGGTACCTGGCCGACTGCGAACGCCTGCACGCCGAACACGCCCAGGCCTGCGACTCGGCGGCCTGACACGCAAGCGGGGCCGCTGGAAGCGGCAACTTCCGGCGGCCCCTCAGTTCTCTCCCTGACTGCGCATCACAAGAGAGGAGTTCAGCTTATGCTCAAGCGCCTTCCCGGTGGCGAGGTCCGCAACCTCGTGTCCACCACTCCAGACACGGCGGTCGTGTTCAAACCGGCCGTCGTCCAGACCCCGGCGATCCTGACCATTCTGGTCTTCCTCGGCCGCCTGGTCGCCGGGCTCGTCCGGGCCCTCCTCGTCCACCCCATCGCGGTCGCGCTGTTCGCCGTGCCCGGTGTGATCTGGGTCCGGTACGGCTGGCCCACGGCGGTCGCCGCCGTCACTATCCCCGTCTCGCTGTTGCTCGGCTGGGTGCTGGCCGACAGGGCATCGTTCGTGCGATTCATAGGCTGGCGGCTGCTGGCCTTCTGGCGCCGGTTCTGGATCTACCGGCGACACTGGCAACCGGTGATGATCGTGTCCGGGCTCGGCCGTCACCTCCAGGGCCGCGACTACCTGCCCCGCCTGCTTCGGGTCGAGTGCGACGGCTGGGCCGACCGCGTCACCGTGCGCATGCTGTCCGGGCAGGCCGTCAAGGACTGGGCCGACCGCACCGACCACCTCGCCCACGGCTTCGGCTCCCCCTCCTGCCGCATCGCCGTCGCCAAGGCCGGACGGCTCCTACTGACCTTCCCCCGGCGCGACCCGCTCACCGAACCCCTGCCCGCCGTCCCAGTTCCCGAGTCAGCGGAGGTTGGGCCGGTGGAGATCGGCCGGTGTGAAGACGGAACGCCGTACCGGCTCAAGGTCCACGGCACGCACGTCCTGATCGCCGGTGCGACCGGAGCCGGTAAGGGCTCGTGGCTGTGGTCGACCATCCGCGGCCTGCTCCCCGCCATGCGGGCCGGACTGGTACAGGTCTGGGCACTCGATCCCAAGCGGATGGAGCTGTCCTTCGGCCGTCCCCTCTTCGGGTCCCGGTACGCGGCCGACCCGAAAGAGTGCGCCGACCTGCTCGATGAGGCCGTGTGCGTGATGCAGGAGCGGGCCGACCGGTTCGCCGGCCTCCAGCGCTCGCACAGGCCGACCATCGATGACCCGTTCGTCCTGGTCCTCGTCGATGAGGTCGCCTTCCTGACCGCTTACCAGTCCGACAAGCAACTCCGTCAGCGGATCACTTCGGCCCTGGCCACGCTCACCACGCAGGGCCGGGCGGTCGGCGTCGGCGTCATGGCCGCACTCCAGGACCCACGCAAGGAGGTCATGAGCATCCGCAACCTGTTCCCCGACAAGATCGCACTTCGGCTCGACGAGTCGGAACAGGTGGACATGGTCCTCGGCGACGGCGCACGCGACCGGGGCGCACTGGCCGATCACATCTCACCTATTCCAGAGCTGGGCGCGGGCGTCGGATACGTCCGGCTGGAGACCTCCCCCGATCCGATCCGGGTCCGGGCCGCGTACGTCTCCGACGCCGACATACGCGCGATGGTCGCCGAGTACGGCGGTCGAAGCGAGGCCGCATGAACGGCCTGGCGCACTTCCTCGACGGGCTGCGCTGCTCCATCTGCGGAGCGCTCAACGTCCTGTGGCTCGACCCCATCCGCGGCCTGGTCGAGTGCCACGAATGCGGCCAGACCGCCCTCACCATCCCCGAGACCGCAGAGGAGGACAGTTGATCGACCTCACCGACGCCCATCAGGCCGGGGGAGACCAGCCGACCTCCCCCGCTTCCCCCTCCCGGCTCACCGACCGGTCCACACCTCGGGCCACCCGCATGGCCCAACCGCTCGCGCGGGACGTGGTCGAAGAGATCGCCAAGCAGTACGGGGTGTGCATCCGCCCAGTTCCGCTGCGGCGGCAGGACATCCTCACCGGTCAGGTTGAGGTCATCGACGTCCCCTGCGGGGCCACGTTGGAGAGCAAGTGCCCGCCGTGCGCCAAGCGGAACCGCCAGTTGCGGCGGGCGCAGTGCCGGGAGGGCTGGCACCTCGACCATGAACCCGTCAACCTGCCCGACAACGCCGATGAGTATCAGCGTCACCTCGTGGAGCTGCGGGCCGACGCCCAAGCCTGGCGGGACGAGGTCGAGAAGGCCGGCGGCGACACCACCGACCTCGACGCCGCAATCGAGGACCTGGACGAGGAGATCAACGCCGCCGGGATGCGCGGCAACGTCCTCGGCCGAACCTCCGGCAAGCGCTCGCGCTCGACGAAGCGGCGGCAGGACGCCCCGGACCTGCCCAAGCGGCAGATGACCAAGACCACGCTCGGGCGGACCTTCACCGGCTCGGACGGCAAGGTCTACCGGCCGTCGATGTTCGTCACGCTGACCCTGCCGTCCTATGGGCGGGTGCTGGAGGGTGCGCCGTTGGACCCTGGCCGGTACGACTACGCGCGGGCGGCCCGCGATGCGCTGCACTTCTCCAAGCTCGTGGACCGCTTCGTGCAGAACCTCCGCCGGGTCGCCGGATATGACGTGCAGTACTTCGCCACCGTCGAGCCTCAGAAGCGGCTCGCGCCGCATCTGCACATGGCGATCCGCGGCACCCTGCCCCGTGCGGAACTGCGGCAGATCATCGCCGCCACCTACCACCAAGTGTGGTGGCCCTCGACGGACACGATCCGTTTCGAGGGTGACCACCTGCCGGTATGGGAGGACGGGGCCGGCTACCTCGACCCCACCACCGGGGAAGTCCTACCCACCTGGGAACAGGCCCTCGACAAGCTCGACGCCGACGAGGACGCCGAACCCCTGCATGTGCTCCGCTTCGGCGACCAGCTCGACATTCAGAGCGTGCTCGCCGGAACCCCGGACGCCGACCAGCTCATCCAGTACCTCTCGAAGTATCTGACCAAGAGCCTTGGCGACGCCCTCGGCACCGACGACCCCCGCCGGAAGGCGCACGCCGAACGGCTCCTCGACGCCCTGCGATTCGAACCGTGCTCACCGACCTGCCCGAACTGGCTCCGCTACGGCGTGCAGCCCAAGGGCGCCAAGCCCGGTATGGCTCCCGGCCGATGCAAGGGCAAGGCGCACAAGCCCGACCACCTCGGCTACGCGGGCCGCCGCGTCCTGGTCTCACGCAAGTGGTCCAACAAGACCCTGACCGAGCACAAGCAGGACCGCCGCACCTGGGTCCTGGAAGCCCTCGGCGTCCAAGACGAGCCGGTTGACCCCCACCGCTACATCTGGCGACCGGTCAAGCCCGGTGATCCCGAGTTGGCCCCTATCGGCGTCCGGCTGCTCCGCTCGGTCCACGAACGCCAGCGCTGGCGCAATCACCTCGACCGGCTCGATGCCGAGGCAGACGGACGAGTTCTTTCGGCAACTGAAGGGAGGGCAGCATGACGAAACCGATTTCGCCGACCACGCCACTCCCGCCAGAGGCCCAAGGTCGCCTGCTCCGTGTCGAAGAGGCGGCCGAACGGCTGAACACCTCCGTTCGCTTTCCTCGTCGGCTGATCGCCGAACGCCGTATCTTCTTCGTCCGCGTCGGCCGGGGCGTTCGCATTCCCGAAGCCGCACTCGAAGCGTTCATCGCGGCCGGGCTCGTCGAGCCTGTGAGGGCCCCGAAAGGACGGGCGGCCTGATGGCGAACAGAGACGGTCACCGGCGTTTCGGCAATATCCGCAAGCGAGAGTCCGGCCGCTACCAGATTCGTTATCCCGGCCCTGATGGGCGGATGCATAGCGGCCCCACCACCTACGCCACACGAACCGAGGCGGATCGCGCGCTCACCCTGATCGAAGCGCAGATGATTTCAGGGGAGTGGACGGACCCCGATCGCGGGAAAGTCCTGCTCGGCGACTACGCGCGGACGTGGATCAAGGAGCGTCCTGGCCTGCGGCCCAAGACGGTCGAGCTGTATACCTGGCTACTGGACCGGCACATCGTCCCCAGCCTCGGCGGTGTGGCCGTGGGCAAGCTGACGACGCAGATGATCCGGTCGTGGCGAGCGAAGCTCATCGACAACGGCGTCTCGGTGTCCACCGCGGCCAAGGCATACCGCCTGCTGCGGGCCGTGCTGATGACGGCCGTCGAAGAGGACAAGCTGCTCAGCCGGAACCCGTGCCGGATCAAGGGCGCGGACAACGAGCAGACGCCGGAGCGGCCCATTCTCACCGTCGCCCAGGTCTTCGAGCTGGCCGACAAGATGGCCGACCGGCGCTTCCGCGCGTTGATCCTGCTGACCACGTTCGCCAGCCTGCGATGGGGTGAGGTCATCGCGCTACGGCGGTCGGACATCGACCTCAAGGCGCGGACAGTGCGCGTACGGGAACAGCTCATCGAACTGGACGGCGGAGACATGGTGCTTGCGCCCCCCAAGTCGCGGGCCGGCAAGCGCACCGTCAGCATCCCCTCGGCAATCGTCCCGGCGCTGAGCGAGCACCTGGCCGAGTTCGTCGACCCGGCCGACGAGGCGTTCGTCTTTCTCGGCAAGCGGAGCGGTTACCTGCGCGGGGGCAACTTCCGGCGGGAGGCCAAGTGGGCGGAAGCGCTCAAGGAGATGGGCGTCAAGGAACTGCACTTCCACGACCTTCGGCACACCGGGAACACGCTCGCCGCGCAGTCGGGCGCGAGCCTCGCCGACCTCAAGGCGCGGATGGGCCACGACAGCGACCGGGCCGCGCTCATCTACCAGCACGCCACGCGCGACGCCGACCAGAGAATCGCGGACGCGCTGAGCGCTCGGGTGGAGGCCGAACGGCAGACGGCCAACGGCAAGAAGGAGAGCAGTGCTGGGAGCTAATGGCCCGCTAATGGCCCGGACACCGCTTCCCAAGATCAGGGAGGCGGTGTTTTTCGAGGTGGAGCCTAGGGGATTCGAACCCCTGACTTCCTGCTTGCAAAGCAGGCGCTCTGCCAGCTGAGCTAAGGCCCCTTAGCGGGTGCGAACTGCGCAAACACGCAGATCCACAGGCCGCCGGTGCGTACACCGTAGCAACAGCCCGCACCTGAGCGCCACTCGATACCGCGCCGTGCCGCTCACGTGGCCCTCCGCACCGGGGAAGACCGCAGAAAACGAGCCGGCGATCAGGAGGCCGAGGTGGCCACCGGCGACGCGCCGACCCCGTTGCCGAGGACGAGCCCGGGGAAGTCGGCGATGGACTCGATGATGTGAGTGGCGCCGCCGCCGAGCAGACGGTCCTTGCTGTGGACGCCGGTGAGCACTCCGGCGACGATCGAGGCGCCCGCGCGCCGGCCGCTCAGCATGTCGCTCTCGGAGTCACCCGCCACCGCGACCTGTCTCACGTCGTCGATGCCGGAACGCAGGACGGCGGTGAGCACCATGTCCGGGTAAGGACGGCCACGTCCGGCGTCCTCGGGACACAGCGCAAGATCCAGCATGTCGACCCAGGCGAGGGTGCTCAGCACCCGTCCCAGGGTCGCACGGCTGAATCCGGTGATCAGGGCGATCTTCAGGCCCGCGTCACGCAGCTTCGCGACGGCCTCGACGGTCCCCGGCAGCGGCACGAGCCCGGTCCGTTCGATGGCTCCCTCGTAGGAGCGCTCGAAGGTCAGGTTCGCGGCCTGCGCCTGGGCCTCGTTGCCGGGGAAGATGCCCCGGAAGACCTCGATTTTGGGACATCCCCGGGACCTGTGCACATGCACCATGGCACGGGCATAGGCGCTGGTCCCGGGGACGATGCCCTGCGTGGCGATCGCCTCGGCGAACGCCCGTTCCACCATGTCGATGTCACCGATCGTGGTCCCGGCCAAATCAAGACAGGCCAGCTTCACGGGGCTCATTCCCGTACCCTTGCCACGATCAAGCACCATCCCTGGTGGTCAGTTCTCGCTGCCGGTGGCCTCGGTCCACAGATCGAGCTCGGCGCGGTCGGCCTGCACCTTACGCCAGACCAGAAGTCCGCCGACGGCGACCAGAGCGAGAACAAGCAGCTTCTTCACGGTGTGACCCCACTTCTCGACGGTCTCACCTGCCGGGTGAGACAACGCCCGGTTCTACGGTTCCCTGCAGCCTAGCAAGGCTTCGGCGCCCAACCCGGATTGCCCGAAATTTCGGTGAATCAAAATCATGATTACGGCTCGCCCGCCTGGCCTGCCGTCCGACCCTGGCGGCAGGGCGGCGAGATCAGAAGTGCCCAGCTCACAGTGGCGCTAACCATGCCCGCAGGCGGTGTTCGGGGAGATGGGGAAGGCTGGTTTCGGTCAGACGGTCCGCGCTCCGCTCTCAGCGGAAGTCAGATGTCGATCAGGGAAGGGTCACGCAGAGGCGGATCGTCGTTCCCTCGGCCCCCGTACGCACGACGAGGTCGGCCAGGCGGTTCATGAGCCACAGTCCACGTCCCCCGAAGTCGAACCGCGTCGCCGTCTCCTCGCGATCCAGCGCCTCGTCGGGAATGCCGGGACCTTTGTCGGTGATCTCAGCCACCAGCACTCCGGCCTCACGCCACATGGCGATTCCCCGCGGCGGGGAGCCATACCGGACGGCGTTGGTGACCGCCTCGTGCACCGCGAGCACGAAGTCCTCCAGGACCACGCCCTCGAGCCCGGCCTCCTGCGCCGACACCATGACGAGATGCCGCACCCTGGTGACCGAACTTCGGTCGAACTCCAGGCTGAGCAGGCTGCCCGCCAAGGTTCTCACCGCCCTCCTGCTTGCCCCACGGTGTGGTAGTACTCCATTTACCGCCCACGCGCACCTGACACGTATTTTCCGGTACGGCTTGCGCCACAGTCTCTGCGGCGTGCGGCAGCGGAGGTCGCGCACGTGACGCTAGCGCATCGTCACAGCTCCGTCATGAGCTGCCGCAGCATCCGCTTGGTCTCCGACGCAGGTTTGGCCTGGATGCACAGGCGTTCCATGACTGCGAGATAGCGGTCGATGTCCTCTCGCTTTTCCAGGTAGATGGCGCTGGTGAGCTGTTCGAGATAGACGACGTCAGGCAACCCGACCCCCGCGAAGCGCAGGATGCTGAACGGCCCTCCGGCGGCCGCGTGCCCGCCGGCGCTGAACGGGATGATCTGGAGCGTTACACGAGGCAGGGCGATCATCTCGAGCAGGTGCTCGATCTGGGCCCGCATGACCTCGGCCCCACCCACCGGACGCCGCAGCACGGCCTCGTCGATCACCGCCCACAGAACGGGCGAATCCGGGCGGACCAGCACCTCCTGACGGTCCATCCGCAGCCGGACGCGGCGCTCGATCTCCTCGTCCGAGGCGTCGGGATGGCCGAGTCGCACGACCGCTTCGGCGTACCCGGGGGCCTGCAGCAGCCCGGGCACGAACTGCACCTCGTAGCAGCGGATGGCGCTCGCGGCCTGCTCCAGGCCGACGTACGCCTCGAACCAGGAGGGCAGGACGTCGTCGTACTTGTGCCACCAGCCGGGGGCGTTGGCCTGGGCGACGAGGGAGAGCAGCGCCTCCCGCTCACTCTCGTCGGTGACGCCGTACAGGGTGAGGAGGTCGGCGACGTCACGGCGGCGGAACCCGACACGCCCGAGTTCCATCCGGCTGATCTTCGAGTGGGAGGCGCGGATGGCGTGACCGGCCTCCTCCAGGCGGATGTGCCTGCTCTCACGGAGCCGTCGCAGTTGGGTGCCGAGCAGAATGCGCAGGACAGTCGGGCTGCGGCGCGACCGTGCCGTCAGGTCGAGCGGGTGAGGCACACCCTCGGTAGGGGCCGCAGTCATATGGGGTCCTTTGAGGTGCACCGATGTTTACGCCACGTTCACGATACTCGCCACGTCGGCCCGCGCAAGTGGCGAGATCATTTCTCCACTTCACCAAGAAGAAGGTCGTCGAATTCGCCCTCCTTGGCGGAGCGAAGGAATGCGGCCATGTCCTGAAGAGGAACGATCAGCGCCGGCCCCGCCGGGTGCCGGGAGTTGCGCAGGGCCACCCGGCCGTCGGGCAGCACGGCGATCTCGACGCAGTTGCCGCTCGGATTGCTGTGCCGGCTCTTGCGCCAGGCCTGCTGCCCCAGGTGAGATGAGGGCATTCCGTTGTAGATCACGGACACGGGGCACCTCGTTTCGGAATCCGAGCCCAACCCACGACATTCGTGCGTTTGCACGTGCATCTGTACTTGCACAGGAGCATCAATGGGAGCAGTATGACTTACTGAGTCATCCCGCCACATGGTCGACATCAACCTCATAAGGCTCTCAATGACTGGTTATCGGACAGACCGAGCTTCCCTCGCAGAAGCCGATAGCGTTGCCCGGGATCCCTGGCTGGGCACGCTTGAGCAGGTCTTTCCGGATGGCAAGCGCTGGCCTTGGACCTGCGGCGAAGAGCCGTGTGGTGTCCCCCAGGTGGCCGTGCACGAGTTCCACCGTGAGAGTCTCGCCGCGCGCACCGCGCGGCGCTTCACCGCCGGGGTGCTGCGGACCTGGTCCATGGAGGACGTCGCCGACGACGCCGCGCTCGCGGTCTGCGAACTGGTCACCAACGCGCTGCGCCACGGCCTGCGGCACCAGGCCATCCATCCCCTGCCGGTGCGCCTGTTGATGTTCCGTTCGTCCCGCGCGCTGCTGTGCATGGTCACCGACCCCAGCACCGACGCGCCGGTGCTGCGCGAGCCCGACTACGTCGCGGAGACCGGGCGCGGCCTGCAGGTCGTCGCCGGGGTCAGCCGCATGTGGGGCTGGGCGCGGCTACGCCCCGTGGGCAAGGCCGTCTGGGCCGGATTCACGGCCGACGCCGCCGGCTACCGCTGATCCCTGCGACCGAGAAGGCCGCCGGAGAAGGCCGGCTGGGAAGGCCCGACGGCCGGCCCCGCCGCGTACACCACCCACGCCGTAGGCCCAACACGCGCCACGAATCCTCACTTAGGCCCGTCTTGCACCGGTAATATCGGTCATGAGGGCTGAACGGAGGATCATGCCGGGTTTCCCCCCGGTCGAGCCTGTGGGTTTCGACCCGTCCGTCCCGAACGAGGCCCGGGTCTACGACTACTGGCTCGGCGGGAAGGACAATTTCGCCGCGGACCGCGAGGCCGCGGAGGCGGCGCTGCTGATCGCGCCAGAGCTTCCCCTGATGTGCCGCGAGGGGCGCAAGTTCCTGCGCAGGACCGTACGGTTCCTGGCCGCTGCCGGGATCCGCCAGTTCATCGACATCGGCTGCGGCCTGCCGACCCAGGGCAACGTGCACGAGATCGCACGGGAGTGCGCCCCCGACGCGCGCGTGGTCTACGTGGACAAAGACCCCGTCGTGGTCAACCACGGCCAGGCGCTGGTGGAGGACAACGAGCGCGTCGTGGTGATCCGCGGCGACGTACGCGACCCGGACTCGATCCTCACGCATCCACGGCTGCGGGAGCTCGTCGACCTCGACGAGCCCGTGGGCGTCCTGCTCGTCGCGGTCCTGGCGGCGATCAACGACGACGACCTCACGATGGCCATCACCGCGCGCCTGCGCGAGGCGATCGCGCCCGGCAGCTATATGGCCATCAGCCACGCGATCTCCGACCTCCGGCCGGAGGTGACGGACAAGCTCGCCCTGCTTTTCGCCAACGAATGGGCGGTCAAGGACGACGGCCGCCTGCGGCTGCCCACCCAGGCCGAAATCCTGCCGCTGTTCGGCGACCTGGAAATGGTGGAGCCCGGCCTGGTCCAGGTGCCCGAATGGCGGCCGGAGCCCGACGAGCTGCGACCGCCGAAGGACGCGGTCTGGGCGGTCGCCGGCGTCGGCCGCAAACGCTGAAAGCGCCAGTTCTTTGATCTTCGTTGAATATTAACTGGGCTAACCATTGACAGATGCGCTGTCGGACGGCCACGCTCAGTGAGTATTTCCACTTCCAGCGAGGAGGTGGGACCGTGACGACGTTCACCGTGTCCTGCTCCGAAAATATGCGCCCAAGACGGGCGGACATCGCGTCTTACACCGGTTCGCCGTGCCGGTGCGGCTCGTGAATCCAGCCGCTGGTCACTGCGGCGTTCTCTACACGGACACCTACCTCAGCGTCAGGTGGTCCGATGCGGACTCCTCGGTGATCCTCGATGGCGAGGTCGACGTCTCGAACAGCGCCGCCCTGGCGACCGCGCTCGCCGAGGCGAGGAGCGAGCGCGGCGAGATCACCGTCGACACGGGCGCTCTGCGGTTCATCGACCTGGCGGGACTGCGGGCTCTGCTGGCTCCGGCGTCCTTCGGGGCGGGCGACGCCGTACGGCTGCGCAACGTGCCCCCCTACCTGCACCGCCTCATGGAGATGCTCGACGGGTGACGGCCCCGCCCGCCGGGCTCAGGCGAGCAGCCGCCGCGCCAGCGTCTCTATCCTGTCCCGCCACGCCTGCAGAGGCCCCGCGGGGTCGGGCAGGCCGGTCTCGGTGACGACCAGCCGGGCGCCGTGCCCGGTGCCCCGCGACAGTTCCCAGCGCACGCGCCTGCCCTGCTCACCGGACTCCACGTACGCGGGAAGCTCGGCAGCGGGTTTCCCGACGGCCGTGACGATCCCCTCGCCGAGGCCGTAGGGCACCGGGGCCCCAGGCGTCGCGGCAGGCGCGCCGGCGGCCGTCCAGACCTCCTCGACCGGCCGGGTGAGCTGGCGCTCGAAGCGCACCCGCCATTCGCCGCCCGCCTGCTCGCCCGCCTGCTCGCCCAGCTGCTCGGCCAGTCGGTCGGCCACGCCCTCGGCCAGCCCGAACGCCTCCACGTACGCCTCATGGAGGTGGGCGAAGTTCCCCTCGGGCCACTCCGCGGGCCGTCCGCCGGCGATCGCCTCCATGGCGTCGAGGCAGACCTGCCAGCCGGACGCGTAGCTCGCCGCGGCCGGCCGGTCGTGGAAGACCTGGGTGAAGACGAGCAGGCAGCCGCCCTCCTCCGGCAGCAGCTCGAAGCTCAGGAGGTTGTCGCCCTCGCGCGGCATCTCCCGCGGCGAGTGCTGGAGGAAGGCGAACAGGCGGGGCGGGTCGAGCTCGGTGATCTCGGCGTCCATCGTCATGCCGCCGCCGTCGAACATGATCTTTCCGCCCACCCGCAGGTCCATCTCGACGACCGTGAACGGGAACCACTGGCCGAGCCGGTCGGGCTCGGTGACCGCCCGCCAGACCCGCTCCGGAGGGTGGGCCAGTCTGCGCTCCATGCGCAGCGACGGCCGCCCGTCGAACATGCCGAGTGTCGCGTTCACGGTGTCTCCTCTGAATGGTCGGGCATCGCGTCCAGGTGCCGTTCCAGCGCGTCGAAGCTCTCCGACCACAACCGCCGGTAGGGCGCGAGCCAGGCGTCGATCTCGGCGAGCGGTTCGGGGCACAGTTCGTACCACCGGCGCTGGGCGTCCCTGCGCACACGGACCAGCCCGGCCTCCCGCAGCACCTTGAGGTGCTTGGAAGTGCCGGGCTGGGTCAGGCCGAGCCGCTCGGTGAGCTCCCCGACCAGGCGGGGACGTTCGAGCAGCAGGTCGAGGATGCGCCGCCTGGCGGGCTCGGCGAGTACGTCGAAGGTCACTGACACGCCTTCGAACATACTCCGTCAGCTATATATCCACAACTGCATATACTCAGCTTGCGATCTCGTTCAGCTCTTTCAGCGCCGCCTCGTCCGGTCGCCACGCCGCCGCCGCGACGTTGGCCTTGATCTGCTCGGGCCGGGTCGCCCCCGCGATTACGGAGGAGACGGCCGGCTGCGCGAGCAGACCGCCGATCGCGACGTCCAGCAGGGTCACCCCCTGCCGCTCGGCGAACTCCCGCAGCCGCTCCACCACCTCGAACCGCGCGTCGGTCAGATACTGCGGCCGGCCCGCGAGGCGGGTGCCCGCCGGCGGCTCCTCCCCGCGCCGGTACTTGCCGGTGAGCAGGCCGTTGGCCAGCGGGAAGTACGGCAGCAGGCCGACGCCGTGGTGCAGCAGCGCCGGGACGAGTTCCTTCTCCACCCGCCGATCGAGCAGGCTGTACTCGTTCTGCGCGCTCACGAAACGCTCGAAGCCGCCGGTGCGGGCGATCCAGTCCGCGTCGGTGACCTGCCAGGACGCGAGGTTGGACGAGCCCACATAGCGGACCTTGCCCTCCCGCACCAGGTCCGTCAGCACCGACAGGGTCTCCTCGATCGGCGTGGACGGGTCGGGGAAGTGCAGCTGGTAGAGGTCGATCCAGTCGGTCTTGAGGCGGCGCAGCGACCGCTCGACCGCCAGGCGGACGTACCGCCGCGAGGCCCTCGCACCCCAGTCGGGCCCGTTGGCGCCGTTCACGTCCCCGCCGAACTTGGTGGCGATGACGACCTGGTCACGCCGCCCCTTCAGCACCTCGCCGAGCAGCGTCTCCGACTCGCCGTAGATGTCGGCGGTGTCGATCAGCGTGACGCCGGCGTCGAGCGCCGCGTCGACCACGGCGCGCGTGGCGTCGAGGTCGATCCTGCGGCCGAAGTTGTTGCCGCCGAGGCCGAGAGCCGAGACGACGAGTCCTGAGTCGCCCAGCCGCCGGTAGGTCATTTCGGTCATGCCCCTGCATCCCTTTCTCACGGAGCCCCTCCCTGCGGGGAGAGCTCTCCTCACCGTATTTCGGCCCCCTTCGGCGGCGGACGCCGGACCGTCCGCGAGAGGATGCCGGACATGACCTCCGTACGGCACAGCGTCCGGGCCATCCTGTTCGACGGCGACGACGTCGTCCTGTTCCGGCGCGTACGGCCGGGGCGGGAGCCGTACTGGGTCACGCCGGGCGGCGGGGTGGAGCCGGCCGACGCATCTCCCGAGGCGGCGCTGCGCCGCGAGCTCGACGAGGAGCTCGGAGCGACGGCGGGACCGGCGCTGCACGTGTTCACCCTCGCCGAGCCCGGCCGATTGAGCACGGTCTTCGCCTGCCGGCTGGTGTCGCTCGACCTGTCGCGCCGCAGCGGCCCGGAGTTCCTCGAACCGGACATCGGCCTGCACGAGGTGCGGCGCGTGCGCCCGGAGGAGGTGCGCGCGCTCACCATGGTCCCGCCCGAGCTGGGGGAGTTCATCTCCGCGAACGCCGCGACCCTGCCCGCGCTGCTCGACGCCGCGACGTACGCCCCGGGCCGCTACCGGCCGGTCGTCGACGTGCACCTGATGCTCACGGACGGCGAGAAGGTGCTGCTCGGCCGCCGCCAGGGCACCGGCTACGCCGACGGGGAGTGGCAGATCATGCCGTCCGGGCACCTGGAGGAGGGGGAGTCGGTGGTGGACACCGCCGTGCGGGAGGCCCGCGAGGAGCTCGGCGTCGAGGTGGACGACTGCGAGGTGGTCCACGTGATGCACCATCGCAACGCGGGCGGGACGGCACGCATCGGGATGTTCCTCGTGCCGCGCTCCATCACCGGCACGCCGGTCAACGCCGAGCCGCACAAGTGCGCCGAGCTGGCGTGGTTTCCGCTGGACCGGCTGCCCGAGCAGACCGTGCCGTACGCGCGGGCGGGCGTCGAGGCCGTGCGGCGGGCACTCGCCGCGACCTCGCCGGGCCTCCCCGCGGCCGCCGATGCCGCACTGGCCGCTTCCAAGGCGCCGGTCTTCTCCCTGCATGGATGGGACGTCCCGGGCTCCGCCGATCTGGCGGCCGAGGCCGTACGCGCCGGGTTCGAGGAGGTCACGGTCTGCCTGACCGGCTGGCTCGACGGCGCGGTGCTCGTCCACTCCGACGACGAGACCGACCGCCTGCCCGCCACGGTCGTACGGCCGGGCGAGGGAGTGGTGGCGGCGCTGGCGCGGCTCGCCCCGGTGGGGGAGGTGACCTTCGCCGGTGCGGACGACTACGTCTCGCCCCGGGGACTCACCGGACGCCGTCTCGCCTTCTCCGCCCGGCTGACGGAGGTGCCCGAGGGCATGGTCCCGCTCCCGGCCGGGTCGCTCGGACGCCTGCCGTACGGAGAGGGGGTATTCGTCCGCCGCGCCTCTTCGGGGCTTTTGTACGGCCTGTCCGGTCGATAGCCTGGTGCGGGGCGTGCCGGGAAGTCTGGTCGGCGAAGGGGTCTCCCATACCCGGGGGACCGTACCGGCGACCGGAAGGCAGACGTGAGCACAGCCGCACGTGGCAGGCAGGTGAGAGCATGCGTGCCCGGGATCTCGTAGTGCCGATCCCCACCGTGGAGCTCGACTCCCCCGTGACCGACGCCGCTCGCCTCATGGCCGAGCGCGAGCTGCCCGGTCTGATAGTGCTGGACGAGCGCGGAGCACCGGTGTCGATCCTGCCGGGCACGCAGGTGCTGCGCCTGGCCGTGCCCCGCTACTGCCAGGACGACCCCGCGCTGGCCCGGGTGATCGACGAGGCGCACGCCGACGTGTTCGTCCGCGCGCTGGGCGAGCGCACGGTCCGTCAGGCGATGCCGGAACGGCCGCGCGAGCTCCCCGTGACCGATCCCGACGCCACGCTCCTGGAGGTCGCCGCGCTGATGGCGCGCACCCGCAGCCCCCTGGTCGCGGTGCTCGACGGCGACCGCCTGCTGGGCGCGGTCACGCTCTCCGCGCTGCTCAAGCGGCTCACATGACGGTGACCGCATGGGTGGCGGCGATCGTCTTCGTCGCCACGTACGTCCTCATCGCCAGCGAGAAGGTCCACCGGGTCAAGGCCGCCCTGGGCGGCGCCGCGATCCTGCTGCTCGTCCACGCGACCACGGCCGGCTCGGCGTTCTTCTCGCAGGAGTCCGGCGTGGACTGGAACGTCGTCTTCCTGCTGCTGGGCATGATGATCATCGTCGGTGTGCTGCGGCAGACCGGCGTGTTCGAATACCTCGCCATCTGGGCGGCCAAACGCGCCAGGGGACGGCCGTTCCGGCTCATGGCGCTGCTCCTGGTGATCACGGCCATGGCGTCGGCGCTGCTGGACAACGTCACGACCGTGCTGCTGATCGCGCCGGTCACGTTCCTCGTCTGCGAACGCCTCGCGCTGCCGGTCGCGCCGTTCCTGATCGCCGAGGCGATGGCGTCCAACATCGGCGGCACCGCGACCCTCGTCGGCGACCCGCCGAACATCATCATCGCCTCCCGCGCCGGGCTGACCTTCAACGACTTCCTCGTCCACCTCGCGCCGCTGGTGATCGTGCTGACGGCGGTCTTCATCGGACTGTGCCGGCTGCTGTTCCGCAAGGCGTTCCGGTACGACCCCGAGCGGGCGGCCGAGATCATGCAACTGGACGAGCGGGCGGCCATCCAGGACAAGGTCATGCTCGTGCAGAGCCTGTCCGTGCTCGGCGTGGTCATCGCGGCGTTCGTGCTGCATCCGGTGCTGCACTACGAGCCGTCGGTCGTGGCGCTGCTCGGGGCGGGGCTGCTCGTGCTGGTCACAAAGATCACCACCGACGACGCGCTGCGCGAGGTGGAGTGGCCGACGCTGGTGTTCTTCGCCGGGCTGTTCGTGATGGTCGGCGCGCTCGTCGAGACCGGCGTGATCGCCCAGGTGTCGCGGGCGGCGGCGGAGGCGACGGCCGGGCGGCCCGGAGTGACCGTCATGGTCCTGCTCTGGGCGTCGGCGGGGCTGTCCGCGATCGTGGACAACATCCCTTATGTCGCCACAATGAGCCCGATCGTGGCCGATCTCGCGCAGCACGTGCCCGGCGGCGACCACAACGTGCTGTGGTGGGCGCTCGCGCTCGGCGCCGACCTCGGGGGCAACGCCACCGCCGTGGGCGCCTCCGCCAACGTCGTCATCCTCGGCATCGCCGAGCGCAACGGCGCGCGGATCAGTTTCTGGCAGTTCACCAAATACGGCCTGGTGGTCACCGTCGTCACGGTGGCCCTGTGCGTGCCGTACCTCTGGCTGCGCTACCTCCTGTAGGCCCGGCGGGCCCCCGAAAGGGGGCCCCTTCTGACGCGGAAATACGGTAGGGGGGTATGGTGTTCTCGTCAGTGAGGCACGAGTTATCGGAGTGATCGTTATGACCAGCACCTACACCGTCACCGGCATGACCTGCGGCCACTGCGTCAGCTCGGTCAGCGAGGAGGTCGGTGCGGTCGCCGGCGTGACCGACGTCCGGGTGGACCTCTCCTCCGGCCTGTTGACGGTCGAGACCGACGGCGGCGTCGACGACGCGGCCATCGTGGCGGCCGTCCGGGAGGCCGGATATGACGTAGCGGGTGTTTCGTGAACACCCCCGCCCGGCTCGGACGCGGATGGACGGATCCACGGTGATGACGGACGACCTCGCACCGGGCCGGGTCAGTAAGCTCGGGTTCACGGTGAGCAAGGACGGCAGACCCGCCGGCGACCTCGAACCACCATCTGGGCGAGATCCGCGCGGGCGACCCGGCCTGCCTGCACGTGCCCCCCGAGGACGCGACGTCAGGCGGAGCGATCTTCGCCGCGCCGGTGCCGGGCGGCGGGGACTACCGCCCGCTCCCGGACTTCACGCACGAGGGGACCGTCCGCACCGCGGCCTTCGCGGTTCACGCGGAAGCGGCGGGGCACAGCCGTTGACGGCACGACGCGAGAGGAAGGAGTGGTGATGCCGGCGACAACCGGTGACCGGCCGTCCGGCGCGGTCGAGCTTTCGATAGGCGGCATGACCTGCGCGTCGTGCGCGAACCGGATCGAGCGCAAGCTCAACAAGCTGGAGGGCGTGTCGGCGACGGTGAACTACGCCACGGAGAAGGCCAAGGTGACCTTCCCTGTGGAGTTGGACCCGCAGATGCTGGTCGCGGAGGTGGAGAAGGCCGGATACACCGCCAGGCTGCCCGAGCCGCCCAGACCCGAGCAGGCGCCCGGGGAGCCGGAAGACGAGCCGGCTCCGCTGCGCACCCGGCTGATCGTTTCCGTCGTGCTGGCGGTGCCGGTGATCGCGATGGCGATGATCCCGGCGGTGCAGTTCACCTACTGGCAGTGGCTGTCGCTGACGCTCGCCGCCCCGGTCGTGGTCTACGGCGGCCTGCCCTTCCACAAGGCCGCCTGGACCAACCTGCGGCACGGCACCGCCACGATGGACACGCTGGTGTCGCTCGGCACGATCGCCGCGCTGGGCTGGTCGCTGTGGGCGCTGTTCCTGGGCGATGCCGGTGTGCCCGGGATGAGGCACGGGTTCGACCTGACCATCGCCCGCAGCGACGGCTCGGGCAACATCTACCTGGAGGCCGCCGCCGGGGTGACCGCGTTCATCCTGGCCGGGCGCTACTTTGAGGCGCGTTCCAAGCGGCGTGCGGGGGCGGCGTTGCGCGCGCTGCTGGAGCTGGGCGCCAAGGATGTGGCCGTGCTCCGCGACGGCCGCGAGGTGCGCATCCCGGTCGGAGAGCTGGCGGTGGGCGACCGTTTCGTGGTCCGGCCGGGGGAGAAGATCGCCACCGACGGCATCATCGAGGAAGGCACCTCTGCAATCGACGCCTCGATGCTCACCGGCGAATCGGTCCCCGTCGAGGTGAGCGTGGGGGATGCGGTGACCGGGGCGACGGTCAACGCCGGAGGTCGGCTGGTCGTGCGGGCCACCCGGGTCGGTTCCGACACCCAGCTCGCCCAGATGGCGCGCCTGGTGGAAGACGCCCAGACGGGCAAGGCGCAGGTGCAGCGCCTGGCCGACCGCATCTCCGGGATCTTCGTGCCGATCGTCATCGCCCTGGCCGTGGCCACGCTGGGGTACTGGCTCGGCACCGGCGAGGGCGCCGGGGCCGCCTTCACCGCCGCGGTCGCGGTGCTGATCATCGCCTGCCCCTGCGCGCTGGGGCTGGCCACGCCGACCGCGCTGCTGGTCGGCACCGGCCGCGGCGCCCAGCTCGGCATCTTGATCAAGGGTCCCGAGGTGCTGGAGTCCACCCGCGCGATCGACACGGTGGTGCTGGACAAGACCGGCACCGTCACCGAAGGCAGGATGGCCCTGGTCGAGGTCGTGCCCGCCGACGGGCAGGACCGTGATGAGGTGTTGCGCCTGGCCGGGGCCCTGGAGCACGCCTCCGAGCACCCCATCGCGCAGGCGATCGCCCGGGGCGCCGCCGAGCAGGTGGGCGGCCTGCCCGTCCCGCAGGACTTCGCCAACGTCGAGGGCCTGGGGGTGCAGGGCATCGTGGACGGCCACGCGGTGCTGGTCGGCCGGCCCCGCCTGCTGGCCGAGTGGTCCCAGCACCTGCCCGCCGACCTGGCCCGGGCGCTGCGGCAGGCGCAGGACGCCGGCCGCACGGCGGTCGCGGTCGGCTGGGACGGCCAGGCGCGGGCGGTGCTGGTGGTGGCCGACACCGTCAAACCCACCAGCGCTCAGGCCATCGCCGATCTGCGCGCGCTGGGGCTGACGCCGGTGCTGCTGACCGGCGACAACCAGGCGGTCGCCCGTGCGGTCGCCGCCCAGGTCGGCATCGAGGAGGTGATCGCCGAGGTGCTGCCGGCCGACAAGGTCGATGTGGTCAAACGGCTGCAGGCCGAGGGCAAGACCGTGGCGATGGTCGGTGACGGGGTCAACGA
>NZ_BSSF01000020.1:0-116195 GCF_030268985.1 Microbispora sp. NBRC 16548
ACCCGGAAGTTAAGCCTGTCAGCGCCGATGGTACTGCACCGGGGACGGTGTGGGAGAGTAGGACACCGCCGGACAATCTTTGTGGAGGGCCACCCCTATGGGGTGGCCCTTCCGCATTTCCGGAGGGATTTTCCCCCCCGGTGCCCCGCGCCGGCTCGTCGGCTTGTGCGGGTGCCACGGACGGCGCGTGTGCAGGTGTGTGTGGTGTGTTGGTGGTGTGGGGGTGCCCCGGCTGTGGTTGGCCGGGGCTTTCGCATGTCCAGGGGCCGACCGCGGGGGGTTGCCCGGCCGGCGCCGATCCGGAATGCCGTCGGAATGCCATGGGGATTGTGGTGCGGGGAGGTATTCCGGTAGCGCAAACAGCCGGGGGGAGCCGACTTGGCCGGGGGCGCGAGCAGCGGCCCGGGAGGAGCGGAGCGGGCGGGAGGGAGGACCGCAGCGAAGGCCCAGCGGAGCGGGCTTCGCGAGGACCGGACCTTCCGACCGGCGCAGTGACGTCCCAACCCCACCGTCCCCAACCCCACCGACCCCAACCCCACCGACCACCACGCCCCACCACACGCCATACCGCCACCGGGCGATGTGATGGCGTCCCCGCTAATGGCTAGGGTTACGGAGGTGACCGAGCGAATCATCCGTTTGCTGGCTCGCCACCTGCCCGGCTACGCGGTCAGAACCGTCGAGCGGCTGGGCGAGGGACAGGACAACGCGGCGTATGAGGTCAACGGTGAGTTGGTCATACGGCAGAGCAAGATCGGTGATTCGGTTCTCCACGGCGACTCGGTTTTCCACGGCGACGCGGCTTTCCGCGAGGACTTGGCTCTCCAA
The DNA here is from genome assembly GCF_030268985.1 of Microbispora sp. NBRC 16548. Lineage (NCBI taxonomy): Bacteria > Bacillati > Actinomycetota > Actinomycetes > Streptosporangiales > Streptosporangiaceae > Microbispora > Microbispora sp. NBRC 16548. The sequence goes on from NZ_BSSF01000020.1 coordinate 829, forward strand.
GAGGACCCGGCTCTCCATGGCGATCCCGCGCTCCGCGGGGACTCGGCTCGCCCCGGTGATACGGCTTTGCGCGCCGAAGCGGTGAGGCGAGAGGCGGCGTTGCTTGCCGCCGTGAGCGAGTTGTCGCCGTTGCCGGTGCCGCAGCTGATTTTCGTGGATGAGGAGGCGGGCGTCCTCGCGTACCGTAAGCTGCCCGGCCGTCCGCTGAACCTTCACCCGGTCAGGGAGCCCGCGCGTCTGGCGGGTCCCCTGAGCGATTTCCTGAGCCGGCTCCACGCGGCGCCGGTGGAGCGGATGGAGGCGTTCGTGCCGCGTGACACCTATCCGATGAGCGAGCTCCTGGAGGAGGCCGAAGGACACTACCGGGACATCGTGGCCCACGTGCCGCCGACCGCCCGGCGGATGGTCGAGGACTTTCTCGGCACCGCGGCCCCCGCAGGGCCCGGCGTGCTGACGTTCTGCCACAACGATCTGGGCAGCGAGCACCTGCTGGTGGACGTCGAGGCCAGTGCCGTGACGGGAGTCATCGACTGGACGGACGCGGCCATCGCCGATCCCGCGTACGACCTCGCGCTCGTCTACCGGGACCTCGGACCCGAGGTCTACGGGGGGACGCTGGCGCATTACCAGGGCCGCCACGACGACGCGGACCACGAGCGGGTGCTTTTCTACGCCCGGTGCGCGCTGCTGGAGGACGTCGCGTACGGCCTGTGCTCGGGCGTCCGGTCGTACGCGGACGCCGGTCTGGCCCACCTCGGCCGCACCTTCTCAGAGCACCCTTGACGGTGATCCGGCTCGCAAAGCATGACCCGGGCGACACCTCGCGTCGTTTCCTGCCTTGATGGTAGGGAAGACCCCGCCCCAACAGACGGGACAGCGGCCGCGACCGGGCCGGGCGCGCCGCCACCGTCTACGTCACCGGCGTGCCCGGCAATCGGCAGCACCTGATCGACGCCTTCGTCGCCGCGATGTGCGACCGCTGAGCCCGGGCGGCCAGGCGGACCGCCCCAGTCCGGAGTCCCGGGCCGAGAGCTGCGGTCAGCCGCTGACCAAACGGTAGCCCACTCCTCGGACGGTCTGGATCATCGTGTCCTCCACGTCGCCGAGCCGCGCGCGCAGGCGCTTGACGTGGACGGCGATGGTGTTGGTGGACATCCCGTCGTTCGAGTGCCAGACGTTGCGCATGATCTGCTCGCGGGTGACCGTTCTGTCCGCGTTGCGCATCAGATAGTGCAGCAGCTCGAACTCGCGCAGCGGCAGGTGCACGACGCGCCCGCCGACCCTCACCTGGTATGCCGTCACGTCGAGCTCCACGTCGCCGATCGTCAGCACAGTCCGGTGGCCGTCATTCCGGCGGAAGGCCGCCTGGACGAGGGGGAGAAGTTCGGGCACGCGGTATGGCCTGGCCACGCAGGCCGTGGCACCCGCCTCCAGCGCCTGCAGGGCCTGCTCGGCGTCGCTCCCGAAGTCGATGCCGAGCAGGACGGGCACGGCTCGCATGAGCCGTACGGCGCGGACGAAGTCGACGGGGCCGACGATCGGGAGGGAGGCGCAGATCAGCACGGCGTCGGGCCGGAGCGCCCCGGCCTGCAGCAGCGCCTGGGCGCCGTCCGGTACGCCGGTCACGTCGACGCCCGCGGCCTGCATGGCCGCCGAGAGCTGCCGCACCAGACCCGCGTCCGGATCGGCCACCAGGAGCATGGGCGCCGTCCGAGTGTCCCCCTCCACTGCGGGTGCCGTCACCCAGGTCCCTCCAATGCTGTCAGCCGGAAGCGGTCGTCAGCCGAAGCGGCCCGTGATGTAGTCCTCGGTCGCCTTCTCAGCCGGATTGGTGAAGATCTTCGAGGTCTCGTCCATTTCGACGAGCTTGCCGGGCTGCCCCTGCGCGGCCAGGTTGAAGAACGCGGTCTTGTCGCTGACCCGGGCGGCCTGCTGCATGTTGTGCGTCACGATCACGATCGTGTAGTCCTGCTTGAGCTGGGAGATCAGGTCCTCGATCGCCAGCGTCGAGATGGGGTCGAGCGCCGAGCAGGGCTCGTCCATGAGCAGCACCTGCGGGCGTACGGCGATGGCGCGGGCGATGCACAGGCGCTGCTGCTGACCGCCGGACAGGCCCGCGCCCGGCTTGTTGAGCCGGTCCTTGACCTCATTCCAGAGGTTGGCGCCCTTGAGCGACTCCTCGACGACGGCGTCCAGCTGCGAACGGGAGTAACGGCCGTTGAGCCGCAGGCCCGCGGCCACGTTGTCGAAGATGGACATCGTGGGGAAGGGGTTCGGGCGCTGGAACACCATGCCGATGGTCCGGCGGACCGACACCGGGTCGACGTCCGCGCCGTACAGGTCCTGCTCCTCGAGGCGGACCTTGCCCACGACCCGGGCGCCGGGGATGACCTCGTGCATCCGGTTGAGGGTCCGCAGGAACGTGGACTTGCCGCAGCCGGAGGGGCCGATGAAGGCCGTCACCGACCGGGGCTCGATCATCATCGAGATGCCCTCGATCGCCTTGTGCGAGCCGTAGTAGGCGTCGAGGCCCGCGACCTCGATCTGCTTGGCCATTCCTTACCTCCTCCTCGCGGGCGAACGCCACCAGGTGATGAGGCGTGCGACCAGGTTGAGCAGCATGACGATCAGGATCAGCGTGAGCGCGCCGGTCCAGGCCCGGTTGATCGCGGTGTCCGTGGGACGGCCGGCCTGATCGAAGACGTACAGCGGAAGCCCCATCTGTGGCCCGTTGAACGGGTCGTTGTTGATGGAGTCGGTGATGAAGACGGTCAGCAGCAGCGGTGCCGTCTCGCCGGCGACGCGCGCCACGGCCAGCATGACGCCGGTCACGATCCCGGTGAAGGCCGTGGGCAGCACGACCTTGACGATGGTGCGCCACTTGGGCACGCCCAGCGCGTACGACGCCTCGCGCAGCTCCCGGGGGACCAGGCGGAGCATCTCCTCGGCTGACCTGACCACGACCGGCATCATCAGGATCGACAGGGCGAGCGCGCCGGCGAAGCCGGAGAACGGCATGCCGAGCACGAGGATCCAGAAGGCCAGGACGAAGAGCCCGGAAACCACGGAAGGGACGCCGGTCATGACGTCCACGAAGAAGCTGATTGTGCGCGACAGCCGTCCGCCCTCGCCGTACTCGACGAGGTAGACGGCGGTGAGCAGGCCGATCGGGACCGCGATGAGCGAGGCGAGCAGGACCTGTTCGAGCGTGCCGATGATGGCGTGGTAGGCGCCGCCGCCCGCGTCGCGCGCCCCGATGTTGCGCATGGAGTGGGTGAGGAACTCCATGTCGAATCGGCCGAGGCCGTTCTTGACGACGAGCCACAGCACCGACAGCAGCGGGATGACCGCGAGCGCGAACGCCAGGTAGACGAGCACCTGGACGAGGCGGTCCTTGGCCCGCCGGGCCGCGGAGATGGGCTGGATTCCGGTCTGTACGGTCACGCTGCGGCCCTCGCGTACTCCTTGCGGCGGGCGATGACGAAGCGGGCGGCCATGTTCACCAGCAGGGTGATGAGGAACAGGACGAGACCCGAGGCGATCAGCGCGCCGCGGCCCACCTCGGTCGCCTCGCCGAAGCCGTTGGCGATGTTGGCGGCGATGCTGTTGCCGTTGGGGCCGAGGATCTGGAACGAGATATTGAACGTCGCCGGGAAGATGAGCGCGACCGCGATCGTCTCGCCCATCGCGCGGCCGAGGCCGAGCATGGCGGCGCTGATGACGCCGGGCCGGCCGAACGGCAGGACCGACATCCTGATCATCTCCCAGCGGGTCGCGCCGAGCGCGAGCGCGGCCTCTTCCTGCATCTTGGGGGCCTGCAGGAAGATCTCGCGGGAGATCGCGGCGATGATCGGCAGGATCATGATCGCGAGCACGAGCGACGCGGTGAGCATGCTCTTGCCGACCACGGTGTCACCGCCGAACAGCGGGATCCAGCCGAGGTAGTCGTTGAGGAACTTCGACGGGCCGAGCATGAACGGCACGAGGAAGGTGACGCCCCACAGGCCGTACACCACGCTGGGGACCGCCGCGAGGAGGTCCACCACGTACCCCAGGACGGAGGCGAGCCGCCGGGGCGCGTAGTGCGAGATGAACAGCGCGACCCCGACCGCCACCGGGGTGGCGATGACCAGCGCGAGCAGCGAGCTCAGCACGGTGCCGAACGCGAGTGCCCCGATGCCGAAGACGGGCTTGGTGGCGTTCGGCTGCCAGGTCAGTTCGGTCAGGAAGTGGGACGTGTTCGCCTGGAGGGCGGGGACGGCCTTGACGACCAGGAACACCCCGATCGCGGCCATGATCGCCAGAAGGACGATACCGGCCCCGGTCGAGGCGAAGCGGAACGGGCCGTCGCCGCGGCTGCGCCGGAAGGCGGACCGGCGCATGGCCGGCCCGCTCTCCCTGGTTCTGGTTGGTGTCGCCATCTGGTTAGGCGATCGCCTCGACCGCGGTGCGGACCTTGGTGAGCAGGCTCGACGGCAGCGGGGCGTAGCCGAGGCTGGTCAGCGCCTGCTGGCCCTCGTCGCTGGCGGTGTAGGTGAGGAACGACTTGACCAGCTCCGCGTCCTCGGCCGCCAGGCCCTTCTCACAGGTGATCTCGTACGTCACGAGCACGATCGGGTAGGCGCCCGCCGCCTTGGTGGCGTAGTCGATCGAGAGCTTGAGGTCGTTGCCGGTGCCCTCGATCTGGGCGGCCTCGACGGTCTTGGCGGCGCTCTCCGGGGTGAGCTCGACGAACTCACCGGAGCCGTTGGCGACCTTGGCCTTCTGGAGCTGGGAGTTCTCGGCGAAGGACAGCTCGACGTAGCTGATCGCGCCCTCGGTGCTCTTGATGCTGGAGGCGATGCCGTCCGAGCCCTTCGAACCCTGGCCCTGCGCCTCGGCCGGCCACGCCTTCGCGGGCTCGTACGGCCAGTCGGCGGTGGCCTTGAGGAACTTGGTGAAGTTGTCGCTGGTGCCCGACTCGTCCGAGCGGTGGAACGCCTGGATGGCGGTCGAGGGCAGCTTGGCGTCGGGGTTGTCGGCCTTGATGGCCGGGTCGTCCCACTTGGTGATCTTGCTGTTGAAGATGCCGCCGATGGTCTTCGGCGAGAGCTGCAGGCCGTCCACGCCCGGCAGGTTGTAGACGACGGCCACCGGGCCGGTCACCATCGGCAGGTTGATGGCCTTGCCGGTCTTGCAGCGGGCGTCGGCCTGGGCGGGCTCGCCCTTGTCCTCCTTCAGGGCCGAGTCGGAGCCGGCGAAGGCCACGGTGCCCTGGATGAACGCCTGGACGCCGGCGCCGGAGCCGCTCGGGTTGTAGTTGATGCTGACGCCGGGGTTCGACGACTGGAAGTTCTTCTTCCACTCCGCGATGGCGTTCGCCTGGGCCGAGGAGCCGGCGGCGTTGATGGTGCCCTTCGCGGTGTCGTCGCCCTGCACGGGAGCGGCGGCGCTGGAGGTGCCCCCCGCGGTGCTCGTGTTGTCATCGGTCCCGCATGCGGCGAGCGAGAGCACGCCGGCGATGGTGGCGGCGGCGAGCCGGCCTGCATACTTCACGGTTGTTCCTCCCCATGTCTTCTCAACATCAGGGACGGTAGGGAGCCAAGGTGACCTAAAACCTTGGTAAAGGTGAACGGGTAATGAACGCGCCCAGTCGCTCTTGTGCGGCCCCGGAAGAGATAACGAGCAGGTCACGGGCGTTATAGGAGAGGATCGAGTTCATGAAGCGGGTATGTCTGGTCTGCATGGGGAACATCTGCCGATCGCCGATGGCCGAGGTCGTGCTGCGCCGTACGCTGGCCGAACGCGGGCTCGACGCCGAGGTGGACAGCGCCGGCACCGGGGGCTGGCACGCGGGGGAGCCGATGGACGATCGGGCCCTGGCGACGCTGGCCGAGCACGGCTACGACGGCTCGTCCCACCGGGCCCGCCAGTTCGACCGGGCATGGTTCGCCGAGCGTGACCTCGTCCTCGTGATGGACCGGGACAACCTGCGCGCAGTACGGCGGATCGCCCCGCCGGACGCGGACGTCCGGCTGCTGCGGTCGTTCGACCCTGCGGCTCCCGAGGGCGCCGAGGTGCCCGACCCCTACTACGGCGGACGCGAGGGTTTCGTCGAGGTGCTGCGGATGGTCGAGGCCGCCTGCGAGGGGGTGGCGAAGTACCTTGAGGATCACTAGGGATCTCGGCGGCGGACACGCCTGGACGCTGCACGAGGGCGTGCTCGACGACGGCCGCAGGGTGTTCGTCAAGAAAGGCGCCGGCAAGAAGGGCGCGGACGCGTCCGCCGTCCTCGGCAGCGAGGCGGCGGGGCTGCGCTGGCTGGCCGAGCCGGGAGCGGTCGCCGTCCCCGAGGTGTTCGCCGCGGACGGCGGCGCGCTGGTGCTGGAGTGGATCGACACTGTCCCCGCGACGGCCGGGGCCGCCGAGCGGTTCGGGCGTGAGCTGGCCGCCCTGCACGCCGCAGGGGCCGCGGAGTTCGGCGCCCCCTGGCCCGGCTACATCGCCGAGCTTCCGATGAGCAACGAGCCCGCGCCGGACTGGCCGTCGTTCTACGTGTCCCGCCGCGTGCTCCCGTTCGTACGGCTCGCGCGCGACCGCGGCGCGCTGTCGGCCGCGGACGCGGAGCTGGTCGAGGAGGCGTGCGACCGGGTGGCGGAGGTCGCCGGGCCGGCCGAGCCGCCGAGCCGGATCCACGGCGACCTGTGGAGCGGGAACCTGCTGTGGTCGGCGGACGGGGTCGTGCTGGTCGATCCCGCCGCCCACGGCGGCCACAGGGAGACCGACCTCGCGATGCTGGCGCTGTTCGGGGCGCCGCACCTCAACACGATCCTCGCCGCCTACCGTGAGGCGGCGCCCCTCGCGGACGGCTGGCGCGAGCGCGTGCCGCTGCACCAGCTCCACCCGCTCGCCGTCCACGTCTGCCTGTTCGGCGAGGCGTACCGCGGCAGCCTTCTCACCGCCGCCGGTGACGTGCTCGCCCTGTGACACGAGCACGGCGATGTGAATTATTGCGATTTGAGTACAGCGATCTGATCACGGCGGATTGAGTACGGCCCTACTCATGCGGAGCCCGGCTCCCCGCGCGCACGCTCGTCTGCGGACGAACGTTGACGAACGGCGGGAGCCTTGCTGTGACGACCGACATCGGAGGGTTGTCCTTCGCGTTCAACGCCGGCGACGGGGACATCGACCTGGCCGGAATGGTGCCCGAGCTGCACGGGCTCGACCAGATCCGCGGCGCGCGTATAGGGGATCTCTTCCAGGCTCCGGAGAGACTGGCCGGTGTCGACCGGCTGGGCGTCGGCGTCTCCCTCGGCGAGCTCGACCAGGTCGGCACGGACCTCGGCAACCTGGATCTGGGCCGCTTGGGTCTGGGCCGGGAGAACCCGGGCGACCTGGATCTGGGCCACCTCGGCGCGGGCACCGACGAGCTGGGGCTTCATCCCGGCCCCGACGGGCGGGAGCCGCCCGGTAAGCCGGGCCTCGCCACCGACCCTCCCGTCTTCGTGGACCCGACTCGGAGGCTGCCGTTCGTCTGGCGGGATCCGATCATCATCGACCGGTCGCTGCTGGGCGAGGACTCGCCCATCCCCTGGACGTGGGTGCCCACGCCGCCGCGGAACTCGGTGCACAGGGGCGACCTGGACGTACCCGTCGCGCCGAGCGCGTCGCCCACGGACGGTGACCTGTTCGAGAGCCCCGACGGAGGCACCCGCTACGCGCTGCCGCGATACTCCCTGGCCTTCGAGACGACCGGTGATCCCCGCGTCTCGATCGTCGAGCGGGACGGAACGGCGATCCTCATCATGGCGTTCGCCGAGACGCCCTCCCCGGCGGCGGCACCGGGTGTGGCGAAGCTGCCCCACCTCGTGACCGTGTCGCTGAAGTACCGCGTGCCGGTCATCACCGGCGGGACGATGGTGCTCGACCTGCCGTTCCCCAGCGTGCGGATCGACGGGACCTCCGTCGTCGCGGAGATGCCGCTGACCACTCCGGGGCTGCGGCAGCAGTTGCTCGCGGCCCTCTCCTCGTTGGAGGCGGGCGTCTCGCTCGTCGTCGGCCGCGCGGTGACGGTGGGCGTCCCGACGGGGGAGACGATGGAGGACGGCCTCCCCGGCTACCGCAAGGAGCGGCTGCTGCTGGAATGGACCGCTCCACCGGCCCCGCTGGTGATCTCGGAGGCCCACCGGAACCGGCTCGGCGGGGTGACGGGCGGGATCCAGCCGATGGGGTGCGTACGGATCCCCTTCGACGGGCGCAGTCACCCCTACTGGCAGGATCCCGCGCGGCCCGAGCGCTTCTACTTTCTGCCCGACCGGTTCCTGCTGGCGCGGCTCCCCGGCACCGGACGCCCGCCCGCTCTGAAGGTGCGGGCGACGAGCGCCGCCTCGGTGAACGACGTGCGGGTGACCCTGGAGTTCTACGCCCAGCCGGTCCTGGTGCGGGAGCGCCTCGAGGCGGCCCGCCCGGTCCTGGAAGAGGAGACCAGGGTGAGAGGGGTCGTCGCCCCCGTGCGTCTGGAGGTGCTCCCGGACCCGCAGCCCGTCCTCCGGCTGGCGCTGCCACAGGGAGGCGCCCCCTCGATCGGCCTCGTCGAGCGGCCGGAGGCCGACATCGACCTCGAACTGGGCGTGACCCACGCGGAGACCCTCGCGCTGGAGGACTTCCGCCTCGTGTACGACGCGCTCTTCGGCGCCTCGCTGAGCCTGCTGCGCGGGGAGGTGCGGGTCGGCGCCGGCGGGGCGTCCGAGGACGTGCCGCTTGAGCTGCGCTTCGACTGCACGGCGGGCGACGTTCTCACCCTGACCGTCACCGCCGCGTCGGCGGCCCACATCGAGGCCCGTCTGACGAACGGGATCGAAAGCCGCGTCCGCCCGGGGAGGCCGGCCGCCCTGGCCGTCTGCGCCGACCGGCAGATCCCGCTGAGCATCGAGGGGCTCGCGGACGATCTGGTCCTGCCCCCGGGCGAAGGGCTGGACGTCCGGCTGGTCCCGCGGACCCCGCTGCCGGAGACCGGTGCGCAGAGCGTCGTGCTCGACCAGAGCGGGGTCGTCGTCGATCCGGACCGGGAGGCGATCTGGGCGCGGGTGTTCGACCGAACCGCCCAGCCGCAGCTCGTCCGCGAGGTCTCCGTCGAGGCCGTTCCCGCGCTCTTCGCCGGCCCTCAAGGAGACCGCGTCGCCGCGTTCGTCGTGACGGTCGAGAGGGGCGGCACGGTGCGTCTCACCGAGGACGCGCCGACCGGCGTCACGAGCGTGCGCGTTCCGGTGCAGCCGCTGCTCACCGGGGCTCCGCCGCCTCCGTTGCGCTACCGCACCGAGACGTGGTGGCAGTCCGGCGGGATCGGCGTGAGCGACTGGCGGGAGACGGAGGCCACGATCCTGCTGCCGGTGCGCACGGCTCCCACACCGACAACCCCCACCCCGTCAGCACAGGGTGGTGACGAACGATGACGAGCCTGCGCGGGCTGCCCGACCTCGGGGCGCCACTGGCCTCCCTGCCCGGCGTGGTCTTCCGCGGATACGAGGACCCCGGTCTGGCGGTCGCCCTGCCGGACCGGCTCGACCTCGAACGCGCGGCGGACGGCACGCCCGTCCTGCTCGTGACCCTGGTCAGAGGCGAGCAGGAGCCGTACGGCCGGATCGAGGCGGGCTTCGCGATCGACACGCGGCTGAGCGAGATCGGGGAGGCGGCGGCACACCAGGCCGAGAAGCAGGGGGAGCTCCTGCGCGTGGCGGCCGCTGACCTCCGGGGAGGCGTGCTGGAGGTCACGGCCCGCCTGGGACCGTTGGCGGAGGAGGCGCTGACGCCCCCGGTGGAGCTCGCGCCCGGCCTGCTGACCCGCGCCCGGGTTTCCGTGGCCCTCGACCCGCGCGCCGCCGTGGCCGCCTCCCGGCTGGTCGAGGACGCCACGCTGCCGGTGACCGCGACGCTGCGGCTCACGCTGCGGGCGGTGGCGCCACGGCTGCCCCTGGCCACCACCGTCGACCCCCACGAGATCGCGGTACGGCTGGCCGCGCGCTTCGGCGCGCAGGCCGCGCTGACCGTGGATGATCTCGCTGGCGGCCTCGACGACCTGCTGGCGGGCTCGCTGACGCGATCGGCCCCCGGCCCTGGGGAGGAGGCCGGCGGGCCGGTGATGGACGAGGCCCGCGGGCAGGCGCTCGCGCTGCGCCTGAAGGAGATCCTGGCCCGCCCGGAGATCTCGGCACAGGTCTCGGCACAGGGCCGCTACCTGCTCCGCCACCCCGACGAGGTGCTCCCGGGCCAGGAGCGGGTGGACCTGGCCGTGCCCGCCGCCGTGCTCGTCGACCGGGTGGTCACCCTCGATCCGTTCGCCGCGGCCCGGGCGCTGTCCGGCGGCACGCTGGACCGGCATGTGCGCCGGGTGACGACGCCGCCGTTGCCCGAGGGCCACGTCGTCGTCGAGTTCGCCGCCAACCTGCCCGAGCCGGTGGCCGGGCTGCTCGCGCTCCTCGCCGATCTGCGGATCCCGCCCGCGCCGCCGCTGCGCCCGCAGCCCGTCACGGCCGGGGCCGCACTCGACGGGCCCGGCCGTACGGGGACCGCGGGCGTCGTGCTCGCGGCCGGGGAGGAGCCGAGCGGGCAGGCGCGGCTACGGGCGCTGCTCGACCTGCCCGGCGGACCGGCGGAGGTCGCCGGTCCGTGGCGGCCTGCCTCGGACCGGCACGTGCTGCTCGGGCCGGCGGATTTCCCGCTGCCGCTCACGGTCGTGCGGGCTCCGGCCGAGCTGACCCGCCTCGCCACGGCGGAGGTGGTGACGGCGGACGGGCGGGTGGCGGCCCGCCTGGACGGCGCCACCCCGATGACCGCCGTCCCGCTCCGGCCGGAGGACCGGCCCGCCCGGGTGGTGATCCGGCCGATCGGCCCCGGGCGGGTGATCGAGCTCCCGCTCGACGGGCGGGACCGCCTCGACCTCGATCTCGTGACCCTGCCCGGATACGGCGCGCAGCGGGCCACCCTCATCAGCCGCACACCCCCGGTCCAGGTCGAGTGGCGGCCCGAGGGTGCCGACGACCCGCCCCGGATGGTGCGGCTCGACCGGGACCGGCCGGAGGCCGAGATCCGCTGGATCGCCACCTCCCCCTTCCAGCCGGGCCTGGTGTGGCGGGTGGCCGGTCAGCCGGGTGACTGGTCCGCACCGGTCGCTCCCGCGGAGCGGCTCGTGATCGTCGTGGACGAGGCGAAGCCGATCGTGGTGAGCGGCGTCGAGATGCGGCCGGACGACGCCGAGCCGGGCGTGTGGACCTACCTGCCGCCGGGTCCGTTCCTCGAACTCGGCCAGGACGGCCGTCCGGCGATCGGCCTCATCGAGGCGGGCGCGACCGCCTTCCTGCAGGTCACCAGCCGGCTCGACCTGCCCGAGGCGGCGCGGGCCGCCCTGCTGGGCGAGCTGCGCCGCAGGGCGTCCGGCGAGGCGGAGCGGATGCGCCCCACACCTGTCACCGTACGGCGGGTCGCCCTGGAGTCGAGGCCGCCGGACGGCGCGTGGGCTCCCGTCGCGGAGGGGACCAGTTCCGGCCTTCCACCGTGGACCACGGCGCTGGCGGCGACGCTCGACCCCGAGCAGGCCGCCGCCGTCAGGGCCGCCCTGTCGGGGACCAGGGGCCGCCTGCGCCTGGTCGGTGAACTGGACGCTCCGGGAGGCGCGGAAGTTCGCGTCCGCGACGTCGCCGATCTGCTCGCACCCCTTTCCGATCAGTGATCAGAACTGTCCAGAAGGAGATCCCATGCTTCTGCTCTACGGCGCCGTCGACCTGCCCGAGGCGACCGCCTATCTCGACGACGAGAGCGAACTGCGGTTCCACGTCCTGCCCAAGGTGCCCATGCTGCGGCGCGACGGAGGCCTTCCGGTCTTCAAGTTCGTCAAGTACCGCACGCTCAAGCCGCTGCCGAACGGAGACGTGGGGGCCGCGCTGGCCTTCATGGACATCGAGCTCGGGCTCGACGAGCGGCAGGAGCAGTCGGTGCGCGGCCGCCTGGCCCAGATGGTCTCCGCCCGCAGGGGACCGGGCGCCCAGCCGGTGGACCCGGCCGCGATCATCCTGGTCAAGCCGCAGGTCCTCACCGCCGCCGTCACGGTGGACGTGCTCGGCGACAGCGGCAACCTGGTCCAGAAGGTCAACCACGCGGGCGTGCCGTCGATGTACGGGAACAACGTCGTCGCGGTCTCCGCGGAGCTCAACCAGTTCGGCGCGCCCGTCTTCGAGGCCGTCATGAGCAGCAAGGGGGCCGGCGGCGTCCGGGTCGTGTACGACCTGACGTTCGCCGCCCGGCTGCCGCCGGTGCGCGCCGTCGGCACCTGGACGGCGAGCAAGTTCTACAGCTTCGTCCAGGAGGTCGACTTCGAGGAGAACTTCTGGTCGGAGGACGACTTCAGCGAGCGGGTCAGCGAGATCTTCCTCAACTCGGAGTCGCGTACGATCGAGATCGACTCCGGAGCGCTGCCCGGCAACGACCCCGCGACCGCCAAGGTGCTGGACACGATGCGCAGCGCGGTCACCCAGCAGTTGGACGAGGCGGTCAAGCGAAACCTGCTCGAGGCCATCCCGCCGGAGAACCGCGACTTCTCCAAGATTCGCGACGACGACTTCGAGAACATCCGGCGCAGCGTCATGGTGGACAAGCGGTCGGACGTCCGCATCGAGTTCAGGGAGAACCAGGTCACCTCGGTCGGGGTCCACCCGCAGGCGAACATGCCGTCGCTGGTCAGCCAGGGGTTCGCCTGGGACGACTTCGTCATCGAGGTCGACCTCGACGACCCGTTCTTCCGGCAGCTCAACCTGGCGATCCAGGTGAACGCCGACTTCTCCGAGCTGCCCATCTTCAGCGTCGACGTGAAGATCGACTATCCGCCGCACACCGCGGCGCACGGCGTCCAGACCTTCAGCTTCCGCAAGGCGGACGACATCGGGAAGTTCACGGCCTTCACCGAGGGCGGCCCCACCAAGTTCAAGTACCAGTACGTCGTCAACTACAAGGGGGAGAGCCGGGTCTTCACCTCCGAGTGGAAGGAGGACGACACCACCGACCTGAAGATCAACGTGGACGAGTTGGGCCTGTGGCTGGTCGACGTCGAGATCGGCGACATGAACTTCGAGCAGGTCGGCAGGGCAGTGCTCACGCTGGAGCACCCCGAGGTCGCGCCCGGGGTCCCGGCCGTGCAGCGCTTCCAGATCGACCAGAACACCAAGAAGGCCAGCGTGCGGGAGCTGCTGCTCCAGCCAGTCCAGTCGTACGGCGGCTCGATCAAGTACTTCATGAAGGACGGGCGCGAGTACGTCAAGGAGCTGAGCGGCCTCAAGGGCCGACGGTTCTACGTCGACGACCCGTTCTCGGGGACCCGGACCGTGCAGCTGCGCACCCGCGGGGACTTCGAGCGGCGGATCGACAGCATCTTCGTCGACCTCACCTACGTCGACGCTCGCAACGACTACCGCCAGACCACCTCCATGGCCCTGGGCAAGGACAACCGTTTCGGCGACTGGTCGTTCCCGGTGATCGACGAGGGGCAGGGCGAGGTCACCTACCGCGCCATCACCACCTACCGCGACGGCACGTCCACCGACAGCGGCGAGCTCGCCGTCACCGGGCGCACCCTGCTGCTCGGCGAGGAGTCCGTCACGCTGACGGTCACGGTGGTGCCCGACCTCATCGACTGGACCCTGGTGAAGCTGGCCACCGTCGAGATCCACTACACCGACCCCGCCCACGGCATCGACGAGAGCGAGACCTTCACCTTCCGCAAGCCGGGCGCGGAGCAGAAGTTCGAGCTGGCGATCCAGGACCGCACGCACAAGAGCTACACCTGGAAGGCCAAGTTCTTCATGGTCGACGGAAGCCGCAAAGAGGCCGGGACGCCCGAACCGGTGACCGACGAGACGCTCGTCGTCGAGCTCCCGGCATGAGCGAGCGGAGCGAGCGAATCGACAGACACGGCGCGATTCGCGAGGTGTCGACCTGCGCGCCTCCGGCACGACCGACCTGCGCGCCTCCGGCACGACCGAACTCCGAGCCGTCAGGCGAGGAGGCGACATGAGCGGAAGGGGTCACTCATGCTGATCGAGGCACCGCCGTACTACCTGATCGACGGCGTGTCGATCATGCGGGACCACGCGGATCCGCTGCAGTTCTACTACCTGCCCCTGGCTCCCCGGTTCCCGACCCGGACCGAGGACGGGGTGGAGGTCCCCGCATTCCTCCTGCTCAAGATCCGTTCGCAGTCCCTCAACGGGGGCTTCGCCGAGTTCGACGTCGATCTCGGCATGGCCCCGGGCGAGATGGAGACCGTACGGCGGGAGCTCCAGCGGCTGGCCGGTCTGGCCGAGCCGCCCAGGCTCGCCCCGGTGCCCGTCGTCGACGGTTCCGTGCAGCTCATGATCTTCGGGGCCACGGACGGGGACACGGGGAGCGCCGGGTTCGTCCGGGCCATCCGGCACGCCGCCAAGCCCGCGCTGTTCGGCGACAACCGCGCCGCGTTCTCCGTCGAGCTCGACGAGCGCGGGGTCACGGTCCTCGACCAGGCGATGGCGGGGGATCTGGCGCCCATCGGCGTCGTCTACTCCCTCGACTACCTGGCGTTGCGCCCCGCGTACCACGTGCGCCTGTCGATCGACTGGGACCGCACGCAGGACATCCTGGACGAGACGTTCGGCCACGAGGGCCAGTTCACCGACATCCAGATCCAGGACGTCGTGGAGCGCCTGGAGGACGAGCGGGCCGTCACGTACGAGGTGGACACCACCGTCCCCGAGGACGACGACACCGGAGGCGTCCTCGACCGCAGGAACGCCGCGGCCGCGCGGGTCCGCGACATGATCATCGACGCCTTCTTCGAGAGCTCGCTGGACCCCTTGCGGCGGCCGCCCGACGGCTGGGACCGGGCGCGTGAGGTGATCAAATCGTTCGCCCCGCAACGCACATCGCCGATCGGCGTCTTCACGTACAAGAAGCTCCACTACACGCGGATCGACGCCAAGCGGCTCGACGTGAACTTCTCGGAACGGACGACGGCGCGGCGCACGATCTATCCGCAGGGGCACCTCGACGGCCTGTTCCGCGTGTTCGGGGCGGGGCTCGACCGCGACCGGCTGGTACGGAAGATCGACGCCGACGACCCCTGGTTCAAGAGGCGGAAGGTCCAGGTCGTCTCCCACGCCGACTTCGCCCACGACCCGGTCCGCTCCATCACCGCGACCCTGACCTACCAGGGCCAGCCCAGAACCGTACGGCTGGACGCCGGCACGCCGTCCGCCGTGGTGGAGTGGCCGTCCGTCGTCGCCGACGGACAGATGATCCAGCCGGTGGACCTCACGTTCGCGGTGGACCTGGAGCCGGCCGAGGCGGGGGAGCGGCCGGCCAGGCTCGTCTCGGAGGCGGCCACCCAGGTGCTGGGCGAGATCCAGGGGATCGAGCCGCGCGACCTGTTCTCCCTGGAGACCATCCCGGTCCTCACCCTGCCGAGCTTCCCGTTCGACCGCTATCCGCGGGTCGACGTGCAGCTTCGGTACGACGATCCGGCGCACGGGATCCGGCAGGACGACGTGGTGCACCTCACGGCGGAGGCGCCGCAGACGGAGTGGCTCCGGTTTCTCGTCGGGCCGCCCGCCGGGCCGGTCGTGGCGCGGCTCACCTACCGCGCGGCCGACAACCGCGATCACGTCACGCCGTTCGCGCCGCTCGGCGGGCCGCAGCTCGACGTGCCTGATCCCTTCCCCCGGCGGCTCAAGGTGAGCATCGTGCCCGTGCTCGACTTCGCCGTGGTGGACCGGGCCTGGGTCGACCTCGTCTACGAGGATCCGGCGAACGGGATCCGCGCCGAGGACTCGATCGAGATCGTCTCGGGCCAGTCGCCGCGGACCTTCGTCGCCGAGCGGGCCGACCCCGGCGCTGGCCACACCCGCTACCGCGCCACCGTGCTGATGAAGGACACCACGCTCATCGAGGGGCCGTGGTCCACCACGGTGGGCACGAGGATCTTCGTCCGGGCCGACGTGCGCGGCCATCGGGCGGTGACGCTGCGGGCCCCGGCGGACTTCGCGACCCAGGGCCTCAAACGGATCCACGTCGAGGCCCGCGCGAAGGACGAGCCGGCCGGGCTCTCCTTCGAGGACGCCGTCGACCTCACCGCTCCGGACGCGACCGCCGTATTCGAGTTCGACTTCGCCACCGCCGACGCGTACGAACTAAAGATCCGCCGGTTCTTCCGCAACGGGCTCAGCTCGGAGCAGGACTGGAGGCGCTTCGACCAGGACGACGTCACGATCCCGGCCAGGCCCTGAGCGAGAAGGGACGGACCATTGCTTCAGCTCGGCTCCGACACGTTCGAGGTCGACGGCGTGACGGTGTTCCGCGACCACGCCGACCCGACCCAGTTCTGGTACCTCGCGACCCAGGTCGCCCTCGGCCGGCGGCCGGACGGGCAGCCGGCGTTCAGCTTCGTCAAGTTCCGCCCCGAGGTCGCGGACGCGGGGATCGAGGGCGGCGGATTCCTGATGTTCGAGGCCGTCGTCCAGTTGCCCCGGCGGACCCGGGACACCATCATGGGGCGGCTCGCCGGGCTCGTCCCGGGCGGCGAGGCGAAGCTGGCCCCCGCCCCCGTCGAGCGGGGCACCGTACGCGTCGTGGCGCTCAACCTGGAGGGCCCGGGCGGCACCACGGCCGCCGAGGCGCCCCCGGGCGGCTTCACCGCCGTCACCAAGATCCTGGGCGCGACCACGCCGTCCCTCACGGGGGAGGAGACCGCGGCGTTCTCCCTCGTGCTCGACCGGGAGGGCGCGATCATCCTGGAACAGGCCTTCGCCCACGGCCTCACTCCGATCGGGGTCGTGTACGAGCTGGAGTATTCGGGTCTGACCCCGGACCTCAAGGTCGAGATCACCGCCGACCTCGAACGCGTCTACACCCACTTCTCGGCGAATCTGGAAGCGCAGATCTACTGGGTCCGGGCGGGCATCGACGCCGGATTCGAGAAGCTGGTCCAGGACGGGGCGATCCAGATAAAGGTCATCGACTTCGACGGGGCGGCCGACCGCGAGGCCAAGGAGAAGTGGGCCCTCGACTTCTTCAAGAACGACCTGCTGGCCAAGTGGTTCGAACCGTCCCTCGACCTGGGGCGGCTGCAGGGCGCGGACCAACCCGAGGGGCTCGACGCGGTGCTGGAACGCCTCAAGAAGCTGGGCCAGTCCACGCCGTCGCCCACGGGTACCGCAGGCTCGCCGGGCGCGGCGGGCGCACCCGGCACGAGCCCTGGTCCGGGCGCCGGCGTCG
The DNA here is from genome assembly GCF_030268985.1 of Microbispora sp. NBRC 16548. Lineage (NCBI taxonomy): Bacteria > Bacillati > Actinomycetota > Actinomycetes > Streptosporangiales > Streptosporangiaceae > Microbispora > Microbispora sp. NBRC 16548. The sequence goes on from NZ_BSSF01000020.1 coordinate 18,100, forward strand.
GCACGGCGGGACCGGCAGGCGCGGAGGCTGGGGCGGAGGTGCCGCCCGCCGCCACCTTGACCGTCACCCGGGCGACCCCCTCGCCCCTTCCCTCCGGGTATGGACTGTCGCTCGTGCCGGGCTCCCACGGGCAGACGGAGACCCTGCGCGTCGAGGGGCCTCCCGGCGCGACCGTCACCGTCGGCGGCCGGGCCCGCGTCCTCGACGGGGCGAGGACGGTCAGCGTCGACGTCCCCGCCGGTATGAGCCTCCCGGTGACCGTGGACTGGCCCGCCTCGCCGCCCGCCGACGAGACGTTCACGCTGGGCTTCACCTTCGACCAGCCCCGCGAACAGGGCTTCTCCGCCGCCCCGGGCAACCCGGTCTACACCTCCTACCTGCTCGACGCCCCGGTGCCCCCGGACGCCCGTTTCACGCAGAGCGTGGCCCCCGGCCGTACGGCTCCGCCGTCCGGCGCGGCCGCCCTGCGCGACTGGCTGGACCACCGGCTCGTCCCGCCCAAGAACGTGACCGTCGTCGCCCACGCCAGCTTCGAGGGCGACTCGTCGCCGGCGATGGCCGCGCTCAACCAGCGTCTCTCTGAGCGTCGGCTGGCCCTCGCCCGCGGTGTCATCGCCAACCGGGCCACGATCGTGGCGAGCGAGGCCAAGGGTTTCTCGCGTGCCCAGGCCGCCGGACGCGTGGGCCGCGACGAGGACCGGGTCGTCGAGATCACGGGCAAGGTGCCCGGCCCTGACCCTGCGGTCTCCATCGAGGCCGTCCTGGCGCGGCCGGCGGCCCCGGTGACGCCGCCCACTCCCACGCCCACTCCCACGCCGACTCCGACGCCCACTCCCACGCCGACTCCGACGCCCACTCCCACTCCTGCGCCTTCCAGCGGCGGTGGGGGGATCCCGGCGCTCATGTCCTTCCGGCTCAGGTTCGTACGGCAGGAGGAGCGCAAGCGGCTCACCATCCTGTACGACCGCAGGAAGGCGGTGAAGCGCCTCTACGCCCCGCAGGGGTTCATCGGGCTCCTGCTGGACCAGATATCCGACAAGTCCGCCCACTTCCTCAATGTGGACCTGCGCGACCCGTTCTTCGAGGAGTTGCAGGTCGACGTGGTCACGCCGGTGGACTTCGAGCGCATCGGGCTCTTCGCCACCGACGTGCGCATCGAATACGGCGATCCGCACAACCATCGCGACGCCGACTTCCGGCTCACCGCGCTCGATCCCGGGCCGAAACGGTTCACCACGTTCCTCGACGAGGCGCGCGACCTCGGGTTTCAGGTCGGCTTCCAGCACCATTTCCGCGCCGACTCCGGCTGGGCCGGGGAGAAGCTCAGCTACGACATCGCCCCCAGGCGGAGCACGGACCGCACGCTGAAGGCCGACCCGAACGACGACCTGGGCTTCCTGGAACTACAGATCTTCCCCAACAGGATCGACGCCGGCATCGTCGACGCCGTCGACGTCGAGGTGTCGTACGACGACGGGGCGACGTTCCAGCGGCGCGACGTCTTCCGGGTGCGGCCGGAAAGCGCCGCCCAGACGTGGAGGCTGCGCCTCACCCGCCCGGACCGGCGCGACTGGACGGCCCGCTTCACCCACCACCTCAGGAACGGCACGGTCCGCACCTCGGGACCGATCGCCGGCGACGCGTCGTTCCTCCCCGTCGACGACCCGTTCGTCGACGCCCTCGACATCCGCGCCGTCCCCGTCTTCGAGCCCGGCACGATCCGGACGGCCTTCCTGGACGTCGAGTACGACGATCCCGGCAACGGCTACCACCGCAGTGAGCGGCTGGAGATCCCGGCGACCGCCCGGGTGCCTCTGCAACTGCGCATCGCGCTGCTGGACCCGGCGCTGCGGACCTTCCGGCGCCGCGTCACGATCGTGACGGCCGAGGGCCACCTGGTCCAGGAACCCCCGGTGGACGGGGAGGAGACGCTGATCCCCATCGGGCCGGCGTCATGAGATCGGCGATCGAGCGGCTGGTTCGTGAGGCGACCGGCCTGCACGTCCTGCCGCCGCTGCTTGACGCCGCCGTCTCCCGGCTGGAGCAGAGCACCTGGCCGGAGGCGGTCACCCGCTGGAGCCGCCTCACCCCGTCCGGGTTCCCCGTGGAGCTGACCATCGGTGGCGACGCGCTCCGCTGGACGGCGGAGGCGGCCCCTCCGGAGGTGGCGGACTCCGCCCGGCTGGACCTGGCGGTCGCGATTCTGGCGGCGCACGGCCAGGCGCCCGACCCGGCGCTCGCCGACGCTCTGCGGCACGCGCAGGCAGGGGCCGACCTGCGCTTCGGTGCGTGGATCGGCGGGCGCGAGTCCCCGGCCCGCGCCGGGGCCTTCCGGCTGAAGCTCTATGCCGAGATCCCCCCGGCGTTCCCCCCGCCCGGCCTCTCGGCTCCGTCGTCGTTCCCGTGGAGGCTTCTGCCGTATGGCGCCCGCGCGCGCATGCTGGGCGTCGAGCCGGCGCGCGGCCGGACCGAGGTCTACGTGCGCCTGCCCGCGGTTGATCCGCTCGCCCTTCTGCCGTTCATGTACGCCACCGGGCACGGCGCCGCCCTCGGCGGCGTCGAGCGCGGCCTCGCGGACGGTTTGGGGCGGCTGAGGGGCCGCCGGCTCGGGCTGAGCGTCGCCCGGGAGAGCGACGGCGCGACTGAGCTCGCGCTGTTCGCGTCGGCGCGCACGCTCTTCCCCGCCGAGCCCGCGATGCTCGCCGCTCTGGTGCGTGGCCTGGGGGACGGCGGGACATGGCGCGTGGGTCTCGTCACGCTCGGCCTGGACCCGGAGGGCCGCGGCCTCAGGACGACTGTCGGGATCTCGCCGGGCATGTCGCCGCGGCACGGACGTGCGTGCGGTGCCACGAGCGTCGCCGTCTGAGCCGTACGCGGTCGAGGTCGTCGCCCTCCCCCAGAAATCGCGGGGGAGGGCGTGACGTGTCTCCGGCGGAGATCAGACGGTGACCCACTCGGTCGTGAACACGGTGTCGCCGACCCGGCAGCGTACGCTGAACGGCCCGGGCGGCACGCCGTCGATGGTGAAGCGGCCGAGGCCGTCCGTGGTCACGGTGCGCGGCGCGGCCCCCCGCACCTCCACTGTCGCCTGCCGCGCCGGCATCACCTGGCCGACGACACGGCCTGCCAGGGTGATCTCCAGGTCGATCGACACCCCGGGGCCGCCGAAGGTCAGCAGCCGGGGCTGTTCGCCGCCGCGCACCGGCGCCGGCCCGGCCAGGGAGTCGAAGGTCAGATCGGCGAGCTCGGCGTCGATCGTGCGGAAGGAGTAGGCCCCAGTGGCGACGCGCAGGAGGCTCTCCGGCACCGGGTCGAAGAGCTCGGCCGCCTGGCGCAGCCGCCCTTCCAGCTCCGCGTCCTCGTTCATGCCCCGCCTCCTTCGATCCGCCGGCTCACTCGGCGAGCAGCTTCCGCAGATGTGCCAGACAGCGGCCCCGGGTCGGCCCGATGCTCCCGATCGCGATGCTGAGGCCGGCCGCGACCTCGGCGTACGACGGAGGGGGGGAGGCCATGAGCACCCGCAGCAGGCGGCGGCAGTTCTCCGACAGCCGCTCGTACGCCTCCCAGACGCGCCGGAGCAGCGCCGTCTCGTCGTCGGCCTCCTCGGCGTCCAGGACGACCCGCTCCGGCGACCGGTCGTCCATGCCGGGGGACAGGACGTCCAGGTCGCTCGTCGGGATGACCCGGCGGGACCCGCGGATGACCTTGAGGCACTCGTGCCTGGCGGTGGTGGCCAGCCACGAGCCGACCCGGTCGGGCTCCTTGATCCGCCCGAGGTTGTCCGCGAGACGGAACCAGCAGGTCTGGTACACCTCGTGGGCGTCGGCGTCGGCGAGCCGGTAGGAACGGATCACCGACCAGACGAGCGGGCTGAGCCGCCTGACGAGCGCCTCCCAGGCCGTGCCGTCGCCGTCGGCCGCGGCCCGGAAGAGGTGTTCCGTTGAGTCGCTGTCCACGCGGCCCGTCCCTCACATCCGGTGAGCTCTCACCCGGGACATGCCCGGGGTGGTCATGGTACGGAAGATCGCCCGCCTGGTGCTAGGAGACGGACTGGCCGATCAGCAGCCTCGGCAGCGGGCTTCCGTCCTGGTCGTGGACCGCCTGCTGACGGGCCCGGTCGAGCAGCCACCGGGCGGCGTCCCTGCTCGACTCCCCGGCGGCCGACATGCGGGCGACGATCAGGCCGGCGACGAGTGGCGTGGCGAACGACGTGCCGCTCCACCGGGCCAGGCCCTGAAACAGCCCGGACGGCCCGTCACCGGGGTCGGCGTACTCCTCGTCCTCCTGCTCCTCCACGTAGAGCTCGTTGTCAGGGTGCATCGGGGTGTAGACGCCGAACGCGAAGGCGTTCACCAGGTAGGAGCCGCGGGCGTAGACGCTGACCCAGGGGCCGTGATCGCTGTACACCGCCCGGCGGTTCTGCGTGGCGTCGAGCGCCCCCACCGAGATCACGCTCGGATCGTGCTCCGCGTACGCCGCGGGGTAGAAGGGCTGGCTGCTCGAGTCGTTCCCGGCCGCGGCCACCAGCACCGTGTTCTCGTGCCCGTGCAACTTCTCCATGAACGCGTCGAGGTTGCCGAGGGACTCGCCGCGCAGGGGACGCACCCCCGCGGAGAGGCTGATGACGTCGGGCCAGGCGCCGTTCCGCTCTTCGTAGTCCGCGAGGGCGTCGAGCAGGTGGCGCCCGAACCCGCGCGCGTCCATGGTCCCCGCCCACTGGAGCCTGTTGTAGGTCCGCACCCTGGCCCTGGGCGCCACGCACCGCACCACGCCCGTGATGAACGTGCCGTGGCCGACGTACTCGTGGATGACGCCGCTCGCCGCCTGGCTCCTGGGCTCGCCCGCGACCTGCCCGGTGGGGAGTGACGGCGAGCCCCAGGGCTCGCTGCCCAGCACGTGCGGGGCCACGCCGTCCCAGAGGTCCGAACCGTCCCGCCGCTCCAGCCTGCCGGTCACGTGGCCGTCCTCGTCCCGCAGCCAGGGGTAGACCTCAAGACGGTCTTTCAGGTCCCAGTCCACCACCAGGCCGGTGTCGATCACGACGACCGACGTGCCGAGCCCGGCATCCGCGTCCGTGTTCACCGGAGGGACGGGAAGCCTGCGGGACGGCACGCGGGGCTCGTCGGCCGGGCAGAGGTTCACGTTGCAGATGGAGACGAGGTAGTTGGGGCTCACCGGTGCGCCGTCCGGAAGGCCGCGCAGGGCGTCCAGCACGCGCGACCCGCCCGTCCTGGGCTCCGCGGTCAGCCGCATGACGGTCCCCTCGGACGACTCGCGGCTCCGCTCGACGTCCTCCGCCGCACCGGGCACCAACCGCGCCAGCGCGTCCCGGCCCCTCTCGTCGTGGCAGACCAGGACGTCCTTCTCGTAGACGTACCCGGGCTCGAAGTCGTCCAGGGGCGGCGGTTCGAGCGTCGCGGACCCCTCGGCGAGCGCGCTCCGATATTCGCCGGCCTCCGGTGCCTGGACCACGTGGCATCGGGCGACGGGTCCCTCGGGATCGCGCGTGGCGGACGCCTCGGCCACCTCCAGCCACATGCCTGGCGGCAGCTCCGCGAGGACCAGCCCGAACTGCCGCCAGAACCGGCGGCGGAGGGCGTCCTGGGCGGGCGGCTCCGGTGTCGTCTCCATCACGGTCCCTCTCCTTCAATCGCCTGGATCTTCTATGCAGAGCGGCGTCCTGCGGCGCTGATACAGCGTCGGCGAGAACGGCCGCCAGGAGGGCCCCGATGGGGAGCAGTGTGGACGGCCCGGCGGGCCCGCGTCTAGCATCCCTTCCGTGACCGGGGACCCCCGAGATCCGCTCGACCTGCTGCCCCTGGTCTTCTCCCAGCCGAAGAAGGCCATCGCGGCCGCGCGTGCCCTGCTCGCCGGCCGGCCCGGCCCGTTCGAGGCGTCGGTGGCCCACCACGTCCTCGGCATCTTCGAGCGGGACTTCGGCGACCTCACGACCGCCCTCGGGCATCTGCGGCGGGCTCGCGCGCTGGCCCGCAGGGCAGGCTCGGCCACCCGGGAGGCCGACGTCCTGGCGACGCTGGGCATCGCCCTCGTCCACTCCGGCCGTACGAGGCCGGGTCTGGCCGCGCTTGAGCAGGCCCTCGCGCAGTCGGCGGGCGCGCCCGCGGCCAAGGTCCTCTTCCGGCGGGCGGGGGCGCTGTGGATCCTCGGCCGGCACCAGGAGGCCCTCGACGACCTGCGGCGGGCGCTTCCGGAGCTGCGCAGGGCGGACGACACGATCTGGACGGCCCGTGCGCTCACCCTCCGCGCCACCCTGCTGCTCGCGCTCGGCTCCGTGGAGCGCGCGGACCAGGACTTCCTCGCCGCCGAGCGGTTGTGGGCGACCACGGACCAGGAGCACGACAAGGTCGTGGCGCTGGAGAATCGCGGTCGCGCCGCCTTCCGCTCGGGAGACCTCCCTACCGCCCTCGGCCACTTCGACGAGGCGGCCAGGCGCTACCTAGCCCTCGGCACGCCCGCCTTCGTCATGGAAATGGAACGCTGCGCCGCGCTCATGGCCGCGGGGCTGCCGCGTGAGGCGCTCGAACGCGCGGACGCCTTGATCGACCTGCTGGACCGGACCGGCGGGCAGCCGACGAGGCGGGCGCAGCTACTGCTCACCGCCGCCGGCGCGGCGCTCGCGGCGGGCGACCCCGAGACGGCGATCGCGCGGGTACGGCCGGCGATCCGGCTGTTCGCGGGCCAGAAACGGGAATGGTGGGAGACGCACGCCCGGCTGACGCTGTGCCAGGCCCGCTTCGCCTCGGGGCGGATCTCCCCGCGTCTGGTCCAGGACGCCGCGGTGCTCGCCGCGACGTTGTCGCGGTTGCGCTCGCCCGAGGACGTCCAGGCGTACCTGCTCGCCGGCCGTGCCGCCCTCGCGCTGGGCCGGGCCGCGGAGTCGGCGCCCTACCTGGCTAAGGCCGCGCGCGGGCGGTTCAGGGGACCGGCCTTCGCGCGGGCGAGCGGCTGGCTCGCCCAGGCGCTGCGGGCCGAGTCGGAGGGGCGGCCCCGGGGCGTGCTCGACGCGTGCCGCCGAGGGCTCGGCGTGCTCGACGAGCACAGGCTCACGCTGGGCGCGTCCGAGTTGCGGGCCCGCGCGACGGCCCAGGGAGCGGAGCTGGCCACGCTCGCGCAGCGGGCCGGCCTCCGTTCCGGGGACGCGCGGCGGCTCCTCGCCTGGAGCGAGCGCTGGCGGGCGACCACCCTGGCGGTGCCCTCCGCGCGCTCGCCCGGCGACCCGGACCTGCTGCGCGACGTCACGGCCTTCCGCGAGATCGCCAGCCGGGCCGACGCGGCCCGCTCCGCCGGCGCCCCCGTCGCCTCGCTCGACCGGGAACGGGCGCGGCTGGAGCGAGAGGTCCGCGGCCGGACGCTGACCATGCGCGCGCGGGGAGAGCAGGGCGGTGACCGATTCGACGCCGGGGCGTTGCTCGGCAGGCTCGGCGACGCCAGGCTGGCCGAGATCGCCGAGGTGGACGGCGTCCTGCACGTGCTGCTGTGCGGCGGAGGGCGGGTCCGCAGATTCGGCGCGGGGCGGATCGCCGACGCGGCGGCCGAGGTGGAGCATCTGCGCGCGGGGCTGCGGCGGCTGGCCTACGAGGGGGCGGCCCATCGGCTCGCGCTGGTCGAGGAGGCCGGCCGGCGCCTCCAGGACATGCTCCTCGGGCCGGCCGCCCGGCATCTCGGCGAGGGACTGGTCGTGATCGTTCCGCCGGGCCGCCTGCACGGGGTGCCGTGGGCCGTGCTCCCTGCCCTGCGCGACCGCGTCGTGAGCGTGTCGCCGTCCGCCCGCGCCTGGCTGCGGGCGGCCGATCTCGTTCCCCCGCCCGCCAAGGGCCCGGGGTCCGGGATCGTGCTCGTCCGGGGACCCGGCCTGGGCAGCGGCGGGGGAGAGGTGCCGCCGCTCGCCCGGCTGTACGGCGGCGCCACGATCCTGGAGGACGGCGGCGCGACGGCGTCGGCCGTCCTCAAGGCGATCGACGGCGCACGGCTCGCGCACATCGCCGCCCATGGCGTCTTCAGAGCCGACAGCCCGATGTTCTCCAGCCTTCGGATGGCCGACGGCCCGCTGACCGTGTACGAGTTCGAGGGGCTGGGCCGGGCGCCGTACCGGATCGTCCTGCCGAGCTGTGACTCCGGCGGCCTGCAGCCCGTGGGCGCGGACGAGCTGCTCGGCCTCGCGACCGCGCTGCTCCCGCTGGGAACGGCCGGCATCGTGGCGGGTCTCGTCCCGGTGCACGACGAGGCCGTGATCCCCCTGATGCTGGCGCTCCACGCCGGGCTGAGCGCGGGCCAGTCCACCGCGGAGGCCCTGCGGGACGCCAGGCGGGAGGTCCCGGACGATCCGCTCCACAAGGCGACCGCCTGGTCCTTCACGGCCATCGGCGCCGCCTGACGGGAACGGTCCTATGCCAAGCCGATCAGCCGGCCGAGAGAGCTCCTGTCGCTGCTGCCGAGGCTCTCATAGACGCGGCACAACTGGTTGGCGACGGTGCGGATGGACAGACCGAGTCGCTGTGCGATCTCCCGGTTGGTCAGGCCGGCCGCCGCCAGCCCGGCGATCTGCCGCTGCCGGGGGGTGAGCCTGGGGGTGGCGAGGCCGATCAGCGCCGGGGTGCGGGCCCCCTGGCAGGCTCGGGCCAGCGCCGACGCGTACGCGCGGGACGCCGCCGCGGCGCGGCCGTCCCGGTGGGCGTCCGCGGCGTGCGCGGCGGCCTCGGCCGCGTGCAGCAGCAGGCCGAGGTCGGCCAGCCTGCGCGCCGCCTTGTCCAGGGCCGCCGCGTCCCGTACGGCCAGCGCCGCCGCGTGGTCGGCGAGCACGGCCGCGAGGTCGCCGCTCATCGTCTCGGCCAGGCGGTCCAGCCGCCTCGTCACCAGCTCGGGCGCGCCGAGCCGGGCCACGTCGTGCAGCACGAACAGGTCGTCGTCCCCGTCGCCCGCAGCGCGCCCCGCGTCGCCCTCCGCGGCCGCCAGCGCGCATCGCAGCGCCCCGTCCAGGTCGCCCCGCGCGGCCAGGACCCACGCGCGGGCGGACGGGTCGTCCCCGCACCGGCCCAGCGCCTCCTCGGCGGTCCGCAGATCACCCATGTGGGCGGCCGCCCGGGAAAGCTCTGCGGAGCAGACGCGGTGCCCGGGGACGCGGCGCATCCCCTCGGCACTCCAGGCCACCGCCTCGCGGACCTCTCCTCGCAGCCGGGCCAGCCACGCCCTGCCGGCGCAGAAATCGGCCATCCCGGGCTGTTCCCAGCCCGCGTCGTCTTCCGCGAGGCGCTCGCCCACGCCGGGGGCGAGCGCGGTGACGTTTCCGGCGTAGCCGCCCGCCGTCAGCTCCGCGACCTGCGCCGCCAGGGCCTGGCCCACGTCCCGCGGCGGCCTGGCCGTACCGCTGAGCCGCCGTGCGCGCAGGCGGCCGACACCGGCGCGCAAAGTCGCGCCGAACAGGGGGTGGGCCAGCCGCACCCGTAAGTCGTCGTCGATCACGACCAGGCCCCTGGCTTCCAGCCGCTCCAGTACGGGAACGGCGGCGGCCCCGGCCGCCAGCGGTTCGGCGAAGGCGACGAGCTCCAAGGTCTCCCGCTCCGCGTCGTCGACCTCTCCGACCGCCGCCGACACCAGCTCGCGCACGGTCGCCGTGACCGGCACCTCACCCCGCCACCGCCACACCCCGTGGACCCGGTCCAGCGCCGACGCCTCGCGGGTGGCGGCGACAAGCTCGCGCAGCAGCCGCAGGTCGCCTCCGCAGATCCGGTGGAACCGCCGTACGGTGAGCTCTTCGACGTGGGCCCCGAGCACGGAGGCGAGGAGCTCGCCCGTCCTGTGTCCGGACAGCGGTGTGAGGTCGAGGCGGGGCAGCACCTGCCGCCGCCATAGCGCCGTCACGGCCTCGGGCGCCGGATCGCCCGCGCGGACCGTGACGAGCAGCCGGACGCGGTCGTGCGCGGCCAGGTGATGGACGAGGGCCGCGGACGCGTCATCGAGCAGGTGGGCGTCGTCGACCACGAGGACCCGCACCCAGCGCAACGCCTCCACGGCCCGGCTGAGCGAGTCGGCGGCCGATCCCGGCAGCAGGTGTGCGAACGCGCCGAAACGGAGGGTCGCGCCCCCGCGGGTGCCCGTCACCCAGACATGCGCCAGACCCGCGACGGCCTCCGCGGCCAGGCGGCTCCTCCCCACGCCCGCCTCACCGGCGACGACGACGCCGCGCCTGACACCGCGTACGGCCGTGCGCACCGTTTCGAGCTCCTCCGCACGGCCGCAGAACGGCCATCGGTCTCGTGGATCGTTCATGTCCTCATGAGCCTCAGGACGGCCGCCTGATACAGCCCTCGTCGTGAGTAGGTGCCTACTCTTGAACGGCTTGCCCGGGGCCCCTCACCATCGCCGCATGAGAGCACTTCGGTGGACGCGACGCCGGCGGATCTGGGCTCTGCCGGTGGTGCTCGTCGTGATCGCGCTGGCCGGCTGCGATCCGCAGGCGGACGAGGGCGCGGCCCCGGACGCGTCCGGGGCCGCGGTGACCGGCGGCGTAAACGGCGTAAACGGCGTGAACGGCGTGAACGGCGTGAACGGAGCGGGTTCCGGAGCGGGTTCCGGAGGCGGCGGGGGAAACGGGCGCAGAACCGGGCACTTCACCCTCACGTCCGGCCCGACGCTGGACGGCGACTTCAGCGGCCCCCAGGGTACGGCGGGCGGCGGCAGCGTCTGCGTGACGCTGTCCAGCCCCGTCCCCGGCGAGGTGCGGGTCGTCCGGGTGAGTCTGGCGCAGGACGGCCCGGGGCGGATGGTCGCCGAGCCCGGGGGTTACCCGTGTGCGTACGCGTTGAACGGCTCGTCCGCTTCCTGTGAGGGGACTGTGCTCTCACCGGGGGGATCCGTCTGCCGGTTCGGGCTCGACGGAGAAGGAGACGCCGACTCGAAGGCCCGGCTGGTCTTGACGCTGGAGCGGACATGCGTCGACCACGACGCCCCCGTCTGCGACGGCATTCCCGCGTCCCCCTCGCCCGCCCATCCGGCCGTCGTGACCTGGAAATACGCCCTCACGTACTACTACTGTTCCGATCCGTCCGAAGGCTTCTCCGGCATCCGCAGCACCCCCTGCCCCCCGCCGTCGGGGCCGCCCGACCAGCTCGCGCCCACCACGCCGATCCCCACCGACGAGCCCACCACGCCGGTCCCCACCGATCAGGCGCCCACCGATCAGGTGCCCACGGACGAGCCGACACAGGGGTGAGGCCATGACGGAGGAGAAGGAAGAGGAGACGGCGCAGCCGAGCGCGCTCGAACGCAGGTTCGCCGCGTTCGCGCAGGCCGTGGGCATCGGCGCGCTGCCGCCGAGCATCGCAGTCGGTCTGCTCTTCTACTTCGGGTACGTCTCCAGCCGCCGCCGCTTCGCCCTGTTCGGCCTTGACCTCGACATGCTCGATCTGTCGACGCAGGCGGTGCTGCTGTACGGCTCGGAGGCACTGTGGTTCCCCCTGGCCGCGCTGTTCCTCGCCGCACTCCTGGCCCTGTGGGGCCACGTCGAGATCAACCGCCTCGTACGGCGTCGTCGCCGCGCGTCGATCGACGACCCCGCCATGCGGTCGCCCGCGCTGACGCTAACGGGATCGGCGTTACTCGTGGTGGCCGTCCTCCTGATCGCCAGGGGTGCGGCGGGGACGCTCGCCCCCGACGTCGCCGCCGGCGAGACGCCCGGGACCAGCGCGCTCTGCCTCGGCGCCGGGACCCTGCTCGGCGCCTACGGCCGCTGGCTGGTCACGTGGCGCCGCGTCCATCGGCAGCGGTTGCTCGAACGAGCCGCGGCCGCGGCCGTCGTCTCGCTGGCGGTCGCGAGCCTGTTCTGGGCCAGCGCCAGCTACGCGATCGCGTACGGCAGGAGCCGCGCGGCCGACTTCGTCACCGGCCTCGACCGCCGGCCCGAGGTCGTGCTCGACACCACCGAGCCGCTCGATCTGGGGCCCGAGTTCGCCGGCGTCACGGAGTCGAGACTCCCCGAGGCCAAGGGCCGCAGGTTCGCCTACCGCTACCGCCGCCTTCGCCTGCTCACCGAGTCTGGCGGCCACCTGTTCCTGATCTCAGCCGAATGGCCGACCGGCCCCCGTTGGCCCCTCATCTGGCGGGGCGGCGGCACGCTCGTCGTCCCGTACGACGATCACGTCCGGCTGTCGTTCCTGCCGTACGCCGGCCCCTGAGATTCAGCGGGGGGACAGGCGCTTGAGCACCTCGTCGTGGAGCAGGCCGTTGGTGCAGACGAGGTTGCCGCCGTCGAGGGGCGGGGTGCCGTCGAGCGAGGTGCAGGAGCCGCCGGCCTCCTCCACGATGATCGTGAGCGCGGCCATGTCCCAGGGGGACAGCTCGGGCTCGGCGGAGATGTCCGCCGCGCCCTCGGCGACCATCATGTGCGACCAGAAGTCGCCGTAGCCGCGGGTGCGCCAGCAGTCCCTCGTGAGGTCGAGGAACGGGTCGAGCCGTCCGGCCTTCTCCCATTCCTCTAGGTCGGAGAAGGAGAAGGAGGCGTCGTCGAGGCGGCCGACCGAGGACACCTCGCAGCGCGTGGCCTTGCTCAGACTCCGCCCGGTCCACGCGCCGCTCTCCTTGGCGGCCCACCAGCGGCGGCCGAGCGCCGGGGCCGAGACCACGCCCACGACGACCTTGCCGTGCTCCATCAGCGCGATCAGCGTGGCCCACACGGGGACTCCGCGTACGTAGTTCTTGGTGCCGTCGATCGGGTCGACGATCCAGGAGCGCATGCCGTAGCCGGTCATCCCGAACTCCTCGCCCACGACGGCGTCGCGGGGCCGGGCGCGGCGCAGCGTGCCGCGGATCGCCTCCTCCACGGCCCGGTCGGCGTCGCTGACCGGGGTGAGGTCGGGCTTGGTGTCGACCTTGAGGTCCACGGCCTTGAAACGGCGCATCGTGATGTCGTCGGCGGCGTCCGCCAGCAGATGCGCGAGGTGCAGGTCGTCGCGGTACTCCGTCACAGGCCCAACGTATCGTGCCGCGACCTGCTCACATCAGAGGAAGGATCGCTCCATACCGTACCAGCCGGTAACATCCCGGCCATGGACATCGGCGCCTTCATGCTCGACAGCGTCCCGTTCGCGCGGCTGCTGGGCATCACGTTCGACTCGATCGGCGGCGGTGCGGCGGTCGCCCGCCTGGCCGACCGGGGAGACCTGCACAACCACGTGGGCGGCCCGCACGCCGGCGCCCTGTTCACGCTGGCCGAGACCGCCTCGGGCGCGGCCATGCTGTCGGCCTTCGGCGACCAGTTGTCCCGGGCCGTGCCGCTGGCGACCGAGGCGAGGATCGGCTACCGCAAGCTCGCCATGGGCGAGGTCACGGCCGCCGCCACCCTCCGGGCCGAGCGGGAGGCGGTCGTCGCCCGGCTGGACGCGGGGGAGCGGCCCGAGTTCGAGGTCGCCGTCGAGATCCGCAACGCCGAAGACGTCGTCGTCTCGGAGATGACCGTCTCCTGGACCCTGCGCCCCAACCGCAAGGGGTGACCCCTCACTCGGCCAGCAGGTCGTCCGGTGAGGAACGGGCGAGACCGGCGAGGGTGGCCAGGGCGCGTGACAGCGTCTCGGCCGGAGGTGAGGCAAGGCCGAGGCGGACGGCGTTCGGCGTGCGGTTGTCGCCGACGGCGAAGGCCGCCGCCGGAGTGACGGCGATGCCGTGCCGCGCGGCGGCGGCCACGAACGTGTCGGCCCGCCACGGAGGCGGCAGCTCCCACCAGCAGTAGTAGGACCGGGGATCGCCGCGGACGGCGAAGTCGCCCAGGTGGCGCGTCGCGATCTCCTGCCGGGCCTCGGCGTCCCGCCGCTTGCCCCGGCTCAGCGATTCCACGACGCCGTCGCCGGCCAGCCGGGCCGCCGCCTCCAGCGCGAACCGCGGCGGCGCGGAGCCTCCCGAATGCAGCGCCGCGGTCACGTTGGGGACGACGGCCTCGGGCACGACGGCGAATCCGACGGTCAGCCCCGGCGCGAGCCGCTTGGAGAGGCTGTCGACGAGGATCGTGCGCTCGGGGGCCACGGCGGCCAGCGGGGGCAGCTCGTCCCGGAGGAACGACCAGATGCCGTCCTCGATCGCGGGCACGTCCAGCCGCGCGAGCACGGCCGCGAGCTCGGCGCGGCGCCCGACCGGCATGGTGAGCGACAACGGGTTGTGCAGCGTCGGCTGGAGGTAGACCGCTCTCAGCGGTGCCTTGCGGGCGGCGGCCTCCACCGCCTCGGGCACCAGGCCCGCCTCGTCGACCGGCAGGGGCACGAGGGTGACCCCGAGCCGGGTGGCGATCGTCTTCACGACGGGATAGGTGAGCTCCTCGACGCCCAGTCGCCCACCCGGCGGGACCAGCGCGGCGATGACGGCCGCGATCGCCTGGCGTCCGTTGCCGGCGAAGAGCAGCCGCGCCGGGTCGGGGCGCCAGCCGGCGCGGGCGAGCAGGTCCGCGACGGCCTCGCGAGCGTCGGGAGTGCCGGCCGCGCCCACCGGCCGCATGGACGCCTCCAGCACATCGGGGCGCAGCAGCGGCCTGATGCCGTCCCCGAGCAGGCGGACCTGCTCGGGGATGACGGGATAGTTGAGTTCGAGGTCGATCCTGGTGCCGCTCGGTTCGGCCAGGGCGGTCCCGGGACGCCGGGCGGAGGCGCGTACGAAGGTGCCGCGGCCGACCTCGCCGACCGTCAGGCCGCGGCGGGTCAGCTCCGCGTAGACGCGCGCCGCCGTGGAGCCGGCGATGCCGCGCCGCCGCGCGAAGTCCCGCTGCGGAGGCAGCCGGTCTCCCGGCCTGAGCCGCCCGGCCGCGATGTCCGCGGCCACCTCGTCGGCCAGCTCCCGGTAGTCCTCCACCGCCGCCTCCTCTCCGCGCCAACGGTGAACGCATCCAAACACACTATTGCTCCGAGAGCAATAGTGAATATTGCATTCTTTGTGAGCGGTGCAATAGCCTGAGAAAAGCCGTCCGGACCGGCACTGATGAACTGCGAGGAGAGGGCGGCGTCATGGTCGAGACGAACGCGGTGCTGGGGGTCGTGTCCGTGGCGCTCGGAATGGTGCTTTCGCCCGGCCCGAACATGATGTATCTCGTGTCGCGCAGCATCAGTCAGGGACGCCGGGCCGGAATCATCTCGCTGAGCGGAGTCGTCGCGGGATTCCTCGTCTATCTGACGGCGACGAATCTCGGCCTGGCGGCGCTGTTCGCCGCGTTTCCCCAGGTTCTCACCGCGATACGGCTGGCCGGAGCGGCTTACCTGATATGGCTCGCCTGGAAGACGATCAGGCCCGGCGGCGCATCGGTGTTCACCGTGCGGGACGTGCCGCACGACCCGCCGCCCCGGCTTTTCGCCATGGGACTGATGACGAACCTGCTCAACCCGAAGATCGCCATTCTGTATATCTCCGTCATTCCGCAGTTCGTCGATATCCGAGCGGGGAACGTGCTTTTCCAGGGCGTCGTTCTCGGCCTTTTCCAGATCGCGGTGGCCGCGACGGTGAACCTGTCGATCGTGCTGGCCGCCGGAAGCGTCGCCGGTTTCCTGGCGCACCGGCCGGCGTGGCTGCGAGCCCAGCGGATCGCCATGGGGAGCATGCTCGGAGCGCTCGCCGTAATGCTCGCCTTCAGCCGGAGCGCGTCGTTCTGATCCTCGTCGGCCTAGTCTTCGTCGGCAGAGCCCTCGCGGCTGGCGAGCAGCCGCCGCAGGGACTCCAGGCGCGCCGGATCCGCGTGCCCCTCCGCGACGTAGCGGTCGAGGGCGCAGTCGTCGCCGAGGTGGGTGCAGCCCTTGGGGCATTCGGCGGTGGCGTCCACCAGGTCGGGAAAGGCGGCGAGCACGGTCTCCACCGAGATGTGGGCGAGCCCGAAGCTGCGTACGCCGGGGGTGTCGATGATCCAGCCGCCCTCCGGCAGTTCCAGGGCGACCGCGGAGGTGGAGGTGTGCCTGCCCCGGCCGGTCACGGCGTTTACGTGGGACACGGCCCGGCGGGCGTGCGGCACCAGCGCGTTGACCAGGGTCGACTTGCCGACCCCCGAGTGGCCGACGAGCACGCTGATGCGGTCCGCGAGCGCCTCGCCCAGGTCGTCGAGCGGACCGCCCTTGCGGACGACCACGTACGGCACGCC
This sequence comes from Microbispora sp. NBRC 16548, assembly GCF_030268985.1. Classification (NCBI taxonomy): domain Bacteria; kingdom Bacillati; phylum Actinomycetota; class Actinomycetes; order Streptosporangiales; family Streptosporangiaceae; genus Microbispora; species Microbispora sp. NBRC 16548. The sequence goes on from NZ_BSSF01000020.1 coordinate 34,217, forward strand.
GAGGGGCTCGTACAGCGCCACGAGGTCCTCGGCGGGGGCCAGGTCGGCCTTGGTGAGACACAGCAGCGGCTCGATGTCGGCGTCGAAGGCCGCGACGAGCATCCGGTCGATCATCCGGGGACGTGGCGGGGGATCGGCGAGCGCGGTGACGATGACCAACTGGTCGGCGTTGGCGACGATGGGGCGCTCGATGTCGTCCACGTCGTCGGCGCTGCGGCGCAGCATCGCGGTGCGCTCCTCCACGCGGACGATGCGCGCCAGCGTGTCGGGCTGCCCGGTCACGTCGCCGACCAGCGCCACGCGGTCGCCCACGACGATGCCCTTGCGGCCGAGCTCGCGGGCCTTCATCGCCACGACGAGCGTCCGCTCGCCCCTCCGCTTCTTCGGCGTCGTGGAGCGGGGGACGCCCTCGCCGACCAGGCAGGTGTAACGCCCGCGGTCGACGGCCACCACGAAGCCCTCGACGGCCTCGCTGTGGGCAGGCCGGATCCGGGTCCGGGGCCGTGAGCCCTTGCCCGGCCTGACCCTGACGTCGTCCTCGTCGTAATGCCGCTTTCTCAGTGTCCGCGCCCCGATCGCCCGGCGGGAACCAACCCGCCGCTCATGCCGTCTCCTCGCCTGGCGGCTCGGAGTTCGGTCGTGCCGGAGGCACGCAGGTCGATACTTCCCGAATCGCGCTGTGCTTACTGATTCGCTCGCTCCGCTCGCTCATGCCGTCTCCTCGCTGCCCAGCATCGCGGCCCACATGCGCGGGAACTCGGGCAGCGTCTTGGCGGTCGTCGCGATGTCCTCGACCTCGACGCCCGGCACGGCCAGGCCGATGACCGCGCCCGCCGTGGCCATGCGGTGGTCGGCGTACGAGTGGAAGACGCCGCCGGCCAGCGGCCGGGGGTGGATGTCCAGGCCGTCGTCGGTCTCCCGGGCGTCGCCGCCCAGCCGGTTGATCTCCTTGGCCAGGGCGGTGATCCGGTCGGTCTCGTGCCCCCGGATGTGCGCCACGCCCCGGATGCGGGACGGTCCGTCGGCCAGCGCGGCCAGCGCGGCGATCGTGGGGGTGAGCTCGCTGACGTCGCGCAGGTCGGCGTCGATGCCCCGCACCCGCCCCTCGCCGGTCACCCGCAGGCCCTCCGGCACCCGCTCGACCCGCGCGCCCATCTCGGCGAGCAGCCCGCGAAGCGCGTCGCCGCCCTGCGTCGTCTCCTCCGGCCAGTCCGGCACGACGACGGAGCCTCCGGTCACCAGGGCCGCCGCGAGGAAGGGAGCGGCGTTGGACAGGTCGGGCTCGACCGTGACGTCCCTGGCCCGGATCGGGCCGGGCTGCACCCGCCACACGTCGCGCTCGGAGTCGTCCACCTCGACTCCCGCCTGGCGCAGCATCTGCACGGTCATCTCGATGTGCGGCATCGACGGGACGGGCGGGCCGCTGTGCCGCACCGTCACGCCCTTCTCGAAGCGCGGGGCGGCCAGCAGCAGGCCGGAGATCATCTGGGAGGAGACCGACGCGTCGAGGGTGACCTCGCCGCCCGGGATCGGCCCGCGGATCGTGAACGGCAGCGCGTCGTTGTCCACCGACGCGCCGAGCGCGCGCAGCGCGCCCAGGATCGGGCCCATCGGCCGTTTACGCGCGTGCGGGTCGCCGTCGAAGAAGACCGGTCCGTCGGCCAGCGCGGCGACCGGGGGCACGAACCGCATGACGGTCCCGGCCAGCCCGACGTCGACCGACGCCCCGCCGCGTACGGGATGAGGGGTCACCGACCAGTCCACGCTGTCGGCGCTCTCGTTGGACGGCGTCATCTCGGCGCCGAGCGAGCGCAGCGCGGCCGTCATCAGGTCGGCGTCGCGGCTGCGCAGCGCGAGCCGTACGGTGCCGGGGGCGTCGGCCAGCGCGGCGAGCAGCAGCGCGCGGTTGGTCACCGACTTCGAGCCGGGCAGGCGCACCGTCGCACGGACCGGCTCGGCGGCCACCGGGGCGGGCCAGAGCGGTGCGGCGGCGTTCTTCTCGACGCCGTTCTGATCGATGCCGTGCGGTACGGCGCCGCCGGACGCGGACTGCGGAGAGGCCATGCCGCAAGCTTAGTGCGCGCACGCTCGTCCGCACCGTCGTGAGAGCGCGTGCGGCCCGCGCGAGTGGCAGTCTTGTGGCATGTGCGGGAGGTACGCGTCTGCGCGCAAGAAGCAGGAGTTGCTGGAGGAGTTCCAGGTCGAGCTGGACGGGGTGCCCGACCAGGTGCCCGGTGGCGAGCTCCGGCCCGACTACAACGTCGCGCCCACGAAGAACGTCTACGCGGTCATGTGCCGCGTGCCGAAGGACGACGGCGGCGAGAGCCCGGGCGACGAGCCCGTCAGGCAGCTGCGGGTGGTCCGGTGGGGGCTCGTGCCGAGCTGGGCCAAGGACCCGTCGGTGGGCTCGCGGATGATCAACGCCAGGGTGGAGACCGTGGCGGAGAAGCCGTCCTACCGCAGGGCGCTGAAGTCGCGCCGCTGCCTGATCCCGGCGGACGGCTACTACGAGTGGATGCCGCTGGAGGGCAAGAAGAAGCAGCCGTTCTTCATCCACCCCGCCGACGGCGGCGTGCTGGCGATGGCCGGCCTGTACGAGTTCTGGAAGGACCCCACCCGCCCGGACGACGACCCGCTGAAGTGGCTGTGCACCTGCACGGTGATCACCACCACGGCGACGGACAAGCTGGGCCGCATCCACGACCGGATGCCGATGATGGTCGAGCGCGACCGCTGGACGGAGTGGCTCGACCCGCGCGTGACCGACCCCACCGGCCTGCTCGTCCCGGCCGGCCCGGACCGGCTGGAGGCGTACGCCGTGGCGGACGCCGTCAACAGCGTCCGCCACAACGGCCCCGAGCTTCTCGAGCCCCTGGAAGGTGACGACGTCCCGCGCCTGCTCTGAACGGTCCCCGAACGGGACGTTCCCGGCCCGGACGCGGGCGGAGCCGTTCTCGTTGTCCTAAGGCGGACAACCTGTTGATCGGAGTCAGGGCCGGACGTACGCTCCGGTGGCGCTTGCACGACATGTACGTAACCCGCCACTCTCAGTCATTTGGAGCGTTACATGTCCCTGACGAACGACCTCACGCGCACACCGGCCGAGCCGAGAACGGTCGGCTTCGGACCGCTGAAGGCGACGGTCGACTACACGAAGCTACGTCTCCTCCCCGAGAGCAAGTACCCCGAATACTTCAACCGTGTCTACCGCCTGTTCACCGGGCTGGAGATCGACGTCTGGCCCCAGATCGCGCAGTACCAGGGCGAGGACAAGCTCTGGCTGGCCCACGCCCTCCACGTGTACGGCACCAACCTGGACGTGCTCCCCGAGGACTTCGACCACACCGCCGCGGTGAGCCGCCTGATAGGCCGGGCGACGCTGCGTACGGCCATGCCGGGCGCCGAGAACGACGCGTTCGAACGGGAGGTGCTGCGGGCGAGCGGATGGGTGTCGGCGGCGGTCGTCCGGAAACTCGCCCCGCCCGACAGCGCGTTGGCAGCGAAGCTGAACCTCATCTACAACCCCCCGGGCTCCGAACGGGACGGCGAGGGGAGGACGAAGGTCGGGCCGCTGCAGGCGAACGTGCTCAAGGAGCTGGCCGACCTGCTGGCGAAGGTGGTCGACGAGCAGCTCCGGCACTGGGCGCCGCCCACGGGCACGCAGGCCGAGCCGGAGTCACTCGATCACCTCAGGCGCATCGCCGAATTCCTCCAGATGTTCGTCACCGTCGGACTCCGGCCGTACGCGGACGCCTGGGAGGCCGGGCCGTACTTCGACGGCTTCCGTTACGGCGAACGCCTGCAGAGCACCTGGGAGCTGCCCGCCGGGCCCGCCGAGCGGCTGAACTGGATGATGAACAGGGCGCAGGCGGTCGGCTGGGACAAGCAACGAGGGGCGCTGCTCGCCAAGGCGAACTACGACGCCACCCGTTCCGGCGACCGGGAGACGCTGCGCGCCCTGCTAGAGGAGCGCCTGTCGACCGACGCGACCCTGAGCAGGAGGGTCGGCGCCATGATCAAGCTGACCGCGGCGCACAGCGGAGGCGAGGGCAACATCTCCGTGCAGCCGATCTTCCCGAGTCCTGTGTGGGGGACGAAGTCCGACTGGCGCTGGCGGGTGATCAGAACGCTCGTGCACGAGTTGATGCACCGGCTCACCCACCCCCGCTTCAGGGAGACGGCGGACGGGATCCGGCACAGCCAGATCATCAGCGAGGGCTTCGTCGACCTGCTGACCGTGGACGTCTACACCCAGCTCTGGGACGCGGTGTCCAGGTCGGGCAGGGGTGCGCAGGTCCTGCTCAAGGGTCTCGACGTGACCAAGGAGCCGGACCCGTCGTTCCTGAAGGTCGGCTACGGCGAGGCAGGGGCCTCAGCGGCGGCGATCCGTGACCTCGTGGGCGACGACAACGTCCGCGCGGCCTTCTTCCTCGGCGCGACGCACCTCATCGGCCTGCCCACGCGCCTGTGAACCCACACCTGTGAGCCCGCACCCGGGGCGGCTGCCGAGCAGGTCAGGGGTGTAAGCGGCGCGCGAAGTGGGCATCCGTTCGAGAAAGCGGTCGCACGGCAGGTGACCGGCCGCTGACCGTCCAGGGGACCGGGGGCTCCTGGACGGGTGATTCCCCCACTCCCGGAGGTGCGGATCCGTGGACGTCGCGACCGCGCGTATGCGCCTGGAAAGCATGCTCGCCGAGCTCGACCGGTCGATCAGCGTGCTGCGTGGGGATCCGGCCGGGCGTGACAGGTCCCTCGCCGACGCGGGAGCCGACCTCACCGACGCCGACCGGACCCGGGCCATGCTCGACGCCGCGTCCCGGCAGCGTACGGCCGTGCTGGCCGCGCTGCGGCGGCTGGACGACGGCGGTTACGGCCGCTGCGTCGACTGCGGCACGCTCGTGCCGGAGGGCAGGCTGGAGGCCCGCCCCGAGGCGGCCCGCTGCGTGCAGTGCCAGTCACGGGCCGAGCGCCGCCGGTGACCCGCGCGAGCGCCTGCCCGAGCGCCGTTCTGGAGAGCGTTCACATCGGCTTGCGGGCGCTGGCCACCAGGTGGATGCCGACCGTGTCGTCGCCGTCGGCCTGGGTCTCGAGCTCGGTGCGGACCAGCCAGGACAGCGACTTGCTCTCCGAGCTCAGCACGTGGTCGACGGTGGAGGGGGACAGCACGGTGCGCGGGCGCACCCACTCCACCTCGAGGCCGGCGCCGGTGATCAGCTCGCGTATCTGCTGACTGGTGAAGCAGCGGGTGATGCTGCCGTCGGGCCAGGGGATGAGCATGACCTCGCCCGTCTGGCACAGGTGCGCCCAGTAGTTCTGCTCGGCCAGGATCGCCATCCCGAGGACCAGCGAGTCGACGCACAGCAGCGCGCGCCCGCCGGGCCGCAGCACCCGGGCCACGTCCTCGATGACGGACTCCGCCATGATCTCGACCGACAGCACGCGCTCCTCGGCGATCACGCCGTCCACGCAGCCGTCGGGCAGGAAGCCGAGGTCGTCGGCGCGCACCTTCTGTATGCGGTCGGAGGCGTCGCGCAACCACGGTTCCGCCGGCCTGCGGAAGTCCATGACCTCGATCACCCGGTGACCGGCGCGCGCCGCCTGGGCCGGCCAGCGCCCCCGTCCGCCGGACAGGTCCAGCAGGAGGGAGGGGCGGCCGGGCAGCCACTGGCGCAGCTGTTCGGCGACGACCGCGTGATAAAAGGTCCAGTACGGCCCGAGTGTGCCCGAGCCGTTGAGTTCGTTGGCCGGTATAGGCAGCACGAGCGGCTCCTGGACTCTGGCTGCCCCGCGCCTGGGCGTGCGGCAGCGAAACTCGGTTTCCGGGCTACCAAGCCGGTGCTTGCTTTTTTCCCCGCACCGGGTCGTTCGTCACCTCAATCTGCACCGGGAACAGACTCTACGCCCGCCCTGTTGCAGTTGGGCATGAAGACGTTGGTGCTGCCAGAAGGCCTCGACGGGCTGGACGTTGCCGGGCCGGTATCCTCGGCTGGGTACGGTGTCCTTAAGGGGGTGGGTCCGGTCTCCAAGACAGCCGAGGAGACTCTGGAGCAGCGCAGCGAGCGGTTCGAGCGCGACGTCATGCCGTTTCTCGACCAACTGTACTCGGCCGCGCTCCGGATGACCCGAAACGCAGCGGATGCGGAGGATCTCCTGCAGGAGACCTTCGCCAAGGCGTTCGCCTCCTTCCACCAGTTCCAGGAGGGGACGAACCTCAAGGCCTGGCTCTACCGCATCCTCACCAACACGTTCATCAACAGCTACCGGAAGAAGCAACGGGAGCCCAAGCAGGCGGGCACCGAGGAGATCGAGGACTGGCAGCTCGCCCGGGCGGAGTCGCACACGTCCAGCGGGCTGAAGTCGGCCGAGATCGAGGCGCTCGAGCACCTTCCCGACAGCGACGTGAAGGACGCTCTCGCCGCGCTCCCCGAGGAGTTCCGCATCGCCGTCTATCTGGCGGACGTTGAGGGCTTCCCGTACAAGGAGATCGCCGAGATCATGGGCACGCCCATCGGGACCGTGATGTCGCGCCTCCACCGGGGCCGCCGGCAGCTGCGCAACCAGCTCGAGGACTACGCGCGCGATCGCGGCCTCGTGCGGTCGGACTCCCGCGGTGCGGGTCTCGGCGGGACGCTTGGCGAGGAGGAGCGATGAGCTGCGGGAACCACCACGACACCCCGTGTAGCGAGGTGCTCGACCGGGTGTACACCTACCTGGACGGTGAGCTGGACAGCGACCGCATCTCCGAGATAAGGAAGCACCTCGACGAGTGCTCTCCCTGCCTGGAGGAGTACGGCCTCGAGGAGGCCGTCAAGCGGCTCGTGGCCAAACACTGCGGGTGCGACCCTGTCCCGCAGGATCTGCGCAGCAAGGTGCTCACCCGGATCGAGCAGGTACGCGCCGAGATGGCCGACTAGTTCGGCGGTTCCGAGGGGGCGACGGCCGGGTGGCACGGCCATTCGCCGCATCCTGCCCCCGCGAGGCGCGCCTCCATCGTGGGGGGCGTGATCGGGCCGTGCCGGGGCAATGCTCGTTAGGATCTTCCGTTACAGGCCGGGAAGGGCGGGGACATGCGGGCACTGGTCACGGGCGGGGCGGGGTTCATCGGATCGACCCTCGTCGATCGGCTGTTGGGGGACGGCCACGAGGTCGCGGTGGTGGACGACCTGTCGTCCGGCCACGTGCGCAACCCCGACGCCCCCCTCCACGTCATGGACGTGCGCGACCCGGCGCTCGCGGAGCTCGCCGAACGCTGGCGGCCGGAGGTCGTCTGTCACCTCGCCGCGCAGATCAGCGTGCGCAGGAGCGTGGCCGACCCGGTGACCGACGCCGGGATCAACGTCGAGGGCACGGTGAACGTCCTGGAGGCCGCCCGCCGCGCCGGGGCCCGCAAGGTCGTCTACTCGTCCTCGGTCGCCGTCTACGGCAGGCCGGCCGTGATTCCCGTCCCGGGCGACGCCCCCACCGATCCCCGCTCGCCGTACGCCGCCTCCAAACTCGGCGGCGAGCTGTACCTCGCCACCTACCGGGCGCTGCACGGGCTCGAATACACCACGCTCGTGCTGTCGAACGTCTACGGGCCGCGCCAGTCGCCCGAGGGCGAGGCCGGGGTGGTCGCCATCTTCACCGACGCCCTGCTGGCGGGAAAGCCCACGGTCGTGTACGGCGACGGCTCCCAGACGCGCGACTACGTCTTCGTCGAGGACGTGGTGGACGGCTTCGCCCGCGCCTGCGGGCCCCACGGCGACGGCCGCCGTGTCAACCTCGGCACCGGCGTCCAGACCACCGACCGTGAGCTGCACAGCCTGATCGCCGCGGCGGCCGGAGCGCCGGACGAGCCCCGCTTCGAGCCTCCTCGCATGGGCGACCTCCCCGCGATGGCCGTCGACCCCGCCCCGGCGTACGAGGCCCTCGGCTGGCGTCCCCGGCACGACCTGCCCACGGGCCTCAAGGCCACCGTCGAATGGGCCCGCCAGGCGCTCGTCTGATCGCGTGCGCCGGTTGAACCGCCGCACATGGCGGGACGTCTCAGCAGTGTGATGCGTTCGCGCCGGACCGCCGTCCTCGTCGCCGCCGTCGCCGTGTGCGCGGGAGCCGTACCGGCCGCGTGCGCTCCAGAGCCGAGGGCGGTGCCGGACGCGTGCCCGCAGCGCTGGGGCGGCGAGGGCATCGGCGGCTGGGTGCCGGCCGCCGTGGATGTGGACGGCGCGGACGAGACGCTGGTGCCCGGCTCGCCCGTCCGGGCGCTGATCTGCGCCTATCCCGGCGTCAACATGGATCCGGGCGGCGAACGGCTTGCCGGGTCGCGGACGCTGACGGACCAGGCGGCGGCGATGGCCCGCGACCTCGCGTACCTGCCGGTGACCACCGAAGACGCCGACGGGCTCTGTACGGCGATGGGCGGGCCGATGACGAACTACCTGGTGCGGTTCGCGTACGCCGACGGCTCGGCGCTGTGGGTGGGCAGCGCCGAGGAGGTCAACTCCTGCGTCTCGACGACGAACGGCACGGTCCGCACCCGCTCGTACGTCGGGAAGGCCCTGACCGCCGCCTACCGGGAGGGGACGTGGCGGATCTCCCGGCCGGACGACCCCTGCCGGGGCGGCGGCGACCGGCGTGGACAGCAGGACAGCATGATTCCGGGGGATCCGCGGTGGGTCCTGGTGTGCCGCGGCGGGAACGTGAAGTGGCCGCCCCGGCGCGAGCACGGCGTGGCGGCGGCGCGGGAACTCGCGGCGGCGCTCAACGACCTGGACACCGTGCCGAGCGATCGCACGTGCCGTGGGAGAGGCGCGTCGGCGGTGGGTGACGACTATCGGCTCGTGTTCGGCTACGAGGAGGGGCCGCCCGCGGGCGTGCACATCCGGTACGGCTGCACGCCGAGCGTCGACAACGGCATGCTCCAGGCCGACGTGGACGACGACGTTCGTCGGCTGATGGCCCGGCTCGTCCCGTGAGAAGGCACTGACAAACCGGTGCAATTGCACGCCGTGTGATGGCTTGGTTACGGTTTGGCTGCGATGGTCGCGACATCCCGGACCGGCAGTCGGCCCTTCTGTAGCCTGAGTGCGACATCGACGTGGAGGCGGCGCAATGCTTGGGAAGACCGTCGTCAGGCTGATAGTGGCGCTGGCGCTGCTCACTCCGGTGGTGGCTCTGGCCGGTCTCGCGGCCGGCACCCCGGGGATCTCCTGGACGTAGTCACTGCCCGTGGGCCGGTCCGGCAGGGCCGGCCCACGGGTCCGATCCGCATTCAAGGTGGCCGCCATGCGGGAACTTCCGTGGCCCGCCAGGGTCTACTTCGTCGCACTCGTCGGAACCGCCGGTCTCGTGATCACGCGCGGTCTCCTCGCGCATCACGGGCTCGTGGCGGAGGACTGGTCGGCGCTTCTCGTCCTGGCGCTGCTCTTCCTGCTCTGCGAGTCGGTGCCGACGCTGCTCAACGTGCCGCACGTCGCGGTGTCGGTGAGCTTCTCCGCCGCGCTGGCCGCCGTGGTGCTCGTCGGCCCGGAGGGCGCGGCCCTGGTCGGCCTGGCCGCGGTCGTGAGCGTGCGCCCCGGCCTGCCGATGGTGAAACGGCTGTTCAACGGCGCGCAGTACGCCCTGTGCGGGTACGCCGCCGGATGGGCCTACGAGAGCACGGGCGGACGGGCCGAGCTGCCCGAGCCGGCCGACTTCCCGGGCATCCTCGTGCCGTACGCCGCGGCGACGGTGGTCTTCGTGGCCGTCAACTTCGCGCTGACCGCGGTCATCCTGAGGCTGGCGTCCGCGGTGCACAAAGACCAGGTCTCGCTCCGCGCGATGGTGCAGTTCCTGAGCTCCTACGTCGGCTTCGCCACCTTCGGACTGCTGATCGCGGCCCTGTGGTCGACGGTGCAGTCGATCTCGGCCGTGCTCGTGCTGCTGCCGCTGTTCGTGGCCCGGTGGGCCTTGGGGCACTACCACGCCGAGCATCGGGCGTACGACGCGACGATCGCGGCGCTGTGCCAGGCGGTGGAGACGAAGGACTACTACACGCGCGGCCACTGCACGCGGGTCTCCGCGGCCTCCTCCATGATCGCTGAGGAGATCGGGATGGGCACCGAGCGGCTGCGCGCGATCCGGTACGCGGGCATGCTCCACGATGTGGGCAAACTCGGCGTGCCGACCAAGGTGCTGCAGAAGGACGGCCGCCTGACCGAGGAGGAGTACGCCGCGATCCAGCTCCACCCGATGCGCGGGCTGGAGATCGTGCGGGGCATCGACTTCCTCGACGAGGCGTTCGCCGGGATCATGCACCACCATGAACGACATGACGGGAAGGGCTACCCGATGGGCCTGGCCGGCTCGGAGATCCCCGAGTTCGCCCGGATCATCGCGGTGGCCGACGCGTTCGACTCCATGACCTCCGACCGCTCCTACCGCAAGGCCAAGTCGATCGAGTTCGCGGTGACCGAGCTGCGCAAGAACGCCGGAACCCAGTTCGACCCCGACATGGTGTGCGCGTTCGTCAAGGCGCTCGACCGGCACGGCTGGGACCTGGCGCAGCCGGTGCCCGTCCCGCCGGACGACGCCGCCGTGGAGACCACGGTGAAGGACCACGACGACCCGACGACGCCCATCCAGGTGGTGTCGGAGCGGTGAGGGAGCGTCGGCTGACGGCCAGGCCGGTGGGGCTCGACTCGGGCCAGCTCCTGCTCATCTGCGCCGCCGGGATGCTGACCGTGGCGGGGATCGCCCACACCGCGGCGGAGGGCCTGACCGATCCGCGGGTCGCCATCGGGTTCGGCGCGCTCATCGCCGCCGGAGAGCTGGCCCGGCTCACGATGCCCGGCAACCGCGAGGTCGCCCCGATCTCCACCGCCGCCTCCCTCGGATACGCCCTGCTGCTCGACGTGGGCGGACGGCCGGCGCACCATTCGGCCCTGCAGGTCGTGGCGGTGATGTCGGTCGGCATGATCGCGGGCGGGCTGCCGCACCTGGCGGTCGGCCGGCCGCCGCGTCTCGACGCGATGGCCCGGCGGCTGCTCGCCGGGTCGCTGCTCGCCTTCGCCTACCGGCCGCTCGCCGGCCCGCTGGGGGAGCTCGCGCGCGACACGGCCGACCGGCACGGGAACTGGTGGCCGGCGCTCGGCGTGATGGCGGTGCTCGTCACGGTCATGCTCGCGGCCGACGTGGTGATCGCGGCCATGCTCAGGGCCGACCAGGTCAGGACAGCGTTCGTCGTGGCCGTACGGGACGAGATCAGGATGGCCGCGCCGCTCGGCGCCGCCGTCGCGGCGTCGGGCATCCTGCTCGCGCTCGCCTCGCACAGCATGGACATGACCGCGCTGCCCGCGTTCGCCGCGCCGCTGCTCGTCACGCAGGTGGCGTTCCGCAAGTACGCCGGCATCCGGGCGACCTACCTGCAGACCGTGCGCGCGCTGAGCCGGGTCACCGAGGTCGGGGGGTACGTCGAGCCGGGCCACTCGCGCCGCGTCAGCCAGCTGTCGGTCGGCATCGGCCGGGAGCTGGGCATGGCGGAGCCGCAGCTGCTCGAGTTGGAGTACGCCGCGCTCATGCACGACATCGGCCAGCTCTCGCTGCGCGACCCGATCCCCGGCGGCGCGACCGTGCTGGCCGACCCCGCGCAGGCGCGGCGGATCGCCGAGCTGGGCGCCGAGGTGATCAGGAAGACCGGCGTCCTCCACGGCGTCGCGGAGATCGTCCGGCGGCAGTGCGACACGCTCGCCGAGTCCCCGCCGATGGCCAGCCGCATCATCAAGGCCGCCAACGCGTACGACGACCTCGTGGGCGGCTCGACCGACAGGGACCGCGCGGCGGCGGCTCTGGAGCGGCTGCGCCTCGACGGCGGGTCGGCCTACGACCCCGGAGTGGTGGAGGCGATGGCGCGCGTCGTCGACCGGCTCGTGCTCGTCACGCGCTTGTAGCAGACGTAGCATCGAAACGCCTTCAACGGCACGCCGGGTCCGTCGGTGTTGTGGCGACCCTACAGATTCGGCCCCCGCGTTCAGTCGGAACGGGCGGGGGGACGGAGCGGGGGATCACCCTAGAGTTGGGTGCGTGTTCGACTCAGTTCTCGTGGCCAACCGCGGCGAAATCGCCCGCCGGATCATCCGTACGGTGCGGGGCATGGGGCTGCGCGCCGTCGCGGTCCACTCCGAGGCGGACGCCGATCTGCCGTTCGTACGTGAGGCCGACGACGCCGTGCTCCTCGGCCCCGCGAACCCCGCTCAGAGCTACCTCGACGTCGACAAGGTCCTCCAGGCCGCCCGTGCGACGGGAGCGCGGGCGGTCCACCCCGGATACGGGTTCCTCGCGGAGAACGCCGGGTTCGCCCGTGCGGTGATCGAGGCCGGGCTCGTCTGGATCGGCCCGAACCGCAAGGCCATCGAGCAGATGGGCGACAAGATCAACGCCCGCAACCTGATGGAGGCCGCGGGCGTGCCGGTCGCCGCCGGGACCAGGGAGCCGGTCTCCGACCTCGCGCAGGCCCGGCGGGCCGCCGAGGAGATCGGGTTCCCCGTGATGGTGAAGGCGGCCGGCGGGGGCGGCGGCATCGGCATGGGCGTGGCGCGCGACGACGAGTCGCTGGCCAAGGCGTTCGAGCAGGCCTGCCGCGCGGCCGCCCGCTTCGGCGGCGAGCCGGCCATCCTGCTCGAGCGCTACATCGAGCGGGCCAGGCACGTCGAGGTGCAGATCCTCGGCCTCGCCGACGGCACCGTGGTCGCCCTGGGCGAGCGCGACTGCTCGGTCCAGCGGCGCCACCAGAAGGTCGTGGAGGAGAGCCCGTCCCCCGGCGTGACCCCGGAGCTGCGCGAGCGGATGCTCGCGGCGGCCGTACGGGCGGGGGAGGCCGTGTCCTATCGCGGTGCGGGCACGGTGGAGTGCCTGGTGGACGCGGACGCCCAGGACTTCGTCTTCCTGGAGATGAACACCCGGCTCCAGGTGGAGCACCCCGTCACCGAACTGGTCACCGGCCTCGACCTCGTGGAGCACCAGATCCGTGTCGCGGCCGGCGAGGTCTACTCCGTCGAGCCGCGGGTGAGCGGCCACGCGATCGAGTTCCGCGTTTACGCCGAGGACCCCCGCAGGTTCCTGCCCGGCCCTGGCAAGATCGGTGTATGGGAGGAGCCGGGGGGCGAGGGGGTGCGCATCGATTCGGGGTACGCGGCGGGCAACACCGTCACGCCGTTCTATGATCCGCTGATGGCCAAGCTCTGCGTCACCGGTGCCACCCGCGAGGAGGCGCTGGAGCGGGGCCGGGAGGCCGTCGCCGGGTTCCGCATCGAGGGCCCGAAGCACAACCTGCCGTTCTGCGCCGAGTTGCTCGACCATCCCGAGTTCGTGAGCGGGAACTATGACACCGGGCTGGTCTCCCGGATGAGAAAAGCCTGATCTGCTGGATTATTTGAGGGGAGTTCCCGGGTGGCCGAGGTGCGCGCCGAGATGGTGGCGAACGTCTGGAAGATCGTCGTGAGCGAGGGCGAGGTCGTCGAGGAGGGCGACACCCTTGTGATCCTGGAGTCGATGAAGATGGAGATCCCCGTCCTCGCCGAGGACGCCGGGACCATCTCGAAGCTTCACGTGCAGGAGGGCGACGTCGTCCAGGAGGGAGACGTCATCGCCGTCATCGAGTAGAGCGGGCCGGACGTTCAAAGACGGGAGAGGAACCGTTCCCGGTCGACGACGACCCGCTCGATCGTGCCCGTGGCGACCAGGGCTCCGGTCTTGTCGACGGCCCTGACGGAGAAGACGAGCCGCCTGCCGTCCACCTCCGTGAGCTCGACGCCGATCTCGACGTGCATCCCGACCGGGCTGGGCAGACGGTGCTCGATCAGCACCCTGGTCCCCACCGTGGTCTGCCCCGGCTCCAGGTGATGCTGGACGGCCTTGACCGTTGCTCCCTCGGCGAACGACAGCAGCCGCGGCGTGCCCAGCACCGGCACGTCGCCGCTGCCGACCCGGATCGCCGTGTCCTCGCGCTCCACCATGATGAGGACCTCGGCGCGCAGACCTGGAGCAACACTCATGCGGGTCAGCCTATTGGGTCGTCATTCCCCGACGCCCGTGGAGATTGCCAGGCAACTAAAAGGGGCCGGGAAGCGTCTTAATTGGCAGCGGGGACTCCATGATGCTTTCCAGGCGGCGGAGGCGGGCAGCGGTTAGGGTGGTGCACTGTGGACCTCTACTGCGATCACTGCGGCCGTTCGGCCGGAAACGGTGATCACGCGGCCTGCCTGGCCGCCAGGGCGATGGAGCCACCGCGTTACTGCCCGCACTGCCGCCGCCGCATGGTCGTTCAGGTCACGCCCAGGAACTGGACGGCACGGTGCTCGGTGCACGGTAGTACGGGCGGATAACAGGTAGGCTCGACCTTCGATCCCCGAGCCTGGATCCCTTTCGCGTACAGGGTTCCGTTAACTTGTCGTTATCTACCCGCGACACGAACCTGCTTTGTTGGACACCTTCGGGGGTCGATTCACTTAGGGGGTACGGGGCGCAAATGGTGGCCCAAGGCATGACCCTGGCTGGGCGTTACCGGTTGGACGCCCGGCTCGGCGCCGGGGGCATGGGCGAGGTATGGCGCGGCGAGGACACCGTCCTCGCGCGCACCGTCGCCGTCAAGGTGCTTCTCCCCGGTCGTCTCGACGACCCCGGGTTCGCCGTGCGCTTCCAGGGCGAGGCCCGGGCGATGGCGACCGTCAACCACCCCGGCGTCGTCGACGTCTACGACTACGGGGTCACCGAGGTCCCCGGCGACGGCTCCACCGCGTACCTGGTCATGCGGTTCGTCGACGGCGAGCCTCTCGACCGGCTGCTGACCCGCCTCGGCCGCATCGGCGCCGAGCCTGCGATGGAACTCATCGCACAGGCGGCCTCCGCCCTCCAGGCCGTGCACGAGCGGGGGATCGTGCACCGGGACGTCAAACCGGGCAACCTGCTGGTGCGGTCCGACGGCACGCTGGTGCTGACCGACTTCGGGATCGCCCGCGCCGACCAGGGCAGCCGCCTCACCGACGCCGGCATGGTGCTCGGCACCGCGGCCTACTGCGCGCCGGAGCAGGCCGAGGGCGCTCCGGTCACGCCCGCCGTCGACATCTACGCGCTGGGCGTGGTGGCGTACGAGTGCCTGGCCGGGCAGCGTCCCTTCGACGGCGACTCGCCGGTGACGATCGCGCTCAAGCACATCCGCGAGGAGCCGCCGCCGCTGCCGCCGGACGTGCCGCCCGCCATCCGGGCCATCGTCGAACGGGCGATGTCGAAGGACCCGGCCCGCCGCTGGCCGTCCGCCGCCGCGATGAGCCAGGCTGCCCGGCAGTCGGTGCTGTCTCCCGCTGCCGGGATGCCCGGCACCGTGGTCCCGGACGCCGCGCCCGCCTACGGCCCGCAGGGCCTCGCCGGAGGGGGGTACGGTCCGCAGGGCGTCACCGGGGTCCCGGCCGCCACGGGCATGGGGGTCCCGCCCGCGCCCACGGGCGCGACCACCCAGGCAGGCCCCTACCAGGGCGGGCCGGAGGCCCTCCCGGCCACCGGTGCCACCTACCGTGTCACGCGAGAGTCCTGGAACGACGCCCCGGCCGTGCCGCCGGCGACCGTCGCCTCCCCGCAGCAGGGCTCCCGTACGGCGCGGCGCGCGGCGCAGCGGTCCAAGCGGGGCCGGGGGATGCCGGTCGCGGCCGGGGTGGCGGGCTTCGCCGTCGTCGGCGGTCTGGCCGTCCTCGGCATCAACATGGCCTCGGCCGGGTCCACAACCCAAGAGTCGCCCGCTCCGTCCCTGACGTTGATCACCCCGTCGGCGACACCGTCGCCGACGCGGGCCGTCTCGCGGCCCTCCACGAAGCCCTCCCAGGATGTGCCGGTGTCGCGGCCGAGCCCGACCAAGAGGAAGCCGAGCCCCACGCCGAGCCCGACTCCCAGCCCGTCGCCGAGCCGCACCGCATCGCCGACGCCCTCGCCGACCTCGACCGAGGGCATGATCAAGGTGCCCCAGCTCAAGGGCCTGCCCGAGAGCTCCGCGCTGGCGCGGCTCAACATGCTGGGTCTCACCCCGAAACCCGCCTACGAGGGCCCGGAGGAGTGCAAGGGAGTGGTCGTCAGCCAGAAACCGGCGGCGAACACGCTCGTGAAGGAGGGCACGACGGTCACGTTCACGGTGAAGAAGACGTGCCCGTCCCCCTCGCCCAGTCCGTCGCCCAGCCCGGCCTTGACCCGCACTCCCGCGACGTCCTGAGGCAGGCGAGGCGGGCCTTCGCGGGTTGACGTCACCGGGCTGTCCGGCGGCTCGTCATGTGTGGCCGTACGGGGCGCGGGGGCGGTAGTGCTCCTCCAGCCTGGATTTCTCCTCCGGAGTGAGCGCCACGTCGACGGCGGCGACGGCGTCGTCCACATGACCGATTCTGGTGGCTCCCACCATCGACGCGGAAACCGCCGGGTGGGCGAGCGTCCACGCCATCGCGATCTGGGCGGGTGGCAGGCCACGCTCGGCGGCGATCGCGCGCAGCGCGCCGATGACGGCGTCGTCGCCGTCGGTCAAGCGGGACCTGCCGCGCTCCGCCGCCGCCCGGTCGGTGTCGCGGGGGCCGGTGGCGGCCAGGACGCCCCGGGCCAGCGGGCTGTAGGGCAGGACACCCACCCGCTGATCCGCGCACAGCGGCAGCATCTCGCGTTCCTCCTCTCGATACAGGAGGTTGAAGCGAGTCTGCATGGACACGAACCGGGTGAGACCGTGACGTTCGGCGGCGTGCTGGGCCTTGGCGAACTGCCAGGCGTACATCAGGGAGGCGCCGGCATAGCGCACCTTGCCTGCTCGGACCAGGTCGTCGAGGGCCGCCATCGTCTCCTCGATCGGGGTTTCCGCGTCCCACCGGTGGACCTGGTAGAGGTCGATATGATCGGTGCCGAGACGGGTGAGCGAGGCGTCGACGGCCGACATGATGTGCTTGCGCGACAGCCCGCCGTCGTTGGGGCCCGGCCCCATGGGGTAGTAGACCTTGGTGGCCAGCACGTAGTCGTCGCGCCTGGCGAACAGTGCGCGCAGCAGGCGGCCGGTCACCTTCTCGCTGGCGCCGTCGCCGTACATGTCGGCCGTGTCGAAGAAGGTGACGCCGGCCTCGACCGCGCGCCGGACGATCGGCTCGGCGCGGTCCCGGTCGAGGCTCCACGAGAGTGCCGAGGGGGCGCCGTAGCTCATCATGCCCAGCGCGACTCTCGACACCTTCAGGCCTGAAGATCCCAGGCGGACGTATCGCACTCATCCGTCCTAGCACAGTCGGCGGACAGGGTGATCACGATGCGGTCGTCAAGCCGTCTACAGGTTGTACGGGATCGGCGGGATGACCGCCGGGCTCCGCCCGGGTGTCACGGGCGGAGCCGTACGCGCGGTCACACGCCGGTCGTGTTGCGCGGGTAGGCGATGGCCGGGTCGGTGGCGATGTTCACCAGATAGGGCACGCCGGAGTCGAAGGCGCGGCGCAGCGCCGGGCCGATCTCCGCCGGCGACGTGACGAGCTCCCCGCCGCCGCCGAGTGCGGTGACGACCTGGTCGTAGCGGCACTGCGGCTGGAGCTCGGCCGCCACGTCGTAGCCGTACAGCATCTGCATGGGGTGCTTCTCCAGGCCCCACATGCCGTTGTTGCCGCAGATCATGACGACCGGCAGGCGGTGGCGGACCAGCGTGTCGACGTCCATCAGCGAAAAGCCCGCCGCGCCGTCGCCGAGCAGCAGCACGACCTGTGACGACGGCCTCGCCAGACGCGCCGCGATGGAGTAGCCGAGCCCGGTGCCGAGGCAGCCGTACGGGCCGGGGTCGAGCCAGTTGCCGGGCCGGCGCGGCTCGACGTACTTGCCGGCGTAGGAGACGAAGTCGCCGCCGTCGCCGATGACGACCGCGTCGTCGGCGAGCACCTTGTTCAGCTCGCCGTAGATGCGCATCGGATGGATCGGGTCGGCGTCGGACTCCAGCAGGGCCGCGTCCCCGGCGGTCGCCGCCGCCGCGGCCTCGCTCAGCCTGCTCACCCACGGCTCGTACGCCTTGGGGCTCACTCCGGCGGTCCCGCAGGCCGCGGACAGCCCCCAGAAGATGACCGACAGGTCGCCGGCGGCCGACCCGGACAGACCGGTGTGCGTCGCGAGCTGGGAGGGCGCGTCGGCGATGTGGACGACCCTGGCGAGCGGCGCGCCCTCCTTGCCGCCGAACCAGCCGTACGCGAGGCGGAAGTCGAGCGGAGTGCCGACCACGATGACGAGGTCGGCCTGGCCGAAGGCGGCGCCACGGGCGCGGGTGACCAGCAGCTCGTGCCCGGCGGGCAGGATGCCCCGGCCCTGGCCGTTGGGGACGACGGGCAGGCGCCACTCCTCGGCGAAGTCCCGCGCGGCCTCCTCGGCGCGCTCCATCCAGACGTCCGAACCGAGCACCAGCACCGGGCGCTCGGCCTCGGCGAGCAGCCTCGCGATGCCGGCGAGGGCCTCGGGGTCGGGCTCCAGCGGCGACGGGGTCAGCGTCTCGGAGACGTACTCGGGCGACGGGGAGAACAGGTCGTCCATGTGGAAGTCCAGGAACACCGGGCCGCGATGCGGGGCCAGGGCGGTGCGGAAGGCCATCTCGACGTCCTGCCCGATGGAGTCCGCGCCCGACCCGGTGAAGGCGAGCTTGGTGATGGGCTCGAACAGCGGCGGATGGTCCATCTCCTGCAGGGCCCCGGAGCCCCACCGTGAGCGCGGGGCGCGCCCGCCGAGCACGACGACCGGGGAGCCGTTGAAGTGGGCGGTGGCGACCCCCGAGACGCCGTTGGTGACGCCGGGGCCGGCCGTGAGCACGGCGAGGCCGGGCTGCCGGGTCAGCCGGGCCGTCGCCTCGGCCGCGAACACCGCGCTCTGCTCGTGGCGCACGTCCAGGATGCGCATGTTCTGATGGACGGCCCCGTCGTACAAGGGGAAGACGTGCCCACCGGACAGCGTGAACATCGTGTCCACGCCGTAGGCCTGGGAGACGGCGACGGCGATGTCGCCTGCGTGTTTGGGGGACTCCATAGGGTGAAACCTACCAGTCGGTCAGTAACCGGAACAGATGGGCGGCCAATGCCCTCCAGCCACAGGAGAACCTCGGTCACTCCCGCTGATGCCCGGTGTCGCCGCGGCTACTCCGCCCTCGCGGACTGGGATTCCATCCGATCGCCCGCCGACCGCGTCAGAGGGTCTGGGAGAGCGCCTTGACGGGCATCTTGAGGTCGGCGAGCAGCTCCAGGTCGCGCTCGGGCGCGCGGCCCAGGGTGGTCAGGTAGTTGCCGACGATGATGGCGTTGACGCCGCCCAGCATGCCGTCCCTCGTGCCGAGGTCGCCCAGGGTCAGCTCGCGGCCCCCGGCGTACCGCAGGATCGTGCGCGGCAGGGCGAGGCGGAACGTGCCGATCGTCTTCAGCGCCTCGGTGCCCTCGACGAGGGGCTGGTCGGCGAACGGCGTGCCCGGGCGGGGGTTGAGGAAGTTGAGCGGCACCTCGTCGGGCTCCAGCTCGCCCAGCTGGGCGGCGAACTCGGCCCGCTGCTCCAGGGTCTCTCCCATGCCGACGATGCCGCCGCAGCACAGCTCCATCCCCGCCTCCCGGATCATGAGGCAGGTGTCCCAGCGCTCCTCCCAGGTGTGCGTGGTGACCACGTGGGGGAAGTGCGACCGGGCGGTCTCCAGGTTGTGGTTGTAGCGGTGGACCCCCATCTCGGCCAGTTCGTCCACCTGTGTCTGGGTGAGCATGCCGAGCGAGCAGGCCACGTTGATGTCGACCGCCTCGCGGATCGCCTTCACGCCCTCGCGGACCTGGTCCATCAGCCGCCGGTCGGGTCCGCGTACGGCCGCGACGATGCAGAACTCCGTCGCCCCGGTCGCGGCCGTCTCGACGGCCGCCCGGACGAGCGAGGCGATGTCGAGCCAGGCCGCGCGCACCGGAGAGGAGAACTGGCCGGACTGCGAGCAGAAGTGGCAGTCCTCAGGGCAGCCGCCGGTCTTGAGCGAGACGATCCCCTCCACCTCGACCTCGGGACCGCACCACTTCATCCGCACCTCGTGCGCCAGCGCGAGCAGGTCGGGCAGGCGCTCGTCCGGCAGCGTCAGGCACTCGAGCGCCTGGGCCGCGTCGAGGCCCCTGCCCTCGTCCAGAACCTGAACGCGGGCGATCTCCAGGATGTCGGTCCTCACGCGGCACTCCCGTCGGTCCTCGGCGGCACTCCTGTCACAGGGGCAGCTTAAGGGTCGAGCGGAATCTGGCCGGGTCGAACATGCCGCCGAGGGTGGGAGCGAGTCCGGCGCGGGCGGCGCGGGCGAACGCCTCCCGATCGAGCGCGCCCGCGCCCTCCGGCAGCGCGCCCGACAGCGGCCGGGCGGCGAGCATCTCCAGATCGGCGACGTTCGACCGCTCGGCGAGCCCCGGATCGGCCGGCCAGGACCCGATCACCACGCCCGCCAGGTCGAGGCCCCGGCCCGCCACGGCCTCGAGCGTCAGCGCCGTGTGGTTGAGCGTGCCCAGCGCGGCGCGCGCCACCACGAGGACGGGGGCGTGCAGCCGCCGCGCCAGGTCCGCGAGCGTGCCGCCCTCCTCGTCGTAGCGGACCAGCAGGCCCCCTGCACCCTCGACGAGCACCAGCCGGTGCGACTCTGCCAGCTCCGCGATCCGCGCCGCCGCCGATGCGAGCGACAGCGGCGGCATGCCCGAGACGCGGGCCGCCGCGGCGGGGGAGAGCGGGTCGGGATACCGCGTCATCTCGAAGGTCGTCGTCACCCCCGACAGGCGGATCACCTCGTCGAGGTCTCCGGGCTCCCCCGCCGCCACCCCGGTCTGCGCCGGCTTCACCACCGCGACCGTCGCGTCCCGCTCCCTGGCCAGAACGGCGAGTGCGGCCGTCACCACCGTCTTGCCGACCCCGGTGTCCGTCCCGGTCACAACGAGAATGCTCACTGTGTTTCCCGCTTCGCTGTCGGGGCGCTTATATCCGCCATGTCGTGCCGGAGGCGCGCCATGGGCACTTCCCTCGTCGCGCTCTGGTCGCTGTGTTCCTTCGCCTCGCTCCGCTCGGCTGCTCAGGGCGCCTTCAGGCCGTGTCTTCCCTCGTCGCGCTTGGTCGCTTCGCTCCCGCGCGCTCCTCAGTCCAGATTGGCGGCGCGCCCCTCGGCTCGCTCGGTGTTTTCCCGCTTCGCTGTCGGGGCGCTTATATCCGCCATCTTCCCTCGTCGCGCTCTGGTCGCTTCGCTCCCGCGCGCTCCTCAGTCCAGATTGGCGGCGCGCCCCTCGGCTCGCTCGGTGTTTTCCCGCTTCGCTCTCGGGGCCTTGGGCCGTCAGGGGCGGCGGAGGCGGGTGACGAACTTGTAGCGGTCGCCGCGGTAGAGCGACTGGGCGTACTCGACGGGGTTGCCGTCGGCGTCGAAGGCGTGCCGGGTCAGCAGCAGCATGGGCAGGCCGACGTCTACTCCCAGCACCTGCGCGTCGTACGGCGTGGCGAGCACGGTCTCGATGACCTCCTCGGCGTCGGTCAGCCGCACGTTGTAGGCGTTGTGCAGGGTCTCGTACAGCGAGGAGTGCACCTCCAGCTCGCGCCGCAGGCGGGGGAACCGGCGGGCGGACAGGTGCGTGGTGTCGATGGACATCGGCTCGCCGTTGGCCAGGCGCAGGCGGTGGATCCGCAGGACCCGGCCGCCGGGGTTGATGGCCAGCCGCCGTCCGAGCGCCTCGTCGGCCGTGATGTAGCTGATGTCGAGGATCTTGGTGTCCGGCTCCAGGCCGACCGTGCGCAGATCACCCGTGTAGGAGGTGAGCTGGAGGACCTGGGCGACCTTGGGCTGGGCGACGAACGTGCCCTTGCCCTGGATGCGCAGCAGCCTCCCCTCGACCACGAGCTCCGACAGCGCCTGCCGGACCGTCGTCCTGGAGGTCTCGAAGCGCACCGCCAAAGTGCGCTCGGGCGGGAGCGCGCTGCCCGCGGGCAGGCTCTTGGTGAGCTCCAGAAGACTGCGCTTCACGTCGTAGTACTTCGGAACCCGGGGAGAGTCCTCGCTGTGCTCCGTCACCTGTCCACCCTCAACTCGCCCAACTCAGGCAACATCGTCAACTCGGCCACAGCGGTGAGCGCACCCCGGACCACCGCGAGATCATCGGACCTCAGATCGGCCCTCGCGGTCAACCGCAGACAGGACCGGCCCCGAGGCACCGATGGTGGGCGGAAGCATCCCACGCGGACCCCGAGTTCCGCACACAGGGCTCCCGCTGACAGGGCGAGCCTGGGCGAGCCGAGCACGACCGGCACGACGGCGGCCGCCGGATCGGCCGTCTCCAGGCCGAGCCCGCGGGCCAGCGCGGCCAGCTCCCTGGCTCTCAGTCGAGCATGTCCGGGCAGGTCAGCGGTGCTTTCCAGGATATCGAGAGCGGCCAGGGCGGCACCGGCACAGGCCGGTGCGAGGCCGGTGTCGAAGATGAAGGACCGGCCGGTGTCCACGAGCGTGCCGATCACCTCGGGGGCACCCAGGACGGCGCCGCCCTGGGAGCCCAGGGACTTCGACAACGTGACGGTTCTCACAATGTCCGCAGATCCGGCGAGGCCCGCCGCGTGCACCGCGCCCCTGCCGTGGTCGCCCACCACGCCGAGCGCGTGGGCCTCGTCCACCACCAGCAGCGCGCCGTGCCGTACGGCCGCCTCGTGCAGGGCGCGCAGCGGCGCCAGGTCGCCGTCGACGGAGAAGACGGCGTCGGTGACGACGAGGGCGTGCTCCTCGGCACGCTCGGCGAGGGCCTTGTCCACCGCCTCCGCGTCCCCGTGCGGCGTGACCACGACCCGCGACCGCGACAGCCGGCAGGCGTCCACGATCGAGGCGTGGTTGCCCGCGTCCGAGACGATCAGGCCGCCCCGGCCGAGGGCGGCGACCGCGGCGAGGTTGGCGAGGTAGCCCGAGGAGAACACCAGGGCCCCGGCCGCTCCGGCGAACGCCGCGAGCCGGTTCTCCAGCTCGGCGTGGAGCCGGGTGGAGCCGGTGACCAGACGTGAGCCCGTCGAGCCCGCCCCCCACTCCCGGGTGGCCCGTACGGCCGCCTCGACGAGCCTCCCGTCCCGCGAGAGCCCCAGGTAGTCGTTGGAGGCCAGGTCGAGCAGGCCGTCGTGGTCGGGCGTGCGCGGGCGGAGGGTGCGGCGCAGGCCCGCCGCCTCCCGTTCGGCGGCGGCCGCGCGCAGTCTGTCCAGCGGCCCTGTCATGAGGTGCATCTTGCCAGGTGGCGATGGTCGATTCGCTTTCGACCCGGACGGCGGCGCATCATGCACTCGTGCCGACTCTCAGCGACCTGGTGTCGCGCCACACCGCACTCGATTCCGCCGGCGTCGACTGGATCCACTCGCTGGTCTCGGACTGGCAGTTGCTCGCCGATCTGTCGTTCGCCGACCTCATACTGTGGGTCCCCGACCAGAGCGGCACGAGGTGGGTGGCGGTGGCCCAGATGCGGCCTACGACCGGCCCCACCGTCTACCACGACGACGTCGTGGGCATGTCCATCCCCACCGGGGAGCGGCCGCTGATCGACGTGGCCTGGGCCGAGCACCGCATCTGCAGGGAGGGCGACCCCGACTGGTCCAGCGGCGTGCCGGTGCGCGAGGAGACGATCCCGGTGCGGCGGGGCAAGGACGGCCCGATCATCGGGGTCATCCAGCGCTCGACCAACCTGTCGTCGGCGCGCACCCCGTCCCGCCTGGAGCTGACCTACCTGCAGAGCGCGTCCGATCTGGCGCAGATGGTGGCCGAGGGCAGGTTCCCCTTCGCGGAGGAGGAGCCGATCCTGGTCAGGTCGCCCCGGGTGGGCGACGGCCTGCTCCGCCTGGACAAGGCCGGGCGGGTCACCTACGCCTCGCCCAACGCGCTGTCGGCCTACCGCAGGCTCGGCCTGCACGCCGACCTCGTGGGGGCGGACCTGGGGAAGACGACCGCCAACCTGTGCTACTCCGACGAGCCGATCAACGAGGACCTGATGGTCGTCGCCAGCGGGCGGGCCCCCCGGGAGACCGAGGTGGAGAACGGCGGCACGGTCGTGCAGCTACGGGCGATCCCGCTGATCGTCGGTGGTGGCCGCATCGGCGCGCTGGTGCTGATCCGCGACGTGACCGAGCTGCGGCGGCGCGAGCGGGAACTGCTCACCAAGGACGCGACGATCCGCGAGATCCACCACCGGGTCAAGAACAACCTGCAGACGGTGGCCGCGCTGCTGCGGCTCCAGGCGCGCCGGCTGAACAACCCGGAGGGCCAGGAGGCGCTGAACGAGGCCGTACGGCGGGTCGGCTCGATCGCGATCGTCCACGAGATCCTCGCCCAGATGCCGGAGGAGATGGTCGAGTTCGACGACATCGCCGACCGGGTCATCGCGATGACGGCGGAGGTGGCGGTCGCGCAGGTGACGATCAAGCGGGTCGGCAGCTTCGGCGTGCTGCCCGCCGCGGTCGCGACCCCCATCGCCATGGTGCTGACCGAGTTGCTGCAGAACGCGGTCGAGCACGGGTTCGCCCACTCCTCCGGGAACGTCCAGATCCTCGTCTCCCGCGACGCCGACCGGCTGGAGTTCACCGTGGCCGACGACGGCAAGGGCCTGCCCGAGGACTTCGACCTGGAAGCCACGGGAAGCCTCGGTCTTCAGATCGTCCGTACGCTGGTCGTCGGCGAACTGTCGGGCCGCCTGGGCGTGGCCAGGAGAGACAGCGGCGGCACCGAGGTCAGCCTCAGCATCCCGGTGCAGTCGGGCTGATCTCCCGCAGGGGCCTCGGGCTCCCCCAGGGCCTGTGTCCCACAGGGGCATCGGTCTCCCGCAGGGCCTTGGGCTCGCGGGACGCTCCACAGGGGGTCCCGCTGTGCGAGACCAGTGTGGGGGATGCCATAGTGGACGCGATGCGTTGGTGGACAGACGGCCCTATGGGCGGGAGGCTACGCGGCCGTCCTGGCCTGGCTCCGATTCCCCGCGAATCGGTGAATGCCATGGCAGGCATCCACCGAAGGCGTTCGCGTGCGGCGGGGGAGTCAGACGGCGGCGCGGGCGCGGGCGCGGGCCGTACGGCGCTTGAGGGCGCGACGCTCATCCTCGCTGAGGCCGCCCCAGACTCCGGCGTCCTGGCCCGACTCGAGGGCCCACTTGAGACAGGACTCGACGACCGTGCATCGCCGGCATACCTGCTTGGCCTCTTCGATCTGCATGAGCGCCGGACCAGTGTTCCCGATCGGGAAGAACAGTTCGGGGTCCACGTCACGGCAGGCAGCGCGGTGGCGCCAGTCCATGCGTTCCACTCCTTCGTCAAGTGGAGCCTCCGTGGCTCCTCTGGCCGTCAACTTTGTGAACTCTTTCACTAGCTGATGCGAACGATCACCCGGATCCTGGGTGGGGGCCGGGCTCGTCCGCGTGATCGCCGGGGCTCCTTACGGAGGCGGTGGTCTCCGTAAAGGTCCTACGTTCCGACGTCGTGTTCAGCTTTTCAGCCGTTCCAACACCACACAAGAGGTTTGGGACAAGGTTTTGCCCGTCGTGGCTGTCGGATGCGTCACACTATGACTACATGTAACAGGCTAGACGAGTACTTGTAACGCGTCCGGGATTGCACGGAAGATCACCCACTCGTGTTCTCCCAGGTAGTCGCCGTCGAGCTGGAAGGCGACCGGGCGGGAGGCGTAGAGGGTGAACTCGGCCTCGTCATGGATCTGAACGAGGTGTTTACCGCGCGGCAATCCCCGGTGTTCGCCGATGATCTGCCGGACGAACGCGAGCACGGTCGGCAGGGTCATCCTCCGGAGCCCGAGCATGTCGAGCCCCGTCTCGAAACCGGCCCACGGCGTCGGGTTGATCGGACGTGTGCCGGCGTATGTCCACGGCGACGTGTTGGACACGATCGCCATGAAGATCCCATCCTCTGTCGGCCGGCCGGGACGCGTCAGCCGGATCGCCGGCCGTCGGCGGTCCGTCACGAAGAAGTGGCGGATCGTCGTGTTCACGTAGAGAGCGGGCAGCGCGCGATGCCCCGCGCTCCGCAGGCCCTCCACGGCTCGGACGACCTCGGCGTCGTATCCCAGCCCAGCACAAAATGTGAAATATCTAGACCTTCTCTGGTCAGGTGGCGCATCTGCCCCCGGGTCCGGGCCCGAAACCTCGTCGTGCCAAATTGCCTGTCCCAATCCGATGGTCCGGCGGCGTCCTTCACGTAGCGCCTCCAGAACGGCGCCGGTCGCCTCGACCGGGTTGTTGGGCAGCCCGAGGGCGCGGGCGAAGACGTTGGCGCTGCCCCCGGGGATCACGATGAGCGCGGGCCGTTCGCTCGCGCCGCCGGTGGGCCG
Source organism: Microbispora sp. NBRC 16548 (assembly GCF_030268985.1). Lineage (NCBI taxonomy): Bacteria > Bacillati > Actinomycetota > Actinomycetes > Streptosporangiales > Streptosporangiaceae > Microbispora > Microbispora sp. NBRC 16548. Next base: position 60,522 of record NZ_BSSF01000020.1, read on the forward strand.
GGCGTCCAGAAGGCCGTTGACGGTCTCGTTGATCGTGCCGTCGCCGCCGAGGACCGCGACGGCGTCGAAGCCCTTGGCGTGCGCGGTGGCGGCGAGCGCGGTCGCGTGGCCGCGGTAGGCGGTCTCCTCGACCGATAGGTCGACGGCGGCGCCGAGCGCCCGGATCAGCACGTCCCGGGTACGCCGGTGCGTCGAGGTCGCCTTGGGATTGACGAGGAGGAGTGCCCGCATGCCTGAAGGTTAACGAACGGTTTACCGCTCGTGCCGGGTGACGCCTACTCGAGGAGGCGAACGTATCTGCGGGTAGGGTTGGGCGTTGTGATCAGCAGTTCCGTCGGCCGCCCCGGCACACTGACCGTGGCCGCCGCCGTCCTGGCGGCGGAGGGCCTGCTCGCCCTCGTCTTGGGCGGTTATGTCGGCGTCGAGACCGTGATCGGCAAACCCACCGACATGGTCACCAGCATCGCGGTGGCCGGGTTCGGCGTGCTCGGCGGCGCCCTGCTGTTCTGGGTGGCCTGGGGCGTGTGGCAGGTGCTGCGCTGGAGCCGGGGCCCGGCCGTGGTGACGCAGATATTCGCGCTTCCGGTGGCGATCAGCCTCATCCAGTCCGCGCAGTACGCGTTCGGCATCCCGCTCATCGCCGCGGCGGCGGTCGCCCTGGTCGCGCTGCTCGCGCCGGCCTCCACCCACGCCCTCATGGGCGAGGACGGCGCGCGCTGAGCAGAAGGCACCGGGGCAGGCACCGGCCAATGACCGGGCGCCGCCGGGGGGAGCGCGGCGTCGCGGTCGTCCGTCACTGATCGTCCCGCCGTCCGGGCTGCCGGACGATCAGTCCTCGGCGGTGAGGCCCTCGCGGAGCTGGGCCAGGGTCCGGGCGAGCAGCCGGGACACGTGCATCTGCGAGATACCCAGTTCGGTGGCGATCTGCGACTGCGTCATGTTGCCGAAGAAACGCAGCAGCAGGATCCGCTTCTCACGTGGAGGCAGGCGCTCGAGCAGCGGCTTGAGCGACTCGCGATACTCCACGCCCTCCAGCGACTCGTCCACGATGCCGAGAGAGTCGGACACGGCGGGAGCGTCGTCGTCGCCGGAGTCCGGCGCGTCGAGCGACACGGTGGAGTAGGCGTTGGCCGACTCCAGGCCCTCCAGGACCTCCTCCTCGCTCATGCCCAGGTGGGCGGCGAGCTCGGCGACCGTGGGCGCCCGGCTCTCCCGCTGCGACAGCTCGCTTATCGCCTTGGTGAGCGAGAGCTTCAGCTCCTGCAGCCGGCGCGGCACGCGGACCGCCCAGCCCTTGTCGCGGAAGTGCCGCTTGATCTCGCCGACGATGGTCGGGGTGGCGTACGTGGAGAACTCCACGCCGCGTGCGAGGTCGAAACGGTCGATCGACTTGATCAGACCGATCGTCGCGACCTGCGTGAGGTCGTCGAGCCACTCGCCCCGGTTGCGGAAGCGGCGGGCCAGGTACTCCACCAGTGGCAGGTGGAGCTCGACCAGCTCGTCGCGGATGCGCTGGCGCCTCGGGTCGTCCGGCGGAAGCTCCGACAGCTCGGCGAAGAGTGTGCGCGCGCGTACGCGGTCCGGCACCGCCGAGTCGCCGGAGGTCATCGCACTCGTCCTTTCCGTCATCACGACGGCCTCGCCGTGCTCCGGCGCTTACGCAGCACGATCGCCAGGTGGTCGGCGTGATCGGAGATGGCGTCCACGTCGTCGGCCAGCGCGGTCAGCACCATCCAGGCGAAGTCCTCCCGGTTGGGCGAGCTGACGCCGAGCGTGTTGACCTCGACGCGAACCGTCATCTCCTGGCCCGTGAGCTCGAACTCCGCGAGGAGGTCCGTTCCGGGCACGGCGTGCCGCAGCAACATGGCGCACGCCTCGTCGACGGCGATGCGCAGGTCCTCGATCTGGTCGAGGGTGAAGTCGAGCCGTGCGGCGAGCCCGGCGGTTGCCGTGCGCAGCACGGACAGGTAGGCGCTCACGGCGGGCAGCCGGACACTCACAGCATCGCGAATCCCGGCAAGATCCACCGCAGGCGTCTCGGTTTCCTCGGTCACGTTCCTCCTCGCCCCTTCAGCCGGCTGAGTGCCGCTGACTGCAACTTACCGCCACTCGCGCGGTGCTGCCCCGGCTGGACGCGCTGATTGTGGCGTTCCTTGGAGGTAACTGCACGTAAATTCCGTACTACCGAATATGGAGTTTGTATGGGCCTTGGGATGATCTGGCCCCGCGCGACCGTGGAGGCCGTGCGGGGCCCGAGATCCCCGGGCTCAGGCGGCCTTGGTCTCCCAGAAGATCTTGGCGATCTCGTCGATCTTCGCGAGCAGGTCGTCGGCCAGGGAGGGGTCGACGGTGCCCTTCGCGCCGGCGGCGCCGGCGAGCTTCGTGGCGTCCCAGAAGAGCTGGTGAAGCTGCGGGTACTGCTCCAGGTGCGGGGGCTTGAAGTAGTCGGTCCACAGCACCCACAGGTGATGCTTGACCAGCTCGGCCCGCTGTTCCTTGATGATCAGCGCGCGGGTCCTGAAGACCGGGTCGTCGTTGTCGGCGTACTTCTTAATGATCGCCTTCACCGACTCGGCCTCGATGCGGGCCTGCGCCGGGTCGTAGACCCCGCACGGCAGGTCGCAGTGGGCGGACACCTCGTGCCGGGGTCGCAGCAGTCGTGCGAGCATCGGAATCCTTCCTTAGGAATGCTGGTGACAGCACTGTTCCAGGACCGACCTTACTCGTCTCGAAATCACTGTGCGGAGGGGGATGTGCTCACCGCCGTGTGTGTCTCCGGCGACTCGATGCTGCCCGCGTTGCGACCGGGAGACTGGCTGCTGGTACGGCTCGGCGCCCCCGTCCGCCCGGGTGACGTGGTGGTCGCCAGGCGGCCGCACGGGCTGATCGTCAAGCGGGCCTTCCGGCTCACCGGCGACGGCTGGTGGCTGGAGAGCGACAACCAGTCGGCCCCCGGGCGCCGCGACAGCTGGGACTTCGGCGCCGTGCCCGAGGAGGACGTCGTCGGCAGGGTCGTGCTGCGTTACTGGCCCCGGCCCGCGCTGCGCTTCCCCGCGCCGGCCGCCTGACCGTGCCCCCGGAGGCCGCCCGGCGCCGGAATCAGGCGCCCCGCTTGCGCGCCCGGTAGGCGGCCACGTTGGCCCGGCTGGCGCACCGCTCCGAGCAGTAGCGGCGCGACCGGTTGGAGGAGGTGTCGAGGTAGGCGTTGCGGCACGGCGTCGCCTGGCAGATGCCGAGCCGGTCCACGCCGAGCCGGGTCACGACGCTGGCCAGGCCCATGACCGACCCGACTGCGAGGGCGTCGGCGACCCGGCCGCCCTCGGTCAGGTGCAGGTGCCAGGGCTGCCCGTCGTGCCCCGAGATCTGCGGATGCACGGGATGGCGGACCAGCAGCCCGTTGAGTCGCTCGACCACATCCACGTCGTCGCCCTCGGCGGCGGACGCGAAGACCCCCGCGAGCTCGTCGCGCAGCTCGCACAGCGCGTCGATGTCACGGCGGGTCAGGCGGGCGGCCGCCTCCGTGCGGCCCGTCTCCTCCAGCAGGGCTCGCAGGGAGAAGGGGTTTTTGAGTTCGTCGCCCATGTTGACCAGCTGAACGGCCAGCTCGGCGTAAGACGTCAAGTCCACTGGGGCGCCCAAATATGTAAGAGATCACTGGCAAAGCCGAGTATTACACGCGCGATGGCCTGGGGGAACACCTGGGCGTGCACCGATATGTGACCCGATCAGGCAGGGGCGGTTGTCACTTCGTGTGGCACAATCAGGGAACGGGTGACCCCCGTACCCCCCTCAAGAGACGACCGTCAACGACGACGGCCTCCGGCGGCTACCGAAGCCAGGGCTCTCGTTCTCTTGACGGCGTCTACCGAAGGAACTCGTCCTTTCGACACTGGGGTCGCTGTGACCGTTACACCTGTCTCCTTGGAATCTCTCGACCTGGATCCCGCTTTCGCGCTGCACCGCGGCGGCAAGCTGGAGGTCCGCTCCACCGTCCCGGTCCGCAACGCCGACGACCTGTCGCTCGCGTACACGCCGGGGGTCGCCCGCGTCTGCACCGCCATCGCCGACAACCCGGACCTGGTCAACGACTACACCTGGGTCTCCAACGTCGTGGCCGTGGTCTCCGACGGCACCGCCGTCCTGGGGCTCGGCGACATCGGGCCGGCCGCGGCCATGCCCGTGATGGAGGGCAAGGCCCTGCTGTTCAAGCAGTTCGCCGACGTCGACGCGGTGCCGATCTGCATCGACTGCACGGACGTGGACGCGATCGTCGAGACCGTGGTCAGGCTCGCGCCGTCGTTCGGCGGCATCAACCTGGAGGACATCAGCGCCCCCCGCTGCTTCGAGGTGGAGGAGCGCCTGCGGGCGCTTCTCGACATCCCCGTCTTCCACGACGACCAGCACGGCACCGCGATCGTGGTCCTCGCCGCGCTGCGCAACGCGGCCCGCCTCACCGGGCGGTCCCTCGGCGACCTGCGCGCGGTGGTGGCCGGCGCCGGCGCCTCCGGCGTCGCCGTGTCGCGAATCCTGCTGAACGCCGGGATCGGCGACATCGCGGTCTCCGACTCCAAGGGCGTCATCCACGTCGGCCGCGAGGACCTGAACCCGGTCAAGCGGGCGCTGGCCCGCGACACCAACAAGGCCGGCCTGTCCGGGTCGACCGAGCAGGCGCTCGCCGGCGCCGACGTGTTCGTCGGCCTGTCCGGGTCGACGGTCTCGGAGCGGGCCATCGCGGCGATGGCGGCGGACTCGATCGTGTTCGCGCTGTCCAACCCCACCCCGGAGGTGGACCCCGCGGTGGCGAGCCGGCACGCCCGGGTGGTCGCCACCGGCCGGTCCGACTACCCCAACCAGATCAACAACGTGCTGGCCTTCCCCGGGGTCTTCCGCGGCGCGCTCGACGTCCGCGCCACGACGATCACGGAGAACATGAAGGTGGCGGCGGCGGACGCGCTGGCGGCCGTGGTCGGGGACGACCTCGCCGAGAGCTACGTCATCCCCTCGCCGTTCGACGCCCGGGTCGCGCCCGCGGTGATCTCGGCCGTGGCGCGGCAGGCCCGGGAGGACGGAGTCGCCCGCAAGTAGCCGTCCCGCACGCCCGGACGTAGGCACGGACCCGGAAGGGCCGCGCACCGCGTGACTTGCGCGGTGCGCGGCCCTTCGTCTTTCCTCGTCAGCCTCTCCTTGTCAAGACCGTCAAACATTTGGGAATCCCTTTAGGTCCTCACGGTTAGTGCTATAAAGAAAGCTCTCCGTAACCAACTCGGCTATTGCCTGTCCCGGTTGGAGAGCGATGCGACGTGACCCCAACCGCCTGCTCCAGCAGCACCTCACCGAAGCCGGACTGTCCCGCAAGGGCTTGGCCCGGCGGCTCAACGGTCTCGGCTCGGCCCGGGGGCTGCGGGGGATGCGGTACGACCACGGTTCCGTGCTGCGCTGGATCGGCGGACGCCGCCCGCGCGAACCGGTTCCCGGCCTGCTGGCCGAGATCTTCTCGCTGCGGCTGGGGCGGCAGGTGTCCAGGGAGGACATCGGCATGCCGCGCGGAACGGTCCCCGCCGATCTGGGACAGGAGTTCCCCCATTCGTGGGAGGAGGGTGTGGCAAGCGTGACAGCACTGTGGAGGGCCGACGTCGAGCGGCGCAGGTTCCTGCTCGACTCCACCTTCGCCCTGGGAGCGGGCTCGGCAGGCATGTTCCGCTGGCTGGCGGCGCCCGACGGGGAGCGGCTCTCCGCGAACGGGCCGCGCCGGGTCGGGCCCTCTGACGTGGCCGCGATCCGTGAGGTCACCCGGTCGTTCAGCGAGCTGGACAACCGGTTCGGCGGCGGCAGCATCCGCGGCCCGGTCGTGCGCTACCTGCACACCGCCGTGACGCCGCTGCTGCGCGAGGGCGCATACGGCGAGGCCACCGGGCGCTCGCTGGCGACCGCGGCGGCCGAGCTGACCCGGCTGGCGGGATGGATGGCCTACGACCTGGAGCAGCACGGGCTGGCCCAGCGCTACCTGATCCAGGCGCTCGGCCTGGCGCGCGGCGCGGGCGACCACGCCCTGTGCGGTGAGATCCTGGCCGGAATGAGCCATCAGGCCGTCTATATCGGGCATTCCCGGCACGCGCTGGAGCTGGCCAGGGCGGCCGTCGCGGCGGCCCGGCGCTCGGGGGTCGGCACGCTGCTGGCCGAGGCCCGGGTGCTGGAGGCGCACGCCCTGGCCCTGCTCGGGGAGCGCACGGCGTGCGGCAACGCGCTGCACGAGGCGGAGGTCGCCTTCGACCAGCGTAAACCCCAGAACGAGCCCGGCTGGATCGGCTACTTCGACGAGGCCTACCTGGCCGCGAAGTCGGCCCACTGCCTGCGCGACCTCGGTGACGGGGCGCGGGCCGTACGGCAGGCCCGGCGCTCGCTGGTGATGGACGGGCGCTATGTGCGCGGCAAGATGTTCAACCTGTCGCTGCTCGCCACGGCGCTCATCCAGGAGGGCGAACTGGAGGAGGCGTGCCAGGCGGCGTCGTCGGCCCTCGATCTGGCCGACGGCATCCAGTCGGCGCGCACCCGGACGTACGTGGCGGACATGTGCCGCCGGTTCGCGCCGTACGCTGCGGAGCCGCGGGTGGCGGAGCTGCTGGAGCGCGGCCGGGGCCGCGCGGCGAGTGGGGAAAGCACGGGCGGGGAGAGCGCGGGCAGGCGGAGCGCGAGCAGGGAGGCGGTCGGCGTCTGAACAGGCGCCGACCGCCTCAGCCGGCGCGCCGGGCCGCGTTGTAGACCTGGAACAGTTCTCCGTCGAAGTACGGCGACAGGCCGGTCGCCGGGCCGGAGAGGCCGATCGTCAGGCCGTTCAGGTACCCCAGGCCGCGTACGCCGCGGTAGGCGGCCAGCCACGGCGACCCGGAGGCGGCGGTGAAGGCCGAGCGCACGGCGACCAGCTCGTTCGCCCTCCTGGACAGGTCCTGGGCCAGGAAGGGCTTGCCGTACGCACGGGTGAGCCGGGTGCGCCCGCTCGCGGGGCCCTCGGCGGTCCGCATCGGGTAGCCGAAGATGGCGAGCGGCCGGTCGACCGGCAGGTTGTAGGCGAGGCCCTGCCCGCCGACCTTGTCGCCGAGACGCCCCGCGGGAAGCAGCCTGACGCCGGTGTAGCCGGAGGCCGTGCGGTACTTCGGCCCGGCGGAGAACGCCGCGTACTGCGCCGCGTCCCGCAGCGTGACGCGCTTGGGCAGCACGCCGGCGTGGACGCTGACGAACGCGTAGTCGCGGTCCAGGTCGCCATACCGGGTGAAGTCGCTGTGGGCGAAGGCCCGATCGCCGGCGTAGACGCCCCACGGCGTGCCGCCACCGGCGAACCCCGGAATGAAGATCCAGTAGCGGTAGGGCGTCGCGGTGGACTCTGCTGTGGACTCCGCCGCGGGCCTCGTGGCGTACACACAGTGCCCGGCCGTCGCCACGAGATTGCGATGATCGGACTGTAAGGACGTGCCCGCGCACCAGTGGGGGCGGCCGTCCGAACCGACGAAGAAGACCTTGCCCGTCGTCCTCGGCAGGTTGACGTTCCTCGACGGGCCGGCGGCCCGCTTGACCCCGGCGGAGGCCGGCACCACGCCACGTACGCCGCCGGGAGCGGTGTCCCCGGCCGTGACGCGAGTGGCGTCGATCCCGGCCGGCGCGGAAGCGGGAGTGGCCCCCGCGAGCGAGCGCCCGCCGTCCCTGAGCCAGTAGGCGATCACCGCCGTCACCTTCGCGCCGGAGACGAGGGGCGTCGTCACGGTGATCTCGTAGGCGTGAGCGGGCACCGCCGTCCCGCTGACGAGCAACGCGGCCGTCGCCGCCGCACCCCACAGCGGGGGGAGGAGGATGCGCTTCAACCGGATCTCCTTGCTGTGGAACGTCTCCCGCGCCCCACGCGTGAATGGGCTGCGAGGAACATACAGCGATGGGGATCAAGTCGGGAAAACAACGCGGACGGAGCGTGGTTCTCCCCGGAACGCCGAAGTGCCCCGCCGCGGTGCGGCGGGGCACTTCCTGGGGGGGTGCTCAGGCCTGTGTGGTGAGACTCGGGGCCTCCTGGGCGAAGGTGATGACGATGTCCCGGCCGTTGGCGTAGCTGACCACCGGCCGCCGCAGCGTCTCACCCACCCTGCGGGCGACCGTCTGCCACAGATCCACCATTTCCCGGCTGTCGGCGGTGATCCTGAACCGCCCCTGCGTGACGAGGTGTTCGGCCACGAGCTGCGAGAAGGCGATCTCGCTACGCGCCCGTTCCTCCGCGTTCAGGGGGGTGCGCCGGAAGGCGGGCTGCGCACCGGAAGGGTGGGTCATCGCTGTCTCCTCGTGATCGCCGTCCACTCAGCATGCCACTCGCGGACCGGCTCCGAGGCGTCCGCGACTCAGGCGATGGAGCCGGACCAGCTGTTGGCGGCGGCCTTGTAGACGCCGTAGGTCTCGCCGTCGAAGTACGGGGAGACGCTGGTGTCGATCCGCTGGTTGCCGTCGGTGTCGGAGACGCCGCTGGTGACGCCGTTCAGGTAGCCGAGCCGCTTGGCGCTGCTGTACCTCAGCAGCCACGACGAGCCCGAGGAGCCCTCACCGGTGAAGGACGACTTGACGCCCACGAGCTCCTCGCCCTTGACCGAGGGGGCCTTGGCGGCGAAGGTCTTGCCGTACGACCACTTGAGGGTCTGGCCGGTGAAGGCGTGGTTGCCGTCCGGGTGCGACCCGCTCGGGTAGCCGAACACGTAGACCGAGCTGCCGACCTTCTGGTTGTAGGCCAGGCCCTGCGCGCCGACGTTGCTCTCGAGCCGGCCGGCGTCGGTGAACTTGACGACGTAGTACTTGCCGCCCCTGCTCTTGCGGAGGAAGCGGTCGTAGCCGGCGTAGGTCCTCCTGTCGACCTGCTTCCAGCTCCACTCGGCGACGTTGCGCAGGTCGCCGCCGCGCCCCGCCTTGATGCCGTTGTAGACGGTCACGAAGGCGTAGTCGCGGTCGCCGTCCTCGTAGACGTCGAAGTCGTAGTGGGTGTAGGCCGTCTTGCCGACATAGATGCCCCACGGCGCCTTGCCCTGGTAGTAGCCGGGGATGAAGACCCAGCGGTCCATGGTGGCCCGGTTCGTCTTGGTGTCGTAGACGCAGTGCCCGGCCGTGGCGACCAGGTTGCCGTACTTCGAGTGGACGGAGGTCGCGCTGCACCAGTGCGGCCTGCCGTCGCCACCGCGGAAGAAGACCTTGCCGGTGGTGCGCGGCAGGTTCACGTTCTTCAGGCTGCCGGCGGACTTCCCGCCGCCGGTGGCGGAGACGGTGCCGGGCTTGCTGTCGGCGGACGGCCCGCCGGTCGAAATGTGCTTGGCGCTGACCTGGCTCTCGTACCCGTACGGGGTGGCGTGGAGCAGGTTGGAGGCCTTCTGGTTGAGCCAGTAGGCGATGACGTTCTTCGCGGCGATGCCGCTGCCGGCCAGGGTGTCGTGGGCCGTGTCACCGGCGGCCTGAGCGGGGACCGCCATCGTGGCCCCGACGAGACCGGCGACGGCCACGCCCCCGATGGGGAGGATCAGGCGCTTGACTCGCGTGTTCATGAATCTCCAGGTGCTGTCGTGGCACGCCACATGCGTCCCACCCGTCAGTAAAGGGCTAGTAAAGACAGTACCTCTCGCCTTTATCCGTGTTTTACGTGCTTTCAGGGCCGCCGCTTACGTGACTTTTCCGTGATCCTCGACACCCCTTGTCAAGATCGAGGGCGCGCCGGGCGATCAGTGCAGGTCCACTCGGATGCCTTCCGTGTCAAATCGAGCACTCGGCGCAGCCGGGGAGAGGGTGGCGGTGTGATGGAGATCACACTTGGGGCTCGCCGGTCCGGGGAGATCAGCCCGTGCCCTGCTTGCTCGCCTGGGTGTACACCCGCTGGGTCAAGTGGTTGAAGTAGGGCGTGGAGACGGCGTCGAGGCGTCCGCCGCCGTTGAGGTTCCAGGTCAGGCTGGTGATCCCGGTGAGGTAGCCGGTCCGCGTGGTGGCGTTGTAGCCGATCACCCAGGGGCCGCCGCTCGCGCCGGCGGTGAACGGGCAGCCCGGCAGCCGCACCCCGTGTTCGAGCTGCCAGGTCGGCGCGCTGACGAACTTCTTCTCGGTGGTGCCGTCGCAGGACTTGACCGTCTGGCCGGTGTACGGGCGGCTGCCGTCGGGGTTGGCCCCCGCGGGATAGCCGAAGACGTACGTGGGTCGTCCGAGCGGCTTGCCGGAGGCGAAGTGGAAGGCGCCGACCTTGTCCTCCAGCCGGCCCACGTCGACGGACCGGTACTTGAGCCTTCCGCTCTCCACGTACGGCTGCCAGGAGAAGCCCCGGTGCACGGTCACGAAGGCGTAGTCGCGGTCGAAGTCGCCCTGGCCGGCGAAGTCCTCCTGCATGTAGAGCGTGTGGCCGACGAAGATGCCGGAAGGGGCGACGCCGTCGTGATAGCCGGGGATGAAGACCCAGTTCTGCACCGGCTTGTCCTGCGACAGCGCGTACGCGCAGTGCCCGGCGGTGGCGACGAGGTTGCGGCGGGCGGAGTGCACCGCGGAGGCGGAGCACCAGTACTCCTTGTCGCCGACCTTGAAGAACACCTTGCCCACCATCGGCGGGGAGGCCACGGGCGGGGGCGCCACGGCGCGCGGGCCCCCTGCGCGCGTCTTCGCGTCTCCCGGGGGCCCCGTGCTCGTCTTCGCGTCTCCCGGGCCCACCTCCGCCGCGGAGGTCGTGCTCTTGGTCGAGGGCGACGGCTTCGTGCTCGGCATGTAGCTGCTCGCCTGCTTGAGCCGCTCCGGGCTCCAGTAGGCCGCCACCCGCTGCTCGTCCGCCTGGCTGGGAGCGAGGGGGAAGGCGCTGACCCCGTTCTTGTCGACGCCGGTCACGGCGGAGACCGGCGTGATGGCCGCGCGGGACGCGGCGGTCGCGGGAACGGCCGGTCCCTGACTCCACAGCACGGCGACCGCACTCGCGGCGGCGACGACGCCACCGGCGGCGAGTGCGAGCTTCCTGGTCACCGTGAGCCTCTCGGGGCGGAGATATGGACTGTAAGGGGTGATTTTTCCAGATCCATACGGTTGTGGCACACCTTCTTGTCCAGCTCGTTATGAATCGAGCGGAACCGATGTGATTTGTGGTACACCACGTTTCCGGTGGGATCCGGAGTGGACGCTTGCCCTGGAGGTCTCCCGTGAGAACGCTGGTCACCAGCGGAAACGGGGGGATCGCATGAAACCGCTGCTTGTCCTACTGGCCGGTGCGGCGCTGGCCGCCGGCCCCTCTGCCCAGGCCTGGGCCCAACCAGGCGCCTCCGGTGACGCCGGGACGGCCGTCCCGGCGCGGGCGGACACCTTGCCGGCTCCGCCGCCGCCCGAGGTCGCCCTGCGGGCGTCCCGGCCGCCGGCCTCCGGGGTGCGGGCGGTGATCCTGACCGTCGCGGACGGCGAGCAGGCGGAGCCGCCGACGCGGTCGGTCTTCCTGAACTGCGCTCCGGTGGGCGGCTCGCACCCGTCGGCGCAGAAGGCGTGCGCGTGGCTGAACAGGACGGGCCTCGACCCGGGCGCTCTGCGGGTGAACGCGGCCGAGCCCTGCACGATGATCTACGCACCTGTCACGGTCACCGCCAGCGGCATCTGGGACGGGAAGTACTTCCAGTTCCGGCGCACCTTCGGCAACGACTGTGAGCTGCGGTCGGCCGCCGGGGCGCTGTTCGACTTCTGACAGAGACAGTCGACCGTACACGGCGTACAGGGAACGTAAAGGTGAATCGGGGAGCCGTGACACGAGGGGGCCCGGCGGGACGTCCCGCCGGGCCCCCTGCCTGACCGAATGGCCGTACGGTCAGACGTCCGCGGTCACTGTGTCCACCGGTTGGCGGCCACCTTGTAGACGTCGTAGGTCTCGCCGTTGAAGTACGGCGAGGAGATCCGGTCGTACCGGTCGTTGCCGTCGGTGTCCCACGCCACGCTGCTGATGCCGTTCAGGTAGCCCATGCGGGTCGCGCTCTTGTAGCCCATCAGCCAGGGGCCGCCGCTGGCGCCGGAGGTCATGCCGCAGGTGAACCCGAGGTGCTCCTGGATGTCGTACTTCGGCACGGCCGGCATCGGAGCCGACCGGCCGTAGCACCACTTCATCGTCCGCCCGGTGAAGGGGCGGTCGCCGTCGGGGTGCGGCCCGGCGGGATAGCCGAACGCGAACACCTTGACCTTGGTGCTGCGGTTCCAGGTGAAGCCCTGGCCGCCCACGTTGTCGCCGAGCCGGCCCGCCGGGGTGCGCACGTAGCGGGTGACGTCGCCGTCCCTTTTCTGGGTGAGTTTGAAGCCCGACGACACGTTCACGAACGCGTAGTCGTAGTCGTAGTCCTCTCTGACCACGAAGTCGTCGTGCGCCTGGAACCACTTCGCCGGGTAGATGCCGTACGGTGCCTTTCCCTCCCATGCCTGGTCCCCGTCCCAGTACGACGGGATGAACACCCAGTTGTCGTAGAACTGGTTGGTCACCGGGTCGTAGACGCAGTGCCCGGCCGTCGCGACGACGTTGCGGTAACGGCCCTGTACGGAGGTGCCGGAGCAGTACTTCCAGCTCTTGGGGTCCAGGGGGTTCTTGCCCGGCAGGGTGAAGAACACCCGGCCGACCGTGGGGGGCAGGTTGACCTGCTTGCCGATCTTCTTGGAACCGCCGGCCCCGCTCGTGCCGGCGCCGATCGGCGGGACGGTGCCCGCCTTGCCGTCCGCGGTGGCGTCGCCGGCCCTGCCGAAGCCCTTGACGGAGTTGCCGAGTTCCTCGGCGCGGTCGGTGGCCGCCCGCAACCGTTGCGGCGACCAGAAGGCGGCTGCCTCCGCGGGCGTCTGGGGCGCGGCCTCGGCGGTCACGTCGCCCGGGGCGGCCTGCGCCGTCGCGGTGGACGCGGCCGAGGAGGCCGTCGGGATGGCGCAGGCCACGCCGGCCGCGAGGAGCGCGCCGGTGAGGGGAACGGCCAGACGCCGTGCTCGGGGGATCATGGAGCTCCTTTCCCTGGGACGGTGAGGGTGCGTCCCATTCCTCAGGAAAACGCTCCGAGATTAATGACCGGATCTTGTGGATTGCTGCGGATATAACCAGAACAATCGGCACTTTGCCCAATCTGTTATCCATAGCGAGTGGTTATGAGTTGCGTAGTCCCAGGTGATGGTGCTTGGATCGTGAGGCGTCGCGCTGCGGCGTCGATGGGTTTACGGTCATTCTTGACTGGTCTTGTTTGATTTCTATCGCTCTGTTCCCAGTGATGGCCCCGAGTATCAAAAGGCGTCGGCGGCGAGCCGTGCGGGGGCGTCCGGGTCCGGCGCGACGGCCGGAGTAATGTTCTGGCATGTTCGCCGTCACCGCCACACAGACCGATCCGGACGACCCGATCAAGGGCCTGACGCTCGGGGAGCACCCCGAGCCCGCCGTACCGGAGGGATGGACGACCGTCACGGTCCGGGCCGCCGCGCTCAACCACCACGACCTGTGGACCCTCAAGGGCGTGGGGATCAGCCAGGAGCGGCTGCCGATCGTGCTCGGCTGCGACGCGGCGGGGGTGGACGAGGACGGCAACGAGGTCATCGTCCACTCCGTCATCGGCACGCCGGTCGGCGGGGACGAGACCCTCGACCCGGCGCGCTCGCTGCTGTCGGAGAAGTACGACGGGACGTTCGCGGAGAAGGTCGCGGTGCCCCGCCGCAACCTGGTGCCCAAGCCCGCGGCGATCTCCTTCGAGGAGGCCGCCTGCCTGCCCACGGCCTGGCTGACGGCCTACCGCATGATCTTCGACAAGGCGGGGCTGGAGCCGGGCTCGACCATCCTCGTCCAGGGCGCCGGCGGCGGCGTGGCGACCGCGCTGATCGCGCTCGGCCGGGCCGGCGGCTTCCGCGTCTGGGCGACCAGCCGCTCGCAGGACAAGCGGGAGCGGGCCCTCGCGCTCGGCGCCGACCGGGTCTTCGAGACGGGCGCGCGGCTGCCGGAGCGGGTGGACGCCGTCATGGAGACGGTCGGCGAGGCCACCTGGAAGCACTCGCTCAGCTCCCTGCGCCCAGGCGGCCGGATCGTCACCTGCGGCGCGACGAGCGGCATGGTCGCCCCGACGCAGCTCGCGCAGGTCTACTTCCTGCAGAAGTCGATCATCGGATCCACGATGGGGACGCGCGAGCAGCTCGCGCGGCTCGCGGTGTTCCTTGAGCAGACGGGTGTCCGGCCGGCGATCGACCGGGTGCTGCCCCTGGCCGAGGCGGAGGAGGGCTTCGTGGCCATGCACCGCGGCGAGGTCTTCGGCAAGGTGGTCTTCACGCTCTGACGGGCGCCCGCGCGGCGAGGGCGGCGTTCTCGTCGCCGCCCTCCCGCTCTTCCGCTCGCCGGTCGTCTCTCGCTCGCCGGCCGCGCCGGAGGGCCGGGTCGCGGTGGAGGTTCCGGTCGTCGCCCGGCCGTTCCGGCTCGCGGACCGGCCGGGCGCACGGCGGTGGGAGGGGTGAGCGCAGGAACGGATCGCGCCAGCCGTACGGGCTCAACTCGGCTCCTCGCTGGTCGGTGGTGTTCGTGGGGAAGTGCCGGTCAGGGATGCAGTGCCCGGCGGATGCGCTCGGCGGCCTCGTCGAGGGCGGCCCGGCACTCGGCCAGAGCCCGTTCGTCAGGCACGCCCGCGCCGGAGGACCGGTGGACGTCGGCGACGAAGTCGGCCAGCATCCGGCTGAGCGCGGCGTCGTGACCGCCCTGCCGGCCACCGCCGAACCCCCAGGACTCCTCCCAGATCCGGCGCCACTCGTGCTGCCAGCGCTCGCTCTCCTCCTGCCACTGGCGCTTGTGGTGACGCCACTCCTCCTTCTGCCTGCGCCACTCCTCCCTGGCGCGGTCGCGCTGCCGCCGCCACTCCTCCTTCTGCTCACGCCGCAGGTCACGGTTGTCGTGGCCCACTTCCCTGGCCATCTGGGTGAGCTCCTCGCGCAGGGAACGCACGGTCTGCCGCACGTCCTCCTTCACCTCGCGCGCGATGTCCTGGACCGAGGCGGTGATCTCCTGCTCCAGGTCGGCCAGCTCGTCCATCCGGTCGTTCAGCTCGGCCCGCCCCTTGTCGGTCAGCGTGAAGACCTTCTTGCCGTCCACGACCTCGTGGGTGACCAGGCCCTCGTCCTCCAGCCGGGCCAGCCGGGGGTAGATCGTGCCGGGGGAGGGGGAGTAGACGCCGAGGAAACGGTCCTGCAGGAGCCGGATGACCTCGTAGCCGTGCCGCGGGCTCTCCTCCAGCAGCTTCAGCAGGTACAGCCGCAACCGGCCGTGCCCGAACACAGGACTCATGCTCTCTCCTCTTCTCGCCTGCCGGCGGGCTGGCCGCTGAGCAGGGTGACGGCGCCGGACACCGTGGTCGCCGAGAGGGACGCCATGCCGCCGCCCAGCCGGCCGCTGAGCGAACGGGCCCCCGGGGTCGAGGCGACGTACAACTCGGGGAAGGTCGACTCGATCCTGCCTGAGGTCGAGTGAACGGACACATCGGTGTCCACGTCGTGCGGGAGCCGTACGACGACCGCGCCCGACATGCTGTTCAGCGTGACGTGACCGGTGGGCTCCAGTTCGAGGTCGGCGGTGACGCGGCCGGACACCGTGTTCGCGCGCAGCCGCCGCGGCCGGCCCGCGGCCACGGTGAGGTCGCCGGAGACGCTGGAGAAGGACAGGTCACCGGCCAGTCCGCGGCTCTCCACCGAGCCCGAGACCGTCTCGGCCTGCACCTCGCCGCTGACGCCGTCGAGGACGATTTCCCCCGACACGCCCTTCACACCGGTGATCCCCTCCATGCCCGCCACGACGGCGGAGGCGGAGACGACCCCGGCCTGCACGGGGCACGTCTTCGGCACGGTCAGCGTCAGCGTGGTCCTGCGCGGGCCCGGGCGTAACCACCCCAGGATCCCGTCCCATGTCAGGTCCTTGTACGCGACGGTCAGGCGGCCGTCGTCGTCGTGGGTCACCACCAGCGGCGAGCCGTCCACCTCCGTCACTTCGAGGGTCGGCGGGCCGTCACTGGCCAGCACGGCCAGCCGGCCGGCCACGACGCGCACATTGAGCGCGGTGACCTCTCCGAACGTGAGCCGTCCAGGAGAGTCGATCGTCCATTGGGGCATCGCTCAGACCCTTCCACGCGAAGTCCTGCGCCCGCGCGGGTCGGCATCCGCGCGGACGAACCGTCCACAAACAAGATATATCTCGTCCGCGCGAAGTCAAGATGTATCGCGTTTGCCGCGTCTGCCCAGGATCCGAGTCTCGCCCTGAGCCGTCCTCCTCGGGCGTCCTCGTCAGTCGTCCTCGTCCAGGCGCGCGAGCCAGGTGGCCAGCCGCTCGACGGGCACCTCGAACTCGGGGTTGAGGTCCACGAACTCGCGCAGCCGCTCCGCGAGCCAGCCCACGCTGACCTCCTCCTCGCCGCGACGCTCGACGAGCTCCTCGATCCCCCTGTCGGTGAAGTACATACCTCGCTCCAGTGAATGTCCTGATCATGGAGAGAGGTCCCCCACGGGCGTGGGGGACCTCCTCAGTGGTGCGGAATCCTCGTTCAGTCGAAGATCTCGCCCAGGATGCCGTGCAGTTCCTCGTCGTGCTTGGCGTGCGAGCCGACGGCCGGCGAGGAGTTCGGCGTACGCGAGACCCGGCGGAAGGTGCGGCCCCCGAGCAGGTCGGGCTTCTCCACCATCTTCAAGCTGAGGTACGGCCACGGGCCCATGTTGACGGGCTCGTCCTGCGCCCAGAGCAGCTCCGCGTCCGCGCCGTAGCGGGCCAGCTCGGCCTTGAGCGGGTTCTCCGGGAACGGGTAGATGCGCTCCAGGCGCACCAGCGCCACGTCCTTCCTGCCGTCCTTCTCGCGCCGCGCGAGCAGGTCGTAGTAGATCCTGCCCGAGCAGACCACGATCTTGCGGACCGCCGACGGGTCCACCGCCGGGTCGCCGATGACCGGGCGGAAGGCGCCGGAGGTGAACTCCGAGGTGGCCGAGGCCGCCGCCTTGAGCCGCAGCAGCGACTTGGGCGTGAAGATGACGAGAGGCTTGCGCCGCTCCGACAGCACCTGCCAGCGCAGCAGGTGGAAGTAGTTCGCCGGGGTGCTCGGCTGCGCCACCGTCATGTTGTCCTGCGCGCACAGCTGCAGGTAGCGCTCGATGCGGCCGGAGGAGTGGTCCGGGCCCTGGCCCTCGTAGCCGTGCGGCAGCAGCAGCACGACCGAGGAGCGCTGGCCCCACTTCTGCTCGCCCGACGAGATGAACTCGTCGATGATCGACTGGGCGCCGTTGGCGAAGTCGCCGAACTGCGCCTCCCAGGCGACCAGGGCGTCCGGGCGGACCACGCTGTAGCCGTACTCGAAGCCCATCGCGGCGAACTCGCTGAGCAGCGAGTCGTACACGTAGAACTTCGTGGTGTCGTGGTTGAACGTCTTGAGAGGGGTGTACTCCTCGCCGCTGACCCGGTCGACCAGCACGGCGTGACGCTGGCCGAAGGTGCCGCGGCGGGAGTCCTGACCGACCAGGCGGACCGGGTGGTCGTCGATGAGGAGCGAGCCGAAGGCGAGCAACTCGCCGGTCGCCCAGTCGATCGCGTCCTCGGAGATCATCGCGCCGCGGCGCTGGATCACCGGCGCGAGACGCGGGTGGACGGTGAAGCCCTCGGGCAGGTTGAGCTGGGTGTCGATGACCCGCTTGACGACCTCCTCCGAGATCGCCGTCTTGGTGTCCTCGTGCGACCACGGGATCACCTCGTCGGGCTCGGGCCGCACGACCGCGCCCGGCTGGAGCGGCTGCCTGGTGGCCTCCCGGGTCTCGGTGAAGGCCCGTTCGAGCTGCTCCTGGTAGTCGCGCAGGGCCTGCTCGGCCTCCTCGACCGTGATGTCGCCGCGGCCGATGAGGGCCTCGGTGTACAGCTTGCGGGTCGAGCGCTTGGCGTCGATGAGGTCGTACATCAGCGGCTGCGTGAACGCCGGGTTGTCGGTCTCGTTGTGGCCACGCCGCCGGTAGCAGATCAGGTCGATGACGACGTCCTTGAGGAACGTCTGGCGGTATTCGTAGGCCAGCCGGCCGACCCGCACGACCGCCTCGGGGTCGTCGCCGTTCACGTGGAAGATCGGCGCCTGGATCATGCGCGCGACGTCGGTGGCGTACACGCTCGACCGCGAGGAGGCGGGCGAGGTGGTGAAGCCGACCTGGTTGTTCACCACGATGTGGACGGTGCCACCGGTGCGGTAGCCGCGCAGCTGGGACAGGTGCAGGGTCTCGGCGACCACGCCCTGGCCGGCGAACGCCGCGTCGCCGTGGACGAGCACGGGCAGGACGGTGAAGCCCTCCTCGCCGCGCTCCAGCAGGTCCTGCTTGGCCCGGACCACGCCCTCCAGGACCGGGTCGACGGCCTCCAGGTGCGAGGGGTTGGCCACCACCGACGTGCTGATCTTGTTGCCGTCCGGCGCCACGAAGTCGCCGCTCGCGCCGAGGTGGTACTTCACGTCGCCGGAGCCGTGCGCGCTGCGCGGGTCGATGTTGCCCTCGAACTCGCCGAACACCTGGGCGTACGACTTGCCCACGATGTTGGCGAGCACGTTGAGCCGGCCACGGTGGGCCATGCCGATGACGACCTCGTCGAGGCGCTCGGCCGCCGCGGAGCTGATCACCGAGTCGAGCAGCGGGATCAGCGACTCGCCGCCCTCCAGCGAGAACCGCTTCTGGCCGACGTACTTGGTCTGCAGGAAGGTCTCGAACGCCTCGGCCGTGTTGAGCCGGCGCAGGATGTTCAGCTGCTCCTCGCGGTCGGGCTTGGCGTGCGGCTGCTCCACCCGCGCCTGGATCCAGGCCCGCTCCTCGGGGTTCTGGATGTGCATGTACTCGATGCCGATCGTGCGGCAGTACGAGTCACGAAGCACGCCGAGGATGTCGCGCAGCTTCATCAGCGGCTTGCCGCCGAAGCCGCCCGTCGGGAACTCGCGCTCCAGGTCCCACAGCGTCAGGCCGTGCGACTGGATGTCGAGGTCGGGGTGCTTGCGCTGGCGGTACTCCAGCGGGTCGGTGTCGGCCATGAGGTGGCCGCGGACCCGGTAGGCGTGGATGAGCTCCAGCACGCGCGCCGACTTGGCCACGTCGTCGTCGTGGGTGGCCGAGATGTCCTTGACCCAGCGAACCGGCTCGTACGGGATGCGCAGCGACTCGAAGATCTCGTCGTAGAAGTCGTCGGCGCCGAGCAGGAGCTGGTGGATGCGGCGCAGGAAGTCGCCCGACTGGGCGCCCTGGATGATCCGGTGGTCGTAGGTGGAGGTGAGCGTCATCACCTTGCTGATGGCCAGGCGGGACAGCGTCTCCTCCGAGGCGCCCTGGTATTCCGCCGGGTATTCCATCGCGCCGACGCCGATGATCGTGCCCTGGCCGGGCATCAGCCGCGGCACCGAGTGGACCGTGCCGATCGTGCCGGGGTTCGTCAGGGAGATCGTCGTGTTCTGGAAGTCCTCCACGCCGAGCTTGCCCGCCCGGGCCTTGCGCACGATCTCCTCGTACGCCACCCAGAACTGGCGGAAGTCCATGGTCTCGGCCCGCTTGATCGAGGGCACGAGCAGCTGGCGGGAGCCGTCGCTCTTCTGCACGTCGATCGCGAGGCCGACCCCGACGTGCTCCGGCTTGACGAGGACCGGCTTGCCGTCCACCTCGCCGTACGAGTGGTTCATCTCAGGCATCGACTTGAGTGCCTGGACGATCGCGTAACCGATGACGTGGGTGAAGGAGATCTTGCCGCCGCGGCCGCGGGACAGGTGGTTGTTGATGACGATGCGGTTGTCGATCAGCAGCTTCGCGGGGACCGCGCGCACGCTCGTGGCCGTGGGAACGACGAGCGAGGCCTCCATGTTGGCGGCGGTGCGCGCGGCGGCGCCGCGCAGCTTCTCCTCGACGGCGCCGGCCGGGGCCTGCTGCTTGGCGGGCGCCTTGGCCTCGGGCTTCGCCTGCGGCTTGGGCTGCGGGGGCGCCGCCTGCGGGGCCGGGCTCACCGGGGCGGGAGCCTCGGGGGCAGCCGTCGCGGTCGCGCCGTTCGCGGCGCCTGCGGACTTGGACGGAGCGGGCTTGGCCGTCCCGTTGTAGTCAGCGAAGAAGTGCCACCAGGCCTGGTCAACAGACTCGGGATCTTCGAGATACTTTTGGTACAACTCGTCGACAAGCCACTCATTTTGTCCAAAGCTTGCCAGCGGGTTTGTCCGCGACGACTCAGACGACACGGCGGAAATCGCCCTCTTCCGCAGATCGGCGTTGATGTTTGGTGAACCTGTCCAAGGCTACTCGCCTCGCACACCGACGTGCGCCCCGGCGGGTCGCAGGTCCCGGCCCATCCTCCCAGGATCGATAAAACAGGTCACGCGCGGATAGCCCGTCTGGGTGGTGAGGTGCCCCTTACCCTCTGGTTACATCGACTGGTCAGCCGATGAGCCGCGACTCGATCCGGATATTGGGAGCTATATCGGACAGCATACCCGCGAGGTCGTCGCCCGCGGCACGCAACGCGTCCAGAGAGAGCGGTTCGAGGCGCTCCAGGAGGAAGAGCGCGTCCACCGTCTCCTCGGTGATCCTCGTCCTGACGCACTGCCGCCAGTTCCACCGCCGGCAGGTGACGCCCGCGTCGTCGCGCCACACCACCTCGCCGATCTCCGGGTCGCCCAGCGCCTCCTCCGAAGGCTCGTCACCCGCGGCCCGCACCAGCCGGGCGGTGCCCTGGTAGCGGCGCAGGTCCTCGCCGCCGATCGGCAGGCCGTGCCGTACGGACACGCTGTTGTAGGCGTCCACCACCAGGTTGATCTCGGGGAGCGGCATCCGGCGGACCAGTGCGTCGACCGACGGCCGGGTGCGCTGGGGCTTGGCGCCGAAGGCGCGGTAGGCCGCCCGCCAGGCCTCGATCCTCTCGTCGTCCAGCGGCACGGCGTGAACCGCCGCGTCGGCGAGCCAGGCCCGCGAACGGTCGTCGGACGGCCCGTTGCGCAGGCCGTACGCGCAGACCACCAGGACGGCGAAGTCCGGACGCAGCGCCGTGACGGCGTCGTCCACCCAGATGTCGTCGATCACGCCACTCACTTTATGGCCAGGCGCGCAGCGCCAGCGTCGCCACCGCGTCGAGGTCGGCCCGGGTCGCGCCATCCCTGGCCTGGGTGGACATGCCCTGGATGACGGCGGCGAAGAACGTCGCGAGCGCGGGGGCGTCGGTCTCCGGCGGAAGGAGGCCGGCCTCGACGTCCCGCTCGATCCGGCGGCGGATCGCCGCCCTGCCCGCCTCGCGGTGCCCGCGCAGCTCCTCGATCACACCGGCGTCGCTCGTGTTGATCCCGGCCGAGATGATCATGCAGCCGGGTGGGTGCGCCGGGTCGGTGTAGACCTCCGCCGCCTCGTGGAGCAGGCGCTCGACGGCGGCCCGCGCGGTCGGCTCCCCGGCCAGGGCGCGGGAGCTGAACGCGCCGTGGGTCTCCTGGTAGCGGCGCACGGCCTCGCCGAACAGCCGGCGCTTGTCCCCGAAGGCGGCGTAGAGACTGGGCGGGTTGATTCCCATCGCCGCGGTCAGGCCGGAGACCGAGGTCGCCTCGTAGCCGTGCCGCCAGAACTCCTCGAGTGCCCGTTCCAGC
This sequence comes from Microbispora sp. NBRC 16548, assembly GCF_030268985.1. Taxonomy (NCBI): domain Bacteria; kingdom Bacillati; phylum Actinomycetota; class Actinomycetes; order Streptosporangiales; family Streptosporangiaceae; genus Microbispora; species Microbispora sp. NBRC 16548. Next base: position 82,124 of record NZ_BSSF01000020.1, read on the forward strand.
GCGACGTCCCGGTCGAACGCCCTGGTCCTTCCCATGCGCCGATTCTATAGCGATCGCTACAAGTCGTGCTATTTTGTAGCGGCCACTACAGAAAGGGGACGGACATGACCGCGTTGGACGGCAAGACGGCGCTGGTGACGGGTGCGAGCAGGGGGATCGGACGCGGAATCGCCGAACGGCTGGCGGCAGACGGGGCGCTGGTGGCGGTGAACTACGCCAGGGACGAGGCCGCGGCCAAGCACACGGTGGCGGCGATCGAGGCCCGGGGCGGCCGGGCCTTCGCGGTCAGGGCCGAGCTGGGTGCGCCGGGCGATGTGGACGAGCTGTTCGCGGGGCTGGACCGGGAGCTGGGGGCGCAAGCGCCGATCGACATCCTCGTCAACAACACGGGGATCACCGTGCGGGGATCGATCGAGGAGGTGACGCCGGAGCTCTATGACAGGGGGTTCGCCGTCAACACGCGGGCGGCCTTCTTCATCACACGGCGGGCGCTGCCGCGCATCCCCGACGGCGGGCGGATCGTGACTGTCACGTCGGGAGTGACCAGGATCGCGTTCCCCGAGGCGATCGCGTACGCGATGACCAAGGGTGCGCTGGAGACCTTCACGCTGGCGCTGGCCAAGCACCTAGGACCGCGGGGAATCACCGTCAACAACGTGGCGCCGGGCATCGTCGACACCGACACGAACGCGGACTGGCTGCGCGGCGACGAGGCGGCCTGGGCGGCGTCGGCCGGCCGGGCGGCGCTGGGCCGGGTGGGGACACCGCGGGATGTGGCCGGAGTGGTGGCCTTCCTCGCCTCCGACGACGCCCGCTGGGTCACCGGCACCACGGTCGACGCCACCGGCGGCAGCGACCTGTGACCCCGGGAGGCGATGGCGGAGCGGCCACGGTTCCACGTCCATCGTGCGGCGGACGGCCGCGATCGCAGGCCGGGCGGGGGCGGTAGAGTCCCGCCTCATGCCGGAAACACCACGTGTGCTCGCCGTACAGAACGGAGCGAACGGGGGTCCTGGACGGTTCGGAGAATGGCTGGACGCCGCCGGGGTCGCCGTCGACGTGGTCACCGCCTTCGACGGGTCCGCCCTCCCTCCGCGGCTGGAGCACGACGGCCTGATCGTGCTCGGCGGCGGTTACCTGCCGGACGACGACGACAAGGCGCCCTGGCTGCCGTCCGCCCGTGCCCTCGTCGAGCAGGCCCTCGCCCGGTCGGCGCCGTTCTTCGGCATCTGCCTGGGCGGGCAGATGCTGGCCTCGGTCGGCGGCGGGAAGGTCCAGGGCGACGCCGGGGCGCCCGAGCACGGCAGCACGTCCGTCACCATGAGGGCCGAGGCGGCGGACGACCCGGTCTTCGGCGGGCTGCCCGCCGCCGTCCCGGCGATCGAGAACCACATCGACGCCATCACGGCCCTGCCGCCGGACGCGGTCTGGCTCGCCGAGACCGAACGCTGCCCCTACCAGGCCTTCCGGCTGGGCGACCGCGCCTGGGGCGTGCAGTTCCACCCCGAGGTCGGGCCCGAACGCATCCGGCGGTGGGACGTCGAGCACACCCGCAGGCGGGGTCTCGACCTCGACGAGCTGTACGCCGCCGCCGTGACCGACGATCCGCTTTCGCGGGCCGCCTGGGGTGAGGTGGCCTCCCGCTTCGCCGCCTTGGTCAAGGACCGGGGTTGAGTGGAACCGGCCGCCGCCCCTGCTGGGGCGGCGGCCGGGGTCTTTCAGATCCGGGTGCGGATCGGGTCAGGCGCAGGCGGCGCCGTTCAGCGTGAACAGGTCGGGCGTCGGGTTGGCCCCCGGCGCGGTCTGACCGTTGAAGCCGAAGGTGACCGACTGGCCCGGCTTGATGGTCTTGTTCCACGTCTCGTTCGCCGCGGTCACGGTCGCCGCATCCTGCGAGAACTTGGCGCTCCAGCTAGTGGCGATCTTCTGGCCACCCAGGAACGACCACTTCAGCGACCAGCCGTCGATCGCCTTCGTGCCGGTGTTCTTGAGGGTGATCTGGGTGGTGAAGCCCGTCGGCCACGTGCCGTGCGTGGTGTAGGTGACCTTGCACGCGCCCGGGGCCTTGACCGTGCCGTCGCCCTGGTCGGCGACGAACGCCGACACCCACGACAACGCGGAGTTCCAGTTGATGGCCTCCTCGTTCGTGGCGTACGAGTTGATGTCGTCGATGTAGCAGAACTGCGGCTTGCAGCCCTTCAGCTTCGCCTGGGCCACCGGGTCCTGGATGCCGGAGTTCGCGCCGCCCGCGAGCGTGCCGTGCGGCGGGTTCGGCAGCGAGGTGTCCAGCTGGTGGGCGTACCAGCGGCTGTGCTCGTTCTTCGACGCCACCTCGCCGTAGCCGGTCACGTACGACTGGTTGAGGGCGTTGCGGCCCAGCAGGTAGTCGATGGCCTCGAGGGCGGCGTCGCGGTACTTCACCGTGCCGGTGATGTCGTAGGCCGCGCCGAGGACGACCGTGTTGTTGAGGACCGCGCTGTTGGAGCCCCAGACGTAGTCGCCCGGGTCGTACGGGAGGCCGTACGGGTGGGCCTCGACGATGCCGAGGTAGCGCTCCGCGCCGTCGACGATCGACTGGCGTACGGCGTCACGGCCGGGCAGGTCGTTGGGCACGGTCGCCAGGTCGAGGCGGCCGAGCGCGGCCACGTTGCCCCAGTCGAACGAGCCGCCCTTGCCCCACAGGTCGGCCGTGTGGTGCGGCGAGGCGAGGACGAAGTCCTTGTACTCCTTGTCACCGGTGGTGATGTAGAGCTCGGCCGCGGCCCAGTAGAACTCGTCGCTGACGTTGGCGTCGTCGTAGGTGCCGCCGCCGGTGCCGTCGGAGGGGGAGGCGAGCACGTTCGGGTTCGCCTTGGCCGCCGTCCACGCCTTCTTGGCCGCCGCCAGGTTCTTGGCCGCGAACGCGGCGTCGTAAGGCGCGAAGATCCGGGCCGCCTGGGCGGCGGTCGCGGCGAGGTTGAGCGTGGCGGCCGTGGAGACCGGGTGCAGCTCGCGCTTCTGCGCGTCCTGGTGGGGCAGCAGCGGCAGGCCGGTCCAGTTCTCGTCGTGGATCTTGTGGTGGACCATGCCGTCGGACCGCTGCATCTTCAGCAGGAACTCCTGCTCCCAGCGGGCCTCGTCGAGCACGTCGGGAACGGCGTCGCCGCTCTCGGGGATGTTCAGGCTGCCGATCGGCTTGGCCGTCGCGGCGTTCTTGGTGCGCTCGAACTCGCTCATGAGCTGGGCGACCGAGATGCCGCCGTTGACCACGTACTTGCCGTGGTCGCCCGCGTCGTACCAGCCGCCGGACACGTCGAGGGAGTAGTCGCAGACGCCCGGCTGGCACGGGACGTTCGTGTCGCCCTGGTTGGGGGCGACGCCCACGTGACCGGCGGGCCGGCCGTAGCCGGGACGCAGGGCGTCGTCGATCGCGATCCCGCTGCGCTGCGTGTAGTAGAACTTCAGCGCGTCGAGCTTGAGGGCGGCGTACGCGTCGGGCTTGATGTCGAACGGCCGGCTGGTCTCGCCGTCGGCGGTCAGCGTGTAGCCGGTCCCGGCCTTCTTGTACGCGCCGAAGTCGATCGAGTGGACGTTCTGCCCGGAGCTGGCGTCGTCGCCGCGCGGGGTGGTCGTGCCGTGCGCGACCACGGTCCCGGCGGAGTCCTTGAGCTGCCACGGCAGCGCCTCGGTGGCGTCGGTGACCAGGGTGGCGTTCTTGGGGCCCTTGGGCAGGTAGGCCACCTGGTTCACGCGGACCCGGGGGCCGGTGTCGGGCGTGTAGACCTCCGGCGGCGCGCCGCCCTTGAGCGAGACGTTGTCCACGCAGAACCGCCACGCCGTCGCGCTGCCGCCGATCTGGAAGACGACCTGCGCGTTGGGCAGGTCGACCGGCGAGGTGAACGTGTAGCTGTAGGTGTTGCCCGAGACGCTCAGCTCGGGGGCGGCCGACACGTACTGCGTGTAGGGGTCGGTCGGGAGCTGGACGTACGCCCTGGCGACCTTCCCGGGGTCCGCGGTGGCGAAGAAGCTGAACGCGTAGGTCTCGTCCTTCACCAGCGGGATGTCGTTGACGCCGACGATCGCGTCCCAGGGGTTGGTCGTGCCCGCGGGGACGTCGGAGCAGAGCCGGCCGTCCGACAGCTCGAAGTTCAGGTTCGCGGTGTGCCACCACGGGTCGGTGGTGGTGTCGAACGTGCCGTTGGGGATCTGTTCCGGGCCCTCCTCCGCCGTGGCGGGAGGTGCGCCGGTCAGGCAGGCCGTGGCCAGTGCCGCCACAGCGAGGATGCCGATTCGTCTGAGCACAGTGGTCCTCGGGGGGAGTGGGAGCGCTCCCAAAGCGGTGCGCGACTCGCATGTTTCCTTCGGGTTTCTGCGGGCGTCAACGATCCCGGCGGCGAGACGCGCCTGACCGGGCATTGCGAGGGGGTGCGGCTGAAACTTTCATTTCCGCAAAGGGACTTTTGCAAAGCTATCTTTGCGATGTTAGTGTCGGCCGCATGGATCACGAGGTCTTCCACGTCCACGATCCCCGCACGCTGAAGGCGGTCGCCCACCCGCTGCGGGTGCGGCTGCTGGGGGAGCTGCGCACGAATGGCCCGGCGACCGCGACCGAGCTGGCCGGGCGCCTCGGCGAGAGCTCCGGCTCCACCAGCTATCACCTGCGCCAGCTCGCCAGGTATGGCTTCGTGGAGGCCGATCCCGGCCAGCGCGACCAGCGCGAGCGGCGGTGGCGGGCGATCCACCGCTTCACCTCCTGGAGCGACGTGGAGATGGCCGCGACCGCCGAGGGCCGGGAGGCCGCGGCGTTCCTGCGGCGGCGCCAGCTCGAGAAGCTCACCGCCGACGTCGAGAACTTCGAGCGCGAGCGCGACCTGTGGAGCGAGGCGTGGGTCGAGGCCGCCGGCATGTCCGACCTGGTGGTACGGCTGTCGGCGGCGACGGTGGCGTCCCTCTACGAGCGGGTGTCGGCCATGCTCCTAGAGGCCGCCGAGCGGGATCGGGACGACCCGGACGCGCGAACGGTCGCGGTCCTGCTGGCGGCCCATCCGCGCCGCGACCCGGCGGCCGGTCATGGGTGAGCCGGTCATGCATGAGCCCGGGCGGTCGCTCGCCGAGACCCCGCGGCCGGGCAGGCGTGAGCACGGGCGCTACGCCGCGATCGAGTTCCTCACCTGGCTGCCGACCGGCCTGATGCTGGCGCCGATGGTGCTGCTGATGTCCGCCAGGGGGCTGGACATCGCCGAGGTCGGCCTGGTCAGCGGGGCCTACTCGATCACGATCGTCGTGCTCGAACTGCCGACTGGCGGGCTCGCCGACGTCCTCGGGAGACGCCCGGTGCTCGCCGCGTCGGCCGTCGTCGGCGCGGCCGCGCTGGTCGTGATGGCCCTGGCGCACTCGGTGTGGCCGTTCCTGGTCGCGTCCGTGCTCAAGGGCGTCGCGCGTGCGCTGTCGAGCGGGCCGGCCCAGGCGTGGTACGTCGACACCCTCCACGCCCGGTATGGCCCGGCCGTCGACCTGAAGCCCGGGCTCGCGGCCGGCAACGTCGCGGGCGCGGCCGCCCTCGCGCTCGGCACGCTCGCCGGCGGCCTGCTCCCGCTCGCCGTACGCCGGGACCCGCTGGCCGCGCCGGTCTGGGCGGGAGCGGGGGCCGCGCTCGTCCTCCTCGTGGCCGTGCTCGTGCTCATGCGCGAGCCGGGCCGTGCGGGGAGGGGACCCGCCCGGGCGGCGGTGCGGCTGGCCGAGGTGGTCCGCGACGTGCCGGTCACGATCGTCGCCGGGATCCGGCTCGGCCTGGCCGACCGCGCCCTCGGACGGCTGCTCCTGCTCGCCGCCGGGGCCGGCGTGATGCTGAACAGCATCGAGCTGCTGACCCCCGGACGCCTCGCCGCCCTGACCGGAGAGTCCGCGACGGGCGGCGCGGCCTACGCCTTCGTGACCTTCGCCGGCTTCGCCGCCAACGCGCTCGGCAGTTCCCTCGCGCCGCCGCTCGCCCGGCTCGTCCGCGGCTCGGTCCGCGCGGCCGCCTCGGCCACGGTCGTCACGGCGGCGGCGGTCGTCGCGCTGGCCGCCTCGACGGCTCTGCGGGGCGCGGCCGGGGTCGCCGCGACCGCGGCGGCCTACGTGCTGCTGTTCACCGCGCTCGCGGTCGCCTCCCTGCTCAGGACCGAACTGCTCCATCAGCGCGTCGCCGCCGACCGGCGGGCCACCGTGATGTCGGTGGACTCCCTGCAGCTCCAGTTCGGCGGCCTGCTCTCCTCGCTCTGCCTGGTGCCGCTGTCGGGGATCGCCGGCGTCGGTCCCGTCTGGGCGCTCACCGCCGTGGTCGTTCTCGCCTCCGCCCTCCTGTACGTACGACTCCCCGTCAGTCCCACCCTGAGGTACCCGCGGTAGAACCAGATTCGGTAAGACGGCACAATCAAGCGGGCAGGGCTGCGAGAGGGGCGGGGAGCCGATGAGCAAGGTGATCGTGACCGCGGCGAACGAGGCGCAGCGCGCGGCGTGGCTGGGCGGGGGACTGCCCGAGGTCGAGCGGGTGCGGCCGGGGCTGTGGTCGATTCCCGTCCCGATCCCGATCAACCCGCTGCGCTACGTCCTGGTCTACGCCCTGGAGGTCCCGGACGGGGTCGTGATCATCGACGCCGGATGGAACACCGAGGAGGCGTACGACGCGCTCGTCGCGGGGCTCGCCACGGCCGGGTACGAGATCACCGACGTGAAGGCCGTGCTGGTCACGCACATCCATCCGGACCACTACGGCCTGGCCGGGCGGATCCGGGAGGTCTCCGGCGCCTGGATCGGGCTGCATCCGGCCGACGCCCGCATCGTGCACGACCGCTACGACGAGTCGGCGATCGAGTCGCTCGTGCAGCGGGAGCGCTCCCTGCTGGTCAGGTGCGGGGTGCCGGACATGACGGCACAGGAGCTCGCCGGGGCGTCGGTCATGCTGCGCCAGTTCGTCACGATGGCGACGCCCGACCGGCTCATCGAGGACGGCGACCGGCTCGACCTGCCCGGCTGGGACCTGCGGGCGATGTGGACCCCCGGCCACTCGCCCGGTCACCTGTGCTTCGTGGAGCCGGAGCGCCGCCTGCTGTTCTCCGGCGACCACGTGCTCGCCCGGATCACGTCGATGGTCGCCGTACACCCCCAGTCGACGGCCAACCCGCTCGCCGACTACCTCGACGCGCTGCGGGCGGTGGGCAAGCTCGACGTCGAGGAGGTGCTGCCCGCCCACGAGTACCGCTTCCTGGAGCTGACGAAGCGGGTGGACTACGTCATCGGGCACCACGAGGAGCGGCTGGCGGAGGTGCGGCGAGTCGTGGCGGACGGCGACGGCTCCACCTGCTGGGACATCGCCACCCGGCTCACCTGGTCGCGCAGCTGGGAGGAGATCCCCGCGCACATGCGGCGGGCGGCCAACAACGAGACGCTCGCCCATCTGGTGTGGCTGGAGCAGCGGGACATGGTCACCCGCGTGCCGGGCGAGCCCGACCTCTGGCACGCGGCTTCCGCCTGACCGCGCTCCCCCGTTTCCGCCTGATGGGCCGTTATTCTGGCACGCGGAATCGGAGGACGGTGTCGTGAGCGAGGAGCGCTCGCCGGTGGCGAGCATCGACCGGGCCCTGCGGGTCCTGCGGGTGATCAGCGAGCACGGGCGGGGTGTGACGCTGGACGAGCTCGCCGCCAGGGTGGGGCTGCCCAAGAGCTCCCTGCACCGGATCCTCGGCGCCCTCAGGCACCGGGGGTTCGCGGCCCAGTACGAGCCGGGCGGGCCGTACTTCGTCGGCACCGAACTGCTGGCCACGGCGTTCCGCTTCCACGAGAACATGGACGTGCGCGGGCTGGTCCACCCGCTCCTCGCGCGGCTGCGTGAGACGACCGGCGAGACGGTGCGCATGGCCGTGCTGGACGGCGCCGACGTCGTCTACCTCGACAAGATCGAGGCGCCCCGGTCCATCACCATGACCTCGGTGGTGGGCGGGCGCAACGGAGCCCACTGCACCGGGGTCGGCAAGGCGCTGCTGGCCTGGACGTACCCGACGGACGAGGCGATCACGTCCTGGGCCGCCCGGTACGGGCCGCTGCGCGCGCCGACCCGGGCCACGGTGACGGACCCGGCGGGGCTGGCCGCCCAGATGGCGGAGATCAGGCGGCGGGGCTACGCGCTGGACCTGGAGGAGAACGAGCCCGGTGTGCGGTGCGTGTCCGCTCCCGTGTTCATGGGGAGGGACGTCCCGCTGGCCGCGGTGAGCGTGACGGTGCTCAAGGAGCGCCTGCCCGCGTCCAGGGCCAGGGAGCTCGGCGAGACGATCCGCCGGCTCGCCACCGAGTACGGACGAACCGCCTAACCCCGTTCATCTGCGGAAATATCTTGACAAATCGCTCGCTGCGGTGATCTCATAACCGCATTGTGGAATGGCGTTCTGTCATACGGAATGAGGGATCATGAGGCTGGGCACTGTCCGAACGGCGGGTGGAGAGGTCGCGGTGGTGGAGCGCGACGGCGCGTGGCTGGCGCTCGACGTACCGGCCGGCGTCACCCTCCGGGACGTCCTGGCGAGAGGTGCGGGGGAGGTCCGCCGCCTGGCCGGCGCGGCGACCGCCGAGATCGCGGGGGCTGTGCCCACGGCGCCCCTGCGGCCCGGAAAGATCGTCGCGATCGGGCTCAACTACCTGGACCACATCCGCGAGGCCGGCATGGAGAAGCCGGAGCGGCCGCTCGTCTTCGCGAAGTTCCCCTCCAGCGTGATCGGACCGGACGACGCGATCGTCGTCGACGCCGAACTGACCTCCCGCGTCGACTGGGAGGTCGAGCTCGGCGCCGTCATCGGAGCGCCGCTGCGCGGCGCGAGCCCCGAGGAGGCCCTGGCCGGCGTCGCCGGATACACCGTCGCGAACGACGTGTCGGCGCGGGACCTCCAGTTCGGCGACGGCCAGTGGGTGCGGGGCAAGAGCCTCGACACGTTCTGCCCGCTCGGCCCGGTCGTCGTCACGCCCGACGAGATCCCCGATCCCCAGGACCTGCGGCTGTGGACCGTCGTCAACGGGGAGACGGTGCAGGACTCCAGCACCTCGCAGATGCTCTTCGGGGTGGCCGAACTCCTTTCCTTCTGCTCCCGCTCGTTCACGCTGGAGCCCGGTGACGTGGTGCTGACCGGTACGCCGTGGGGGTGTGGCGAGTTCATGGAGCCGAGGCGTTGCCTGCGGCCCGGTGACGTCGTCGAGGTGGGCGTCGAGGGCATCGGGACCCTGCGCAACCCCGTGACCGGCCGGGAGTGACGGGAAGGGCGCGGAGCCCTTTCCGGTGCTCCGCGCCCTTCCCGCCGCCGAGGCGCCCTCCGCGTCACCGGGCGCCCTCCAATTCACTCGGGCCGCTCCACGCGGGAGCGGTACGGCGGCATGAACCGGTGGCGTGGCATCTGGTCGGCAAGCACGCCGCCGTCGACCACGAGGGTGGTCCCGGTGACGTACCGGGCGGCGTCGGACGCGAGGTAGACAACGGCGCCGGTGACGTCGTCGGGCCTGCCGTACCCGCCCCTGAGGGGGATCCGCTCGGCCCAGGCCGCCTCGAACGCCTCGTGCTCCAGAGGGAACGCGTCGTCGATCGGCGTGGCGATCATTCCGGGCGCGATCGCGTTGACGGTGATGCCGTGCGGGCCGAGCTCCGCCGCGAGCGACTTGGTGATCAGCTCGACCGCGCCCTTGGACGCGTTGTAGTGAGCCAGCCCGGCCTCGGCCATCAGGCCGTTCTTCGACGAGACGTTCACGATCCTGCCGGGCCTGCCCGCGGCGATCATCTGCTCGGCGATCCGCTGGGAGAGGAAGAACACGGCGTCGACGTTGACCGCCATGATCTCCCGCCAGCCCTCGACGGTGATCTCGTTGAAGTGCTCGAGCCTGGCGATCCCGGCGTTGTTGACCAGGATGTCCACCGGTCGTTCGGCCCAGACGAGGTCGGCGAGGCCGGCGAGGCCCGCGGTGTCGGCCAGGTCGAACTCGACCGGGCGGCACACCCTGCCGCGGGCCTCGACCAGCCGGACGGTCTCGTCCAGCGGCGGCCCGCCCGGCCTGTCGATCGCCACGACGTCCGCGCCGGCCTCGGCGAGAGCGGCGGCGAACGCCTGGCCCAGACCGCGCGCGGCGCCGGTGACGACGGCCACCCGTCCTGTCAGGTCGAAGCGGCCACCCTGTGGTTGCTCGCTTCGCGCTCGCCGATTCGCGCTTCGCTCGCTCATGCCAGCCCCAGCAGCGGAAGGGCGTCGCGGTGGATCAGGTTCTCGATCTCGTCGCGGTCGAGCGGGGGCAGTCCGGGGATGCCGGCCACGGCGCCGACGGCCCGCAGGCCCTCTATCGAGGCGTCGACGGTGGTGAACGGGTAGTCGCTGCCGAACAACAGCTTGTGCCAGACCCCGTAGTCCTGGACGAGCCTGAGACTGTGCCAGAGCTGGAACGGGCGGTAGTGGAGCGCCGAGACGTCGGCGTAGACGTGCCGATGCTTGCGGATCACCGCGATGCATTCGCCCTCGAACGGGTGGCCGAGATGCGCCAGGACCATGCGCAGCTCCGGGTGGCGGATCGCGACCTCGTCGAGGTGGACGGGGAGCGCCCACTTCAGCGGTGCGGCGGACACGAACGTCGTGCCGGTGTGCACCAGCAGGGGCAGCCCGTGCCGCTCGGCGTAGGCGAACAGGTCGTCGTACTCGGGGGCGGCGGGGTCGAACCCGGCGTACATCGGCATGAGCTTGATCCCGCGCAGGCCCAGGTCCTGATGGCCGCGCACCAGTTCGTCCCGCCAGCCGGGCTGGGTGGGATCGAGCGACAGGTATCCGATCAGCCTGTCGGGGTGTGCGGCCGTGTAGTCGGCCACGGCCGCGTCGTCCACCCACAGGCCCGACCTGCGCGCCTTGCCGCCCACCACGATCGTCCGGGTTCCCTCGGGGGCGGAGCCCGCGTAGTCGGCCCACCGCACGGTGAGGTCGACGTGGCCTCCGTGGGCGCGGGCCGACTCCGCGGCGAACGGGTCTCCGACGTCGTCCGGACAGGTGAACAGATGTGAGTGGACGTCGACGATCATGTGCGGTTCCGCTTCTCCCAGCCCTCGGCGAACATGTTCCAGAATCGGTGGCTGGGCGGGTGCTCCTCGAAGACCTCGTCGGCCAGCTCGATTCCCAGCCCCGGCTTATCAGGTATCCCGATATATCCCGACTCGATGGGCAGGGTGCCGCGGACCGCCTCGAAGACGTACGGCTCCAGCAGACCGTCGAAGGTCTCCAGGATCGTGAAATTGGGCATGCCGAGCACGGCGTGCACCGACGCGGTCGTGCACAGCGGCGAGTTCGAGTTGTGCGGCGCGACCGTCATCGCGTGGATGTCGGCCAGCGCGGCGAGCTTGCGCACCTCGGTGAACCCGCCCGCCATCGACAGGTCCGGCTGGACGATGTCCACCGCGTTCGTGGCGAACAGCCGCGCGTACTCGTACCGGTTGTGGAAGTGCTCGCCGCCCGAGATCGGGAAGGCCGCCCGCCGACGCAGTTCGGCGTACCGCTCGATGTGCGTCCACGGCAGCGGCTCCTCGAACCAGCCGATGTCGTACGGCTCCAGCTCCCGCACGAGCCGGGCGGCGGTGTGGAAGGCGAAGCGGGCGTGCCCCTCGACGAACAGGTCGACGTCCGGGCCGACCGCCTCCCGTACGGCGGCGACGATGTCGAGCGAGAGCCGCAGCTCGGCGCGGGACAGCTCGCCGAGGCCCGCGCCGAACGGGTCGAACTTCAGCGCGGTGTAGCCCCTGGCGACCGTCTCCTTGGCGCGCTCGGCGAACGCGCCGGGCTCCCGGTCGCCGGTGTACCACCCGTTGGCGTAGACCCTGACCCGGTCACGGCAGGCGCCGCCGGTGAGCCGATAGACGGGCACGCCGAGCGCCTTGCCCATCAGGTCGTGCAGCGCCTGGTCCACGCCCGACACCACGATGCCGCCGATGTCCCCGCCCCGCAGGAAGTCGCCCTGGTAGAGCCGGAGCCAGATCTCCTCCACGTCGAACGGGTCGGCGCCCAGCAGGTGCCGCTGCGCCATCGCCTCGGTCAGCAGGCAGGTCTCCCGCGCCCGGTAGGGATGGGTGATCTCGCCGACCCCTGACAGTCCCTCGTCGGTGTGGATCCGTACGTAGCCGAAGTCGCGCCAGGCGGTGCCCAGGGTGAGGGTCTCGACACGGCTGATCCGCCCGGCGGGGCCCGCCGGGCGGGTGGCGTTCACGGTCAGCATCAGCGGGCTCCTCCCATGGTGGAGGCGGTGCTCAGGTCGCCGGGCGCGTCGCCGTCGGCGAGCTGGGCGCGGACGGCCGCCTCGGTGACCTCGATCAGCCGGTCCACGTCGTCGTCGGTGTGCGCGTACGACAGGTGGCTGCGCTTGAGGTTGAGCGGCAGCTCGAAAACGCCCTGGTCGACCATGCGGCGACGGTATCCGACGAACATGGCGGTGTCGTTGGCGAGGAGGTCGTCGTAGGTCCTCGGCACCCGGTCCATGAAGTAGGTGACGAACACCGAGCCGTACCCGGTGACGACGGCGGGCACGCCAAGAGAGGTGAGCACCGGGGGGAGCTCGGCGCGCACCCGGTCGCCCAGCCGGAACACGTGCTCGTGCACCGGCTCCTCGTGCAGCTTGCGCAGGGTGGCGAGCGCCGCCGCGACCACCGCAGGGTGGCCGTTGTAGGTGCCCGCGAAGAAGACCGGTGCGCCGGGGCGCGAGCTGAACAGGTCCATGAGGTCGGCGCGGCCTCCGAGCGCGCCGACGGGATAGCCGTTCGCGATGGCCTTGCCCATCGTCGTCAGGTCGGGCACCACGCCGGCGATCTCCTGCCAGCCGCCCAGGCCGTGCCGTACGCCGGTGATCACCTCGTCGAAGACCAGGACGCTGCCGTGCCGGGTGCACTCCTCCCGGAGCGTGCGCAGGAACTCCGCGTCGGGGAGCAGGCAGCCGACGTTGTGCGGCACGGGTTCGACGATCACGGCGGCGATGTCCTCGCCGTGCTCGTCGAACGCGGCGCGCACCCCCTCCGGGTCGTTGAACCGCAGGACGAGCGTGGCGTCGAGCACCTCGGGCAGGATGCCGGTGGAGATCGGGTCCTTGCGCCCGACGCGGTCGGGCGCCGAGATCACGTTCATGCTCACGGCGTCGTGCCAGCCGTGGTAGCAGCCCTGGAACTTCACCACCAGCCGGCGCCCGGTGGCGGCCCGCGCGACCCGCAGGGCGTGGAAGGTCGCCTCCGAGCCGGTGCTGGTCAGGAGCACCCGCTCCATGCTGGGCACCAGCTCGGCGAGCGTCTCGGCGAGTTCGATCTCGCCCTCGGTGATCCCGACTCCGCACAGGTCCAGGGTCCGTCCCGCCTCCGCGACCGCCGCGGCGACGTCGGGGTCGTTGTGGCCGAGCAGGGGAGGGCCGAAGGCCGCGTGGTAGTCGGTGTACTGCCGCCCGTCCGCGTCCCAGAACGTGGCGCCCCGGGCCCGGGTGATCACCAGGTCGGCGAGTCCCGGAACGTTCCGCTGCCCGCTGTTGACCCCGCCGGGGATGACCCGGCGGGCCCGTTCCGGCAGGGAGACGGACGGGGCCGGTTGCTGATTCACATGGTCTCCTTGGCCGTCGCACCGGAACCAGCCCCGTTCCGGTGTGACGCGAATGTTTCCGCCGCAGGTGGATTGTTACGAACACTATTCGGCGTACCCGAACAGTTAGCGGCATCTTAAGGAGGGGGCTATCCCAGGTCAATGCCGTCCAAGGGAAAGATGACAAGAAATGCGCTACACTGTTCGGCTATGACGAACAGTGAGGCGGAGAACTCTCGCTACTGGATCCGCAGTGTCGCCAGGGCGGCCGAAGTCCTCGAAGCCCTGGCCGGCGGCCCTCCGGGGGAAGGGCTGAGCGTGACCGAGGTGGCGGCTGCGTGCGGCCTGTCGAAGAGCTCGGCCTTCGCCACGCTCTACACGCTCCAGCGGTTCGGCCTGGCCGCCGACGACGGCGAGGGCATGAACCGGCGTTACCGGCTCGGGATGGCGCTCGCCCGGCTCGGGGACAGGGCGCGCGACCAGCTGTCCCTGCGGGACGTCGCCCGTCCCATTCTGGTGGAGCTGACCCGGTCGACGGGCATGAACTCCCGGCTCGCGATCCCGGAGAGCGACCAGGCCGTCGTGATCGACCAGGTGAGCAACGGCGAGCGCATCCAGGTGGACCTCCGGATGGGCGTGCGGGAACTGCCCCACTGCACCGGCCTCGGCAAGGCGTTGCTCGCCGAGATGGAGGATCGGCAGGTCGCGGCCCTGATCGAGAGGGTCGGACTGCCCCGCCGCACGGCGCACACGATCACCGAGCTCGACCGGCTGCTGGCCCACCTGCGCGACATCCGCGAGACGGGCTACGCGCTCGACGACGAGGAGGACGCGGAGGGGGTGTTCTGCGTCGGCAGCGCTCTGCGCGACCATTCCGGCGTGTGCGCGGGGGCCATCAGCATCACCGGCCTCAAACCGGCTCTGCCCACCTGGCGCTACCAGGAGCTGGGGCGGCAGGTGCGGGACGCGGCGCGGCGGATCTCGTGGGAACTCGGCTACCGGCCTTGATTTACCGACCGAAACCTGCTTAAGGTTTGCGCCACATCGGGCGAACAACTGGCCCCCGCGATGTCACAGCCCCTGACCGCGGACGGTTTCGGCCAGCAGCACCGCCGCCTGCACGCCTCACGCGTGTCCGCCCGGCCTTCATTCACCCCCTGCCGTGCCGCGTCTCGCCGCCCGGCCGAAGGTTGAGGCATCTTGTGAACGATCCCCGAAAATCCCCTGTGGCCCGTCGTGCCCTGCTGACGGCGGGTGGTGTCGGCGGGCTGGCGCTGCTGGTTCCCGGTACGGCTCACGCCGGGCCGGAGGCGGAGCTGAAGTCCGCGGTGTACGGCGTGGCGACGGTGGCCGAGCTGCTGTCGCTGGACGGCAAGAAGATCGCGGACGGGACGCTGGTGCAGGTCGCGGGTTACAAGGCGGCCGGTGACGGCGGCGGCATGCTGGTGCGCTGGGACGCGGACTCGGCCGCGGCGGCCAACGGCGGAACGGTCCTGGGCGGCTCGGGTGCGGGCCGGTGGGTGCAGGTCCACGACGGTGTGGGCGACTTCCGCAGGTTCGGCGTGTTCGGGGGCGACGCGCCGGCCGATGCCGCGCTGGACGCGATGGTCAACGACCCGTCCATCCACCGGATCGAGGCCCACACCGACCTGCTGTTCGTCAAGCGGCACAAGTACACCCGCTCGAACCTGGAACTCGACTTCGGCGGCCACACCGTCCGCACCGACGGCATCGAGAAGAACGCGCACGACAACCCGTTCGGCGCCGTCATGTTCTTCCGCGGTGAGGTCACCGGCACGGTCGTCGAGCACACCCTGAGCGCCCCGATGCCCGACCTGGCCGACGTCTTCGAGGTCGGCGACTCGTCGAAGTTCAAGGTCGGCCAGTGGTGGACGGCGGTGGTCGACAACCTCTCCGGCCGCGACGAACGGGAACTGCAGAAGATGATGCAGGTCACCCAGATCGTGGACGGCTCCCACATCCGGGTGAACTATCAGAACGGCTGGGACCTCGACAAGGGCCGCGTGATCACCTGGACCAAGGTGAAGCCGGTCGAGCGGGTCCACGTCAGGAACATGGTCTTCGTCGGCGCCCCGCCGTACGACGGGCCGAAGAACGGGGAGCTTCCCGACGACCGGGAGTACACCGGGTCGCACCCCGTCGCCTACGAGTACGCCGCCTGGTGCGACGTCTCGGGCATCGACGCCTCCCTCACCTGGTGGCCGGTCGTCATGCGCCGCTGGTGCACCTACTTCCGCACCGAGAGCTGCACGCTGAAGAACCCCCCGACGGTCTTCTACGGCGGCGCGGGCTACCTCACCCAGCAGATCTACTGCCTGTACGGCCACGTGGTGGACTGCCACACCTCGAACGCCCGCCACCTCAACGACCTGACCGCGTCGGCCTACTGCGTGGTGGAGAACTGCCACGGGGACGGCGACGACGCGGGCGGCAACCCGTTCACCACCCACGGGCAGTACGAGCACGACCTGGTGTTCACCGGCAACTCCGGCCTGATGGACATCGCCAACTCGGGCGCGCAGTGGGGGATCAGCGCGAAGCGGATCACCGTACGCCGGCACGTCTGCTCCTGGTTCACGGCCAACACCAAGATCACCGATCTGACGCTGGAGGACGTCAAGGTCATCCCGCGCTCCACCTTCGACCCCGGTGGCACCCTCACGGTCAACGCCGACGGCGTCCAGATGCGCGGCTGCTCGGCCAGGACGTTCGCGGTCGCGCAGCGCTCGGCGCGGTCCGGCAGGCCGAACGTCATCGAGGACTGCAGCTTCGACCTCCCCGAGGGGCAGGTCGTCGTCCAGACGCCGGTGACGAACGCCGTCCACTTCGTCCGGTGCGTCTTCACCGGGGTGAACGGCGCGGTCATGCGCGGGTCCGGCCCCGTCCACCTCACCGACACCGTCCTCACCGGGAGCGCGGGTGCGGCGCCGCTCCTGATCGGAGCCGCCGAGGTCGTCGTGTCCGGCGGGCGGCTGACCGACACCGGCATCCGCCTGTCCGCGGTCCGCGAGCAGCGGATCTCGATCGGCGGAGGCGCCGTGGTCGAGGGGACCAACAGCGAGAAGGCGCTGCTGTCCCGCGCCGAGGGCTCACCGGTGCGGTGGGAACTGGGCGACTACCTCAGCTCGACGGGCGACGGCGGCACCGCGCACGTCGCGATCACGAGCGGCGTCAACCGCTACTCCGCCGTCGGCGCGCGGTTCCGTGGCGGCGCCATCACGCTCGCGGACGCCGCCTTCGGAGGCGACTCCCACCTCCTGCACACGGGCTGCGCCGAAGAGGGCGTCACCCGTACGGCCCCGGCGGCGGGGCCCCGAGTCATCACCACCGGCAACCTGGCCGTCTGAGGAGTCCCGAAATGAGTTCATCCATGAGGTCCCGCCGTGCCCTGCTGACGGCGGGTGGTGTCGGCGGGCTGGCTCTACTGGTTCCCGGTACGGCTCACGCCGGGCCGGAGGCGGAGTTGAAGTCCGCGGTGTACGGCGTGGCGACGGTGGCCGAGCTGCTGTCGCTGGACGGCAAGAAGATCGCGGACGGGACGCTGGTGCAGGTCGCGGGCTACAAGGCGGCCGGTGACGGCGGCGGCATGCTGGTGCGCTGGGACACGGACTCGACCGCGGCGGTCAACGGCGGAACGGTCCTCGGCGGTCCGGGTGCGGGCCGGTGGGTGCAGGTCCACGACGGTGTGGGCGACTTCCGCAGGTTCGGCGTGTTCGGCGACGACGCGCCGGCCGATGCCGCGCTGGACGCGATGGTCAACGACCCGTCCATCCACCGGATCGAGGCCCACACCGACCTGCTGTTCGTCAAACGCCACAAATACACCCGCTCGAACCTGGAGTTCGACTTCGGCGGCCACACCGTCCGCACCGACGGCATCGAGAAGGCCGGCTACGACGACCCCTTCGCGGCCGTGCTCTTCTTCCGGGGCAAGGTCACCGACACGGTGGTGACCGCGCCGCTCACCGCCGACATGCCGGAGCTGTCGGACGTCTTCGAGGTCGGCGACTCGTCGAAGTTCCAGGTCGGCCAGTGGTGGTCGGCCGAGGTGAGCAAGGGCGCCGGGCAGTGGGAACGCGAGCTGCAGAAGCTCGTGCAGGTCACCCAGATCGTGGACGGCTCCCACATCCGGGTGAACTACCTCAACGGCTGGACGCTGAAGGCCGGACGGTCGATCACCTGGACGAGGATCGAGCCGGTCGAGCGCGTGCACGTCAGGAACATGGCGTTCACCGGCGCGGGCGCGGACCAGTACACCGGCTCGCACCCGGTGGCCTACGAGTACGCCGTCTGGTGCGACGTGTCCGGCATCGACGCCACCGGCACGTTCTGGCCGGTCGTCATGCGCCGTTGGTGTACGTACTTCCAGACGCGCTCCTGCTCGCTGAAGAACCCCACGTCCGTCACCTGGGGCGGCGCCGGCTATCTCACCCAGCAGATCTACTGCCTGTACGGCCACGTGGCCGACTGCCACACCTCCAACGCCCGGCACCTCAACGACTGGACCGCCTCGGCATACGGGCTGGTGGAGAACTGCCACGGCGACGGGGACGACCAGGGGCCGTTCGTCACCCACGGGCAGTACGAGCACGACCTCGTCTACACCGGCAACTCCGGCCTGATGACGTTCGCCAACTCCGGCGCGGCGTGGGGCTCGGCGGCCAAGCGGATCACCGTACGCCGGCACGTCTGCTCGTGGTTCGTCGCCCGGGTGAAGGTCACCGACTTGACGCTGGAGGACATGCGGGTGATCGGGAAGCCGTCGCTCGCAGGCTCGGGGATGATCTGGGTCAACGCCGACGGCGTCCAGATGCGCGGCTGCTCCGCGAACGACCGGCTGATCATCTCCCAGTCGTCCGCCCTGTCGGCCCGCCCGAACGTCATCGAGGGCTGCGACTTCACACTCGCCGCCGGTTCGGAGATCGTGCAGTCCTCGGTCACCTCGCCCGTGCACATCGTGCGGTCGGTGCTGTCGAACCTGGACGGCAACGCCTGCAACGGCACCGGGGAGCTGCACCTGGTCGACAGCACCCTGCTCGGCAAGGAGGGCGGCGCGCCGCTGCCCGTCGCCGCCTCACTCGTACGGATCCAGGGCGGCCGGCTGTCGGGCACCGGCATCCGGCTGTCGGGCAGGAAGGACCAGCGGATCCACGTGGGCGGCGGTGCGGTGGTCGAGGGGACCAACGGCGCGAAGGCGCTGCTGTCCCGCGCGGACGCGGGCGGGACCGTCCAGTGGGAACTGCGCGACTACCGGAGCACGACGAGCGACGCGGGCACGGCCCACGTCGCGGTCGAGACCGGGAAGAACGTGTACTCCGCGGTCGGCGCCCGCCTGTCGGGCGGGAAGATCACGCTCGCCGGGGCCGCCTTCGGCGACGGTTCGCTGCTCCAGCACACCTCCTGCGTCGAGGAGGGCGTCGCCCGTACGACGCCGCCGGACGGCCCCCGGGTTCAGACCACCGGAAACCTCCTTCTCTAACCTTCTACTCCCAAACCAGCACAGAGGAGTGAAAATGGAACGCCGGGTCGCATTGGCCCTCGCCGGCGCCGGAAGCCGGGGCCAGACCTACGCCTCGTGGGTGGCTCGCAACCCCGACCGGGCGCGGCTCGTCGCCGTGGCCGACCCGGAGCCCCACCGGCGCGGCCTCGCCGCGGCCGGGCACCCCGGGGTGGCGGAGTACGCGACCTGGCAGGACATGCTGGCCGCGGACGTGCCGGCCGACGCGGTGATCGTGGCCACCCAGGACAGGGATCACGTCGACCCGGCCGTCGCCTTCGCCCGGACCGGGCGCGACCTGCTGCTGGAGAAGCCGCTCGCGCCCACGGAGGAGGAGTGCCGGCGGATCGTCTCCGTGGTCGCCGAGACCGGCGTCCGGCTGGCGGTCTGCCATGTGCTGCGCTACACCCCGTACACCGACCTGGTGATGGAGATGGTCCGCTCCGGCGTGCTGGGCGAGATCATGAGCGTGCAGCACCTGGAGCCGGTCGGCTGGTGGCACGCGGCCCACTCCTACGTCCGCGGGCCGTGGCGGAGCGAGAAGCTGGCCAGCCCGATGCTGCTCGCCAAGTCCTGTCACGACCTCGACTGGCTGGCGTACGTGACCGGGCGCAGGATCGCCAGGGTGGCGAGCTTCGGCGACCTCGGCCACTTCCGGCCCGAGAAGCGTCCCGCGGGCGCCGCCGACCGCTGCCTCGACTGTGCGATCGAGCCCGGGTGCCCCTACTCGGCGCCCAAGCTCTACTACCCGGTGGTGCGGGAGCGCGGGGCCGTCTGGCCGGTCACCGTGATCACCGACGCGACGGACGAGGCGGGCGTCACCGAGGCCCTGCGCACCGGTCCGTACGGCAGGTGCGTCTACGCCTGCGACAACGACGTCGTGGACCACCAGGTGCTGGCCCTGGAGTTCGAGGGCGGCGCCACCGGGACCTTCACGATGACCGCCTTCACCGAGCAGACCCATCGGCAGACCCGCGTCTTCGGCAGCCACGGGCAGCTGATCGGAGACGGCGAGCGGGTGACGGTCCTGGACTTCCGCACCGGAAGGACCGAGACCGTCGAGGCCGGCCCCGTCGGCGGCGCCACCGCCGGCGAGGGCCACGGCGGCGGGGACGACGGCGTGATGGACGCCTTCGTGCGCGCCGTGGCCACCGGCGACGACGCCCTGATCCGGTCGGGCCCGGCCGAGTCGCTCGCCTCCCACCTCGCGGTCTTCGCCGCCGAGCGGGCCCGGCACACCGGCACCGTAGCCGACGTGCCCGAGCAG
Source organism: Microbispora sp. NBRC 16548 (assembly GCF_030268985.1). Classification (NCBI taxonomy): domain Bacteria; kingdom Bacillati; phylum Actinomycetota; class Actinomycetes; order Streptosporangiales; family Streptosporangiaceae; genus Microbispora; species Microbispora sp. NBRC 16548. The sequence continues at coordinate 102,483 of NZ_BSSF01000020.1, forward strand.
TGAACTTCCCCGATTCTTGAGAGAGGACCTTCCCATGCGACTTCGCATGCTGGCGCCGGTCGTGGTGGCGGCGCTCGCCGCCGCGGCCACCGCCTGCGGCTCCGGCTCCGACGCCGGACCGGACAAGCAGACCGTGACCATGTGGGTGTACCCGATCATCCCGGACGAGGCCAAGCACAAGGCCTTCTGGGACGGCCAGGTCGCCGCGTTCACCAAGGACAACCCGAACATCGACGTCAAGGTCGAGATCTATCCCTGGGCCAAGCGCGAGGAGTCGCTCACCACGGCGATCGCCGGCAACAAGGGACCCGACCTCGTCTACCTGATCCCCGACCAGATCCCGAAGTTCGCCAAGGCCATCGAGCCGGTCGACGCCTACCTGTCCGACACCGCCAAGGCGGACTACCGCGACAACGTCAAGCAGGCGGTCACCATCGACGGGAAGCTGATGGGCGCCCCGATCCTGATGGGCGCGAACCCGCTGATGTGCAACCGGAAGGTGCTCGACGCGGCCGGGGTGGAGGCTCCCAAGACCTGGGACGACGTGCTCGCGATCGCGCCGAAGCTCAAGGAGAAGGGCTTCGACGTCGCCAACTACTACGCCGACCCCGGCGCCACGCTGAACCAGTCGTTCTATCCGCTGCTGTGGGAGGCGGGCGGCAGCGTGTTCACGTCCGACGGCGCCAAGGTGGCCTTCGACGGCCCCGAGGGCCTCAAGGCGCTGACCTTCCTCAAGACGCTCGCCGACAAGGGCTACGTCGAGAAGGACCTGCTCACCGGCATCCCCGCGTTCGAGCAGACGCACCTGGCGCAGAACAAGACGGCCTGCACCTGGCAGCAGGTGCCCGCGGACGTCGAGTCGTTCTGGGGCGCGGAGAACATCGAGATCCACCCGCCCCTGAGCGACGCCAAGCAGGTCGGCTACGGCTCCATTGGCGCGCTGTCGATGCTCAAGGGATCCAAGGCCAAGGACGCGGCCGGCAAGTGGCTGGCCTTCGCCTCCGGGACCGCCGTCACCAAGGCGTACGACACGGCCTCGGGCTTCTTCTCCCCGCAGAAGTCGACCGGCGCCCTCTACGCCGACGGGCCGAACGCCGAGATGGAGAAGACGCTCGACCTGATGCAGGGCGCGCCGCTGCACGACAAGGCGCGCGACGTCATGGGCGTGCTCGCGCCGGAGATCCAGGCCGCGCTGATCGGCCAGAAGAGCCCGCAGCAGGCCCTGACCGACGCCGCCACCGCGGCCAACGCCCTCATCGGCCAGTAGGCCGGCCCCCAGACGCCCCGGCCGGCCGCCGTGATCCGCGGCAGGCCGGTGCGAAAGTCTCGACACCACTTGTGAGGTTCACCCGTGACGGTCACCGCGCAGGCGCGTCCGCGCCGAGCCACGGCCCGGCGCAGGTCGGCGGGCGCCCGGTACGAGGCCCGCTGGGGCCTGGCGTTCGTCCTGCCGTGCTTCCTGTTGTTCCTGGCCTTCCGGTTCGGCCCTGCCGTCGTGGGGACCTTACTCGGCTTCTTCGAGTACACGGTCGGAGACAGCCCGACGTTCGTCGGCCTGGAGAACTTCCAGCGGATGCTGCACGATCCGCTCTTCTGGCAGGCGCTCAGGGTGACCGTGATCTACACGGTCCTCTACCTGCCGTTGTCGGTCGGTGTGTCGGTGGGGCTCGCGCTGCTGGTGCGCCGCTCGTTCCGCGGTGTGCGGCTCTTCCGGTCGATCTTCTTCCTCCCGGTGATCACCAGCCTCGTGCTGGCCGCGACGATCTTCACCTGGCTCTTCTCCTCTTCGGGACCGCTGGGTGAGCTGATCGGCGGCTCGTGGCTGGCCTCGCCGGTCCTCGTCATCCCCGCTCTGGTGATCGTGTCGGTCTGGTCCCGTTTCGGGTACGGCATGCTGATCGTCCTGGCCCGGCTCCAGGACCTGCCGCGCGAGCTGGAGGAGGCGGCGCTGAGCGACGGCGCGGGCCCCTGGCAGCGCTTCCGCTACGTGGTCCTGCCGCAGCTGCGGCCGGCGATCTTCTTCCTGGCCGTGATCGAGACCACGAACTCCTTCCAGGTCTTCGACCTCGTCTACGTCATGACGAGCGGAGGCCCGGGCCGCTCCAGCTACACCCTGGTCATGGACCTCTACGACCAGGGCTTCAAGTACTTCGACCTCGGCTACGCCAGCGCCCTCGGCGTCGCCCTGTTCGTGCTCACTCTGTTCGTCGCGCTGATCCAGCGACTGCTCATCGGGAGGGCCAAGTGACCGCATACCGAGCGCTGGAGCCGGGACCCGCCGGCCGGGCCGTGAGGATCGCGCTCCTGAGCGTCGCCTCGATCGTCACGATCTTCCCGTTCTACGCGATGGTCGTGCTCAGCCTGAAGCCGGTGGCGGCGGTCGAGTTCCCCGGCAGCCTGCTGCCCTGGCCGCTGGCCACCGGGGCGTACGAGCGGGTGCTGGGTGGCGGAGACCTGCCGCTGTGGACGCTGAACACGCTGATCTACTCGGTGGTCAGCGTCGTGCTCGTGCTGCTGCTCGCCTCGCTCGCCGGGTACGCGTTCGCCAAGAAGCGCTTCCCCGGCAAGGAGACCATGTTCTGGTCGTTCCTCGCGATGGTGATGGTGCCGTACCACGTGACGCTGATCCCGCTGTTCGTCCTGGTCGCCAACGCGGGCGGGGTGGACACCTTCTGGGGGCTCATCGTGCCGACCCTCGCCAACGCGCAGGCGGTCTTCCTGATGCGGCAGTTCATCGGGGCGCTGCCCGACGAGCTGTTCGAGGCGGCCCGGCTGGACGGCGCGTCGGAGTGGACGATCTTCGTCAGGATCGTGTTGCCCCTGTGCAAGCCGATCCTCGCCACGCTCGGTCTGTTCGTCTTCCTGTGGCACTGGAACGACTTCCTCTGGCCCCTGATCGTCGGGCAGAGCACCGGCATGCGCACGCTGACGGTCGGCATCGCGTCGCTCCAGGAGCAGAACGTGCCGCTCAACGTCGTGCTCGCGGGCGCGACCGTGGCCTTCGTCCCGATCTTCGCCGCCTACCTCGTGGGCCAGCGCTACCTCACCGAGGGCGTCACCATGTCTGGAATCAAGGGATAAATGATGTTCGACTCGGAATTCGCCCTGGAAGACCGGCTCACCATGCCGTCCGCGGCCCTCGTCGCCTCGCTGGCGTCGGGCGCGGGAGACCTCGTCGTGCTCGGGGCGGGCGGCAAGATGGGCCCCACGCTGTGCCGGCTGGCGCGCCGAGGCCTCGACGCGGCCGGTCGTACGGGTGACGCTGTATGGGCGGTGTCACGCTGGTCCGACCCCGCCGCGGCCCGCGATCTGGAGCGGCACGGGGTGCGGACGGTGACGTTCGACCTGATGGGGAACGCCGACCTGAGCGCGCTGCCGGACGCCCGCGACGTGGTGTTCATGGTGGGGGCGAAGTTCGGCACCGCCGCCGCGCCCTACCTCGCCTGGGTGGTCAACGCCGCGCTGCCCGCGCGCGTCGCGGAGCGGTACGCCGGCGCGCGGATCGCGGCGTTCTCCACGGGGAACGTCTACCCGCTCACCGGCCTGGAGACCGCAGGCTGCGCCGAGACCGACCCGCCCGGGCCCGTCGGGGAGTACGCGATGAGCTGCCTGGGCCGGGAGCGGGTGTTCGAGCACGCGGCGGGGCGCGGCACCCCGGTGAGCCTGCTGCGCCTGAACTACGCCGTCGACCTGCGCTACGGCGTGCTCGCCGACATCGGTCAGACGGTGCTGTCGGGTGCGCCGGTTGACGTCACCACCGGTCACGTCAACGTCGTGTGGCAGGGCTACGCCAACGAGGTCGCGCTCCGCTCGCTGGAACACGCCGCCGCGAACCCCTTCGTGGTCAACATCACCGGTCCGGAGACCGCGTCGGTCCGGCGGATCGCGTCCCGCTTCGCCGAAAGGTTCGGCGTCGCCGCCGAGTTCACCGGGACCGAGGCGCGTACCGCCCTGCTCAGCGACGCCACGCGCTGCCACGCGCTGTTCGGCTACCCGGACGTCCCCCTGGGCACGCTGGTCGAGTGGCAGGCCGACTGGCTGGCGCGGGGACTGCCGGTGTCGGGCAAGCCCACCAAGTTCGCCGTGCGCGACGGGAGGTTCTGATGTCCCTCGCACCGCTGCTCGCCGGGGCGGTCATCCCCGCTCACCCGCTCGCCCTCACCGCTGACCGTGCGCTCGACGAGCGCCGCCAGCGGGCCTTGACCCGCTACTACCTCGCGGCGGGCGCCGGTGGGATCGCCGTCGGCGTGCATACCACCCAGTTCGCGATCCGGGAGGCCGGGATGCTGCGCCCGGTGCTGGAACTGGCCGCCGAGACCGTCGCCGTGAGCGGGCGCGCCGGGGACGTCGTGACGATCGCGGGCGCCTGCGGTCCCGTCGCCCAGGCGGTCGCGGAGGCGGAACTCGCGGCGGGCCTCGGGTACGACGCTGTGCTGCTGTCGCCGGTCGTCCCCGGCGCCACCGAGGCGGATCTGCTGGAGCGGGCGCGGGCGGTGGGCGAGGTGCTGCCCGTGATCGGCTTCTACCTGCAACGGGCCATCGGCGGACCCGAGCTGTCGAGGGGCTTCTGGCGAGCGCTCGCCGATCAGCCGTCCACCGTCGCGATCAAGGTCGCGCCGTTCGACCGGTATCGCACGCTTGAGGTCGCGCACGGCGTCGCCGCGGCGGACCGGCGCGACGAGGTGGCGCTCTACACCGGCAACGACGACCACATCATCGGCGACCTGCTCGCCACGCTGCCCGGAGGGCTGCGATTCCGCGGCGGCCTGCTCGGCCAGTGGGCGGTGTGGACCCGGGCGGCCGTCGCGATGGCCGAGCAGGTGTCCCGGGACCCGGCCGGGCTGGCCGGGAAGGCGCAGCAGCTGACCGACGCCAACGCGGCGGTTTTCGACGCCGCGCACGGCTTCTCCGGGTGCATCGCGGGCGTGCACGAGGTGCTCAGGCGGCAGGGCCTGCTCGCCGGCGTCTGGTGCCTGGACCCGGACGAGGGCCTGTCGCCGGGCCAGGCCGAGGAGCTGACCCGGGTGACGGTCGCCTACCCCTGGCTCGTGGACGACGACTTCGTGGCGGAGCACCTCGATGCCTGGCTCGACTGACGCGCGCACGCTGGTCTGCGTGCCGCCGGACCTGCGCGCCCGGCTGTTCGGGCGGGAGCTCGGCGGCGCCCGTCTGCTCGACGACCCGTCCGACCCGGACCGCCTGGTGCGGGCGCTTCCCGGCACGGAGATCCTGGTCACGGGCTGGGGGATGCCGGTCCTCGACGCGGCCCTGCTGGACCTCGCGCCGGGGCTGCGGCTGGTCGCCCACATCGGCGCCAGCGTCAAGTTCTTCGTCACGGGCGAGGTGTTCGCGCGGGGGATCAGGGTGACCCAGGCGGGGCAGGCGATGGCCCGCCCGGTCGCCGAGGTGGCGCTCGCCTTCACCCTGTCCCTCCTGCACCGGATCCACCGCTTCGACCACGCGCTCCGCGGCGGCGCCGACTGGCACGCGGCGGAGCAGGCGCCGCCGCGGCACGAGCTCCTGGGATGCCGCGTGGGGGTCGTCGGCGCATCCCGCACCGGCCGGGCCTACCTGGAGCTGGTGCGCGCCCTCGGCGCGGAGCCGGTGGTGAGCGATCCCTACTTCGGCGGCGAGCCGGGCGTGCCCGCCGTGCCGCTGGACGAACTGCTGGGCACGAGCAGGATCGTGGCCCTGCACGCGCCGGTGCTGCCGGAGACCAGGCACCTGCTCGGCGCGCGCGAGCTGGCGCTCATGCCTGACGGCGCGGGGCTGGTGAACACGGCCAGATCGTGGCTGGTGGACGAGGAGGCGCTCCTGGCGGAGCTGCGCACCGGGCGGATCGACGCCGCGATCGACGTCTTCGACGCCGAGCCGCTGCCCGCGGACCACGGATTCAGGACCCTGCCGAACGTCCTGCTCACGCCGCACCAGGCGGCCGGGACGGTGGAGGCGAGAAGGCGCCAGGGCGCGCTCGTGCTGGACGAGATCCGGCGCCACCGTGCGGGGCTCGCGCTGAACCACGAGGTGACGCCCCGGATGCTGGAGCGCATGGGGTGACCGAGTTCAGGACCGTACGCGCGGACGAGGCGGCGTCCCTGTACGCGCTGTGGGAGCGGGCGTTCGGCGCGTCCCACGTCGTGCCGCTGTACGAGCAGGACGAGGGGCGCCTCGACCGCACGTTCGTGGCCGTGGACGCCACCGGCGTTCTGGCCGTGGTGTACTGGCTGCCCCGTCAGGTGCGCGACGCCCGCAGCGGGGTCCAGCCGGTGGGCTGCCTGTCCAGCGTCGCGACGAGGCCGGACGCCCGGGGCAGGGGGCTGGTCAGGCGCTTGCTCGCGACGGCGGCCGACGCGATGACGGCGGCCGGGTGCGCGTGGTCGCTGCTGTTCACCGGCACGCCGGGCGTCTACGCCGGTTCCGGCTGGCGGGTGTTCGACCGGCCGCGCGTGGACGGCCGCTTCGCCGCCGGTGCGCCCGCCGACGCCGGCTGGACCGCCGAGCCGGTGGGGCTCGGCGACTGGCCGGTGCTCGCCGCGCTGCACGACCGGTACGACGACCGGCGCCCGCTCACCACCGTGCGGTCCGCGGGCGACTGGATCGGTCGTGTGCCCGTCTGGTATGGCCCGCCGCACGAGATCCTGCTGGTCCACGAGCGCGGCACCCCCATGGCGTACGCGGTGGTGGACTGGAGCGCCGGAGACGTGGTCGAGGTGGCGCTCGCGGGCGACGGGGCGGCCGCCCCGTTGCTGCGCGCCGTGGCCGCCGAGGCCCGTGCGCGCGGCGTGCGCTCGGGACGGCTGCGCGCGCCGCTCGACCCTCCGGTCCGCGCCGCCCTGCCCCTCCTCTTCGAGGAGTGGGAGCGCCGGGGCGAGCGCACCGGCATGGCCAGGCCGCTGTTGCTGGAGGAGGCCGAGGTGAGGGCCGTCGTCGAGCACCCCCGCGCCGTGCACTGGACGGCCGACTACTTCTGACCGCCACCGCCGCCGAAGGATAAGGTGCTACCAGAACCTTGTTCTCTTTCAGGAAGGGTGGCGCCATGTCGGCTGCTGAGGGGTCTGAGCTCAGGTTCGACGGGAGGGTCGCGATCGTCACCGGAGCCGGGCACGGGCTCGGCCGGTCGCACGCGCTGCTGCTCGGGCGGCGCGGGGCGAAGGTCGTCGTCAACGACCTCGGCGGCGCCCTCGACGGCTCCGGCGCGTCCTCCGGCCCGGCGGCGGAGGTCGCCGAACTGATCGTGAAGGACGGCGGAGAGGCGGTGGCCAGCACCGACAACGTCGCCACCCCGGAGGGCGCGGAGGCGATCGTGCGGACGGCGCTCGACGCGTTCGGCCGCGTCGACGTGGTCGTCAACAACGCCGGCATCCTGCGCGACCGGTCGTTCGGGAAGATGACGGTCGAGGAGTTCGACGCCGTGATCGCCGTGCACGTGCGCGGCTCTTTCCTGGTCAGCCGCGCGGCGTTCCCGCACATGAAGGAGCAGGCGTACGGGCGGATCGTGAACACCTCCTCGCCCGCCGGGCTGTTCGGCAACTTCGGCCAGGCCAACTACTCGACGGCCAAGATGGGCCTGGTGGGCCTGACCAAGACGCTCGGCATCGAGGGCGCGCGGGCGAACATCAAGGCCAACGCGATCGCCCCCGTCGCGTGGACGCGGATGACCGAGACGCTGCTGCCCGCGGAGTTCGAGAGCAGGTTCACCCCCGAGCGGGTCAGCCCGCTGGTGGCGTACCTGGCCCATGAGAGCTGCGAGACCAGCGGCGAGGTGTTCTCGGTCGGGGCCGGGCGGATCGCCCGCGTGTTCGTGGCCGAGGGGCCGGGCTGGCGGACCGACGACCTCACCATCGAGGCGATCCGCGACAACTGGGAGGCCGTCATGGCCGAGCAGCCCTATCTCCCGACGAAGCTGGGCGAGCAGGCGGGCGCCTCCCTGCAGGCGATGCTCTGACCCCCTCTCGACGCGCCCGGCCGGGCCGTCAGAGCTCCTCGGCCTGCTCGGCCGGGCCGATGAGATCGCGGGACAGGTCCCCTGGCCGCCGGGGCGCGGGCGCGCGGCCGGGCGGCTGCCTGACCCGCAGGTCCGGGAAGGGCGGCGGCGCGTTGCGCCGGGCCTGCGGCTGCGCGCCGAGCGTCACCTCCTCGCCGTGGTGCGACAGCGTGAGGGGCGGGCCGTGCAGGAGCCGGTACGTCGTGCCGGCCGGGGTGACGTCGATCCGCAGCAGGCGGCCCCGGTAGCGGACGCGGAAGGTGAGCCGGGTGATGCCCGAGGGCAGGCGGGGGGCGAAGCAGATCCGCCCCTCGCGTGCCCGCATGCCGCCGAACCCCGCCACCAGCGCGATCCACGCCCCGGCCAGCGAGGCCATGTGGACGCCGTCGCGGGTGTTGTGCTCCAGGTCGAGCAGGTCCATCTGTGCGGCCTCGCCGAGATAGGCGTAGGCGAGGTCGAGCTGCCCCACCTCGGCGGCGAGCACGGCCTGGGTGCAGGACGACAGCGAGGAGTCCCGCACGGTCAGCGCCTCGTAGTAGGCGAAGTTGCGCGCCTTCTGCCCGGGCGTGAACGCCTCGCCGCACAGGTGCATGGCCAGCACGAGGTCGGCCTGCTTGACGACCTGCTTGCGGTACAGGTCGAAGTAGGGGAAGTGGAGCAGCAGCGGATACTGCTCGGGTTCGGTGCCCGCGAAGTCCCAGACCGCGTGCCCGGTGAACCCCTCGCTCTGCTCGTGGACCCCCAGCCGCTCGTCGTACGGCAGGTGCATGGCCGCGGCGGCGTCGCGCCACATGGCCGTCTCCTCCAGCGTGACCCCGAGCCGCTCGGCCCGGTCGCGGTGGCGTACGGCCACCGCGGCGGCGGCCCGCAGGTTCCGCTGGGCCATGAGGTTGGTGTAGACGTTGTTGTCCGCGACGGCGCTGTACTCGTCCGGGCCGGTCACGCCGTCGATGCGGTAGCGGCCCTCGGCGTCGTGGTGGCCGAGCGCGCACCACAGCCGGGCGGTCGCGACGAGCAGCGGCAGGCCGATGTCCCGCTCGAAGCCGGTGTCCTCTGTCGCGTCGACGTACCGTGTGACCGCGGCGGCGATGTCGGCGTTGACGTGGAAGGCCGCCGTGCCCGCCGGCCAGTATCCCGAGCACTCCTCGCCGTTGATCGTCCGCCAGGGGAAGGCGCCCCCGGCCAGCCCGAGCTGCTCGGCCCGCGCCTGGGCGAGGGGCAGGATCGAGGCGCGCCACGTCAGGGCGTCGGCGGCGGCCCGGGGGTAGGTGTAGATGGCCACCGGCAGCACGAAGCTCTCGGTGTCCCAGAACGCGTGCCCGTCGTAGCCGGAGCCGGTCAGCCCCTTGCCGGGGATGGGCCGCCGCTCCAGCCGGGCGCCCGCCTGGAGCAGGTGGAACAGCCCGAAGCGCACGGCCTGCTGCACCTCGGCGTCGCCCTCGACCTCGACGTCCGCACCCGCCCAGAAGTCGTCGAGGAAGGCACGCTGCTCGGCGCACAGGCCGTCCCACCCGGTGAGCCGGGCCGCCGCCAGCGCCGCCACGACCTGGTCGTGCATCGCGGGCCGGGACCGCTTGGCCGACCAGCCGTAGGCGAAGAACTTGTCCAGCCGCAGCCGCTCGCCCGGCACGAGCCGGGTGGCGATCGTGACCCGGCTGACGTTGCCGCCGCCGTCGCACTCGACGCGGGTGCCGTCCGGGCCGTCGATCTCGTGACGCATCGCCGCCGCGACCCGCAGCCGGCTGGCCCTGGTGGAGTGGACCATGACGCACACGTTGTTGCGCGCGGCGACGTTCTCCTCCAGCACCAGCGGCGCCTCCAGCGCGGCGGCGGCGCGGGGATCGGCGGTCGGCGGCGGCACGGTCTCGTTGGCCACCAGCTCCGACTGGACGACCACGTTGAGCGGCTGGTCCACCGGCTCCACCTCGTAGCGGACCGCGGCCACGGCCCGGTGGGTGAACGACACGAGCCGGGTCGAGGTGACGCGCACCTGCGCCCCGGTCGGCGAACTCCAGCAGACCTTCCGGGTGAGCGTGCCCGCCCGGAGGTCGAGGACCCGCTCGTGTGAGTGCAGCGTGCCGTACCGGACGTCGAACGGCTCGTCGTCCACGAGCAGCCGGATCAGTTTGCCGTTGGTGACGTTGACGACCGTCTGGCCGGACTCGGGGTAGCCGTAGCCCGCCTCGGCGTACGGCAGCGGGCGCAGCTCGTAGAAGGAGTTGAGGTAGGTGCCCGGCAGCCCGTACGGCTCGCCCTCGTCGAGGTTGCCGCGCAGCCCGATGTGCCCGTTGGACAGCGCGAACACCGACTCGGTCTGGGCGAGCACATCGGTGTGCAGCTGGCACTCCCGCACCGACCACGGCTCGACGATGAAGGCGGGATGCTTGATCATTTGTCGTCCAGCAGTTCGGAGAGGTCCGTCACCACCACGTCGGCGCCGTTGTCCCGCAGGGCTTCGGCCTGATGCCCGCGGTCCACGCCCACCACCACGGCGAAGCCGCCCGCGCGCCCGGCGGCGACCCCCGCCAGCGCGTCCTCGAACACCGCGGCCTCGGCCGGCGCGAGCCCGAGCGTCTCGGCCGCGGCGAGGAACATGTCGGGGGCGGGCTTGCCGGCCAGGCCGCGCTCCCTGGCCACCTCGCCGTCGATCCGCGCGTCGAACATGTCCTCAAGTCCGGCCGCGGCGAGCACGCGCGCGGTGTTGGCGCTGCTGGAGACGACCGCGCGGCGCAGCCCGGCGTCGCGGGCGGCGCGCAGGTAGCGCACCGAGCCCTCGAAGACCTCCACGCCCTGCCGGTCGAGGATCGCCTGGACCAGCTCGTTCTTGCGGTTGCTCAGGCCGTTGACGGTGGGCATGCCCGGCGGGTCGTCCGGCTTGCCCTCGGGCAGGTCGATGCCCCTGGCCCGCAGGAACCCCCGCGTGCCGTCCAGGCGCTTCTTGCCGTCGACATACCGCTCGTAGTCACCGGTCTCGTCGAAGGGCACGAAGGGCGTGCCGGTGGCGACCGCCCGGTCGCGCAGGTACTCGTCGAACATCTCCTTCCACGCCGCGGCGTGGATCCGGGCCGTGCGCGTGAGCACCCCGTCCATGTCGAACAGGCAGCCGCGCACCTCGTCAGGCAACCCCAGCATGCGCCCTCCAACCATCCTCCTGCACTCCTACCCCGTACGCAGTGGACGCGACTTTTGCTGATTTCAGCGAAAGGTTGCATCACATCGATAAAAGGTCTTCCCTGATCAGCAGAAAAGAGGTACGTTTCCAGCCAATCACCGGGACGCGGAGGCGTACGTGAAGAGGACGACCATCAGGCCGGAGAACGTCCACCAGGCCGCGCTCCTGCGGTTGCTGAGGGACGGCGGGCGCTCCCGCGCCGAACTCGGCGACGTGGTGGACCTGTCACGGTCGAAGCTCAACGTCGAGCTGGACCGGCTGGTCGAGCTGGGCCTCGCCGAGCCCGACGGACTGGCCGCCTCGCGAGGTGGCAGGCGCTCGGGACGCGTACGGCTGGCCCATGACATCCGGTTCGCCGGAATCGACATCGGCGCCACCTCGATCGACGTCGCGGTCACCGACGGAGAGCTCGAGGTGCTCGGCCACCTGAGCGAGCCCTGCGACATCAGAGAGGGACCCGCCGTCGTGCTCGACCGGGCCATCGAACTGCTCGGCAAGCTGAGCAGGGACGGGCTTTTCACCGATCTCAGCGGCGCCGGCATCGGCGTCCCCGGGCCGGTGAGCTTCGCAGAAGGCGTTCCGGTGGTGCCGCCGATCATGCCGGGCTGGGACCGCTACCCGGTCAGGGAGACGGTCGGGCAGGCATTGTGCTGCCCCACGGTGGTCGACAACGACGTCAACATCATGGCCCTCGGGGAGCTGCACGCCGGTCTCGCGCGGCACGTCGACGACTTCCTGCTCGTCAAGATCGGCACCGGTATCGGCTGCGGCATCGTGGTGGACAACAAGATCTACCGCGGGGTCTCCGGCAGCGCCGGCGACATCGGCCACATCCGGGTGGACGACCTCGGGCCGGTCTGCTCCTGCGGCAACTCCGGATGTCTGGAGGCGTACTTCGGCGGCGCCGCGCTGGCGCGCGAGGCCGTCGCGGTGGCCCGCGCGGGCGGCTCGCCCTACCTGGCCGAGCGGCTCGCGGTCGCGGGCACGCTGACGGCCGAGGACGTCGCCGCCGCGGCGGCGCAGGGCGACGCGGGTGCGATCGGGCTGATCCGCGACGGCGGGCGCCGGGTGGGCCAGGTGCTGGCGAGCCTGGTCAGCTTCTTCAACCCCGGCCTCGTGATCATCGCGGGTGGCGTGGCCAAGCTCGGTCACGTGCTGCTCGCGGAGATCAGAAGCGTCGTCTACCGCAGGTCGCTGCCGCTCGCCACCGGAAACCTGCCGATCGTGCTGTCCGAACTCGGCGACACCGCGGGTGTCATCGGCGCCACCCGCCTTATCAGCGATCACGTCTACTCCGCCAACTGATCATCGTTGGGAGACCCCCATGGGAGACGAAAACCCCCTGCTTCAGATGAGGGGGATCGTCAAGCAGTTCCCCGGCGTACGCGCGCTGGACGGCGTGGACCTTGAGGTCAGGGCCGGCGAGGTGCACTGCCTGCTCGGCCAGAACGGCGCCGGGAAGTCCACGCTCATCAAGATCTTGTCGGGTGCTCATGCGCCGGATGAGGGGGAGGTGTTGCTGGACGGTTCGCCGGTGCGGCTGGCGCCGCCGACCGCGGCGATGGGCCACGGCATCGCCACCATTTATCAGGAGCTCGACCTGGTCGACGGGTTGAGCGTGACGGAGAACATCTTCCTGGGCCATGAGATGGCCAGCTTCGGGTTCTCCCGGCGGGCCGAGGCCGATCGGGCGACGGCTGAGTTGCTGGGGCGGCTGGGGCACGGGGAGATCCGGCCTCGTACCGAGGTGGGCCGGTTGTCTCCGGCGCACAAGCAGATCGTGAGCATGGCTCGGGCGTTGTCACATTCGGCTCGGTTGATCATCATGGACGAGCCGTCGGCGGCGTTGGCGCATGACGAGGTGGAAAACCTGTTCCGGGTGATCCGTGATCTCACCTCTCAGGGGGTGGCGGTGATCTACATCTCTCACCGTTTGGAGGAGATCCGGGAGATCGGGGATCGGGTCACGGTGTTGAAGGACGGGCGGACGGTCGCGGTGGGTCTGGCGGCCAAGGACACGCCGACCTCGCAGATCGTGGCGTTGATGACCGGCCGCAATGTGGAGTATGTCTTCCCGCCCCGGCCGGGCCGGGAGGCTCATGAGGGGCGGCCGGAGGTGTTGCGGGTGGAGAACCTGACGCTGCCCGGCCGGTTCGCGCAGGTGTCGTTCAGTATCCGGGCCGGGGAGATCGTCGGGCTGGCCGGTCTGGTCGGTTCGGGCCGCAGCGAGATCGTCGAGGCGATCTACGGTGCGCGGCGGGCCAGTGGCCGGGTTGTGCTGGATGGGCGGGTGGTGCGGCCGGGTAGTACGACGCGGGCGGTGCGGATGGGCATGGGTCTGGCGCCGGAGGAGCGTAAGGCGCAGGCGTTGCTGCTGGATCATCCGGTGGCGCAGAACATCACGCTGGCGAGCCTGAGCCGTTACACCCGGCCGCGGTGGCTGGGCTGGCTGGATCGGCGGAGTGAGTTCGCCGAGGCCAAGCGGTTGTCGGAGGCGTTGGACATTCGTCCGCCTGATCCGCGGCGGCCGATTCGGACGTTGTCGGGTGGTAACCAG